>CAYRZQ010000031.1:0-48713 GCA_964428835.1 uncultured Comamonadaceae bacterium | reverse complement strand
CCCCGCCGGCTCCTACACCGCTCAATGGATAAGTAAAAACCAGTGGTTGGATAGTTTACAGATACTAGTGACTAACGACTAGATACTAGTGACTAGTTACTAGATAAGAACAAAGAACAGAGATTAATTCGGAATTCAGAATTTAACTAGTCGCTCCCCCATCCTCATACTCCTACTCATCCTCATACTCCTACTCCCCTACCCAAACATCTCCTTCACCTTCTGGAAAAAGCTCTTGTCTTTGCCGGAAGGGCTTGGTTGGAAATTGGGAGCGACGCGGAGTTTATCCAATATCTTCTTCTCTTCATCTGATAAACGCGTTGGCGTCCAGACGTTGATGTTTACCAATAAATCTCCCGTGCCGTATCCATTCACCTCTGGCAATCCTTTGCCCTTCAATCGCAATATTTTTCCACTCTGTGTGCCGGGCTCTAATTTGATTTGAGCTTTGCCTTTTACCAATGGTATTTCTGCATTCGCCCCCAAAGCCGCGTCAGCAAAATTCACATAGAGATCATAATATAAATTCACTCCATCGCGCTTCAAGAATGGATGCTCTTCTTCTTCGATTTGTACTAAGAGATCTCCGGGCACACCACCAAAGGGTCCAGCATTGCCCTTTCCTGCCACATTCAAGGTCATGCCATCACCTACGCCCGCTGGTATATTGATTTCAATCAACTCCTCCTGGCGCTTCTGTCCGTGTTCGTCGCTATCTTTTGGTTTGTTCTTGATGGTCTTGCCCGTTCCGTGACAAGTGGGACAGGTGCTCGTTGTTTGCATCTGCCCAAGAATGGTATTTTGAACGCGTCGCACTTGACCAGCGCCACGACAAATGCCACAAGTATCATAACTGACACCATCGGCATTTACCAATTTGAATACTTTTATCTTTTTCGTTGTACCACCTGCAATCTCTTCAAGATTCAACTTCACTTTGATGCGCAGGTTCGATCCTTTCACACGACGTCCTTGGCTTGAACCGCCAAATCCACCACCAAAACCGCCACCAAATGCACTACCGAAGATATCTCCAAACTGAGAGAAGATATCATCCATATTCATGTGGCCGCCGCCATATCCGCCTCCGCCGCCCATTCCAGCATGACCGAACTGATCATAACGCTGTTTTTTCTCAGGACTGCTCAGCACATCGTAGGCTTCTGCAGCTTCTTTGAATTTTTCCTCTGCCTCTTTATTTCCAGGATTCTTGTCCGGGTGATATTTCAAAGCCAACATGCGGTAAGCCTTTTTTATCTCAGCCTCCGAAGCACTTCTGGATACACCCAGTACGTCGTAATAATCTCTTTTTGCCATGTCTCAACGGTCTATTGACCAATTACAACTTTAGAAAATCTCAATACTTTTTCATGGAGCAAATAGCCTTTCTCCACTTCGTCCACCACCTTACCTTTCAAATCCTCACTCGGTGCAGGAATGCTCGTGATTGCTTCATGATAATCGGTGTCAAAAGGTTTGCCCGTGGCGTCGATGGGTTTCAACCCTTTCGACTCTAATTTCTTATACATTTTGTTATGAATGAGCGTAAACCCTTCTTTTATGACCGCTACATCTTCCAAAGTCTCGTTGGCCTTGATGGCACGATCAAAATCGTCAATTACTGGAAGCATTTCTTTGATGATATCGCCTGCAGCAGAACTAATCAATTCGATGCGCTCTTTTGCGTTTCGTTTTCTAAAATTATCAAACTCAGCAAACAGGCGCATATACTTGTCTTTCCACTCTGCCAATTCGCGTTTGGCCTTGGTCAATTCGTCTTCCTCAATCGTTGGTTCAGAAGGGTTCTCAGCTGAGGCAGCTTCAGGCGCAGTGCCACTTGTTTCTTCCGTATTCTCTGCGGCAGCTTCAGTAGCTGGCTTGTCTTGTTCTTCTAATTCCTCACTTTTCATAACTCTTGAAATTAATCCGCCCGCGGTCGTCAAGTATTTTGCCAAGGCGGCTTTGATGGTCATATTGTCAGAAGCAAAAAAAACCGCCTCCCGAAGGAGGCGGCAAATCTACCGAATATGCGCTTGTCTTAAAGACTTTTCACGTATTCATCTATCTTTTTGTGTAATTCTAAACCACGGAGGTTTTTCGCTACAATCACACCTTTTTCATCAATCAAAAAGCTCATTGGAATGCTACGTACGCCATAAATAGCTGCTGCCGCATTATTCCAACCTTTCAAATCACCCACGTGATTTTTCCAAACGAGACCATCTTTTGCAATGGCCGCTTTCCAAGCCTCTGCAGTGTTGTCGAGCGACACTGAAAAAATGTCAAATCCTTTGGCAGACTTGAATTTAGCCTTACTATATTTCTGATATGCACTCACCACATTTGGATTTTCGCGACGACATGGTCCACACCATGATGCCCAGAAGTCAATTAAAACAAGCTTGCCCTTGAGACTGCTCAGTTTTAACATTTTGCCATCAACTCCTGCCATCACAATTTCGGGGGCAACATCACCGATATTAGTGCCTACTGCAAGACCTCTGGTCTTTACAACAGCCTTATTAGCCGCTACAGGCGCATCAGATGGTGTAAAGCTCACAACAGCCAGGGCCGTAACACACATCATGGCTGCAATCAATACTTTCTTCATGTTTTCTTATTTGGGGTTAAAAATACAATTTTTATTCGGGTCGCGGCAAGCCAAATACTTTGCCAAAACATGATTCCAATTTATCCTATCCTCTTGATGTCAGCTCCCAAAGCTTGAAGTCTGGCCTCAATGTCTTGGTAGCCGCGGTCTATTTGCTCAATATTGTAAATGGTCGACTTTCCTTTTGCCCCTAGTGCCGCAATCAAAAGACTCACACCAGCTCGGATATCCGGAGATGTCATGGTCACCCCTTTCAGGCTCGCCTGTCGATCGAGACCAATCACCGTAGCTCTGTGCGGATCGCATAAGATGATCTGCGCACCCATGTCGATGAGTTTATCTACAAAAAACAAACGACTCTCAAACATTTTTTGGTGAATGAGAACGCTGCCTCTCGCTTGGGTGGCAGTAACCAGTGCTATCGAAATCAAATCGGGTGTAAATCCAGGCCACGGAGCGTCGCTGATGGTCATAATCGAACCGTCAATGAAAGTGTCTATTTCATAATGATCGTGTGATGGAATGAATATGTCATCTCCACGACGATCTACGGTAATGCCCATTCTACGGAAGACTTCTGGAATAATTCCCAAATGATCGTAGCCAACATTCTTGATGGTGATTTCACCACCCGTCATTGCTGCCATTCCTATAAAGCTACCGATTTCGATCATATCGGGCAAACAACGGTGTGTGCAACCGCCCAATTTAGATACGCCCTCAATACGCAATAAATTCGAACCTACTCCCGTGATCTTCCCGCCCATGCGATTGATCATTTCGCACAATTGCTGCAAGTAAGGTTCACAAGCTGCATTGTAGATAGTCGTCACGCCTTCTGCCATGCACGCGGCCATCACGATGTTCGCAGTACCTGTTACCGAGGCCTCATCGAGCAACATGTATGTGCCCTTGAGATTGGATGCCTCTACGCTGTAAAAACTATCTCCTGCATCGTAATGAAACTTGGCGCCCAAGGATTGAAATCCCAAGAAGTGGGTGTCCAAACGACGGCGACCAATTTTATCACCACCTGGCTTCGGAATGTATCCACGGCCGTAGCGCGCCAGTAGTGGCCCTACCACCATAATCGATCCGCGCAAAGCCGCGGCCTTCTTTTTATAATCAGCAGTTTTCAAAAACTCCAAATCCACGGCATCTGCCTGAAACGTGTAATGCCCTTTGCCCAACTTCTCCACCTTCACACCCATGTCTTTCAAAAGGTCAATCAACTTCAACACGTCGATGATTTCGGGAATATTGCTCATATCCACCTTTTCGGCAGTGAGCAATACTGCGCATATCACTTGCAACGCCTCATTTTTGGCGCCTTGCGGGATCACTTCTCCCTTCAATTTATTTCCACCTACAATTTCAAATGCAGACATATCCTAATTTTTCTTCAAAAGAAATGGATTCGTGCGCGCATCCATGCACATAAAAATGGAAATTGCTGACAATGCAACGAGGAAAAGATCAATAAATCTTGATGCGCTTATCGGTGCGATAACGATAGATGAGACAAAACTCCGGACCGCCTGTAAAACCCGTGACATCGGAGATTCCAGGAAGCATGATATCATACGTGACGCCAATGTCAACTTTTCGTTCCCATTCAAATCCGACCATGGGAATGATCATTCCTGTATTGCGAAGTCCGCAGCCGGCATAGATTGCCGAAGAATTATTCTCTTTGGTATATCGAGAATCACTGCCAAATCGGTATTCGCCGCGCCCAAAGACCACCAATTCAATAGCACTGCGCTGACGTTGAAAGAGAATATCCAGCCTTCCTGTAAAACGCTCGAAATCTTTTTCAGCAAAACCTATGAACGAGTGCCTCAAACCAAGACGATCGGTTCCATTTTGTAAAAAAGTTTGTTCTTGTCCTAGATGTTTGAATCCATATCCAGCGCCCCAGCGCAAGCGCTTCACATAATAATCCGCACGATAAAACAGACCGGCGCCCAAGTCAATTCGAACACCTGACTGATCGCTAAATTGACGCTCTTTATTATCCAATGATGGGTCGTATTGATACCCGTTGTATTGGGCATCCCAAGAGAGTTCGCTCATTTCAATGCTGCGCTGCACAAAACCCAATTGAAAGCCTGCTGAGAGAATGCTGAAACGGTCTATTTTGACGGTGTACGAACCTGAAGCAAGCGCTTGAAATGTTTTTAAATCTGCATTTCCACCACGATCATCGATCACCACGATACCGGCTGCGAATGGTATTTTGTTCGCTTTAAATTCTCCGTTAAATCCATTGGTACGAAAACCATTAAGCCCTGTGGTCCATTGCCTGCGATAATGAATACCTGCCTTGATATCCTGTTCCATAGAACCCACGCGAGCGGGATTGTACCAATGACCTATTTGATAAAACTGACTAAAGGAAGCGTCTTGCGAATCCGCGAAGTGTGCAAAGCAAATGAATAATAGTACTAGTAAAAGCTTTGGTTTCCTCATGGCTGTTCAATGACCCAAATATAACGAAGATTATCTGAGGTTTAGTGTGGGGGAATCAATTATCCATAACCCCTTACCTCCCTGACCATTGTCATACTTTTCCGATCGACTATGTAACTCAAATCACCCAATACAAATCTGAGTTGATAGAAATTTGCTTTAATAATAAAATTATATAAAGCAATCCCATGAAAGTCGAACAGATTTACACCGGATGTCTGGCCCACGGCGCCTATTACATCACTTCCAACGGCGAAGCCGCTATAGTAGACCCACTGCGAGAAATTCAACCTTACCTCGATCGTGCAGAAAAAGATGGAGTTAAAATTAAATACATCCTCGAGACGCACTTTCACGCCGATTTCGTAAGCGGTCACCTCGACCTCGCTAAAGCTACAGGCGCACAAATTGTATTTGGTCCAACTGCCAAACCAGAGTTTGATGCATTCGTTGCAACTGATAATGAGGTACTGCCTCTCGGTGATGCGAGCATCAAAGTCCTTCACACTCCCGGCCACACCATGGAAAGTTCGTGCTTCTTGCTACAAGACGAAAACGGTGTGGACTACGCCGTATTCACAGGAGACACTCTATTCATTGGTGATGTCGGCCGACCAGACCTCGCGCAAAAGGCTGCACAAATGACGATGGAGGAATTGGCCGCAACACTCTATCATTCGCTCCGCAACAAAGTGATGACCTTGAATGATGAAGTAATTGTTTATCCCGGTCATGGCGCAGGTAGCGCTTGTGGAAAAAACATGAGCAAAGAAACCGTCTCTACCATCGGCGAGCAAAAAGCAAATAACTACGCACTGCGCGCGAATATGACAGAACAAGAATTCGTGAATGAAGTAACAGAAGGACTTTTGCCTCCTCCCGGCTACTTTCCGCAAAATGCAGCACTCAACAAAAAAGGATATGAGAGCGTGACAATAGTGTTGGATAGAGGCAATAAAAAACTCTCTCCAACCGAATTCGAATTGGTTTACGCAGAAACAGAAGCCGTAATCCTAGACACCAGAGATGCTTCTGAATTTCATAAAGGTTTCGTGCCCGGCAGTATCAACATTGGTCTCGATGGACAATTCGCTCCCTGGCTCGGCGCCCTCGTTCCCAACGTAAACCAACAAATTCTTCTCATTACTAACGTTGGTAAAGAAGAAGAAACTCTTATCCGCATGGCTCGCATTGGATACGACAATGTAGTAGGCATTTTAAAGGGTGGATTCGACACTTGGAAAAAAGATGGCCGCCCTTATGAAACCATCCGCCGCATCGATGCTCCGACATTCGAACAAGAATGGAAAAATAATCAAGACAAAATCATTGATCTTAGAAGAGGTTCTGAATTTGATGCCGAACATCTCGTTGCTGCAGAAAATGTACCCTTGGATTTTATCAATGACCACCTCGCTTCTTTCCCAAAAGACAAACACTTCTTCATTCACTGTGCTGGCGGCTATCGCAGCATGATTGGAGCTTCTATTTTGAAGTCAAGAGGCTGGAATAATTTCACCGAAGTAGAAGGCGGTTTTGCAGCTATTGCAAAGACGAATATGGAAAAAACAAATTACGTCTGCCCTTCTACATTGAAATAAACGTTCTCAATTACATTCACTAACAACATGCGCGAGGTCACCTGATGAGGGTGACTTCGCCATTTAACTCCTGTACACTTCCATCATTGAGTTTCACTACAGCGCGATAGATATAACTGCCGCTGGGTGCAATTGTGCCCGCCGTGCGTCCATCCCAGCCCTCCTTGGGATTGGTAGATTTGAACATGCGCTGACCATAACGACTGTATATTTCCAAGTCCAATTCTGTTATCCCAACTCCTCTCACAAAAAAGACATCATTATTTCCGTCTTCATTGGGTGAAAAAATTTCTGGAATAAAAACAGGATCCGCTGGTAGAATACACACGGTAGCAAATGCCGTATCACTGCACCCACCTCGATTGAAAACAATAAGACTCACCAATGTTTGCCCAGCGCCCGTTGCGCTCAAGGTGGGCGTGCTGCCCACGCTGTAAGGAATTACCACATCACCCAACGACCACTCTCCACTCACTGCATTCTGACTCACATCAATGAATTGTACATTCTGTCTTTCCGAAAATGGAATACACTCCAAATTTGGATTGATTGAAAAATTAGCAATAATAGGTGGATAAGAAGGGATTAAAACTGTTTCATTCTCTGTACATCCTGTATCCACATTTTCCATTTCTAAATTCAATGCCTGTCCCGCAAGGGCCGAAGCACTCTCACTGCCTGACTCACCGTTCCAAGTGGTGATGTAATTGCCCGCTTCCAGATATACCACCTGAGCCGTGCCCGTCTCTCCAAAACACAACGTATCGCTCGTCAATATCTCAAAAGGAATGGGTGGCAGCACTTCCAAGAATACCGAATGAACGCTCGGTTCCGAACAACCATCTTCTACCGTTACTGAAACCGTCGTACTAGACTGCGGGCTGAAAGTCTGTGTATTGACAGGAAAACCACCATTACTCCATGTATAGGTGTAGTTAAAATTAGGATTACCTCCATTCGCAACGACGGTCATCACGGCTGCGCTGCCGTCGCACAGCGTAGTATCTGAAACGGTAAATTCTGTCTCTAACTCTGGATAAACAGAAACGGTCACCGTATCACCACCGCTGCAAGCGATGCCTTCATAAAAATACGTGAACTCATACGTACCAGGCCCGTGCACTGACGGATTGAAAAAACCATCCGTTTGAGGACCTGTGAAAACACCTCCTTCGGGTGTTGTTACTACAACGTAGTTTGAGTCCAAAAAACAATATGTATTTTGTAAACCTTGAATCTGAATCTCTTCAAGAATTTCGACGGTAACATTGATAGAATCTGAACAGCCCGCGGGAGTAGTCCAATACACATAATACGTGCCTCCTTCTGAAGCACCTGGATCAAAAGTACCATTCACCGAATCAATGATCCCCGACCCACTCCACGTTCCACCGGATTGTACGCCCGCACCAAACGTGGTGACATTATCGGTATAACAGAAAGTAGCTTGATTGGGTGAAATTTGAGTCGGATATACGGTCACTTCCAAAGAGTCAGTACAAGTATTGCGCGTGTAATAAATATAATAATTTCCAGTACCACCGGCGGCAGGTGAGAATTGCCAATTATCATTTTGGTAAGATACACCATTGCCCGTCCACTCGCCACCCCAAGATGGGTCGTTCTGAACGTTATCCTCATTGAGAATAAATGCATCGTCGTTCAAACAAAAATCAGCAAATGGCAAACCTATACTTGTTAACCTGACATAGATATACATCGTATCCGAGCATCCATTCGGTACAGTATATAAAAGTTCATTATAACTCCCATCCTCAACTAGTCCTGGATCAAACAATCCTGTGGAAGTATCAACCAAGCCGGGCCCACTCCACACGCCTCCTGCGGGCACGGGGGGATCATCATAAAACACCTGTGGATCCTCAAGTGGACAGGCAGTATGAAAGCGATCACCCGCATATATTTCCTTAATAAAACCTGTATATTCTTGTTGACATCCATTAATTATATAAGTGAAAGTCACATCACCTGCAGGAGAATTTTCGGGAGAAAAAATACCGTTCAAAGAATCAACTATGCCTACGCCTTCCCAATAACCACCATAGGGAGAGAACACCAAGGTATCAAACCAAACAGATTGACAAAGGGTATCAAATGTGAACGGCCCGACGAAATCACCAACATTCACGTTCACGCTATCTGTGCATCCATTCACTTCATAAAAAACCACATACGAACCTTCCGCAACGGGATCGAATACCCCAGTACTTGTAGTATTAGGCCCTGTCCATACGCCGCCGACAGGTTCTGCGTTCAACTGAAACGGTGCGGTTCCAGGACAAGCAGCAGTATTATTGTCCGTAGAAATTGGAGTAATCGTGATGAGTACGGAATCTAAACATCCCAAGGCTTCGAAGTAAATCACATTCACGCCCGCAAACGCCGAGTCGGGTTCAAACAATCCTGTCACTTCATCTTCAATACCTAGACCATCCCATACACCTTCAATGCCCGCTTCTAATTCAAAGGCATCAATACTTTGACATATCGTTTGATCGGGAGTGATAATTTGAGAGCTGCTGACTTCTAGAGTGAAATTAAAAGTATCAACATTTCCAGTCGTAGTTTCCGTCACAGTAACGGTGTAAGTGGTAGTCACGTTTGGACAAACATTGAAAGGTCCTGCTGACGACGGTAATCCATTATTCCAGGAATATGTCAAACCACTGCAGCTTTGACTCACGAATTCAATCGAGGTGCAATTGCCCGGACATATCACTTCCTCTTCCGCCACTATAGCTCCTTCTACAGGACATGTATCTACGAGAAAACTTGTATTGATGATGAATGGATAGAATGTGCCACAGATATCAGGAATGCTAATATTAAGAATAACAGCGTATGTGCAGTTAGCGTCCAATTCCTCGCCTAATGTTAGGGTCACAAAACCTGCGCTATCGTCTGGACAAGTGTAGGTAACATCTTCTACTGCAATGGCAACACCATCACGCTCCACTTCGAAGACTGCCGGCACCAGCCAATCGCAAAATAAATCGTAACTAAAATTCACTTGCACTTGATTGCTGAAGCAAGCAGGTATTGGATTCACAGCTGTTGTGGGAGGAATGGGTGGCGGCACTTCTGTTTCCCATTCTAGCGTAAAACCACCACTACTAAGAGAATTATCCGATGTAAAAACAAACGTTATCGAACCAGAACTTGCAGTAAGAGTCGGGGGTAATGTGATTCCTGTAAACTGTCCAAGCAATGGTGCTGCAGAGCTCGTCCCATTATAGACAAACAAAAAATCATAACCTGTATCTATAGAAAAAACACCTTGAAATATAATTGTAATTGGACCACCTGTGGTAATTGTAAGCGTAAGATTTTCGTTTTCATCATAATTTCCAAACTCACCACCGCTGTCATACAAAACACCTTTACAATCAGTGAGTGTGGTATCGGACATATTGTATTCAGGAAGCTCTTGAGCAACCATGCTTTTTGTAAAAAGTACAAAAAGTAATATCCATGATATGTTCCAAATTTTTCCTTGCATATATCAAACCGAATGAACGCTCGGTTAAGGAGTAATTGTTATTACAGAAGTCTCAATTGTATTGCTCCAATTTCCTGCCCTATCACGAACTTGAATCGAGAATTTAGTAGTCTCACTTGCACCATTACCCAATAAAAATAATGTATTCAAAACAACCTCATAGTTTCCCTTTATTCTTAGCTCCTCATTGTTAGGAGTCATCGGTGGTATATGATATAAATCTGGGTTCTGCAATCGCGCATCTTTAATTCTTAACGAGAGAATATCTGGATCCTCATTGCCAAGATCTCCTTGAAAATCTTCATAAGAAAAAACAACCCTCACTTGATTATTAAAACTCTCCACTTCCGTGTCACTGGTGGAGACATAAGTTAAAATGGGTGCCACAGGATCGGGTTCTTCTTTTTTGCAAGAAAGTCCCAAAACTACTATTACCAAAAGACTTATATTCCTCATATCATCTTCATTGAAAAAAGTAAATACCAAAAATAATTTGACGATGCATTAGGCACTTCTGTAGGCAACGGCGTTACACCATCGCTCACGTATGCTCTCAAATAACGCGTCTCACCAACAGGAATTCCTGTCAAATCCAAAGTAGCCTTATAATAAAAATTGGCTGGATTGCCGGTGAAATCTGGACCTGAAACAGGCGCGCTCAACACACATGGAATCTCAACAGAATTACTAAAGTCACTAAGGCTTGATGACATTTTAATACTGAAAGAAGAAAAATTGGTAAAGCCTGCGTTGTCGTCGAATGCGACCAGCCATACATCTACTAGTGTTGGAGATACCAGTAGCGACCCCGGAGGAAGCGAGGAGTTGGCGTCACGTTGAAATGCTGTTGTTGTATTTCCTGCAGGATAAATATTCATTCCGTACACCAAAGGCGCAGCATTACCTCCTGCCACCGGCGCGGCATTACCGTACATATCCTTTGCTCCATTATTAATCCAGTCGGTAATTTTTTGGATATATAGATTTTTATTTGCAATCCAATCAGGCAAGGTGTCCGCGGGATAAAGAGGCATACGCCCGCTTGTATTTTCTACTTCTGTTGTGATGCGCTCGTGCAGCCAACTCGCTCCGGCATTCCCGGGCACAACACGATACTCAAAACTCATCGCAGGATTATTGGCTATCACAGGATGATTTACCAGTGAGTTGTATGCGCCAGCAATCGTTCTAAATTCTGGTTCAAATGTTCCATCGTGACACCCGCTATTCGCGCAAGTCGGTCTAAAAATCTTCTCATGAAGCCATGCAAAATTGGTGTCAGGAAGTCCTGCTAATTGGGTGCCGCCTGTTATACCGCCGCGCTCAATTTCATCGTACGGATTTTTCAACTCCTCTGTCTTACATGCTTGAAATAAAAACATGCTTAAAACAAAAAAAGTCAATCCTTGAATTATAAATTTTCTCAGGTTCATCATCATTAATCATTTAATCTAGACATCGTACCAGCTGCCAGATTCCAAGTATTGTACTGCGACGCTGGAATACCAAGAACCTCAGCTGCAGTAAGCATAGCATCAGTCACCTGACCGACAGGATTATTTTCAGAACCAATTACCGCAGGCGCAAAGCCAGGTCCTACATACAGTGAAAATACACGTAGCGCATTTTGGTCGCTATGATCGTAAGCATACCAATTATTTTCATCTACAATCGAATTGGCTTGAAGATTTCTTCCGCACTCTGGAACACAAATAAAAGTAGTGTTGCCAGCCATTTCTGGAATTTGAGTTTGCACATAATTCCATAACCAACCCACCGCATGATCCGCACGGTGTAACGCTTGCAAATATCCGCTGTAGCTGCTATGACATGTATCAACAGCGCTAAGATTAACAACGCTGAAACTTGGTTTGAACCAACTTAAAAGTTCTGCTGCAAATCCAACAGTCGCTGTATCACCATTATCAGTGATAGGAGGTAATGATAAAGTTCCGCTTTGTACTTTATCATACATACTATCCATAAATAATTTTATCGATTGCTTTTCTTCGGGAGTATTTCCAAGGGAATCTAATACGCGACCATTATTCGCAAAATTATTATCCAAAAACACCTTCAACTGATACATTGGAGAAAGCTCATTTTCCGGATGATAAACTTTTGCATTTCCCAAATACTCTTGTCCTTGTGAACCGAAGGTGATGAGCGGTGCAAAGAAATTCCCTCCGTATTTGATCCCATACTCCGGATGACTGCTATAGTTGAGAAGTGGTAGTGAACCGCCGATTGAGTTACCGACAAACCAAGTATCAGTAGCATTCAGATTTAGGTGCTTTCGCAAATACTCGAAGATGGTTGGATTAATCGGACGTTCTTTTAATCCTTGTCCTGAAAAATCTGTACCTTGAATAATGGAGTTAAGCCCACCATAGTGCCCAGCGCTTAGTGCACGTACCTCGGTATATAATTTACCTTGGGTAGCAAGAGGTATTGACAATATTGGTGGAATGGGAATTGAACCATTGTCTCCTGTTCCAAAAGCAATTTTAGAATCAGGGGATGTGCCCGACAACATATTATACATGATATTTCCCGCCTCTGTTTCTCCGGGTTGACTTCCGTCGATGTAGCGCATACCCACACTTTCCTGGTGACGCACACCTCCGGCAAACATCACCAACACCACGTGATTGGCACTTCTGCTGCCGGTACCTGCAAACAATCTCCCGCTCGGAAGGATATAGGGCGCGACCAAAGCTCCTGCTGAGGTCAATGCTGTCTTCTTTATAAAATCTCTTCTGATCATGTATGCAGGTTTAATAGTATAAATATTCGTTGCTTAATGCGAAACTGAAATACACCAATTCAGGTGACATATATGGGTTATTTGAAATAAAATTTTTCACCCATGTCTTCTCCCCTTCCGAAGGCAAACGCACAAAAAATCGCTTATAAGTATCTTCAATAAAGCCATCCAAATTAGCCAGCATTTCCTCCTGCGTGGGAAGCTGCACATTGCTTGTGTTAAAAAGATTTGAAATCAATACCTCTCTCGCCAACTCTTGATCTCCAATACTCATAAAACATTGATTGAGTTCAAAAACAATATCCGTTGAAATTCCTGTTTGAAAAAGATTCGTGAAGAGAATTGAAACGAATTGTTCATTCGATTTCATGCGCACTTTATCTGCGCTACTGTCATACAATTCGACTTCATTTAATTCAAAAACACCTTCCTGTTCTTTTTTACAAGAGGCCAGTGCGGCGGCTGTAGCCGTAGCCAGCAATGCCAAACGACCCAATTTTGAATCGCCTTCTACCAATTGTTTGTAATTAGAATCCTGCATACTCATCAGATATTAGAATTTCTTTTTGCACACCCGAATAATTCGAACCTTGTCTAAAGATTTGAACCCTTGAAAAAACCTCTGTCGAACTTGCCTCCCGAGCTAACAGGGCAAAATAAACCCAGCGCACAAAACCTTCATCAAATTCGTTGGATTGAACCAATACATCTAGGTATTCTGTTTTGCTGCTTACAGCATTACCGAATAAACTTCCAGAGCCATTAAACTCAATAGCATCTTCCACACCTTCATATTCAGCTTGTGTCGGAAATCTCGCAAAACAGTCGTCAAACGACGCATTGATGAAATTGAAAGTGTTCATATTAATTTCATCGTAAAAAGAATTAAACATCATTCTTTTACACATTTCCTCAAATAGAATTTCACCATTCATCAATTGAGCTCTGCTGTCCAAAACAGCTTTTAGCTTATTAGCTTCCAATGTCAAAAGTTGATAAGCTAAAGTATTTCCCTGAATACTGTCCTGATATGCGAGAAAACGATACAAATCATACTCCCCTGTAATTGCACCATCTGATGCTCCCTCAATAAATCTGCCTTTTTGGTCTTCATAAAACTTGCGAACGTACGCCTCACGATATGAACCATCCCCAGGAATTGGACTGGTAGAATTCATAATTTTTTCAACTAAAGCTAAACGCGAATCCCGAGATGCATTAGAAGCACGTAGCACATTCACTTCGGCATCCATCTCTGCATCCGTTGGTTCTCTACCAATAAGATCAATAAACAAACGATTGACATAATTCTCAATGAGAAGTCTCGGCACTTCGTTATACTCAGGTATATCATTTCCTGTGAAGACGACCTCTTCTTTTTCCTTCTTGCAAGACGCGGAAAAGACAATAAGAAACAATACTGCGTACAGTAAGTTGATTGAAGGTTTCATAGTGGCAATGTAAGAAAATTTTCCTTGAACTGCTCATTTGCAACGAATTATTAATGAAGATATTGTTCTTGAAAAAAGAGTAGTTCCTCACTTAAATGATTGAATGTCTATATTTGCCCCATGTCGTCACACAAGGAAATAAAACGCATCACCACCAATACCCTTCAGGAAATGAAGAATCGGGGTGAAAAAATATCCATGTTAACAGCCTATGACTTCTCCATGGCGAAGATTGTGGATATGGCAGGCATCGACGTCATACTCGTTGGCGACTCTGCCTCCAACGTGATGGCTGGTCATGAAACCACTTTGCCTATTACCCTTGATCAAATGATCTATCACGCCCAAAGCGTGGTGCGCGCGGCAAAAAGAAGTTTGGTGGTCGTAGATATGCCCTTTGGTTCTTATCAAGGCAACTCGAAAGAAGCCCTCAATTCGGCCATTAGAATTATGAAAGAAACAGGTGGTCATGCGGTAAAAATGGAAGGTGGAGAAGAAATTAAAGATTCCATCCAACGCATTCTCACAGCAGGAATACCTGTTATGGGTCACTTGGGTCTCACCCCGCAAAGCATTTACAAATTCGGAACATATCAAGTTAGAGCAAAAGAACAAGAAGAAGCTGATCGACTTTTGAGCGATGCAAAACTATTGGACGAGTGCGGCTGTTTTGCTATTGTGCTCGAAAAGATTCCCGCAGCGCTTGCCGCCAAAGTGGCCGCATCTGTTACCGTTCCCGTTATCGGAATTGGTGCAGGAGCAGATGTAGACGGACAAGTGCTTGTGCTTCACGATATGCTCGGCATAACCCAAGAATTTTCTCCACGCTTTTTGAGAAGATATCTCAACGCAGGTGAATTGATGATAGGAGCAGTAGAGCAATACGTGAAAGACGTGAAAAGCAAAGACTTTCCGAATGCATCGGAACAATATTAAGAAGTGAAACGAAGCGGTCTCAGATCGCATATTTTAATTATAAGTAATGGAAAATAACGAATCCCAGAACGCTCGTCGCGACTGGATTACGGTTCCCAAAGAACCTATCGTAATGAGCAACGTCGACAACATTCGCGTGCTCTACGAAGACAATCACATCATCGCAATCAATAAGCGCAACTCCGACATCATTCAAAGTGATATATCTGGAGACACCACCCTTTGCGAAGTGGTGAAAGGCTATGTTAAATACAAATACAACAAACCAGGTCTTGCTTTTATAGGTACGGTGCACCGCCTTGACCGCCCGGTAAGCGGAGTGGTATTATATGCCAGGACCACAAAAGCACTCAATCGCCTCACCAATATGTTCAAATTTCGTGAGGTAAAGAAAACATATTGGGCCGTGGTAAAAGGGATGCCACCACAACAAGAGGGAACGGTTATCAACTATTTGTGGAAAGATGAAAAGCAGAATAAAACGTTTGCTTTTAATGAACCCGCGGCCAATAGAAAAGAATCTGAATTGAGCTACAAAGTCATAGGCCAAGGCGACAACTATACTTTTTTGGAGGTTTATCCAAAAACAGGACGACACCATCAAATCAGAGCTACTCTAAGCAGCCTAGGATGCCCCATCAAAGGAGACATCAAATATGGAAGCCGTCGCACCAATGAAAACGCAAGCATTCACCTGCATGCGCGTAAAATAGAATTCATGCATCCCGTAAAAAAGACGCCGGTATGCATCGTGGCCCAGCCGCCGGAAGACATCCTTTGGGATGAGTTCTTGAAGATTTCGTTAGGTCTATAAAAAATTTTAGTTAGGAAAACAATTAAGGTGACTTTCAGCACAAGTTGTGATTTTCGTGCTGATGTATATTTGTCGCCAATAAAAAAAATCAAACATGAGCGAAGCAAAAGAACATGTAAAATGCCTCATCATTGGTAGCGGTCCTGCTGGATACACTGCTGCCATTTACGCTGCCCGTGCAGACATGAAACCATTGATGTACCAAGGAATGCAGCCTGGCGGACAACTCATGGACACAACAGATGTCGACAATTTTCCAGGATATCCAGACGGGGTTCACGGACCAAAAATGATGGAAGACTTAATGAACCAAGCAAAGAGATTCGAAACGGATATTCGCACTGGCTTTGTTACCAAAGTTGACTTCAGTGGACCAAAGCATTTCGTTGAAATTGACAATGGTAAACATACCGTTTCAGCAGATACAATTATTATCTCTACTGGTGCTTCGGCAAAATGGCTCGGCCTACCAAGTGAGACGAGACTCCGTGAAGCGGGCGGCGGCGTGAGTGCTTGTGCAGTGTGTGACGGCTTCTTCTACCGCGGACAAGACGTAGCAATTGTCGGTGCAGGTGACACTGCTGCTGAAGAGGCAACTTACCTCGCGAAACTCTGCAAGAAAGTATATATGATCGTGCGCAGCGATAAAATGCGCGCCTCAAAAGCGATGCAACATCGCGTGGAACAAACAGCAAACATCGAAGTTTTGTGGAATACCGAAACAAAAGAAATACTGGGCGAACACGGAGTTGAAGGTGCATTGTTTGTCAACAACAAGACAGGTGAAGAGCGTAAAATCGATATCACCGGATTCTTCGTCGCGATTGGTCACAAGCCCAATACCGACGTGTTTAAGCCTTGGATCGATATGGATGAGACAGGATACATCCTCAATGTGCCCGGAACATCAAAGACCAATGTGGAAGGCGTTTTTGTGGCAGGAGATGCGGCTGATAAAACATACCGTCAGGCAGTGACTGCTGCTGGCACAGGATGCATGGCCGCATTAGATGCGGAACGATATTTGGCATCAAAGGGCATTCATTAATTCATTACATGACTCCAACAAAACGAAATATAAAAAGGTCAGCGTTACTGCTGGCCTTTTTCATTGTCGCCGCACTCGGCGAGGCACAGAGCTTTACTAAAGAACAGCTTCTAGGAAAAATCACTCCAGCAAAAGACACCAATTTCTCTCTGATTGCCGCGAAATTCACCGACAAAAAGAATATTTATTTAAACAAAGAAGCATATAAAGCATTCGAAAAAATGGCGGATGCCGCAGCTAAAGCGGGCATTCAAATTAAAATCATCTCTGCTACGCGAACTTTTGACGCACAAAAAACCATCTGGGAAAAAAAGTGGGTACGCTCGGATTACGTGAAATTTCCAGAACAGCAGCGTGTAAAAGAAATAATGAAATACAGCTCAATGCCCGGAACATCCCGCCATCATTGGGGCACAGATATCGACATCAACAGTCTTGAAAATTCCTATTTTGATAAAGCTGAAGGAAAAAAACTATATGATTGGATGTTAAAAAACGCCGCTCAATTCGGGTTCTTTCAGACCTATACTTCAAAAAAAAACGGGCGCACAGGATATGAAGAAGAAAAGTGGCATTGGAGTTACATGCCTATTGCAGGACCAATGCTCACCGAATATCAAAAGATGATCACATACTCAGATATCAGCGGATTCAGTGGTTCACAGTTTGCAGCCGCCAATAAAGTGATCGAAGAATATGTCCTGGGTATTTTGAAATAAAAAAGCCGACATCTTTCGATATCGGCTTTTGGGGTGATCGATGGGGCTCGAACCCACGACAGCCAGAACCACAATCTGGAGCTCTACCAGCTGAGCTACGACCACCATAACAGGGGCGCAAAATAAATACCTTTTCACGACTTATGCAAATATGTTTTTCTTTTTAGTCCTTTGTACCTTGCTCCCCGAATGAGTCAACGTCCCAAAACCCGCTTGAATGTGCTGTTTCTAGCATCTTGGTTTCCTAATAAAGGAATACCAACGCTCGGTAATTTCATACTGCGACATGCTCAAGCTGTGAATGAATTTCATAATGTCCATGTACTTTATGTCTGCAAATCGCCAACTAAATCAAGCAGTTTTGTATTTGACGAATCCAATACGGAAAACATCAAAACCCTGGTGGTCTATTATCCCCAGAACATGTGGCCATTGTTTGGCAAAGTGTTCGGGTTTTACAAAGGGCTGCGCAAATTGACTCACGAAAAAAAACTGAGCTTCGACATTATACATGCTAATGTGCTTTGGAAAGACGGATGGATGGCCGCTACAGCTTCTCGCAAACTCAAGACTCCATTCGTTCTCACCGAACACTGGACTGGTTATCATGAAGCGCAACGTGGCAAACTCAAAGGTTGGCAAAAAAGATATTTAATTCGTATGGCACAAAAGGCAAGCGCGATTATGCCTGTATCGAAAGATCTCGCAGTAGCCATGCAAACATTCGGTATAAAAAACAACTACATCGTCGTACCCAATGTGGTAAACACTGATGTTTTTCATTTCACAGAAAAAAATCAAAAGCCTTATCAATTCCTTCATATTTCCACTCTTAACGACGAACATAAAAATATCTCCGGGATACTTCGCACTTGGAAAAAAGCCTACGACCAACGTCAAGACATTCACCTTAAAATTGGAGGTGATGGCCCAGTGGATCAATGGCGCGCATATGCTGATACGCTTGGCATTCCAAATGAGTCTATTACTTTTTTTGGAGAAAAAAAATGGGAGGAAATCGCACTATTGATGAATGAATCCCACTGTCTAATTCAATTCAGCAATTACGAAAATCTCCCATGTGTAATTGTAGAATCATTGAGCTCGGGCAATTATGTGATCAGCACCCGAGTAGGCGGAATACCAGAATACATCAACACAGAGAATGGCATCCTCATCGAGAGGCAAAACGAACCAGCGCTCCTCAATGCGATTTTGGAAATGCCTGAGAAAACCAATTTGATGGAAAGAAAAATAATGAGCGAGAGCGCTAAAGATATTTTTTCAATGAAACAGATAGGTCGCCAGATAAGCGACGTATATCATTCTGTTTTGAAATAATCAATCCAAATCAAACAGATCTTTCACGCCAACAACTCTATCGGTAATAAATCCTTCCCCAAGCAGATACCCTGCAGGTCGTCCGAAATCCATACAACGTGATTTTAAAAAATCAAAAAACTCAACGCCGCTTATCGGTGTAGAAGGTTCGGTTGAATTCGGATTAAAAAATTGAGAGCCATAACAAAGCAATGCCTCAATCTTTTTATCCCAAAACTCGGTAACATCGACTACAAAATCTGGTTTGTTGTAATAGTCTTGATTGAACATATACACTGACTTAGGTCGCCAGTGCTCTTGCCCAGTCTCTATTTTTCGAAGACCGCTATAAAAACACGCATCACGTACCAACTTAGAAGCTTTGCCATGATCCGGATGGCGATCAGAAGGTGCATTGGTTAATACGATTTCAGGGCGATACTTTCGAATAACTTCAATAATTTGTTTTACGTTTTCCGGATTGTGAGTAAAAAAACAGTCCTCCATCTCCAAATTTTCTCTCGCATCTATGCCGAGCACCTTGCTCGCCGCCGAAGCCTCTTTCAAGCGAAGCTCTCCTGAACCTCTACTGCCCATTTCACCTCTGGTAAGATCCACTATACCAACTTTTTTACCTTGAGAAATGGCACGAAGCACTGTACCACCTGCACTAATTTCTACGTCGTCGGGGTGAGCTGCTATGGCGAGGATGTCTAATTTCATTTGTTAAAAATCTGGGTGCAAAAATACGGTCTCTACTGAATCTAATTCACTCAAAAATATTTTCGTCGGCAAAAAGCCCTAATTCATCGACCAATCCTTGATTTGTTAATGCCATTATTAACGTTTCGTTGACAAGATTTTATGAAATTCTCACAACCATGAGAATATTTTTGCACCCGATGAACAACCTGCGCACTTTTCTTTCGTCTTGTGTCACTTTTGCCATGATTTTAGGGGCAACTGTGGTGTGCGCGCAAGGTTATGAAGAATCTGCGTTGGAATTAATGGCAGATACCGCTTCTTGGGAAAACTTTGAAGACAGTCATGTAGGAGGTACGTTTGATGCCTCTACGTATGATTATAGTATTTTTTCTGAAGAATCTTTCGATATGGGCATCTGGACAGTTTCTGACTCCATCGCCCGAATACCTGCTTATGATATGTACTGCAACTGGGATACGAAAAATCTATTTGTAGTAAAATCAGGTAAAGAAACATTAGAGGAGCCCCTGGAGCTTAAGCTATGTCATGAAGTGTGTGACTTCTTCTATCCTGCGGCAGGTTCGATCACTTCGCCTTTCGGCCCAAGATGGGGCAGAATGCACTATGGTCTCGATATCGATCTAGAAACTGGAGATCCCGTTTCTGCGGCTTTCGAAGGCATGGTGCGTATCTCGCAATACAGCCCTTCTTACGGAAATGTGGTTGTAATTCGACACTCAAACGGTTTGGAAACATTGTATGCTCACCTTTCTGAAAGGTTAGTTGTTCCTGGAGTTTATGTGCAAGCCGGTGACACCATTGGGTTGGGAGGAAACACTGGAAGGTCTTATGGTTCACACCTTCACTTTGAAATTCGCTTCAAGGGTGATGCTATCGATCCTAATTTGTTGATTGATCCAAATGAAAAGCAGCTTCGTGATTGGGAATTCACCCTACACCGAGCTCACTTTGATTATGTAAGTCCTGCCGTAAAAGAACATAGCGAAAGAGTATCTCGTGCTCGTTCTAATCGAGTGCATACTGTTAAAAGAGGAGAGACCTTAAGTGCAATCGCTCGCAAAAGAGGCACTTCTGTTCAGAAATTATGCAAGCTGAATAAGATTCGCGAGACATCAGTTATTCGTGAAGGTCAAAAGTTAAAGTACTGAGGTTAAACATTCTCGGTAAAAAATCGCTCTCATATTCGCTCAAGTTGTATTTTGATTCCAACCGCCGAATTTTATTTTTGATTCATTTTCAAATAATTAAGCCGAATATTATATTATATCACTACCTTGAACAAAATTAACCGAGCCTCTGTTTGATAGGTTCATTACTAATTGTTCATGAGTAGTAAAATAGCGGTTATCGGTAGTGGCTTCGCTGGATTGGCTGCCGCTTGTTCCCTTGCAAAACAAGGTCACAAAGTTGTGGTGTTCGAAAAGAACAGCACCACAGGTGGACGAGCACGACACTTTTCAGCAGAAGGATTCATGTTTGACATGGGACCTAGTTGGTATTGGATGCCAGAAGTCTTTGAAGAGTTCTTTAATAAATTCGGTAAGTCAACCAAAGATTATTACGACCTCACCCGCCTCGATCCATCTTATCGTGTTTTTTTCAAGGATAAAAAAGGCATGGACATTCCAGCCGATATCCAAGAATTCAAAAAACTTTTGGATGGCATTGAGCCAGGAGCTGGGGCTCAGTTGGATAAATTTCTCGCAGAGGCCAAGGTAAAATACGATACGGGCATGGGCGAGTTTGTTTGGAAGCCATCGCTTTCATTCATGGAGTTTGCGGAGCTTAGACTTCTCAAGGAATCCTTTCGATTGCAGTTGTTTACCTCAATGAGCACGCACATTCGAAAGTTTTTCAAAAATCCAGAGATTATTCAATTGCTCGAATTCCCTGTTTTATTCTTGGGCGCAAAACCAGCTAAAACACCAGCGCTTTATAGCATGATGAATTATGCTGACATTGCATTAGGAACTTGGTATCCTCAAGGCGGAATGGTAAAGATCGCTCAGGGAATGACCGCCCTCGCTCAAGAGTTGGGTGTGGAAATACATACAAATGCGAACGTAGAAAAAATAGTGGTTGAACACGGTGAAGCTGTTGCCCTCGTGGTGAATGGAAAGCTTCACACCGCAGACGTCATCGTCGGTGGCGGAGATTATCATCACATTGAATCAAAACTTCTAGAACCAGCATACAGAAGCTACGACGAACAATACTGGGACAAGCGCACCATGTCTCCCAGTTCGCTATTGTTCTATTTGGGCATCAACAAAAAAGTAGATGGATTGCTTCACCACAACCTCTTTTTTGATGAAGACTTTGATCAACATGCCGTCGAGATTTATGATGATCCAAAGTGGCCAAGCAAACCTCTCTTTTATATATGTGCGCCTTCAAAAACCGACAAGACTGTCGCGCCCGAAGGCTGCGAAAACCTATTTGCCCTCATTCCGGTTGCGCCTAACATGAGTAGTGACGAAAATTTGAGAGACAAGTATTTAAGCGTAATCATTGAGAGAATTAAAAAATATACGGGAGTAGATATCTCTGACAACATTGTATTCAAGAGAAGTTATGCTCACGAAGAATTCATGAGTGATTACAATTCATTCAAGGGCAATGCATACGGATTGGCCAACACACTGATGCAGACTGCATTTTTGAAGCCCAAGCTGAGAAGCAAAAAAATTGAGAACCTTTATTATACGGGACAACTCACAACTCCCGGCCCCGGCGTTCCTCCCAGCCTTATCAGCGGACAAGTAGTAGCTGAAGAAGTAAATAAGTACATCCTATCTAAATCTCCAATACAAGTTTAACCAATGAATCAAAAAGCACTTTTCGACGATGTTTCCATCTCGTGCAGTAGAAAGACCACTCATGCCTACAGCACCAGCTTTAGTCTTGGTATTCGAACACTTGGAAAACAATTTCGCGATCCCGTTTATGCGGTTTATGGATTCGTGCGCTTCGCAGATGAAATCGTTGATACTTTTCACGATTATGATAAAGCCACACTCATGGCAAGATTTCGCGAGGATACCGTACGCGCCATCGAAGATAAAATCTCACTAAACCCAATTTTAAACAGCTTTCAAAAAGCATATCACCAATTCAACTTTGATTGGGAATTGGTAGATACTTTTTTGAAATCTATGGAAATGGATCTGGATAAAAACTCCTACGACCGGTATGGATACGAAACGTACATCCTTGGTTCGGCAGAGGTGGTGGGATTGATGTGTCTTAAAATATTTACCTCAGGTGACACTTCTGAATATGAGCGACTCAAGCCCTATGCTATGCGCCTGGGTGCAGCGTTTCAGAAAATAAACTTTTTGCGCGACATCAAAGCAGATTATGAAACTCTTGGAAGAGCTTATTTTCCAGAACTCGATTTGCGAAACTTTGATGAGGCTACGAAGAGAAAAATAGAATCTGAAATTGCAGAAGATTTTCAGGAAGCATACAAGGGTATTTTGATGTTGGATAAAGACGCACGCTTTGGTGTTTATGTAGCTTACACTTATTATGTGCGCTTATTCCAAAAAATCAAATCGCTTCCAAGCAATCGCATTATGGAAGAACGCATTCGCATACCCAATCAAAAGAAATTTGCATTGATTTTGAAAAGCTATGTGCAACACAATTTGAATCTTCTATGAGGATAATAGCATTTATAATATCATTATCTTTTCTTTTTCTCTCAACATGGGAATGCAGCGCGCAGGTTGAGAAGTATCGCGATTTATACTTCGCCGCTCGCGGCGAAGAGGGCATCAAAGCGTATTACAACACCCTCAGCAATGCGGATGAATCTAACGCAGTAATTACCGCTTATAAAGGCGTTGCCATCGCCATGTATGCAGAAGTGGTGAAAGAAGTATCATCAAAATTTGATTATTTCAACAGAGGAAAAGCGCTAATTGAAAAGGCCATTCAAAAGGACTTTTACAATCCAGAAATTCGCTTTTTAAGATATAGTGTTCAAGCAGAAGTGCCGTGGGTGGTAGGCTACTCCTCCAATCTGGAAGAAGACGCAAAGATTATTCTCAATGCGCTAAAGCAAAACAAAATAGATCGTTCATCAGCTTTCTGGAAAAAAGCGATTTTATTCATGCTGAATAGTGATGAGCTATCCTCAGAGTTGGAAAACGAACTTAAAAAATATCAGTCGTAATGGAATCGGTAGTGCTCGTTGACGCCTATGACAATGAAGTAGGCACGATGGAAAAAATGGAAGCGCATGAAAAAGGACTTCTTCACAGAGCCTTTTCCGTTTTCGTCTTCAATGAAAATGATGAGCTTCTTATTCATAGAAGAGCACTGGAGAAATATCACAGCGGTGGATTATGGACAAATACCTGTTGCTCTCATCCCCGACCAGGAGAGGACCTATCAAGCGCTGCGCACCGTCGTCTTGTAGAAGAAATGGGATTCGATTGTGAACTCCAGCATAGCTTTAGCTTTATATATCATGCCCAACTAGACAAAGGACTGGAAGAACACGAACTTGATCATGTTTTTATTGGACTCTTCAATGGTGAACCTAATATCAACAAGGATGAGGTTTGCGAATGGAGATATGTAGGATTGACGGAGCTTTCAGAAGAAATGCAAAACCATCCTGAAATCTTCACAGAATGGTTTAAAATTGCACTACCAATTGTAAAAAGAGAAAAGAATAAAGTAACTGTTTAATATTATTCGGAATGATTGCGTTGAATGCATTGATTGTTATCGCTACTTTCTTCATCATGGAGTTTATGGCTTGGGCCACGCATAAATTCGTAATGCATGGATTTATGTGGTATTTTCACGAAGACCATCATGTTCCGCACAAAAAATTCTTCGAACGAAACGATGTGTTTTTTCTCATCTACGCAATACCGAGTTGGTTGCTCATGATGTTTGGTGCAATGGATGGAATGGACTTTAGATTTTACATTGGTATGGGAATACTCTTTTATGGTATTGCCTATTTCCTTGTACATGATGTGCTCATTCACCAGCGATTTGATTGGTTCAAAAGAACAGATAATTTATACTTCCGAGCTATACGCAAAGCTCACAAGGTGCATCACAAGCATTTGGGAAAAGAGCATGGTGAATGTTTTGGAATGTTGTTAGTTCCATTGAAGTATTTCAGAGAAGCCGCCAAGTACAAAGAAAACAAATTGAAGTCAGCATGATTGCGACGAACTATTATTACCTCCTCGTTGATCTGCTGTGCCTTAGTGGCCCTTTCTTTTTAAGTTTTCAAAAAAGACTTCCATTTTATAAGTACTGGAAAGCCCTGCTTGCCGGAACAATCACAATGATGGCGCTATACGTGCCTTGGGACATGTTTTTTACTGCTAATGGAATTTGGGGATTCAACGCCAATTACATTACTGGAGCCCATATCGGTAATTTACCATTAGAGGAATGGTTATTTTTTATTTGCATTCCTTATGCTTGTATCTTTTCCTATGAATGCGTCCGCTATTTCTTTCCGAATCAGCCATTCAAAAATACTTCCGTCTATATCTCTGGAATCTACATTGCACTCTGCATCGTCTTTATAGCTACGAATTTCGGGAATTGGTACACCATGTCCGCCTCCTTCGTTAGCATCTTACTTTTAGTGTATCACTCTTTCATTAAAAGATCAGACTTTATGGGGTATTTTCATCTTAGCTGGTGGATTCTTCTCATTCCCTTTTACATCGCTAATGGTGTACTCACTGGACTTGACTTCTATAAATATCCCTTTATCAATTTAGAGCCAAATAAAATCACAGACCAGATAGTTTGGTATAATAATCAGCACAATTTGGGAATTCGAATTTGGTCAGTTCCTCTGGATGATTTTTTCTATGGAATGGCAATGCTATTGCTCGCTCTCACCGTCTATGAAAAACTGGTGAAGAGACAAACTCGGTTAATCTAATCCAGCCGAGAAAAAATGGTAAGGGCTGCGAAGAATAGCCATTGCAATAAGAAAAAATAGGAAGAAATATAATTGGGATATTTCGTAAAAGACTTCAAGGAAATTGAAGAGAGAATGAATCCAACTACCCACCATCCGATAAAATTTTGGAGCGGTGCATAGCCATCGGTGAAAGACCAAAAGTCCACAACAGGAGCGACTATTTCCATCAAAATATCAAGCATCACCAAGCCTGTGGCCACTAATGAATTGACGATTATCGGCTTCCTCTCCTGCACATAAAACACAATGAATTGCTGAGCATTGTAAACAAGCATTACCCAATTGAGCCCAATCAATACAGGAACGTTCCATATCTTCCAGCCTAGTGTATCTCCATAAGTGTAAACACCAAAGATTAATCCGGTGCTCACCCCTACCCCCTCGATAAACCACGCCAAGATTCCAACACCTAAGATGTATAAAAGCATCTTCGCCTCAAATCCCTTTTGGCACAGCATTACTAATATGGCGCTAGATATAAGATTGAAAGGTGTCAGTGGATAAAACAACTCACTAAAAAAAGAAAGACCAATTGCCCCCGCGAGATAGACGAGAAAAAAATAAACGTAAATGTATGGACGCCACTTTTCAGCGATCATAAAGTATCATGTATTATTCTTCCAGCTGCAAGTCGAGCTGAAAACAAACACAATGGAACGCCTCCCCCTGGATGTACACTTCCTCCACAAAAATATAATCCTTTCAACTGTTTTGAATGATTCTGATGCCTCATAAATGCAGAAAAAGTAGAGTTGCTTGCATTGCCATAGAGCGAGCCCAAATGACTCCCTGTTCGATCTTGAATCAATTGAGGATCCAAGATCTCTTCTTCCTCAATGAGCACAGAGATATCCAAACCGAGAATGCGTTGCAATTTCGAGAGTATGAGGCGCTTTGCCTCAGCTTTTAATGCATCCCAGTCCTGACCATTGAGGTGGGGAACGTTTATCATAACAAACCAGTTTTCGCACCCCGTGGGAGCATCATTCTTGCAAAGCTTACTGGTAATATTGATGTAAATGGTCGGATCATTATGAAGGCTCTTTTTAGTAAAAAGACAATCAAACTCGGCCTCATAATCCGATGCGAAAAATATATTATGAACGTCTAATTCAGTAAACTCCTTCTTTATTCCCCAATAAAAAATCAAAGCAGAAGAAGACTTTTCTTGATTTAATATCTTCTCTGGAGAATACTTGTCTCCCAATAATTTTCGATAAGTCGGTGTAATATCAATATTGCTAAGTACGATATCAGCCTCGATTTTTTTACCACCTATTGATATACCTTTTACCGTTTTGTTTTCGACAATAATACTTTCAACCTTCTGATTAAAATGATATCGAACGCCTAACTTCTCACCCAACTTGTGAATGCTCCGTGAAATATCAAACATTCCATTTTCCGGTAGGTACGCACCGATTCCATTTTCCAAATGCGGAATCAGCATCATCATTGCAGGAGTGCTATACGGATTGCTGCCATTGTATGTAGCATATCTCGAAAACAATTGGATTGTCTTCGGATTACGAAAGGTCTTATTTAACTTTTGAAATAGTGTGCCTGAAATAGGAAGCTTATATAAATTCAATATTGCTTTAAAAGTCTCAGGCTTTTTTATGAGTGCACCAATTGACAATTCACTTTTCAAAAAAACAGGCGTCGTCAACTCATAGACTTCTTCACTACTTTTCAAAAAATTCTCTACCGTTTTCTTATCCTCGCCAAAAGTTTCGCACAGACTTCGTACGTACTCGGCACTATTGGCCGGCACCGAGAAACGGGTGCCATCTTCGAAAAAATAATTACATACATGCTCAAGGCGATTGTATCGAAAATGCTCTGAAGGCACCATATCGCAGAGCTCGAAAAGTTCTTCCACATTTTGAGGCAAGGTGAATAAACTTGGCCCTAAATCAAACCGATACTTACCAATCCATTTCTCACGAAGTTTACCGCCCGGTCCATCTGCTTGCTCGTAAACGTCCACATCGTAACCGGCCTTGCGCAAACGCACAGCAGAAGCCAATCCAGCGACACCAGCGCCAAGTATAACCACTTTTTTATTCACCAAACTGAAAACGTTTTAGTACTGTGAATTGTTCATCCCATCACGGCTTCATAAGCGTAAAGCCCGCAACCACAGGATAGTGGTCTGACAAATTTTTATTCACGCTTCTGTAGTAATCCGCACGAAAATCCTTGCTGTGCAAAATGTAATCTATTCGAAAGGAAGGAAACACGCCATTGTAGGTATTTCCGATACCCGAGCCACATGCTTTGAAACTATCTTCCAAATACTCACTCATTAGGCCATACGTGAAAGAAACTGGAGGATCATTGAAGTCACCGCACATAATTATTGGATGCTTGCACTTTGAAACACTTTCCACTACTTTCTTCACTTGTTCTTCACGTTTCTCAAAAGCCTTTTTCAAGCGCCAGGCAATACGTTTGAACCCTTTATCCAACTCTTCTTTGTTTTTATTTTCATCTACAAATGCATAATCCTCCGGCTTAAAACGAATGGATTGCAAATGAGCATTATAAACTCGAATCGTATCGCCTTGATATTTGATATCCGCGTAAATGCAGAAATTGTTTACGTCGGACTCGAAGGGTATAAAACCTTTATTAATAATTGGATATTTCGAGAACATCGCTACTCCAAAATAATTCCTGCCATTTTTCGCATGTGTATAGCGCGCGTGAAAATACTTCGTAGGTAAAAATTTCAGTAGAGAATCCTTAGTGATAAAATATCCTTTTTGATCTGAATGAAAAAACTCTTGAAAACAAAGAACATCTGGTGACTCACCTTTCAGCACATCAAAAATTTCATCTCGTCGTTCTTCATTATTCTCAGGTGCATACAAGCCAAACAAATTGACATTATAAGTCATTACTTCCAAACCTTTCCAGCCCTCTTCAGCAGCATCTACGCCAAAGGAAAAATTAATAAAATCCATCACATAACCCACACCGACAAGAATCGCAAACAAAGAAAAAACTACAAATCTCCGTCGTCGAAACATCCAAATGAGAATAAATAAAATATTCGAAGCAAGAACGAGTGGGTATCCCAGTCCAAAGAGCGTTAAATAGCCCATTTTTCCCGGTGAAAACGTAACACCTGCATAACAGAGAAAAGTAACGAGAACCAACAAAAGATTCAGCCAAAACAAAATCTTGTTCAGCGTAATCCTTCGTTTTTTCTTAGGAACTTCTTCTGTCATTATTTCTGACTGTATTTAAAAAGAAAATCCTTTTCCTCCTTTGATAAACTCTCATACCCAGACTTACTAATCTTATCGAGAATTTGATCTACGCGCTGCTGACGCTTTTTCTTTTCAGCATTAAACTCCTCGTCTGTCTTTGGGCGACGATGTTCATTGTAGCTGTTTTTATTACTTGAAAAAAACGAGCCGATGCGATTAAAAAAGTTTTCTAACCATGAACCCATAACTACTCCTCGTTTGAATTGATAAGCGTAAATGACACCAAAAATTGCACCTCCCAGATGCGCCACATGGCCACCACTGTTGAATCCTTTGCGCAAACTGATGAGGTCAACTAAAATAATAATTCCGCACAACCAAATCAACTTCATATCAAAAACACCGAATAATTTAATCTGATAATTCGGTTGTAAAATTCCGATAGTCAGGATGATCGACATAATGGAAGCGCTGGCGCCAAGAATGTATGAAGCTCCCGTCAATTTTGGAAAAACCATGGCCATTCCTAAGTAAAGCAAGTATCCGAACATGCCCCCAAGGATGTAATTTACCACGAGCCTTCCATCTCCCAAGAAATGTCGAAACAGCTTTCCTGCTGTGTACAAACAAAAAATATTAAAGATAAAGTGACCGACTTCGACATGCACAAACATATGAGTGATGACACTCCATGGCCTTTGAATCAACCCTTTAAAACCCGCGCCAGCAGCCAAATACAAATCTGATGGAATGACAGAAACCTCTGATAATCTTTGAAAGATCAGTACTACCTGAACCAATACAAATACAATAATATTGATGGCAAGCAATCTATTTAGGCCGTCACGCTTGGTGATCCAACGCACAAATTCATTCCACATAATCAATATCTAAAACGATTGCCGTAATAGCTTCCATCGCGCTTTTGCCAAATCTTCAGCATGATATAACCGAAAATCATCCCTCCGATATGCGCATAATGCGCCACATTATCTCCTGGATTATTTTGTAATGCCAATAGCAATTCAATCGCACCGTAAATGATTACCAACCACTTTGCCTTGAGAGCGATGGGTGGAAACAATAGCATCAGTTCTGTATTAGGGAACAACATCCCGAATGCAAGCAACACTCCGAATACACATCCTGAAGCTCCAACAATTCCTATATTCAAAGAAAAATTCAATTGAGCAGCTGCTGGATCTATAAAGTTCTTTCCTTCTCTCAAAATTTCAGCTCCTTCTTCATAGACCAATCGAACATCCTCTGGATTCATTGCTCCAATAAGGCGTTGTATCTCTATATAATTGATGAACTCATGAAGAAAGAAAGCGCCTAGACCACAAATAAAATAGTAAATCAAAAATCGCTTCGCCCCCCATTGACGCTCGATTGCCGAGCCAAACAAGTAGAGCGCATACATATTGAAAAAAATGTGCATCAGATTCCCTGATCGCAAAGGCGCATGCGTGAACATGTGCGTAATCAATTGCCAAGGTCTGAAATTTTCACTTTGCCAATAATAGCCCGCACTCAATTCGTGTAAACCAGGCACAACAGCACAAGCCAAATACATCAAGACATTGATGATGATAATATTCTTAACTACTGGGGTGAGTTGATTAAACATTGTTATCTGAATTGTTGACCCAATTGGTCTATGGTAAATTTAATGAATGTAGGTCTATTTCTCTTTTCAAAATTCGGCTGATGACATGCCAAGAGTCGCTCAATGATTTCTTTCATTTCAGGTATCGTCAACATCTGACCATATTTGATAGACGTACTCATCGCCATCGCCCACGCTATTTTCTCAAAATTATTCATATCTGCATTGGGCTGTTCGTGCTTCACCTGCTCCAAAAAACCATCGAGCAGCGCTTGAAGATTTGTGGCTCCCGTATCTGAAGGTACGCCTGTCACCTGAAACTCGGTTCCCCCAAAATGCTCAATCTCAAACCCCATGCTCCGAATGTCCTCCAGCATGGTATTCACGATCGCGGCATCTCCCTGCGAAAAGCTCACCAACTCAGGAAACAACAACTGTTGAACACTACCCGTTCGCTTTTCAATCAATAATAAATAGCGTTCGAACAGTATTCTGCGATGCGCGCGTTGTTGATCGATAAATATCATCCCATCGGTAGTTGCACTTACAATATACTTGCGATGCAACTGAAATGGAGTGTGCTCTTCATCTGGTTCAAATAATTTTGTAGCTGTGATTACAGGCTCCGAATGCAGCTCAGGAGAAATCATTTTCGATATCTCCAACAGTTCTTCCCAACCTTTCTTCGCACCTCCATTATTCCTATCGAACCAGCCTTGTGCGAGACTCTCTCTCTTTTCCTTTGTAGGAAAAGGATTATAATCAGGATTGATTTTTATTTCCGGCATTTTCACTTCTGTATCCATGCGCATAGGCTCAATGGCTATGGCTGTTTCCTGATTGAAATCCAATGTCGGAGTGATGTTATGCCTTCCCAAAGCGCGTTTCACTGCAGCGTGCAGAATAGCATAAATCGCACGCTCATCCTGAAACTTAATCTCTGTTTTTGTTGGGTGAATATTTATATCAATCTGTGAAGGATCAATTTCCAAATACAAAAGATAAAGCGGAAAATGACCCTCGCCAAGCAATTGGTCAAAAGCACCTGTCACCGCATGGTTGAGATAACTATTTTTTATGAATCGCTGATTGACAAAGAAATATTGCTCACCTCTTGTTTTCTTGGAAACGTCGGGTTTTCCTACAAAGCCTTGAATGCTTACGATATCCGTTTGCTCATCGACGGGCACCAGCTTTTCATTGTACTTGCTTCCCAAAACATTAACCACACGCTGGCGAATATTGGTTTTTGGATATGAGAAGACCTCACTTCCATTATGCGTCAATTTGAATTCAACATCAGGATGCGTTAGCGCCACTCGCTGAATCTCCTCGATAATATGCTTGAGCTCGATGGCGTCGCTTTTCAAAAAATAACGACGCGCCGGTACATTATAAAAAAGATTCTTGATCATGAAATTTGTCCCTTCAGGACATTGATCTGGGCCCGCGCTCTTAACCTTCGTCCCTTCTACTTCTACCTTCGTACCAAGTGTCTCACCACGCTGGCGCGTGCGCAATTCCACCTGTGCAATGGCCGCGATACTTGCAAGCGCCTCACCTCTAAATCCTTTTGTGACGATATTGAACAAATCTTCCGATTTTCTCACCTTAGAAGTGGCATGACGCTCGAAGCACATCCTTGCATCCTGCGCTGACATGCCTTTTCCATTATCAATCACCTGAATCAACGTCTTACCAGCATCTTTCACGATAACATGCACAGAACTTGCTTCTGCATCGATACTGTTCTCCACCAATTCCTTCACCGCAGACGCAGGACGTTGAACGACCTCACCTGCCGCTATTTGGTTCGAAACTGACTCCGGTAAAAGTTGAATGATATCAGACATAAAATTAAGTTCAAAGGTAAGCATCTTCAAACTTACTATTCCATCCCAATCAACTCCTCCAATACATTTTCTATATTATTCGCATTTGGGAAGAAGCCTTGAACCTTTCTTACCACGGCTTCCACAACAGGGTCTGGACAAGACGCACCGCTAGTTATGACTATTTTCACTTTGTCTTTTTTCGGCAGCCATTCGGTAGCCTCTATGCGTTTTTGCTCTGCATAAACAAAATGAAATATGCTATTTTCAGATATAATTTCTTCCGCGTCTTTGATAAAATACACGGGCATTTTCTCACTTAAAATAGTGACCAACTGAGAAGTATTAGAGCTATTGTATCCTCCGATTACCAACGCTAAATCTGCGTCTGAGTTTAATGCACCCAGTGTTGCATCCTGATTATCATTGGTGGCGTAGCAGAGGGTATCTCGGGTGTCTGCAAACGCGTCATCTCCATACAATGAGACGACAAGTTTCTTGAAATAATCAGCAATTTCTTGGGTTTCTGTAGCGAGCATGGTGGTTTGATTCACTACTCCAACCTTTTTCAAGTCCTTCGATGGGTCAAATCCAACGCTGTATTTTCCCGCAAATTCCTTTTCAAATTCCTCGCGACCCTTATTTCCCTTCATATACTCTGCGAGACGCTCCGCCTCCTTGATATCTCTTACAATAACGCTTGCCGAATGCGCTGCTGAATGACTAAATGTGGCGCGCGTTTCCTCATGCTTGTGCTTCCCGTGAATGATATTCGTATAACCCTTTCCTCCTATTTCAGATGAACGCTTCCACACCTTTTCTACAAACGGACACGTAGTATTGTATCTTTTAGTTTCAACTCCTTTGTCCATTAAAATCTGCTCTATTTCGAGCGTAGTTCCAAACGCGGGAATAATCACCACATCATCTGAGGTAATTTCGTCCCATCCAATAAACTGGTGGCCCTCCGTATCCATGATGAATTGAATCCCTCTCGATTCTAGGTCTTCGTTTACTGCTGGATTATGAATCATTTGACTCAATAGGAAAATTCTTTTTCCTGGATTTTCCTCTATAGCCTTATAGGAAATTTCAATGGCATTCTCCACTCCGTAGCAAAACCCAAAGTGCCTTGGCAAGACCACTTCTAGTGGTCCCAAATCCAAATATGTTGGAGAAAAATCTTGTTTCCTGGGATCCTTGGACTTTCTCCATTCCTTGACGCTTCCTATGATACTTGAGCGATATTTCTCAGGAATGACGAATTTTTTCATAGCTGTAAAAGCATTAATCGGGTGAATTTGTTCTGCCTATTTCTTGGCGGTCTGCATACGTTCCCGAACGTATTCTTCTAATTTATCTCTTCGAAAAGCTTTGAGAGCAGGCTTCATATTTTTATCGGCGCTATACTTCTCACTGGAATCGACCAACTCACATACGATTCTCATGGTCTCCACCGCCAACTTTTCTTGGTCCATTTCTTTCTTTTTGGTCATGGTTGTAAGTGCCATCGCGTGTATCACGGAAAAAAGCATCTCATCATTCCCTACTGTAAAATCAAAGATTATTTCGTCAATATTGATGATCACGTCAGGTGCCCCGGACAGCCAGCGCAAAACAAAAGCATTTGCTTCGCTCCTATAAATTACATCCTGGCCCATTGGTGCAGTGCAAAGCCATTTTAAGCACCTCACGATCAATTCGCGGTCGCGGTTATAATCTTCGGCGGTCTCCCACTTTACGGTATCCGATACTTCTGGCTTGCGCCCGTCTTGGGCTATCGCCAAATGCGAAACCAATAAAAAAACAAAACCGCATATTACCTTATTCTTAAGCATGAATTTCTTTTTCTGATTCAGTGAAATGAATACCAAGTGACTCCAACTCTCGCATTACTGGAACGTAAAAATCACTTGTAATTGGCAAATGAACACCCTTTTTATCCCATTTTCCCTGAAGCATTAACTTAACCGCAATTCCAATAGGCAATCCCACAGTCTTTGACATAGCCGTATAAATAGGATCATCGCCCAAACATACCATCGAACTCTCCTTTTCAAAGCGCTTTCCCGCGATGGAATAACCGAAACGATGCCACATCACAATCATATCTTTATCATCCGGCGCCAATTTCCACTTGCGTTCTATCAAGGCCTGCAATGCAACTGCGGGCGAGCCTTTTTCAACACCAATAGGTTCTGATGAAAAAATTCCTAACCACTTCAACTTGTTGAATATGTCTTCATTCGAGCAATATTTATCTCTAATAGACTTTTCTAAGTCCTCATTCTCCTTTTCCGATAAAAAAGAAGCAGTTAGCTCTCTCCATGTGAGATGATTCAAACCTTCTATTTCGAAACTGTCATCCGTTAAACCAATTTGTATCAGCGCATTCCATGCTTCCGAATATCCCTTTCTGCGCAACGTCCCCCGATACAAAGTGGGTAAGCCATCCAGCCCATATATTTTTCGGTATTTTACCGAATCTCGGTTGGCATACCCCTCAAAATCACCATAACCGATAACCTGAACGGCTGTTAACTCTGAAAACAAACGATGATAAGGTATAAGCTTTAATTTATTGCCCTCAAGATACCTAGCCGTTCCGCCGTAGCCCGCGAGCACAACATTTCGGGGGTTCCAAGTAATTTTGTAGTTCCATGGATTGTTGTCAGACTCAGGTGCGATGAGGCCACCGGTAAATGATTCAAAACTGTGCAGTTCTGCTCCTTTAGCCTGCAAGGCATGAATAATTTCCATTGCAGACATGTGATCAATACCAGGATCGACGCCCATTTCATTCAATATCAGCACACCAGCTGCCTTGGCATCCTCATCTAATGTTGCCATCTCATCAGAGATATAACTCGGGGTCACCAAATTTTTCTTAGCTGCAATGCACCAACGCGCAATCTGAGGGTGCATCCCAGCTGGAAGCATGGAAACAACCACGTCACTCGCGCCTATTTCACTGATTATCTGTTCATTATTACCTGGAACAATTTTAAAGGTCGATCCATAGTCGGACTTTACCTTCGAGGCGGCCACCAATTCATCCATATCCCCCACCCTAACATGCCAGCCCTCATTTGGCGCGGCCTCCAAAAGATATTTTATTAAATTCGAACTGCTGCGACCCGCTCCCAGGATTAAAATTGTTGTCATTGTATTATTTGTCAAACTTTTCTTATCAATCGGCCAAAAATAAGATAACCTTTGTCGAGTTGATTTTTTTTGGCACAACCTTCGCCTATTGAGGCGTAAAGATTAATTTTAACCGCTAAAATCATAACCATGAAACAGATTTTTACTTTTTTACTTATCACTGCATCTTCACTTTCATCATTCGCACAGAATGCAAACGCCGTTGTATTCTCTGAGAATGGCGACAAATTCACCCTTATCCTTAATGGTGAAAGACAAAATGCAACTCCACAAACCAACGTCAAAGTCAACAATTTGACTGGAGAGTTCTACACCGCACGCATTGATTTCGAAGACGCCACTTTACCAGATTTTACAGACAAAAACTTCGCCGTCCACAAAGGATTTGAAGTCACATATGTGGTTAAAACCAATAAAAAAGGTGAGTACGTTTTACGTTTTCAAGGAGAGTCTGAAATCAGCGCGTCAGCTACGGCCACTCCATCAAAAAGCGATGATATCAAAATCGTGGATTATTCAGAAGACGTAATACAGGACGATGCACCTTCAAATACATCAACTACCACATCAACTACACGTCCAGCCGCATCTGGAGCAACTACAACGACTACAACAACAACTACTACTACTAAACCAACCTCTGGTGAAAAGGTGAACGTGAATATGAACGTTGGTGGTTTGAATATGGGAATCAATATGAATATTGAAGGAATGGATGGTGAAATGGAAGTGGAAGAGACTACTACTACCACGGTAAAAACCAGTTCGAGCAGTTCAACTACTACGAGTTCATCAACTCCAAAAACACAACCACGTCAAGAGGTAGTTGTGACAGAAAGAACTCCTGCAGGTTGTTCTAGACCTATGGATTCAGGTAGTTTCACTAGTGCAAAAGGTAGCATTTCATCAAAGGGATTCGATGATACTAAACTTTCTACCGCAAAGCAAGCAGTAAAAGCGAGCTGCATGAGCGTGGCTCAAATCAAAGAAGTTATGGGCTTGTTTGGATTCGAAGAAAGCAAGCTCGAATTTGCAAAATTTGCCTACGATTTCTGCACTGACAAAAACAACTACTACATGGTGGCAGATGCCTTTAGCTTTTCGAGTAGTTCAGATGAGCTCAATGAGTTCATCGAATCAAAATAACTGGTGAAAATAAATGTGGCGTCGGTAAATTGCCGACGCCACCAACACCAAGACAATCTGTATTTTATTGTCCATTAATTATGAAACACCTGTACGTCATATTCTTTCTTGCGATTTCACTAATTTCTTGTCATGGTTCCAAGTACTATACAAAGATTGCTGTGAAGCAAGAAGCCGCTGGCCTTAACACAGAAGCAGCAAACAGCTACTATACTGCATTGATGAAGAAAAGAAATAACATCGATGCACAGATAGGGATGAAAAAAACCGGGCAGCTTGTATTGAATCAAATGCTCGGAGAATTCGCCAGAGAAAAAAACTTTGGCTCAAATAAAAATGCTGTCTATGCTTATCAAAGAGCGGAAACATATAAAAAGAGAATTCAAGGCGTTGGTGTTAATCTTGACATTGCCGACTTCTATGTGCAAGATTATAATAAAGCTAAAGATGATTACCTCATAGAACTATATGAAGAGGGCACTACCTTACTCGAACAAGAGAAGTATCAAGAGGCTGAAGTGAGATTCAAAGAAATCAAAACCTTCGATCCAAACTTCAAGGATTCAAAAGACCTGGCAGACGTTGCATTCATGGAACCTCTTTATTCTAAAGGAGTGAAAGCGATGGAAGTCCAACATTACCGTGAAGCCTATGATTATTTTGATCAAGTAATGAAACGTCGTGTGGACTACAAAAACGCCAAAGCTCTCAAAAGCGAAGCTTTGGAAAAAGGTACCTACACCATCGCTCTGCTGGCTTTCGAAAATGCAAGCGGTACACCAGGCCTTGATGCAAAAGTATCTGCTTACACACTTGAAGCTCTTACATCTATCAATGATCCATTTTTGAAAATCGTTGATAGAGAACACATGCAGGCCATTCTGCAGGAGCAGAAACTTCAACTTTCTGGTGTCGTAGATGAACAGACTGCCGTCAGCGTTGGGCAGCTTGTGGGTGCACAGGCGATTCTCACAGGTACGGTATTAAACTACAGCGTCAGAAATGGTCAAGCTAGATCTAGAAGCCGAGAAGGCTATGAAGCATTTAAAGTAAAAAGACAAAACCCAGAAGACGGAAAAGATTATTTTGAAACAAGATATAAGCCTGTAAACTATACCGAGTTCTCAAATTCAAATAGTTGTACCGTAAGCTTTCAGTATAAACTTATTAATTTAAAAACAGGCGAGCTCATCAAAACCGACATCATCGAGAAGACAGCAATCGACGAAATTGCTTGGGCAAAGTATGATGGCGATGCCTCAAATCTCTTTCCAGCCAATGGGAAGAACGTAAACTTCAATCAGAATGATCGTCGTGCCTTAATGAACATGTTGAATGGCAGACAAGAACTACGATCAACTGGTGAGTTGTCAAATGAGTTGTTCAATACCATTAGCCGTCAAATGTCTGATCAAATTGGCGCAACCGTAAAAAATATCGTGAAGTAGTATGCTCTCACTTACAAAATATCTATTCGTACTAATTGGCTTTGCTGCTAGTATGGTGTTGATTTCATGCGGAAATACTGGCTCAACAAGCAGTTCGCCCAAGCCTAATATTACGCAAGAACCTAAGCCAGCCTGGGTAGATCAGCGCCCTGTTAATAGTGGATACTATATCGGAGTGGGTAGCTGCTCAAAGCGTACTCAGCCTCTCGACTATCAAGCCATCGCGAAAAAAAATGCACTCAATGACCTTGCCTCTGAAATAAGTGTACGCGTTCAAGGCAGCACATTTCTCAATGCTCTTGAAGTTAATAAAACTTTCAGTGAAGAGTTTATTAGTAATATCACCACCACTACAGATGAAAAGATCGAAGACTATGAAGTAGCAGGAGTTTGGGAAGACCAAAACGATTATTGGATTTATTATCGCCTAAATAAGGCATCTTACCAGCAGAAAAAGCTAATGAAGAAAAATCAGGCCATGTCAAGCGCCTTTGATTTTTACTCCAAAGGCAAAGAAGCTGAACAAAGTAATGCAATCCCCGCGGCAATAGACAATTATCTGAGGGGGCTTTTCGCTATTCAAGATTATTGGGGTGAAATCAACGAGTATAATACAGGGCAAGATAAATTATTTCTTGACAACGAAATCTATTCCTCGTTGCAACGACTTGCTGCCGGTTTGACTATCGTGTCATCCCAACCAAAGTTTACACTTGCCGCCGAAAACAATTATACCGCCAACTCCAGCCTTACTGTAACCTACAATGGCCAAGCGGTACGTGGCATTACGACCACTCATACGTATCCAAAAACAAGGTTCATGAAGCCTCGTGTTGAAGTAACCGATGAATTGGGAAAGTTTGGTGTAGTGATAGATAATGTAGATTCAAAGGATAAAGACCTCAATCTCAACGTACAGATTGATCTCATGCCGCTGCAGCCAAATGATCTTGATAGGAGAATTACTGGGCCTATCTTAAAGAACTTAAAAACGGATAGTAAAAAATTCCCTATAGAGTTTATAGCTCCTAGTTTTAATGTGAGCTCAATTGAAAACGTATATAGCGCAGCAGGAACAGCGACAACGCTCGCTTCGGCGACAACTTCAGAACTTATTAAAAAAGGGCTAAGACAAACAAATTCCAATCCCGACTATCGCATCAAGATTACGGCAAATAGCTCTGATGGAGGCTCTGCCCAAGGCTTTGTAGTTGCATTACTGGAGCTCACAGTGATTGTTGAATCTAACCAAGGTGAAATAATTTACAAGGAATCATTAAATAATATCAAAGGACTTCAGCTAAACCGCGATGCCGCAAGCGTTGAGGCATATAAAAAGGGGCGTGAACGACTCGAACAACAAATCATTCCTTCAATATTGGATACAATTTTTTAGCTTTGGCACGATTGTAGGATTTTCGACAACACAAATATTTTAATAACGAAATAAAACCAACATTATGAATACTCGAATTTTTACCATTGCCCTTTTTGTTGCAGCTGCATCTTTTACCGCAGTTGGATGTAAAAAGAAAAACAAAACCGTTGAAGCTCCAAAGCCAGCTGGTGAAGTTTTGATTAACGAATACTGCTCAGGCGATCAATATATGAGCACAAAAGAAGCTTTCCGCGCTACTGCAACAGGTGAGTCTATGGACCGCGAAACGGCTAAGAAAAAAGCTCGCTCTAATGCAAATTCAGAGCTTGCAAAAACCATCAGCGCAACAATGAAAATCGTTGGTGACAACTACGTAAACTCTACAGAGTTTAACAACAAAGAAGAAGTTACTGAGACTTTCCAAGAAATGGCGCGCACAGTTGTAGATCAAGAGCTTCGCGGAGTTGTAGAAATCTGTGAAAAGCTTACACAACGCCCTGATGGAGTTTATGTAAGTTATGTAGCTATTGAATTGTCAGGAGCCAAAATCGCTGACGCATACAACAGCGGTCTTTCACAAAACGAAAAAATCAAAGCCGATTATAACTACGAAAAGTTCAAGGAAACTTTCGAAAAAGAAATGGCTAAGTTCGGAGAAGGCAAGTAATTCAATCGAACATATATAAAATGAATAACCCCGGCGTTCCGGGGTTTTTCATTTGCTTAACCTTAATTAACCTTAACTACTCTTAATTAGAAGAGAAGTGTTATTATGCTCGCTTTAGAAATAACGCCTAACCGTTAGCGTCATTCTGAGACGTATTACGTTCTCCTTTTTTAAAAGGTTTCATTTTTTTTCAAAAAAAAATCCCGAGGGGGCAATCTCGGGATTCTTAACTCAATATTTATTTCTAAACAAATAACCAAAAAAACATTCTACATGGTCTTTAACGGCAGAGTTACTGAGAGGTTACGTTTTTTCTAAAAAAAAATTATATTTCTATAACCACCTCATTATCAATTCTTTTTCTAAACACCACTTGTCCATCAAAGACATCCATTACCACGGGTTCTGACCTATCCAGACTACCAGAAAGAATGTATTTCGACAGTTCATTCATCACTTCCTTTTGAATGACACGCTTCACTGGGCGGGCTCCAAATTGAGGATCGTAGCCTTTTTCACCAAGATATTGCATCGTATCCGGAGTTACCAAGAGCTTTATTTCTGATTTAGCTAAACGCTCAGACAACATTGTAAGCTGGAGTCTCACTATCTTTTCTACATGGCTTCGACCGAGAGGTGTGAACATGATGACTTCATCCACCCTATTCAGGAACTCTGGACGAAGGCTTTGTTTTAATAAAGCGAGCACCTCATCTTTTGTTTTATAAAACAATTCCTCGCTATCCGGATCCTTGGCTCTATCATAGTTGTCCTGAATGATCTGTGACCCCAAATTGGATGTCATGATAACGATTGTGTTTTTAAAGTTCACGACACGTCCTTTGCTATCGGTAAGGCGACCATCATCCAGGACTTGAAGGAGAATATTAAATACATCTGGGTGCGCTTTCTCGATTTCATCGAGAAGAATCACTGAGTAAGGCTTTCTTCGAACAGCCTCCGTCAACTGCCCTCCTTCTTCATAGCCCACGTATCCGGGAGGCGCACCTACGAGACGACTCACTGTATGGCGCTCTTGATATTCGGACATATCGATTCGCGTCATTGCATTTTCATCATTAAATAAAAACTCGCTCAATGCCTTGGCTAACTCCGTCTTACCAACGCCCGTTGTCCCAAGGAAGATAAAGGAACCTATAGGTTTCTTTTCATCAGCAAGACCGGCGCGACTGCGTCTGACTGCATCCGAAATTGCTGTAATTGCTTCCAACTGCCCTACCACTCTTTTCCCCAACTCAGCTTCCAATCGAAGCAGTTTGGCCTTTTCACTTTCCACCAGACGTGTAACAGGAATTCCTGTCCAACGACTCACTACATCGGCAATCTCTTCTGGGTCCACTTCCTCTTTTAACATCTTGCTATTGGATTGAAGCTGTGCTAATTTTTGTTGCTCAGCTTCAATGATTGCCTCTTGCTCCTTCAAGCGACCGTAGCGAATCTCTGCGACGAGGCCGTAATTTCCCTCACGTTCCGCCTGCTCCGCTTGAAACTTCAAGCTTTCGACGTTCTTTTTCGCGTTTTGTATAGCATCTACGACGTCTTTCTCGGCTTGCCACTTTGCTGCAAGGCTATTCCTTTGCTCGTTGAGGTCCGCGATTTCTCGGTTCAAATCTTCCAGCTTCGAGGCATTATTTTCTCTCTTGATCGCCTCTCGCTCAATTTCAAACTGCATGATTTTTCTTTCAATCTCATCGAGCTCTTGTGGTTTCGAATTGATTTCCATTCTAAGTTTTGAAGCCGCTTCATCAATCAGATCTATGGCCTTGTCGGGAAGGAATCTGTCTGTAATATATCGTTGCGACAGCTCCACCGCGGCAATTATTGCATCGTCCTTGATCTGCACTTTATGATGGCTTTCATATCGTTCTTTGAGCCCTCGCAGAATGCTAATCGCAGCATCGCGATCTGGCTCGTCAATCATGACCTTTTGAAAGCGTCTTTCGAGTGCCTTATCTTTTTCAAAATACTTTTGATACTCATTTAATGTGGTAGCTCCAATCGCGCGAAGTTCGCCACGAGCCAAAGCGGGCTTTAATATGTTAGCAGCATCCATCGCACCTTCGCCCCCGCCGGCGCCAACAAGCGTATGAATTTCATCAATAAATAATATGATTGCTCCTTCGCTACCTTGTACCTCATTGACTACCGATTTCAAGCGTTCCTCAAATTCACCCTTATACTTTGCTCCAGCAATCAGAGCTGCCATGTCCAAGGCGAAAATAGTCTTCGACTTCAGATTCTCGGGAACATCGCCTTTGACAATACGATGAGCCAAGCCTTCTGCTATGGCCGTCTTTCCGACGCCCGGCTCTCCAATTATGATTGGATTATTTTTACTTCTTCTTGAAAGAATCTGAGTCACTCTTCGAATTTCCTCATCCCTCCCGATAACAGGATCCAACTTACCTTCTTGAGCAAGCTTGTTTAAGTTTTTAGCATACTTGTTCAAAGCATTATAAGTCTCCTCTTGCGTTGAAGAGGTAACTTTCTTCCCCTTGCGCAACTCGAGAATCGCGGCCTTTAATTCCTTTTTTGAAACACCACTATCACGCAACAACTGTGAAGTTTGATCTCTACCCTCGGCAATACTCAAAAGCAAATGCTCAATACTTACAAACTCATCTCCGAACTCTCTCAGGTATCCTTGTGCCTGAATGAGCGCTGCTGAAGCATCACCTGAAAGCCCCAGCGGCGCTCCACTTACGCGAGGTCTCGACTCAATAATCTTATCCACTGCCTGTGTAACTAAAGGCAGATTTACATTCAATTTTTTCAATAAAAAAGGAGTTACATTTTCGTCCACCTCAATAATGCCCTTAAGCAGGTGGGCGTTCTCTATCGACTGCTGTCCCTTCGAGATCACCAGTTGCTGGGCTCTTTCAATCGCTTCCTGCGATTTCAATGTAAACTTTGAAAAATCCATGATAATAATTTTGAAACGCGGTACTCAACATTTAGTCCATCCAACAATTCAAGAAAAATTGTCGCAGAAATATTTGGCTTCATGACATTTTGAATGGGGAAATTACTAATTTCGGTCAAATGTTCATCGTTCTCATTGGTTATATGGGTGCTGGTAAAACCACAATTGGTCGCGAATTAGCGAACAAGTTATCCCTGCCATTCCTCGACCTAGACCAAATCATTGAAGCCAATGACGACCGCAGCATTCTAGAGATGTTTCAGACAAAAGGTGAACCTTATTTCAGAAGACTAGAATCACTTTATCTTGAGTCAATTTTACAATTACCAAAAGGCGTGCTCTCAACCGGAGGGGGAACCCCCATTTTTGGGAATAATTTGGACCAAATAAAATCGCATTCCACTTCAATATATTTGAAATGGACAGGTCGCGCCCTCGCAGAACGACTAATGAAAGAATTAAATCATCGTCCAATTCTTAAAGATTTGGATGAAAATGAAATTGAAGAATTCGTGGAAACCCACTTAGCCAAGCGCGCAGCTTTATACGAAGAAGCAAATATCATCATTGAATGCGATGATAAAAGTGTCCAAGAAATTACTGAAGAAATAATTAGAAAAATCGCTTAAGCCTCCAGGTGAACAGATTCTTTTCCTTTAGTCAAATCCACTGTTACATGTTCCTTCAAATTCGTTGAAAGTGTAAGTCCCACAACATTTGCGCGAATTGGAAATCGACGGTGGAAACGCTCAATTAAGGTCACAACAGTGAGTTTCTTTAAGTCTGCTTCTAATAAAAAAGCAGCAGCATAGATAAGTGTTCGACCGCTATTAATTACATCGTCAACAAGGATTACACTTCGGCCTTTCACCTCTGAGATATTACCAGAAAACTTGATATTCTCGATTGAAGGCTTGTCTTTATCGAGCGTCAACTCCAAATGCTTCACTCTGATATCGGTGACCTCTGAAAGAATATTTACCAAACGCTTTGCTAGTTCATTTCCATTACCAGAAATACCAACGAGAAATAAATCTTTGGACTTATGATGATTTTCATAAATCTCATGGGCCATCCGGGTAATCTTTTGCAGTACCTGTCGCTGATCCAATATCAATGTTCTTTCCTTTGGCATAATCCTGATTGAGGAGACGAATTTAAGTTATTTCTTTTCAAAAAGTGCAACAGATTCTATATGAGAAGTATGTGGGAATTGATCGACGAGAGAGAACTTCTTTAACTCGTAGCCTTCCATTGCCAACACCTCCATATCTCGAGCTTGAGTCGCTGGGTTGCAACTCACATATACGATTCTTGGGCAACCTAGCGCCATCACCTTTCTCAACGTCTTTGGTGCGATACCTCCTCGTGGAGGATCAAGAACGATAGTACTAATCTTGCCAGCAAAATCAGGATAATTCAAAAGAAACTTACCAACGTCGGAAGCATAAAACTCTACATTGTGTACATTATTCTTTTTTGCATTTTTCTTGGCATCTTCAATGGCAGCCTCCACAATATCGACTCCCACCACTTTTCTTTTACTCTGTCCTGCCATTAATTGAGCAATCGTGCCTGTTCCACAAAACATGTCCATGATTACTTTACCGTCGTCTTCACCCTTTACATCCGCATAGTCCAATACTTTTTGATAGAGCTTTTCAGCGCTTTTCGGATTGGTCTGAAAAAAGCTTTGCATACTAATCTCAAAACGCAAATTATGAATCACCTCTTCTATTTTAGTACGACCGAATATACATTCGGTCGAACCATTCAGAGGATCCACACGATCGCCTTCATCATTATTAATCGTATGTATAATTCCGGCAACGCGGCTTCCCCATAATTCAATCACTTTGGCAATAAACTTTTCTCGATCGAAATTTTCTATTCCAGCATCCGTAGTCACCAAATTGAGAAGTAATTCATCAGATTGAAAACTCTTTCGCACTACCAAGAAACGATAGAATCCTGTGCGTTTTGGCGGAAGCCATGCCGGAAGTCCAGTAGATTCGAACCACTCTCGCAGCTCATATAGCTTGCTCTCCAGGGCTTGATCAAACATTCCGCTATCGTTATTCAGATTTTCCACGCACCACCATGTACCACGATGCTTAAAGCCCAATGCAAAATCATCTACTTCCTTTTCATCCTTCTCATCCCAGCGTATTACAGAAAAAGAATATTCCATCTTGTTTCTGTAATGCCAATGAGACGGAGATTGAATAAACTCATCAAATAATTCTTCTGCATTGTCGATTTTCCCGATTCTTCGAAAAAGCTCAATCGTAGATTTACGCTTGTACTCCACTTGCATTTCTACGGGTAAAGTTGCGTAAGGAGCTCCGGGAATTCGTTGATATGGAATGCTCACCTCATGTTCTGAAGGTTCAATCACTTGAAGCAACTTGCATTCTGCGTGGCGCCTTGCCGGCTTGTCCACTACAGCTTTTACCAATTGACCCGGAATGGTATTCTGAACAAAGACCACGAAATCACCACCATCGGTTGGTATCTTCGAAATGCCCACACCACCGAAAGCTAAATCACTTATTCTCAAATCAATTATTTGATTCTTTTTCAAAAAACGCTCTGCCATAGATTACAAAGGTAGCAACAAGCAAAATCCTAAGATGAAAACAAATACATTTGGCTTATGGAAAAGAAGAAATTCCCCTCTCTCCTCGCGGGACCAGCATTATTCCTGTTCTTTTTATTAATTCGACCCTTTGGTTTGGACTACGCCGCCTCGTGCACGATCGGATCGATCGGTTGGATGCTTATTTGGTGGATTTCAGAAGCACTTCCTATGGGTGCAACATCTCTTTTACCTATTATTATTTTCCCCCTCACGGGAATTATGTCGATTGAAAAAACATGTGTAGCGTACGGTAACAAATTTGTGTTTCTTTTTTTAGGTGGATTCATCATTGCCATCGCTATGGAAAAATGGCAGCTGCATCGTCGGATTGCGTTGAATATTGTAAATAAAACGGGTACTGGAGCCAATAATATTATTTTCGGATTTCTGCTTTCTTCATTCCTCATTTCAATGTGGATCAGCAATACTGCCACGACATTGATGATGTTTCCAATTGCTACTTCCATTATTGCAATTCTCATTAAAAAAGAAAACAATCATCTTTCGAAAGGTGAAAAGAATTTCAGTCTGACGCTCATGCTCTCTATCGCCTATGGTTCGAGCATTGGGGGCATTGCCACACTTGTGGGCAGCCCTCCAAATGCAGCAGCAGCCGGTATCCTCAGCAGCGACAGCTTTAATGCACCCATTACTTTTTTTGATTGGTTTAAAATCGGTTTCCCATTCGCCTTGGCCCTAATGCTTCTTACTTATTTCTTTTTGGTAAAAATCATTTATCCCAATCGACTAGGAAAATTTGAAGAAGGTACAAGTATCATCCAAGAGGAGTTGAAAAGCCTAGGGAAACCAACGAAAGGCGAGCTCCGTGTTTTCATCGTCTTTATCGCTACAGCGATTCTATGGATTCTTGCCGACCCCATTTCCTCATTGCTCAAGCCGTATGGCATAGAACTATCTGACGTGGTGGTGTCAATGATTGCCGCGGTAACCTTATTTATCATTCCCTCAGCATCTGCGGATAAAAAAGCACTGTTGGAATGGAAGGATACCGAACGCTTGCCGTGGGGTGTTTTGCTCATGTTTGGTGGTGGACTTGCAATGGCGGAGGCTTTTAAAAATTCTGGATTAATAGAGCAAGTCACTTCCCTGATGAAAGTCTTTGAATCAGGAAACATGTTTGTTTTCGTATCCATTCTTTGCTTTACGGGCATCGTTCTGACGGCCCTCATGAGCAATCTTGCAATGGTGAATATTTTTGTTCCCGTTGTGGCAGCCCTCGCACTCGGGGCTGGGATCCATCCAGCCATATTTGCTATTCCTGTAGCGATTTCTTCGAGTTGCGATTTTATGTTTCCTATGAGTACACCTCCCAATGCGATTGCTTACAGCTCGGGTTATGTAAAGGCTTCACAGATGCTGAAATCGGGGATCGTCATCAATCTTGTGTCTTTTATTCTTTTGATGATTGTAGTGGCATTGACGCTTTAACATTTCAAGAAAAAAAAGCCAACACCTATGGCATTGGCTTCTTTCAAGTGATCCCGAAGGGATTCGAACCCCTGACCGTCTGCTTAGAAGGCAGATGCTCTATCCAGCTGAGCTACGAGATCAAAAACACACAAGGTTCAAAGTTCAATGTTCGTTATTGGAACCTTCAACTTTGAACCTTGTAGTAGTCGGGGTGGCAGGATTCGAACCTGCGACCTCCTGCTCCCAAAGCAGGCGCGATAGCCGGGCTACGCTACACCCCGAAGTCACTTCCACCATACCTTTCGAACAGTGTCAGTGTTTCTGCGGAAAGGGGGGGATTCGAACCCCCGGTACCGATTACTCAGTACGACAGTTTAGCAAACTGTTGGTTTCAGCCACTCACCCACCTTTCCGGTTGGGCTCAAAAAATTTGAGGGGGCAAATGTAGGAATATTGTTGAAATGTACAAGCACTTTGAACTAATATTCCTTTAAAATTTCATATACCCTGTGAATTGGGAGCCCCATAACATTGAAGTAACTGCCTTTCAGCGACTTAATCCCAATGGATCCGATGAACTCTTGCACCCCATAGGCTCCCGCTTTATCATAAGGCTGGTATTTTTCGAGATAATATTCGATTTCGAGGGGCTCAAGTGTTCTAAATTCAACTTCCGTTTCATCCACAAAAGAAGTGACCTTGGTAGCGCTCATAATGGTGACCGCTGTATAAACAATATGCTTTGCACCGCTTAATTCAGCTATCATAGCATGGGCCTCGGCTTTGTCCTCAGGCTTATTCAACACATGCCCATTAATCCACACCACCGTATCCGCTGTGATAATGATCTCGTCATCGGCCATTGTTTCTTTAAAGGCCATTGCTTTTAGCTTAGAAAGAAACAATGGAATCTCTCCGGCCTGAAGCGCGGGAGGAAAATCCTCAGGCACATCCAATGTGCGCACTTCGTATGGTATATCAATGCTCTCCAACAATTGCTTGCGTCGCGGACTCTTGGACGCCAATACTATCTTTTTACCTTCTAGATTTGTCAATATCATATTCCACCTTTTGCAACAAATGTATGCCTAGGAATGACTAATTTCGCACCCATGCACGAAACGATTCTCATCCTTGATTTCGGATCTCAGGTAACTCAACTTATCGCACGCCGTATCCGTGAACTGAATATTTACTGTGAAATTCACCCTTGGAATAAAGCACCAGAAGTAGGCGCCAACGTTAAAGGAATCATTCTTTCAGGTAGTCCATTTA
>CAYRZQ010000030.1:0-49776 GCA_964428835.1 uncultured Comamonadaceae bacterium | reverse complement strand
TTTTACCATTCATATCAAAAATCATCGCGTGTTGAATGGCGTTTTCTGCTTTGAGGAATACCCGATCCCGCGCGGGATTGGGATAGATTGAAATTTTATTCCTCCCCGAAAGTTCACTCAATCCGCTGAGCGAACAGTCGGTGATAATTTCATTTCCACATGCGTCGATTTTCAGGACCCAGGGGAGTTGGAAAAATGCGTTCTCATCATTTAATGCTTGAGTATACCCAGATGAAACAATGCAATCATCAGGAGTAATTTCAATATCCGACAACCAGTAAGAGCCTCCAGGTGGATTGAAATATTGGTCTGGTGGTGAAAAAATGCTGTTCCATTCAGTTTGAAAATCTGCATCAAGTTTCATAATTCTTGGGCCAGAAAAATTCGGCATCGTATTTGAAAAACCTTGATACATAATGACCATGCCGCCATCATCAGTTACCTCGGCGTCCCATATCCAAACTTGCAACCAACTTGGTGAAACATATAATTCTTCTGTCAACTCCCCGGATTCGGGGGCTAAGGCAACTACTTTTATGGAACCATAGTACCCAGTATGAAAGACACCGGGTAAAGGAATTTGAGTCATTTCATGATAAGTGAACAATAGCCTACCGTAATGATCCCAACACAAAATAGGATCTGTGAATGCCAAGACTTGATCATCTTCTATTTGGTTTATTTCCCAAATTTCCTCACCTGTAATTGCATTGTAACAAGCCAAGTAATTTCTCCGTCCGTCCAACCAGATGTGATGAAAGGCCACATAAACGAACGAGTCTCTAACGGCAAAAGAGGTTGGTAGTACGAAATTATAATCTAATTCTATTTCAAATTCAGATAATAATTCTCCCTGCGTTGAATATCTTCTCATAGGTAAAATATTATAGGACTCATCTGGAGAAGTAAGGGCCAATATGAAATCTCCGTTACCAAGTTCTCCGCCTCCCCAATAGTGAGCATATCCGCCTGAATTATCAAATTGCTGCCATTCAATTTGCAATTCAGAGTCATATTTAATTATAAACGGACCATTGTAGCCTGCAGCCAACAAATAACCATCATCCGTCGTTTTAAAAAAACTATTGTGAGCTCCAGAATAAATAGTGTTTTCAAAATCGAAGATATTGGTAAGCCCTTCAAAAATCCCGATTGTAGAAACTTTCATGAGATCAAACTTTGGATCGAGATTATTAGTTCCATACGCGGTTGGAATAATATATGAACTATCACTTTCGCTAACTTCAATGCCCAGGGTTTCACCAGTAAATTCGGTCAAATAAACGTTGTTGAATTGGGCGACTACGGTGGTGTTAGGCAGCAAGGAAAACAAAAGAAGACACAATCTCAAGGTTGATCTCATCGTTGAATTATTAGTTGATTGGTGGAATTGATTTTTCCCTCTTTTCGAAGTTCAATGATGTAGCTACCATTTACCCATTCATTCACATCAATGACCCATTCGTTTTTACTCTTAGTTATAACTTCGACCGGGATTTCTCTACCGGTTAAATCACGAACAATCATTATGCTGTCGCTGATATCTTCGACTTGAGATTGAATTTGCACGTAGGTACTAGCTGGGTTAGGAAAGGCTTTAATTCCATAACGTATCTCCTTTGGATTTGGCTTAAAAGCAGAACGGGTATTAGGAATTCCAAAATGATATTCTAAGTCTCCATGATAACCAGAAGGATCAAACTTGTTTATAATCAAATCCGTCATTCTATAAGTCATTGGAAGATCGGGAAAGATATAGTTCGACGCAAACCCATCATAGTTCAGTTGAATGGTGGAATCCGTTGCACCGTAAGACATTGTTTCTTCAATCAGTTCCTTGAGCTTTATGAGATCCTTACTTTCCATTGAAGACTCTCTAATGTTGAGGAGCCTATTATTAACGATAGAAATAATGAGATTGTAATTGAAATCATTTTGTGCATTCATCAACTCACAATGACCTGAGGATATAATGTTCAATTTTGAATTGAAGTCTTCAAGTGCTGAGGTTTTATTTGTGATTAGAGTATCAAGAAGAACACTCGTTAATTCTTCGCTGATTGCATTATACAACTTAAAGGCTGCTTCATTGACTTGACATTCTAATATGCCCTTCGCGTCGATATTGGAAAATAAAGCGAATAATGACTCCTTCTCCGATGAGTTTAATGGAGTCTGTAATGAATCAAGTTTCGATAAAGACTCCCCATTTTTAAGTGAAGATATATTGCTCATTAAAATGTTCAAGAGCATCGAACGAGGTAAATCAGATTCTTTATTCAAAATCTCAATAATTCTGTCAACAGATAGAGATGGACTCGCTCCAGATAGTTCATTAAATCTTTGAACTAAATTAGATGAGTTTAAAGTTTCGATGAGATATTGATAGTATTCAGGGCTACCGTCATCCTTGAAGTTTTCGAGCGTTTGTTTTTTAATGTCGTAGTCGGCTAATAAATCTTCTACGGCTACACTTATCGAAGTCGTACCGCATTCTTGACTTGGAATATTTCCAAGGTAGTCTGTAGTTAATGATAATGGAGAATCAAATCCTTGGACTCGGTTGAGATTGTTTGATACCTCTTGTGGTCTTCCAACATAATTGTGAACGGTAATTACGTTATCCCAGATATTGCGACCAGCTGGCAGAGAGTTAATTGGGCTTTGATAATCATCAAAAATATTTGATAAGGAAGTGTTTGGGGCGAATAGAATATTCTCATTAATTCCTGCACTGGAAGAGCTTGAGTTATGGGCGTTTATTTCGACATGGAGGTCATTATATAAAAATTCGTTACATCGAAACGTTGTACCAAGGACGGCAGGAGTTCCGCTGTTTCTATTGGTATTAAAAAATCTTATTCCAAAGGAGTTCCCTCGGAAAACATTATCGACTACTGATACAATGTTAGCTCCGCCATTATTAATGTAAAGACCAACTCGTTGGTTTGAGGTGGAGCCTGAAATAACGAAGTTATTGTTCTTAATAGTAGTTGCCCCTGGACTTTGAAGGTATATTCCGTATGAAGGGCCATTCAACCAGGTTGTGGGGTCTCCATTGTTATTGATGCTATTATTAACCCATGGGGTGGTTGCAGGGCTGTTAACAAAAGTTGGAGGAATGGCAATGGTAATAGGGGAGGGAAGGGAGTTAATTGCACCAAAATCGCATTTATTGAACACACTTCCGCCTGCCAAACTACTGGCTCTTACACTGCGATAGCATCTAAATACGACGTTATTAACTATCAAAGCTTGCGAAAGATAAGAACCATTTGAGCTTAGTCCATAAATGAAGCCCAGAAACCGGCAAGGAATAATTGTGGATCCTGATACAAATTGATTTAATGTGCAATGTCCTGTTATTAATCGTAAGGCTGCTTGGTCATCTAAAGTGTTTGGATTGGTATTGCTTGCTTGCGAGTTATTATTATTTGCTATAGCCAGACTTGAGTTAATCCAAGTACAGCCCTCGAATATTACACTATATGTCTGGCGAATCAAAACCCTCTCTCTTAGTATATCGCCAGAAGTAAAGTGATTTGTGTTCACTTCAAAAGTGCATCGACGAAATGAAGATAGATTTGAATAATTTGCAGTGCCGTATCTTGAAAATGCTATATCCCTTCTATTATTTCTAAATGTGGATTCATCAGCGCGAATAAAGCCTCCTGAATTGGTTGTTTGTGTGTTCGACATATTGTCGGTGTCGATGGTTCCTTGATAGAGTTTAACCGCTATATCCGCGTATTCAATTAATGAATTTTTATCTATCCAAATACCTCCTTGATTGGTTAGACCGTCATTATTAGTTGCTGGTAAGGTAAGATTACTGCTCAAGGATATATCATTTTGCGAATAGGAAATACTACCACGAACCTCAATTCCTCTCCAATACAGGTTCGGACAGTTAGCTGTGAGTTTTGCCGATTGCACGTATACCCTACCTCCTGGTTGAACTATTATACGACCACTTGGGCCAAATCTCACATTTGCTCCAGCGATGAGAAGACCAGTTCCATTTGTAACTGTAATAGTTCCATTTATCGTAGTCACATTTGTATTTCCGAGTATCTGAAGTAATGCGCCACTTGCTAATGTAATATTGTCATATTCATTGCTAGTGGTCCAAGTGGCAGAGTTATTTAGATTGAGGGTTTGAAGTGTTTGAGGAGCCACAGTTACTGTCACAGGTGCAGCTTGGCATGGGCTGGGTGTGTTAACAGTTGCAGTGTATGTTCCTGCACACACTCCCGTGGGATTAAAGCCTGAAAGCCCGCCTGTCCAGCTAATTGTGCCATTTGGAATGCTACTCGTCACAAGAATTGACGTATTGCATCCTGTCGCGCAATCATTAATTTCTTGGGTAACACTTAAAGTTGGCAACGGGTTGGCTGGAACAATAAATGTTTGTGAATATTGACATATTCCATTTACTAATGCAGTAATTGTGTATGTTCCAGTGCACAAATTCGTTAGTGAAAAAGAGTTTTGATTTCCTGTATTTATACTAGGGCCTGTCCACGTATATACAACATTGGCAGGGGCGCTCACAACAGGTGAAATAGTTATAGCACCACTGCAGGTATTGCCGCAAATTGGGGTAATGTTAGTGTTTGGGAATGTTACCACTGGTTGGACTATGATTTGGTCAGTAGCTGTCAGTATACATCCGATGTTATCAGTTACGGTATAAGTCAGCGTATAGGAACCTGGATTGACAAGTGCAGAATTAAACGTAAAATTCGGTGCTGTGATACCCGGGCCCGTAACAACCCCTCCTGCTGGAGATGCAAATTCTTGAAGTCCTGTTATATTTCCAGAGCAAATTGAGCTTTGGGGAATATTAAATGAAGCTGCTTGAATTGGTCGAATTCGGACATTGTCAATGAATAGTTGTCTATTTGCTGATTGTGTAGGTTGCCCAACATTTTCATTCGCAATTACAAGGTAATTTAAATTTGAATTATTTGCAGGTACTTGGAATGTTCCAGTCCACTCTTGCCATTGATTTTGACCGCCGCCACTGACAGATACGCCGGGTCCTGTAACCAAATTAAACGCTGCGGGATCATTTATCTGGGCTGCATCTCCTAAATATTCACCATTCCTAAAATAAACTCTTAGGAAGGGGTCATTTCCCGCTCGTCGGAAAATTCTCATCGAGATTTCATATGAGACTCCTGGTATTAAAGGAGTTAAAAGCTCTGTTTGAATTGCTTCTTCTATGCTATTATTAATATAGGTGCGTAAACGAATAATGTTCGCTTGCACTTGAGTATCCCAAGGAATATTGCCACCTAGATCATCAGGAATTGGTCCGTTTGTGAAATCATAATTTGGATTTATACAATTAACAGAATAAATATCTGGTGTGCCTGTAAAAGGACTCCAACAATCTACATTGACGTATGGAATATTGGTGAGAAATGGAGGAGTTAAATCAAACCACCCACACTGCTGATTTCCTGTCAACTCTTCAAATCCATTATTGCTTACTAAATTACAATCGCCACCTTCACAGACTTCCCCTCCCCTCAAAGCTAGCAGTGCAAACGCGCTCAATTTATCACCTTGATTATTGGTCAGAAGAAACCTTAATACATTACGACTTTTTTGGAAGTTTGAAACCGATATGGAGTCATTACTTAAACTAAACACAGACGGCCCTCCGATGTGATCAATGTATTCAATGGATGTGATGGAAGGATTACTTTGTACAAGAGTATTAATTGAAATTTTTTGTGTTGAATTCGCTTCGATGATTCCCAAAAAAGTTTGATTCGGACTTGAGGAAGTGAAGCGCGTAAATTTACCAACTCCACTAACCTGTGCGCAAAAGTCATTATGATTGGTGGTGATTCCAAAACATCCGTTGAGAGAATATCCCAACGATTGAAGAACTGAAAGGTCACTCGAAGATAATTTTCTTCTCACCGTTCCGCTCATCCAACTTCTGTTTAATACTACTGGGGCAGTTGAGCAGACTTCATTTAAATAGTTCAGTTCAAGCCCTTGCTTATAGCAATGTGAGACTGCAATGCTCTTTGTACCATCAATGAAGTAAGGACTTTGTGCGCAGGTATAGAGTGAGGCGCAATTCGCAGTTGGGGCTGGTAAATTAGATAGCCAAGGATTCAATGCAGAGGGGATATATTTTTTCTGAGCACTATTGTAAGTGATCAAGGACTGACTCTGGAATTGAAGTTGTGTATCCCATCTTGAAAATTGATGAACATTAGCAGAAATACTTTGGCCAGTTTGATTTAATAAGCTATTTACACCGAGGCCTACTAATAGTTCTCTTAATGCAACCGAATATAGATCTATTTGGTTGGAGGCAATCGTAGCCGTTTGAAGATTTATATTGATATTATAATTACTTAGGTTGCAATAAAAGTCCAAATGCGAAAACTGCAGATTATTTGAAGCTATTTGCAATTTGGTATTGAAATCACCTAAAGTTTGATAAGGGTTTTCCGACGATTGAATATACTGAGCAATGATACAATCACTCGCTTCACTAAAATTCGCCGTGAATTGGGGTACTACATAATAGGAACTTGCCAGCAGAGGATAGTCTTGTCCATAAGCAATACTTTGTGGCATAGGTAAAAAACGTACAATGACTTTATCATTGCTCATCTGTGTGCCCCATATAGAATTTGCTACATTAAAAAGCTCGTCTATTACAGCCCTTCTATTAATGTGTGTTGGATCATTTGCGAGTTCAAAACCTGAACCCGGATAGAAGTGAATTTCAAAAACTCCTTTATTTAATATAAAACGAGAAGACGAAGTAGCTGGATTGATTTTCAAATCCGACCATGATAAATCCTGTCCAAATCTATCAATTACTTTATCAAAAATTCCAAAAGAAGAATAGGTAGGAATGGAGTCTGCTTGAGCTAGAAGATTAATGGAGTTTAGCATCAAGGCACACATCGTAAGAAATACGTAAAGTTTTGAAAGTGCTGCCTTAGCAATTGACATTAGTCGAGTGTTGTCGAGTGTAGTCGAGTGTAGTCGAGTTTTCATTTGATTAACTTTTTGGATTAAGGATAGACCAAATTTAATTATTTTTTTCTCCAAAAAACAATTACCTAAAAATTTAACATTTAATCCAATTCGAAGGAAATATTTCGCAATGACTCCTAATATGCATTTCATGACACAGTGAACTTTAGACTTTATATATAGTCTATCGTTTAGCGAAGAGAGACAAGATTTGTTTTGTTTGCTGAACTTGCTGCTACACTATTTTCATCACCATCTCCCAGAAAAAGTCAGCACCACCCTCCATCCTGTGCGACTCCTACGGAGTCGGGGAGAGCGTCGGTGCTTTATGATGTTACAAACATGAGACTCCTACGGAGTCGATATGCGGCGCAATAATCAATTCGGAATTCTGAATTCAGAATTCAGAATCTCTTGTTCTCGTTCTCGTTCTCGTTCTCGTTCCCCAGTCTTACTTGTTCTCCAACTTAATCGTGGTACTAAAATTATTTATGTCCTCGATGCATTCGTCGCACATGCGGATGTAATAGTCGGCGACGAGGTCATTTTCACGCAAGAGTGCGCATGCTTTGAATAATGATTTAGATTGCTCAAAATCCTTGTTGTTGTAAGCCGCTAGGGCCTCGTCCCACAATTGCAAATACTCACTGTATTCGCTGAGTTTGCCATAATCATCAATCAACTCATAAATCAGTACAGGTTTTTCTTTTCCTTTTACCACCACAGATGGAAGTTGTCGGAATAAGAAAGAATTTTCTCCAGCAGATTCTTTCGTCGTTTCAGATACAAGCACACTCACACCGAAAAACTTTGTCAACGATTCGAGGCGTGAACCTAAGTTCACAGCATCGCCAATCACGGTGTAGTCGAATCGCTTTTGTGATCCGATATTTCCTACGGTCATTTCACCCGTATTAATTCCAATTCCAATTTGAAGTTTTTCATCTCCGCGTTCTGCACGCGCTTTATTAAATTCTTCCAAGACGCGATTCATTTCAAGCGCTACTTGACAGGCCCTGCGGGCGTGGTCTTTTTGATAGATAGGCGCTCCGAAAATCGCCATGATGGCGTCGCCAATAAATTTGTCAATGGTGCCTTTGTGCGCAAGTATAGCTTCCGACATTCTGCTCAAATAATCATTGAGCATGGCCACAATTTCTTGCGGATCCAATTTTTCGGAATAAGATGTAAATCCACGGATATCAGAAAAGAGTACAGTCAATTCTTTTTTCTCTCCGCCCAATTGAAGGGAAGATGAATCTTTTGCAATTTGTTCTACAACCTCAGGCGATACATACGTTCCGAAAGCGAATTTCAATCTTCGGCTTTTCTTTTCTCTAATTAAATAAATATAAAGCGAGGTGAGAATATAGCTCAACAAGGTGAGCAACATGACGCTCACAATCGGAAAAATAACCTCGTATTTCGGAAGGATGTACAACACGAAAGCAAACAGTTCCACGAATACAAGAACCAGCGAAGTGATGAAGCCGATGATGGGTTTGAGAGTGAAAAAAATCATCGTCAACGCAAAAGAAGTAATCAATAAATATGGTAGCATTTCAGCTTCGCGAATGTTCTTTATGAATGACTGATTCATCATATTTAAAAATGCTATGGCATGTACTTCAACTCCAGGCATCTTTTGGTCACTGCTCGGCACTGTCTTTAAATCCTGCATCCCCGATGCACTAGTTCCGAAAAAGACATATTTGTCTTTAAAAAACTCTGCGGGAACGCGTCCATCAATGACTTTGAAAAAACTTATATATCTTATCTTTTCTTGCTTTCCTGTCCAGTTGATTTTAAAGCGGCCTTCTGAATCCAGCGGTATGGTGGCTTTATCGCCAATTTGGAGTGCATTGCCTTTGATTGATACTTCTTCTTCGGAGACTCCTAAATTATCCAGATAGATATAAAAAGGAAAGTTGGCGATATACATGGGCGTCTCAAACACCAAGGGAATTTCATGCAGCAGATAATAGTCGCGAACAGTTCCATCGAGTTCCGTCGGCATGGAGATGGTGCCATTGGCTTTTGCAGTGGCAGCAAAATCAGCAATGGGAATCACAGGGTGACTCAAGAGTGGTGGCCAAAAGATACTATCGTTATTGCCTTTGATGAAGCGCAAATAACCAAGTGCATTGGTATCCATCATCACTTCGTATTTCGAATCATCATCGAAAATACTTAGATAGGTTTTGCGCGAATCAAATATGGCTTGTGCAAGTTCTGCGTCAGAACTTAATGCCTTGAGTATATCTCGTGAATTCTCAAATCCCTGTTGATAGAGTTTGCGGCGATAGACTTCGGGCAGCTCATCATTCTCAGTGTATAGATAATCGATGCCAATGCTCTTTGGATCACCGGATGAAACGTAGTTGATTGCCGCGGCATCGTAGCTCCGCGGCCACAGTTGTGGTCTTCCGAGGGCGTCGATGCTGGCATCGTCTATGTCAATAATGACAATATCGTCGCAAGTTACTTTTTGATGACTCTCATTTTTATCTCTGACCTGAAAAGCCAAATCAGTAATTTGATTTTCCAAACCTCTCAATGGCGAACGCACCAAACGATCAGAAAAAAATACCAATCCCTCTGTGACACCGACACAGAAGATGGAAAGAATGATAAGCCCCGTAAACCTGCGAAGGATATTCTTTATGCGCACACGAATTACAATTTGGCTAGCACTTTCTCAGCGTCAGCTTTCATTGGGTCTTGAGGGTACATAGCAACAAAATTGCTGAATACCTCTTTTGCTTTGATGTTGTTATTCGACATAATGTAAGAATGTCCAAGGGCGAACATCGCAAAAGAAGCCATTTCATCTTTTGGTTTTTGCATCAAGAACGCCTGAAGAGCACCAATTGCTTTCGCATATTCTTTATTGTCGTAAAAAGAGTAGGCCTCTTCGAATGAAATCTCGCGATCTTCTTTCCAATACACTACTTCTTTGTCGCGATCTGAAGTATCGGCTTCCACTTTATCGCGGCGGATGCCCCCTTCTTCACTGCGCTTGGCCACGGCTTTGGTGTTCACTTTCGCTTTGAAGCCCGTGAATACACCTTCTGTTTCTGCCTTAGCTTTACTTTGAGAAGCTTTGTGAAGCTCTCCAATGTTAATGTTGGAGTTGGCTCCAACAACGCTTTTAGAGCCGTTATTCCAAGCTATTTCCACCATTGCATTCGCCACAGTGCGAACGTTCTGGTCGGCGCTCACTTCCGTTTGAAGCTTGGCGGCAGACCATTTATTATCTTTTCCTAATTCGACTTTTCCTTCGTAATAAATGATTTTACCTAAGGCAGCTGTTGTACTTTGAGCAAATGTCAACGATGTCAATGACATCAAAAGGATGAATGCAATTGTTCTCATTTGAGTTGGCTTTGAAGTGTTAGATAGCTATTGGCTAATTTAGGATTAATTTCCAATGCTTTAGCAAAAGATTTTTTTGCTTCCGCTTTATTTCCGGAAATGAGGTAGGATTTACAGATGTTAATTTGAATCTCAGCGTCTTCGGAGTCAAGGCTGGCGGCTTGTTGGTAGTATTCTAGGGCCTTGGTACCATCTCCCTTGAGGTAATACAAATTCCCCAAATTATTTAACGTTACGCTATTATTAGGACTCAACTCGAGCGCCTCCAAATACACTTTTTGTGCGGCTTCAAGATCGCCTGTTTGGGCTAGGAGCGTACCATATTTGTTCTTAACAAAAACATTGTTGGGTTCAGCCACATATCTATTTTCCAATTCGGTGATTACTCCTTTTTTAATCTTTATCAAAAGCTTGGAGATTTGACTATTGTATTTCACGAGTAAACTTTCTTTTGAAGGCAATTCTGCAGTAAATCCTTGAGGTACATAACTCGAAGGAACATACACACTGCGTGCTTCAAACAAAGAGACTACTTCTGGGAAATTACCTTGAATCAACTCGTTGTAATAACGATCGGCGCCTGTTTTCCAAGCGGTCATGAATTCTTCATTGCCAATCATTGTAGTTTCCAATGGAATCCAAACGGTATTGTTTTCTATAATCACATCTGATGCTGTAAGTCCTGCTTTTACCAGCTCTTCTGGTCGTAAGCGCGAATCAAAGGCAAGAAATACGTGACCGGGCACGTCGATGTAGGCCGTGGATATTCCAGAGTTTTCGAGAAGAGAACAGAATAGGGCTACCAAATCATCGCAGTCACCACTCTTGCGCTTCATCGTCTCCGCAGGGTATTGAAGAAAATCTTGAATATCCGTATTCGTTGATACGGTAGCAAAATTCAAGGTTGGATCGGGACTGTAAATTATTTTATTCAATTGTAAAGTGGCATAAAGCTGAATGGCTTTCAATAGGCTTTTATTTATGCCATAAGTCTGTTCTTCTGCAAAGATTTGGTCGAGCTGACGGTTCAAGTCGATAAATGATTCTACATTGCTCGCTACAAATGCGGCCAGTCGGCGCTTGTCATTCCATGAAATAGAATTTCGTCCCTTTAAGGTAAATGGAACTACCTTCTTTGAAGACTTGGTAGTGCTACCGACCTTATAGGTAATCTCTACTTCCAACTGTTTCTTTTCATCTACGATATAATTCAATATGCTTTCATTGAAAATTGCAGAAATAGGAATACTAGAGTTAGAGTAGCCAACCAAAACTGAAGGTGTAATGCTCGTTGGTGAGTCCATGAGTCCTGCAACCTGTATCGTGATTGCCTGTGGAGTAATAGGGCTGCTGCTATTGTTAGCTACGATGATTTCTCCAACAGGTAATAGTTTTATATCACTGTAGTTGCGATAGAGTGATGGGTAAATATCAGGGACACGAACTTCCAGTATATCAATAGGCTGCGCATTATCCGATAATTTATCCCGCATCTTCAATGCGTTGCTGTAGGCGGCGGTGTAAGTCTCGTTGGCAGGTTCTATTCTGCATGCCGAATAGAATGCATTAGCAGCATCATAGATGAAGCCTGCATTCAAATTGCATCGACCAAGTCCATAGTAGGCTTCGGCATTGCTCATATCGACTTGAATGAGTTTTTTATAAAAAGCAATTGCTTCGTCAAATTTTCCAAGTTGCTCACTCAATCGCGCTACACTCATCAGATACTTTTTCAAGGTCGCGAGCTGCTCTTGAATTACTTTTTCTGAAATAAATTTATTCTTTGCAGCTGTGTACTTCGCTTCTTCATACGGCACAGCTGTCTTGTAGCTGTCCAAAGCTTTTTGTAAATTGTTTGCACCCTCGAAGGATTCTCCTAAGGGACCATAATAAGAACGTTCAGATGGATCGAGCTTGATAGCTTTTTCGAGTTGGAATGAGGCTTCCACAAAGTTCTTTCGAATCAATTCTATTCTTCCAAGTTGAGCTGTGTAACTCGCATTGAAACGATCCGCCGCAAGCAACTCCAGATAAATAGTTCTTGCTTCATCTAACTTATTGGAACGAATGTATGCATTTCCGAGCATCTCTTTAATCTTCGAGTTGCTGGCATCATTATCTAAAATACGCTTGTATTCCAATGCGGCTTCGTCATATTTGTTCTGGTTTTCGAACGCATCAGCCAAACATTCGCGGTACTGGGCAGTGATTGAATTGTTCATGGCGAAAGAATTGCCCGCCAATTCTTGCTGAACCGTTTTTTCTACATCTTCATATTTCCCTAGGGCGTTCATCACCTGAAGATGTAGAAGTTGAATCTCAAAATGTGGTTGTTGTTTTTTCTTTAATCCGCTAACTGCAATCTGACCATTTTTATCAGCTTCTTTCAAAACACTTATGAGCTCAAACTCTGGGACTCCCGTGTTCTTTTTAAACTTGAACATATTGAAATGCGAGTAAGAAAGTGAGCCGTAGTATCTTGGATTATTTTCATCCCACTCAATAAGTTTTTTCTGAAGAAGGATTGCATTATTTATTGCTTTTTCATTGGGCAGATTGGCCAAAGAAATACTGAGACTATCTACTGCTCTCAATAAAATTTCTTTAGTATTGGAATTCCCGAGCAATCGTTCGGTTTCTGATATTATTGATCCGAATTCATTTCTATCTGCTAATTGCATAAAATAGCTCGAGTAAACAGAACTATATGCAAGCTGTATTTCTGGGTCGTTCGGAGATAATTCATAAGCATAACGTATCATCGGAAGCGACTTCGCAACATCACCGCGTTTTGCCATAACGACACATGAAGAAGCAAGCTTGAGCCCCATCAAACTTCTCATACGATCGCTGCAGCGCATTTTTTGCCCTGCTTGTTGTAGAGCTTCAAAACCATTTTCGTATTTTCCTATTTCAAGGAGTCTTATGCCGTAGGTATAATAATCTTCAAAGCCTTCTGCCGGCTCAGAAATATCCGTAGGACTTATACTCACGAGGCGGTATGTTCTAAGAACGGGATATTTGGTTTTGTCAATCGCTAATACAAGACGTGAATCGTTGGTGCGAGCTGCTATGCTATCGTTTTTCAAGATACCATTGGTCAATAGAGCATGTCCGATGACAGCGCTGGAACCGTCTTTTTCTATTTCGACTATCAATCCGTTTTCATTAGCATCAAAGAGATATGAGCCTTTAGGTTTAGGTGGCTGCAACGATAATTGAAATGCCTTGGTAATGCCTTTAGAAGAAGTGGCGTACAGTATGAACTGAGAATTATCGAAGTGGATTTTTGAAATGTTGGCTAGACCGAGTGCATCTGATTCATCACGCCCAAAGCAAAACTTCAGAACGGGTTCATCAATCCACTGCCACATTTCGAATTGATAAGTGGTGGCATTGAGAATGCACAAGTGATCTAATGGGTCAATGTAGAAGTCGGATATTGTTCCCTCTTTTTCGGGCTTATCGCCGCGTATTTTAAGTTGACGAACAGCAATCGGCCAACCAGACGGTGAAACCTTGAGAATCGCATTCACCTTATCGTCCCAAATGTAAATGTTGTCTTTGCTGTCAACACGAACAATGCGAGGTGATAAGAGCGTTGTTTTGGCCTTACTGAGTAGAAGTTTGTCATAAACGCCGTTTTTGTTATAGCGATGCATATTTCCGGAGGCCAGGTCAAGGACGAGAATGCTTCCGTCACTTTGAATAGCGATAGAGGAAAGTTCTTTGATTTTTTCAGGGATATCCGAATTTAATTTTTTAAGAAAAATACCTGTGCTATCAAAAACAGATATTTCGTTGCCCTTGCGGTCTGCCACGAGTATATTCCCTTCAAGATCTACAGCAATATCACTGGGCTGATTTACTTTAGTTTTTATGATGAGCTGCGCTCTTGAGCTGGTATCATTGTATGCATAAATGTTGTCCTTTGTTTTCTCCTCAACGATGTAGCGCTTTTTATTTTTTGATGACGCATATAGTGCAAGGTCTTTCCTACTTGTTTTTAGTGGATTTACTTTATATCTTTTTTGAAAAGAAAAGGGCTTTTCCAGGTCAGTCGTGTAAGTAAATTTTTGGTGTCTCTTGCCAGGGTTATCGATTACTACGAGGTGATTTTTGCTTCCTTTACCAGCTGTTAAAATCGTCGGAGCAATCATGACTCCAGCCATGCTTGGTCCCTTCGATCCTATTTGGCCGCGCAAATCACCGAGTCTATTAAAGTGAATAATGGAGCCGGATTCCGCGTCCAATATGAAGAAATCTGAATTGTTTCCAGCGGTAATGTTAGTTGGTTTAGATAGCTTTATTCCAACTTTTTTAGATAGCGAACGACAGGTATTGGTAATTCTACCTGTGTTGTCATACATGATAACAGTGGCATCTTCTGAGTCTAATACGCAAAGTTCATTATTTCCATTTACTGATATACTGACCGGATTAGTAAAACCAACGTTGGAAGCTCCAATCCATGTTAGATAACGACCGCGTGGATCGTACACGTCAATTTCTTTTCTGTCTTTGTGTAATACATAGATGTAACCTTCCTTATCGCTGGCAATCTCAGTAATCTTATCGATGCGTCCGCGACTTCCTCCTTTTTCTCCAAAACTAAAATTAGCTCCGCTTGGATCTTGAACAAAAATCTTGTAGAGCACGTCATCATAAATGATTAGTCGGTCTTTAAAGTCTATGTGAACAAGTACGGGTGATTTCAAGGCAATCTCTATCCCACTCACATTGATCGATTTCATTTGATTTTTAAGCCCACCATCTTGATTGAAGACTCTTATTTGTGTCCCTTCGAGATCGCACAAATAAGTTTCGCCTAGACTATTTACAGCTGCAGAGTTGATTTGTGATTTTGAGATTTCACCGATAGCAGGAACGAATGCGTCAAACTTTATAGATTGACAAAGAGATAGGAGAGATTGAAGGCTTATTGTGAAAAATACAATTAGTATTTTATAATTCATGAGTACAACTTTTTTCAGATGGAAATAAGACGCTTTATTATCATTAGGTTTTGCTCAAGTTGCGGTTGTCGCTTGGTTTGGGAGTATTGTGTATGGAATTGCAAATTGGATAGAAAGTTAAACTGCAATTGGTTCCAGGCATTGCGGTCGGTTAGCTCACCGCAATTTGTTAACTCTGTGTAAAGCGTTTCGCCAATTTCTGTGAAGTCCTCTCTTCCTAAATAATCTAGGTCGGCGTCACAAACTACCATTTCAAAAATATTTTTTGGGTTCTGGGGAATTTTGGTAGCAAGAATGCAGCCAGTAATAATTTCAATCGCTTCTTTATCGAGGCCATGTCTTAAAGCATAGTCTTTGAAAATTCGAACACTTTCTTCCTCATGGTTTTTTCTGGTAGCGACATAACCTGTATCATGAAAAAGAGCTGCTATTTTTATAATGTCAAGATGATGGTCATCAATTTTCTCTGCTTTTCCAATTTCTATGGTCATTTCTACAACATCAAGGGTGTGCCGGAGGCTGTGATAGGTATAGGCTGGTGAAATTTCTTTCATCAGCCTGTCGCATATCTCATTTAAAACCCGATCATAGAATTTGCGCGGGGTTATCATATTTTGTATCATTGTCAGGAATAACGCAATTCCAAACTAAAGTATGAAAAAAATCATAGTGCCTACAGATTTTACTAGCGTAGGAGATTCTGCGGTGAGATATGCCCTTGATTTGGCGAAACATGCAGGTGGAAATATTTTCCTTTTACATATTGTAAAAAATCAGGATGGAGTAGAGGATGCTCGTTTGAAATTGGAAAAAATTGCGGCTGCTAATCCGGATAAATCAGGTAAACCACTAGGGGTAATTGTTAGAGTAGGAAATATTTTTGATGATATTCCAAATGTGGCTCATGAGGAAAATGCAGAGCTGGTGGTGATGGGAACTCATGGAATGCGCGGAATGCAGTTCATCGTGGGAAGCAATGCCTTGAGAATCATTACTGAAAGTAAAGTTCCTATGATTATCGTTCAAGAAGGTACAAAATTCAGTGCGAAGGTTTCAAAACTGATGTTGCCCTTGGATTTGCACAAAGAAACCAAACAGAAATTAAAGATCGCAGGTGATGTGGCAGAACGCTTCAATTCTGAAGTTCACCTCATTTCACCAAAAGAAACTGATGAATATTTACTCAATTTCTTAAAGAGAAATATTGCTTACGCAGAAGGCTTTTTGGAAAGTAAGGACATAAAATACAAAACGGTAATCACCGAAGCTGGAAGTGGAGGGTTTGTTTCCGATTTATTGGAATATGCCGCAGCTGAGGGTATTGATATGATTTGTATAATGAATACCGCAGAGGAGCGCTTGATACACGCATTCGGAATGGATAGCGAACAGAAGATTATCACTAACGAGGCCCAAATTCCTGTGATGGTAATCAACCCCGCCGCCACCCTCGTTGACAGCCGCAGCATCTTCGCGCAGTAATTCTAGTTTTCAATAAAAACATCAAAGTCTAGACTTTACTGTTATGAAAAATCTCTCGCTTTCAATTTTTGCCCTTATTTTATTGTCTAGTTGCAATTCCGTGAAATTGATTAGATTATTAAGAAATGGGTCTGTCGACAAAGAAGAATTTAAAACAGAGATTCCTTTTCAAATGCGCCTTGGTTTGGTGGTCATTCAAGTTGTCATTGAAGGAAAAACTTATGACTTTTTAGTGGATACTGGCGCCCCTAACGTTTGTTCTAAAGAGTTAGCCGCGGAATTGAATCTGAAAACAAGAGTAACAAAAAAGACCGGCGACTCTCAAGGCGTTAAAGAGGAATTGGATTTTGTTGTTTTTCCGGATATTTTCATCAACGGTACTTGCTTTAAGGGTACTGGAGCAGCTGTAGCTGATCTCAAACAATCAGAAGCAATCGCATGCCTGGATATAGATGGATTTATTGGAGCGAACTTAATGAAAGAGGCCATTTGGGAATTTGATTATGAACGTAATGTAATTTCAATCAGTGATAAGAGATCTTCTTTCTCAATTCCAGAAAAGTTGTTCCATTTACCGTTCGCACCTTCTCTCTCATATACACCGCTCGTTACAATTGTCTATAATGGGGTTGAAGATGAAAAGGTGACTTTCGATACAGGTTCAAACGGATCGTTTGATACTTCAAATGCGTGCCTTGCAAAAATTAAAGCGAAAAAGAGTCCTTTGAAGGAAGTTAGGTCCTATGGGACAGCAGCATCAGGACTATATGGTATTGGAAAAGTAGATACAAGTTACGTTGTTCTTCTTGACTCCACTAAGATTGGAGATTTGATTTTAGAAGAAAATGTGGTTTCAATAGAAAGTGGCGCAAGATTAATTGGTACAAAATTTTTGAAGAACTTTCGAGTAATCATCGATTGGAACGTAAAAGAAATTCTTTTAATTCCCACAGGAGATTATAATAGCAGTGGCTACGAAAGTTTTGGATTCCGTCCTTTTATTTCGGAAGACAAACTTATTGTTAGCAAAGTATATATGGGTACACAAGCCAGTGAAGAAGGTTTGAAAAATGGAGCTCAAATCTTGCAAGTTAACGGAGTGGACTACCGTAAATGTTCAACTGATCAATTTTGTTCAATTCTCGCAAATGGCTTTGTTCCAGAAGATCAAAACCTAATGAAATTGCTTGTGCTAATTGATGGTGAGGAAAAGTATATGGAGCTTACCAAAAAAGATATCTTGAAGTAGTTTTAATTTTTACAATCAAGCATCAAAATACTTTTCTGAAAGCAGAATGGAACGTTTCATGTTTTAGCTCTACCCTCATCGTCGCTTTTCAAACCAATATCAACCCATTTACTATTCCCCTGTTTCTTGTTCCCCTGTTCCTTGTTCCCTTGTTCCTTGTTCCCCTGTTCCTCGTACTACGAGTTCAACGTGAATCGTAACGCTATCCCTGCATTGATGTTCGAAGTAGGGAAGGAGGTTGAAATCTTAGGCTGATTGATCTGATGATCATAGAACAAACGAACATTCAGCTTATCATTCACTACATAGTCGATGCTTGATTTGATGCTAAAGAGACGCTGACCAGCGGTTGGCTGATTTTGGCGCTCTTCGATCTTGCGTATAATCGTTACGTTGTCTCTGATCGTTAAGTCTGCTCGCAGGTTGATGCTGGTATTCTTCGGAGTCTTGAATGGAAGATTACTTCTTTTTCTTCCAAAGAGATTTCTTACCTCTGTCAATTTATAACCTACACCCAATACTAAGCTATTACTTTTCGTCTCAGTAATTTGAAGATTGCTCAAACCTAAGGCAATGGTGCGATCTCTTTTCACTTCGACCTTTACCTGTGGATCATTGCTCTTGGTGGTTTTGATGGTCATGTCAAATCCAATCAAAGGCGCCAAGTTCTCTTGAATGGTAACAGTATTGATTTGGTTGCGAGGAATAAAATTGCCCTGCTCGCTTGCGTCAATTGCGTTCGGTAAACCATTGGCATCTTCGGTGTAATTTAAATTTCTCACATAATTCGTGTTCATCGTAGAACGATATTGATGTGAGATATTAAACTGTTTGAAGTATTTTTTTACTGAAGCAAGCTTGGTAAGCCCATCATAGGTAACTCTCCAGTTTGGCTGCGCTCGTGTTTGGAACGGATCCAATGACACTTCTGAAACTGACTTACCTGTATATGCTGCGATAAATGCAGGAATTACGACACTCACATTCGTGCTTCCCCACCCATTATAATATCCATTAGGATTTGGTTCATCCAATTGATAGGTGGCGGCATTCCAAGCTTCTGATGCCTGAATTCTATTTTGTAATAATGTCTCGAAGGTAGCGCTGGTCCATCCGTTGTCCGCTTCATCTCTTACAAATGCAGTGGACCATGTATTAATACTCGCGCTGAAGTTTCCTGTTTCCATTGGAGATTGGAATACAAAATCATCTGTAGTCGGATCATATCGGAAGAAGGCATTGCTATTTCTACCTTCTGTGCGCGTTCCAGTAATCTCAACCTTCAAATAACGGATGGGCTCCAAGTTCACTTTGTAGTTCCAAGTTTCAGTGAATGTTTCAGAATATTGGTTATTGAGGAATGGCTGCTGCACCAACCAACCAGAGTTCGCAATATCCAGCGCCACATTTCCACCATTAGGATTGCCCCACACATCCGTGTTTTGCCCGCCGAGCAAGAAGTCTACTCCGGGTCCTTCGAAATCCGGATCGAATCCTACAATATTCGTTCGTCGATTATAACCAGGTAGGAGAATCCCTTCATTACGGGTATATGTTCCACTAACATTCCTTACCATCATTAAGAAGCGTAAGCTCGCATCGACAATATTGAATGGCTCAGTTTTTTCTTTTTTATCTTTTTCAGGATCATTACCAAAACCATCCTTCTTCGTGTTGTCAGTCTTACCTTTTTTATTGTCCTTAGGCTTTTTACCTTGATTGATTTCTTTGAGACGCGGTGACTTATTATATAATGTCTCAAGATTTCCCTGAACATTGAATGTTAGCTGTCTGCTATTCTGAATCGTGTTACCCAATGTATCTTGTGTGAATGGCGCACGATCCCATCTGAAAGTACCAGCGTATGCTACGTCAGCATTTACAAAATCAACTAATGGCAATTTATCAAAAGGCAGTTTGTATGTTCCGCCTACATTGTGACTGTATGCTGTGGTAGTTCCGAAGTTGCGAATATTCGTCCATACAGTATCACGATATGCATCGTACCAATCAATATTATTTCTATCGATAACGCCTCGTGGTTCGCCAACAAGGCCTAAGTTACTGGCATTGTAAGTGAATTTCAAATTCTTTGTTAGATCATACTTGAAATTGTAGGTGCGAGACCAGTTCCAAGTTTTTAATACCTGAGTTTGAATGAGCATTTCGCTGAATACACCCGTAAGTTCTTCTGTATTATTTCGAATACGGCTTGTCTCATACATTCTGTTCATTTCAGTGTGGAATGCAAATGACTTTATTCCTGGATAAAAATTGAACTCTTTTACCCATTTCAAATATTTCGACTGAACGTTATTAAACGGTTTGATTTCTTTCGGCTTATTATTAAACGCATAGTCAAAAGCACCAGCGTACTGCTTCGTCAAGCGCCAGTCCATGTTGATATCGCGGAAGTATAATTCGTTGTACGAATAAGAAACCGAGAAATTCTTGATGTCATAGAACTGATCTTTTTTGGGCTTTTTAGAACCACCGTCACTTTCACCACTTGGGTCTTTTCCTGGCGCTTTTGGTGGTTCTTTTCCCTCGTCAGGCTTGGGCGCATCGGATCCCTCGGCAGGTTTTGGAGTAATTCGAACTTCACTAAAGTTTATACTTCGTCGTTTGGTATAAGTCTGAGACTTCGTGCGTAACCTTCGATCCACATCGGGCGATTCTGTTAAAATCACGTCGGGTTGAAGCGGGCTAAACTTCGGAGTTTGAACGGTCTCCGAATATCCGACGTACATAGGAAGCTGCACTCCCCAATTTTCTGGGAAGAATTTTCCCATTTGAATTGTACTGTTGGCGTCAAAGCCCATTTTTGTTTCGAGTTGGCGCTCTTGAACTCGTTGCTCCAAACTACCAAAACCAGGGGTGCTAATGTTACCAGCTACAGCCACGGTAGCAAAATCGGCCAATTGCGCATTCATTCTAGCCACTGCTGCCCATCCGCCCTGATTGTTGAATTCGGAAAGACGCAATTCATTCACCCAAATAATTCCACACTTAGACAAACCATCGTCATCACTGGAGAAGCGGTTCTTGTCTTTGTCAGGGTTTCTCACCCCAATCATCAATACGGTAACATTCGCAAGGTTCGGATTTCCTTTGATAGAAACACGGGCCTTACCAATCATCTTAGAGTATTCCAAAAGAATTGATCCGCTTGTTCCGCGTTCCACTTTCAAGGCTTGTAAGTCGTCAAGTTGAATGTCAAAGTTGTTAGCCTCAGGCCATACATCGTCATCGTCGTTTGTAAACCATTCGGTCACATCCATAGGAAGCTCATACTCGTAATAGTTCTGATCAAAGTCGCTACCTAAACGAACGAATACAGTGAGTTCTTTATCTTTCAAATCATCAGCACTGCGAAGCGCTTCAGCGTGTGCAAACATTCTCAAACGCTTGTACTGACGCATGTCAAAATTAACGTTACGATAAGCAGCACGTGCATCTCCATCAGGAAGATTACACACCTCAAATGACAAAGACTGCTCATTCATGTTACGCAAGTTGGCTGCGGCAACATCTTGCTCGCGGATAATTCCAGGAGGCACAACGTATGGCACAGGCTCACGATTTCCATTTTCCTCAATATTCACTGCTGCGATATTGAACACAACTGGGTCTTCGTCGTTTGGCTCTACGATATCTGGACCAGCCAAAGAATTAACATACTTACGCCATTCACCACGCACCAATTCAAGGCGAGCAAAGCGAAGCGTCACTTCCTCATTCCAATCTTTCATGAACATGCGGATATAACGAATGGAGCGGAAATCAGGAATATTACCGTAGCGAGATTCCCAGTCACGAACTGGAATTTTAAATTGATACCAGCGTATGCGGCGCTCTTCTCCATTAGCTGTTGTCTTGGTAGTTTCGAAGCTGTCAGTAATGTAGTTTCTTCCAATATTATTCTCGCCCAAATCATTAGGACGAAGACTCACTTTATACTGGAAATAACTCTCAATGGTATTGAGCGTAATATCCTGGTTGATGTCCTCAGTGTTCGGAATTGTAGTTGCAGTAATCGGGAAACTTTCTACCGATTCTGTGTTCGAGTTTCCTTCATTACCATTGAAGAATTTATAGCGTTGTACAACATTTAAGTTGGCATCAGCAGGGTCGCTACTTCTAAAGTATTTGAAATTATCACGAGAAGGGTCTTGTGCATATCGGGTGTACGCATCTGCTGATATTCCACTTTGAATTTGTGATAGCCAGGAACCAAAGAAAGTCTGCTCTGCCTGATTATTCAAGCCATCCAGACCAATGTCTTGCTGAGTATAATTCCCTGTAGAGTTGTCGAATGCACTTACAACGTTGAAAGTAGCTGGATCTGGATACAATCCCCAAGTACTTTGAAGAACAGGCAGAGGGTTGTTATCGTTTGGATTACCATTCTCAAAACTTAATTGTGAATCATTTAATACGTCTTCACTAACATTACCTAAGTTAAAATATAAATCCCCTCCATTCGTATTTTGAGAGTCCTCGTTAAAAGGATCCATCAACCAGAATTGGATGAATTCAATGTTGCTCGTTTCGAAATCGGTTGTAGTAAGTGCTCGTTGGATACCGGCCCAACGTGTATCAGGTGCTTCTAAGAATCCATCTTGAGTAAGACCTTCTGAATAATCAGATCCATCAGGTAGTTCGTAGTTGTACGGCCCACGCTCATTAGGATAATATGTTAAGTCAAGTGTACTGATGTTTGGTGGAGTACCAGGAGGAAGTTCACGATTAGGGAAAACTTCACTCTCCAAAATTTCTCGATTTCGGTGATCACTTTGAAGGTCCAAATCGTTTCTAATGTTATCAGGTGTGATGTTGCTCACACGGAAGAATAATGGATCAATAATATACCAGCTCAACAATGCTCTGTTGTAGTTGTATGCGAGATTGTTCTCTAAGTCACCTTCAGGGAAAAGGCCATTGCCCGTGCTCTGAAGTTTTGGTGTGCTCGCCAAAAACCATTGATTGAGTGCTCGTAGGTCTATCAAACTCTGACTTCCTTCAAAGTCATCTATGTATGCATTACCAATTCTAGAAATAGCTCTGCTATGTCCTGGAAACAATTTGGCAGCCTCTCCATTGATTGTGAGAGTAGATTTTTCTTTGGTGTTAATGAATGGAATTCTATCTACGAGCTGCGTGAGGAATGGAACCTCTTTTTGAAAATTAAAATCTGTTCCGACTATAGTATTATTTACTGGCTCATCACCCATGTTCACCTTCTGAGTGATGGGGCGTTCCCGCAGGTTTAGCACAGTAGCTCCTATTGCAAAATTTTCATTGAAGGTGTAGTCAAACCTACTACCCATCATCGTTCTGAATTGTAGGTTAAATAAAGAATTACTTTCTACAGATACATTTACTGGCTGTCCGCTTGCGAGAACGCCTTCATTTAGAATTCGCAATCTTCCGAGATTGTAATCGACCGTAAAATCCACGCCTTCTTGAAGCTGGATTCCACCTGCAGTTACGCTCACAGAACCTTGAGGAATATTTAAAGCATTTAATGAAATTTCAGAACCGCTGGCACTTTGATATTGTCCTCGGATTCTGAAACGATTCAAATTGGGGAACTGAATCTGTGCTGCTGTTTTGGTCGAATCATAGAGCGGCTGAAATACTACTTGAGATATAATCTGATTGGCTTGTGGTGTATCGCCTAATCCTTCTCTAATCTCGTTGGCGAGATGTCGTCCAAACGGTTCGACGACGGGGAAGAAGATCCTACCGGACTGCGCGTCAACCAAGCCGCCCAGCGTGGCGGCGTTCGGTATGAAGTCGAAAAACCCATCGGCCCCCGTCATTTGTTGCGCATCAATGCGGTCTAGGTTTAATACCTGAATTAACAGTCGACCATCCAAAGGTGGGCGGGCGATAAAGTTCTGATCAATACCTGTGCTTGGATTATTATAAAAAACCTCCAATCGGAAATTCTCCGGAGATACGCCAAAGGCTCCCAGATTATAGACGTTTTTCATCATGTTTTGCCAAAGCGGAGCAGGATTGCCATCTGTTAATCTCACAAGCGTGATTGAAGATTTGAGCATTTTCAAAATCAGAGCCTGAGGAGCTGCGATACCATCTTGAGATAAGGTACCAACCTGATAAGTCTGTCCATTTAAAGTATATTCATAGGAAACCGCCAGAACTTCTGCGTTATTCAAAGCTTGACGCAAGGAAATGAAGCCAAGTCGAGAATTAAAAGTATATTCTGAACTCGTAAGTCTTCTGGCATTTCCCACACGCTCGTAGTGGATGCCCTGCCTAACACCACCGACTGCACCGCTGATTGCCGCATTTGCATTAGTGAAGTTTAGTACCTCCTGATTATTAATCATGAGGTTGTACAACTGGTTGTTATCGTTATCAGGGTTGAGCGTTTGCGCTGGATTGAAAAGAGGACCAATATCATAGTCGGTGCTCATGTATTGAAAATTCTCTCCAAGGTCGGAAAAACCAATCACATTTCGCACTTCCTGAGTATTGGCTTGTTGGTTTACGACATATACCTCGATACGAGTGATGTTTACACCACTATTCACCACTGGAAGAGAGGCTAGAGCCTGATCATAAGTTTCTCGGAAATAACTTGAAAGGAAATAATGTCGATTTGCTTCGTAGTTATCTCCTGTGATGTCGAAGTTTTGAGTTTGAGCACCGCCTTGAATTGTGATGTTGCGGCGTTCGCCTTTCTGCTGCGAAAACACAGTAGTATTGCGAAGCTTGCCCCACTGCGTTTCTATTTTTGCTCCAAAAAGGCTAGAGCTTCCTTGAATGAGCGAACCCTTAAGCGGAAGCGAAACGTTTCCTAATTCTATCTTTTTAATAATTTGATCCTCATCACCCGTGTACTCGAGCTTCATTTGGTTTTCAAACTCGAAGGTGCTCTCTGTATTATAATTCACATTGAGCTTGAGCTTGGTACCAATATTACCAACGACATTCAATTGAATTTTTTGATCAAAATCGAATGTGGTAATGCGTCTTTGTCTTTCTGGAATTCGAGGGTTTTCAGTTTTTGAAACGTTGACTCCAAAAGTCAATTCCGCCGAACCTTGTGGGCGAATTTCAATTTCATTGGAACCGAAAATATTTTCAAACCCTTGGCCACCGACTTTAATGAAGGGAGCAAAGTCTTTACTTTTTTCAGAATCTGTTTGTTGCTGTTGAATCCAAAACTCGGAGATATTTCCAGCCAGATCGAAGTCAAGGTATTCTTCGAGGGTCATGGTGGTGCGGGGACGGTAATCGATTTTGTCTCCCACTTTTTGAACTACCTCATATTCTCCCGTTTCCGGATTGTATTCTACGCTGTATTCAATATTGTCTGGCAATGGAACTGCTATACCGCTCGCCCCCTCAGAAGGATTGGGATCGTCTTCATTGGGCCAAATAGGCTGCACCGTAGTATCTGCCACTGCCGGGCGGGCAGTGTAGCGGACACCACTGGTGTAAACAGCAGATGAAGCCCAGCTTAGCCAAACTAACATCGACAAGGCAACAAAGAAACTGATCCGGGCAGCAACGGAACTCCAGTTATTCTTCACGTATTATTAAAGTTGTTTCAAAACCTGCTTGATCAACTCTTCCAGGGAGAGGTCTTTTTGGCCCTGTAATAATTTGTCCAGCAGTTTTTCGGTTTTGGTTTTATCTAGTCCCAACGAGGACAGCGCCGCTAACGCTTCTTGCTTAACGGTATTGTGTCCAAGTGAAATTTTTTCTAAAATTGCTTCTCCTTGCTTGTAAATCTTGTCGTGCAAGTCAACGACCATGCGCTCGGCGGTTTTTTCGCCAATACCCTTAATTCGCTTCAAACTTCCTACATCGCGGTTGGCAATTACCTGCTTGAGCTCGTCAACGGTCATTCCTGATAAAATCATTCTCGCCGTATTCGGCCCAACACCACTTACAGATATCAATTTTCTAAAGATATCTCTCTCTGTTTCATCATGAAAGCCATATAGGACAAAGGAAAAATCATTACCGTTCACATGAAAATGAACGTATAGAAGCGCATCTGGACCCTCAGGTAATCTACCGAAGGTATTCAGACTAATGTTAAGATGGTATGCAACTCCATTGCTATCTACAACAGCATGCACGGGGCTCTTTTCAATGAGCTTCCCCTTGATATAGTGGATCATAGGTTTAGTACAAAAAAAACTACTCGCCTTCCTTCAACTGCGCGTCAACGACGGCAATTCTTACCATGTTTACAATTTCACGCACTGTACACCCCATCTGTAAAATGTGGTAACTTTTTTTCATCCCCAACAATACCGGCCCAGTCACTTCAACCCCTGCAATTTCTTGAACGAGTTTGTAGGTGATATTTCCCGCCGCTAAGTTAGGGAAGATAAGAGTGTTGACTCTTTGATCTTTTAATCTTGAAAACGGGAAGTTCTCGGTAAGCATCTCGCTATTCATGGCAAAATTAGCCTGAATTTCCCCATCAACACAAAGCTGTGGGTGCTCTTTGTGCAATATAGACACAGCTTTTGATACTTTGGCTGCATCAGGATTATCCGAAGATCCAAAATTGCTATAACTCAGAAGCGCAATTCGAGGTACGATCTTCATTTTGCCGATCGCCTCTGCCACACGGAGCGTTATTTCTACCAAATCTTCTGCTGTTGGATCAACATTTACGGTAGTATCTGCTAAGAATAGCGGCCCTTGCTTGGTCTGAAGGATATACATTCCACAAACCTTTTTCACACCCTCAGCTACACCAAGAGTTTGTAGAGCTGGTCTAATTACACGAGGATAGTTTCTGGTCATCCCGGATATCACAGCATCCGCCGCACCGGTGGCTACCATCATCGCTGCAAAATAATTTCGCTCGCGCATCATACGCGATGCCTCCAGCTCGGTCATTCCTTTTCTCATTCTTTTTTCGAAAAAGGCCTTGCCGTATGCTTCGCGCTCGTTGGTGTACTTATCAATTCTCGGATCAATGATGGGGCAGTCCATGAGGTCTAGCTCCAACTCTTCAATTAATTGATGAATTTTTTCTTCTGGTCCAAGAAGGATGGGCTTCGCTACACCTTCATCTTTAGCGATTTGAGCGGCTTTTAAAACTTTGATGTTATCGCCTTCGGCAAATACCACTCTCTTTGGTGATTTACGAGCACGCTCCGCTATGCCACGCGTGAGGACATTATCACGCCCCATGCGCTTTTGCAGCTCGTTTTGATACTTATCCCAATCCGTAATGACCTTTTTAGCAACCTTACTTTCTATTGCTGCCTTTGCCACTGCAGTACTCACAACACTTATTAGTCTTGGGTCCAATGGCTTGGGTATGATGTAATCAGGTCCAAAGCTTATGTGCTGAAGATTGTAGGCCTCCGTTACTTCCTCTGGTACAGGTTCTTTCGCTAACTCGGCAATAGCTCTTACTGCAGCGAGCTTCATCTCATCATTAATGCATGTCGCACGCACATCTAAAGCGCCCCTAAAAATAAATGGGAATCCAAGCACATTGTTTACTTGATTAGGATGGTCACTGCGACCCGTAGCCATAATAATGTCAGGGCGTGCATTGATCGCTTTTTCATAAGCAATCTCCGGATCAGGATTGGCCATTGCGAAGACTATAGGATTCCAAGCCATGCTCTTGACCATTTCTTCGGAAACTATATTTCCTTGTGATAACCCAAGAAAAACATCAGCGTTTACAAGACCTGCGGCTAGATCGTTAAATCGGGCAGAGGTGGCGTATTTTTTCTTGCGAGCATCGAGATCTGTACGCTCGTCGGTAACAAGCCCCTTACTATCGAATACAAAGATGTTTTCCTTATTGGCTCCAAGCTTTATCATGAGGTCGATACAGGAAAGTGCAGCAGCTCCCGCGCCACTCACAACAATACGTACATCCTGTATCTTCTTTTTCGCCAGCTCTAGAGCATTAAGTAATGCTGCACTCGAAATAATAGCCGTACCATGTTGGTCGTCGTGCATTATTGGAATGCTCAGCTCATTTTTTAGACGCTCTTCAATCTCAAATGCTTCAGGAGCTTTGATGTCTTCGAGGTTAATACCCCCAAAGGTTGGAGCAATATTTTTAACTGTGTTTACAAATTCATCTACATCAGTAGCGCTTACTTCGATGTCAATGCTGTCGATATCGGCGAAAATCTTAAACAGCATGCACTTTCCTTCCATCACAGGCTTGCTGGCCTCGGCACCTAGATTTCCTAAGCCTAGAATGGCAGTTCCATTGGAGATAACGGCCACCATATTGCCTTTTGCTGTATATCTATAAACATCTTCTGGATTTGCAGCTATCGCTAAGACTGGTTCTGCAACACCCGGAGAATATGCTAATGCTAAATCTCTCTGTGAGCTGTGTGGCTTGGTAGGAATGATTTCCAACTTGCCTTGTCTGCCCTGTTCATGATAATCCAGCGCCTCACCTTTTCTGATATGATTCATAGGGTTGTTTTAAAAACGAGCGGCTAAATTACAAAAGAAGTCCCGCTCCAAGGGAGCGGGACTTCCAGTTTCATTTGTATGTTAATAACAAATATTAATTCACAATCATACGCTTGGTAGTCATCACCTTGCCATCAGCAACGATAGAGTAAAGATATACTCCTGACTTAAAATCCTCAGCATTAATCAATAGAAAACCATTCTGACCTGAAATGTTAGTCTGCTTTACAACTTGGCCGACCATGTTGCGGATAACTAACTGAGCTTGAGTTGGTGCAGTTTTAAAGCTGTATTGTAAAGTACCAATTCCATTGAGAGGATTTGGACTTAATTCGCTCAACTGAAGCGGAGCAGCATTAGATTCATTTACTGATACCTCCGCCAATGCGCTGTATTGCACTGTGTGGCATGATTCATCAGTTTGGTCAGCGCCGTTAAAGAAACAGTATTCGATAAAGGTGTCACCAGCATTATTATTTGGTCTATAATGCGCATAGAAAGAGGTGTTTACTTCTCCCGGTGCCATGCTGATTGCCAAGGAATTAGGTGAAATATTTACCGTTTCCGTGAAGCAAACGTTCCAACAGAAATAATTGGTCGATCCCGGAACGGCTGAAATGACATTTCTGCGAACTCTCACCGCCACGGTTTGATCGCTGACATTTTGGACGTGCCATTCAGCTACCAATTCTCCATTCGGTCCGATTTGTTCCAAAGAGCCCGTTACAACAGACATAGGTGAGATGTGTGCTATGCTTTGGGCGAACAAGCCTGACGTTAATCCGATGAATAAAAAAGTAAATATTTTTTTCATTTTCTATGATTTTGTCCAAAAATAGCATTTTTCACTCAAAACACCTTCACCTTTTCATTTCAAAATTGGAAGTCCAATCTTTATTCCAGCCAGATCTTGTTTTCCTTAGGAGTACTATTTTGAATGGAATCTTCTTATTCTTTTTTTTATGAAAAGCTCTATTTTAGCTTCCTAATTAATCAAAACCACAAAAAACAATGAAGAAAATTTTACTAGCTTTCATCGCTGTATTTTCTCTATCTGCGGCGAATGCACAGCTCGCAGACGGTTCTATAGCCCCAGATTTTACATTGACTGACATCAATGGAAATAGCTTTACTCTTTCTGAGGCTCTCGCTCAAAATAAAACTGTTATTATCGATTTCTCTGCCACTTGGTGTGGTCCATGTTGGGGTTATCATGAATCTGGACAAATGGAAGCTCTTTTCGAAGAGCACGGTCCAAATGGTACTTGCTCAGATGACTTCGTTGTCCTTTACATCGAAGGTGATGTAAACACTACATTGGCAGATCTTCAAGGAACTACAGCTGCTTCACAAGGTAACTGGCTTGAAGGTTCAGGATATCCATTCTTCAACCCAACTACAGGAGAGGTAATGGACGCTTATGAGATTGCATATTTCCCTACAGTTTACAAAATTTGTCCTGATGGTATCGTTACAGAAATTGGTACTGCATCTAAGGATATGTTCGTAAATCAAAGCGAAACCTGTTACGAGACAAATGATATGAAACTTACTGCTGCATCAGGTTTGGAATGTGCCAGCACAGTTGCTCCATCAGTTGTTCTCGAAAACAGAAATTTCACAACTTTAACGTCTGCTACTATTCATTTCTCAGCAAATGGTGGTGCAGAGCAGTCTTTTGATTGGTCAGGTTCTCTTGCTGCTGGACAATCAACAACTATTGTGCTTCCAGAAGTTGCTCTCAATCCTGGTGTAAACACTCTTGAGTTCAAGGCTGATAATGCTAATGGAGGAAATGACAACTATGGTTCAAACAACTGCCGCAGAGCAACTTACAATGTAAGCACAGCAGCTGCCTTGAACACTCCATACACTCAATTATTTACATCTCCTAGCTTCCCTTATGCTAACTGGATCTTAGGCAACCCAGACGGTGGAATCACATGGGCACGCGTCGGTACTTCACAAGGTTCTTTGAAGTATGATTGCTACAACTACCAGTCTCAAGGTGCAGAAGATACCTTCCTTCCTGAGCCATTTAACCTCGCTGGTTTGACAAACGCTTCTTTGACCTTCAAAGTAGCTCACAAGAGATACAGCACTGCATATTCAGATGGTCTTCGTGTTGAAGTTAGCGCTGATTGCGGTGATGTTTGGACAGAAGTTTACTTCAAGGAAGGTGATGCTCTTGCTACAGGAGCTGCTACAACTGCGGCATTTACTCCAACTGCAACAGAATGGAGAACTGAGTGTATAGATCTCAACCAGTACGTTGGTAGCGACAAAATTTTTGTTAGATTCACTGGTCTCAACGACTGGGGTAACAATATTTATGTTGACGAAATCAATGTAACTGACGCAGTTTGTCTCGTAAATGTTGATGAAAACTCTAATACTTCAAACTTATCTGTTTATCCAAACCCAGTAAATGACATCGCTAATGTTACATTCAGTGTTGCTCAAAATGCTGATGTAGTAATTGAAGTTGTTAGCCTCGTTGGTCAGAAAGTAATTTCTATCAACAAAGGAAACCTTCCAGCAGGTAATCACATTCATCAGTTGGATGTAGAGAACTTGGGTGCTGGTATCTACCTCGTAAATGTTATTGCAAATGGCAACGTAAGCTCAATGCGCGTTACTGTTTCTAAATAATTAAACACTCGCTTTACAAAAGAAACCTCGGTCTTTATGGCCGAGGTTTTCTTTTTTCAAGATTATGAGAATGCCACTAATTGGTATAATCATTGACTTGTAGTTTTTATAAATTCGTATCACAAATTTTTACCATGAAAAAAATCTTTGCTCTTCTCGCGTTTAGTTTTTCAATTTTGCTTCTTAATGCCCAGGTAGCTAAGCTTCCTAGTATTCAGTTAAAGGATATGGAGGGTAATACAGTGGACACAGGTAAACTCACCAATGATGGAAAACCAATCATCATTAGTTTTTGGGCCACTTGGTGCAGCCCCTGCAAAAAAGAGTTGAACAATTACGCAGAATTATACGAAAAATGGCAAAGTGAAACAGGAGTAAAAATCATCGCTGTAAGTATCGATGATCAGCGAAGTGTGACGCGCGTTGCCCCGTATGTAAACAGTGTCTCGTGGGACTATCAGGTACTTTTAGATTCCAATAAACAGTTTGCTCTAGCCCTCGGTGTGAATAATGTTCCGCATACTTTTCTCGTTGATGGACAAGGTAATATTGTTTGGCAGCACAACAACTACTCAGAAGGAGACGAAGAAGAGCTCTATCAAGAGCTTTTAAAAATAAAATGATGAGACACTTTTAGTCAGATTCTGTAAGCCTTTAGCAAACGCTAAAGGCTTTTTTGTTGTTACCTTGCAGCACTTTCTTAATACCACTTATAAAAATTCATGAAGGCAAGAGTCATCCTGTTGTTTGTAATCTGTTTTGGACTGGTTTCAATCGTTAATGCTCAAGAAAATAAGCCTATTCAGGGCCAACTCCGTGGAAACTTCCAGATGCTGTGGCAACAGTACACCGAGGATAGTGCCATTGGAGCGGTAGTGCCACCACCCAAAACCGCTCTCAATGCATTTGGTAATTTTACTTACACCTACGGTAAGTTTACCAGCGGAGTGAGATTCGAGTCTTATCTTGACGCTATCCAAGGATACTCTGTTGGTGCTAGATATAAGGGAACTGGAATTGGCAGTAGATATGCGCAATACAAAACCGATTTATTGGATATCACTGTCGGTAATTTCTATGAGCAATTTGGATCAGGACTCGCTCTACGAGCCTACTGGGAGCCCAACCTCGGTATAGATAATGCACTCGATGGCGCTCGTGTAATATTCACCCCTTTTACTGGTGCTACCTTCAAAGCGATTTATGGTCATCAAAGACTTGCGTTTGATAGTCGTATCGTTAATTCTGAGTCCATTGTGCGTGGTGCAGATGCTGAGTTTAATCTTAATGAACTTTTTGGAGCCGTAAAAACTCAACTCGGTGATACAACCCAAGGGTTCGATCAAAGCAAACTCCGAGTAACACTGGGTGGAAGTTATGTCAGCAAATACGAGCAGGGCGGTATTCTTGAAGTTGACTCCTTACTGCTCGCGCTGCCTCAGAACGTCGGTTTGATGAGTGGAAGAGCGAATATTTATTATGGCCCACTCTCACTCTATATGGAGTATGCCTACAAAGTAAACGACCCGAGCAAAGACAATGGATATATCTATAATCCTGGAGAAGCATACTTCGTTAATGCCAGTTATTCAAAAAAAGGATTCGGTGTAAATGCTGCTGCTAAAATGATTGACAATATGAGCTTCCGCTCCAACAGAGACTTATCCCTGTTTGATGTTCCAATCAATTTCAATCCAGCACTCACAAAACAACACACCTATAATTTAGCTGCTACTTTATATCCATATGCAACGCCCCTCGCTGGAGAAGTGAGCTATATGGCAGAGGTTTTTTATACGTTTAAAAAAGGTACCACACTTGGAGGAGAATATGGAACCAATGTAACAGTGAACTATGCCGCAGCCAATAGCCCAGATACCACGCCACTCGAAGGACGTGAAAGCCTAATCAATGGATATCGTAGAAATTCGCTTGGCTTTGGAGACGACAAATACGTGAGGGATTTTAATATCGAGATTAAAAAGAAATTGAATAAAAAATTAAGCTTGGCTGCTACCTACTACTACCTTGAGTTTAATACCCTCATTACTCCCGTTACAAACGACTTCAAAGGATTGTTGTTTGCAGATATTCAAGTGTTGGAGGTGAACTATAAAGTGAATTCAAAGAATAATTTCCACATTGAATTGCAAGCCATGCAGACAGAGCAAGACAAAGGGGATTGGGCCACTGCACTGGTAGAATACACCTACTCACCCCACTGGAATTTTGCAATAATTAACCAGTACAATTACGGAAATTCAAAGGAGGATAAAAGAATTATGTATCTTTTCGGCACTGTTGGATATATCAACGGTCCAACGCGAATTAGCCTCGGATATGGAAAGCGCCGTGAGGGGGTATTTTGTATTGGAGGTGTATGTCGTGCAGTACCAGCAACCAATGGATTTGAACTAAGTATAACAAGCACGTTTTAATTGATAGATCATGAATAAAAAACTCGTTTATTTATTATTCATAATAGCCTCAGCTGTTTTTACTGGATGTAGTGATAAAGAAGACCCAGTGATCAAATTAGACAGCCGTTATCTCGATAATGTATATGGTCCCGGGCCTGAATTCGATGTTCTAGTCAATCCCGAGAAGAATGTTCTTATAGAAGAGTTCACAGGCCATAAGTGTGGGTTTTGTCCTCCAGCAACAGCAATGGTTAAAGCTTGGAATGCAGAATTGGGAGAAAGACTTGTTCCTGTAACTATCCATGCTGGAACCCTCGCGGCCGTGGGGTCACCGCCTTTTGAAAGAGATTTCACAAACCCCGATGGAAACTTTTATTGGGCTCAAATTGAGGGAGGATTTAACCCAAGTGCTCGCATCAATAGGGTGACTGGAGTGCAAAATGCTTACCCCGAGCCTTTTTGGAGAGATATGATCGATGAGGAGTTGGCTGAAGCACCAGAAGTCGCGATACAAATGATTACTTCTTTTGTGTCTGAAGACGGAATAGTGAATGTTCATACACACTCTCAATTTTTAAACAACCTTTCTGGCAATTATGATCTTGTTGTTCTTCTTACAGAAAGTAAAATAGTTAGTGCTCAAGAGGATTATGATCAAGAACCCTCAGAGATATTAGATTATGAGCACAATCACGTACTACACGATGCAATTACCCCAGCTCCAGGAATGCCACTGATTACAAACCCACGTGCTAATGATATCGTGTTGAAGTCCTTCTCGTACGAGCTAAACTCAAATTGGAATCCTGAACACTGCCATGTTGTAGCGTTTGTTATAAATAGAAGCAATGGTGAAGTATTGAATGTGGTTGAAAAAGATGTTGTTCAATGAGTTGGTTGAAGTATCTGGCATTTATATTAATTCCCATTCAAAGCCTTTCACAAGCAGAGTTTAGCGGTGGACTCATTGCCGGAGGGGTAACCTCTCAAGTAAGCGGAGATGCATTGGCAGGATGGGACAAGTTCGGCGTTACGGGCGGTGCATGGGTTCATGTTGGATTTAATGAATCTTGGGGCACTTGGATGGGAATGCAGTATCTCCCAAAGGGCTCTGTAAAACCCGCGGACCCAGATAATGGTGACTTGTTTCGATTCGAATTTGATCTCCGTTATTTCGAACTTCCTTTAATGGTGACCCGATCTACGAGCAAGTGGCGCTTTGGTGTGGGGCCTTCCTTTGGATTTCTCTTTTCGCAACAACAAATATTTGATGGCGCTAAAAGAGACATTAATCCAGAGTTCAATAGATTAGATGTTTCAGGCGCATTAAGTATTTCGCGATTTTTTGGAGAAAAAATACTTCTTGAGCTCAGGGGAAATACCAGCATTCTACCCACCAGACCAGCTCCCGCAGTGGTCAATCCGTTGAACTTCTATGAACGAGGGAACTACAATCAGCTGCTAATGCTGGCTTTGCATTATAAACTGTAAATTCATTTTTTCAAGCCCTCTTCATTAAAATAAAGTGGAAGTAAGTTTTTTACTCCCTCCATTTTATAAATCGCACCAGTCTTACCTTGCATCAATACCGTAATGGGCAAGTCCTGATTCAGTTCATACTCAAGCATTACCTGTCTGCACGATCCACAGGGTGTAATTGGGTGAGAGGTATCTACAATTGGAGAAAATGCACGAATGGCCATCATCACAATCTTTTGTTCTTTTCGATTGGCACCTTTCCAAAAAAACGCAACACGTTCCGCGCACAAACCACTGGGGTAAGCCCCGTTTTCCTGATTATTGCCAAGAATTATTTCCCCATTATCAAGTAGAAGAGCAGCACCGACATTAAATTGACTATACGGTGCGTATGCGTTATTTGCCGCTTCATAAGCTACTTTTAGCAATTCAATTTCATTAGAATTTAACTCTGAGAAATTGTTATGTACTTCGTATTCTAGTGCAACGCGTTGTTTATTCATCGCGTTAAACCTAAGGAAAAAAAACGAGTCTTCGTTACCGATGACTTAACATTCCCATTACATTTGCGTGAAACCTGATGGAGTCACTAAACCAAATACTGCATTCATATAGTCCTATTTCCCTAGGTGAAATGGATAGTGTCAAACTCATGAATAGGACTGACACGAAGTTCTTACTTACACTCCAACAGCTTGAGTCAATTTTAGAAGAGGTCAAAGGAAGCTATAGAATACTGACCATAGATGGTAGAGCTTTGAATAGTTACGAGACACTTTACTATGATACCAAAGATTTTCTTTTTTATCGAAGACATCATAGCGGGAAGAAAAATCGATACAAGATTCGCAAAAGAAAATACGTAGAGAGCAATCTCACATTCCTAGAGGTCAAGTTCAAAACTAATAAGGATAGAACGGTTAAAGACAGAACAAAGCTTCAAGGTATTACCGAAAATCTAGATCAATCAGAGCTGGATTTTATTGAAAATGAAACTCACCTCGACCTTTTATTTGAGCCAAAACTTTGGAATAGCTTTCATAGAATCACCTTCGTGAGCCTCGAAATCCCGGAACGTATAACAATTGATTTGGATCTCAGTTTTAAAAATGATGTAAGGGAAATTCACTGGCAGAGTGTAGTAATAGCAGAAGTCAAGCAGGAAAGGCAAAACAGACTTTCGCCGTTTATGATTGCGTTAAAGAAAAGACTTATAAGACAAGAAAGTGTAAGTAAATACTCGCTGGGAGCAGCAATGTTGTATCCCGAGTTGAAATCAAATAGTTTTAAATCAAAAATTTTAAAGTTAAGGAAGCTCAATGATGGAATGGTTGCATAATCTCTCTGACGCGGTAATTTTCTTCTTACAAGATACTCTCCCAGTCTTGGGTGATGCCGTCGATGTCGTAAAAGAAAAAGGTAAAAATTTTAACCCTCTAAATGGAATTGATATTGTTAAGTGGGACGATTTTTTAGGACTTATCATTCGATTAGTCCTTCACCTTGCATTCGTCTTCGTATTAGTGAGGGTCATATATTACCCTATTGCAAAACGTAAAGACTTCCTGTTCACATACTTGTTGTTCAGCGTTTCTATTTTCTTGATGTGTTTCCTTTTGGAATCCGTAAAATTAGAAATGGGCTTCGCTCTTGGATTGTTTGCCGTATTTGGCATCATTCGCTATCGTACCGATGCCATTCCAATCAAAGAAATGACATACCTGTTCATTGTAATCGCCATGTCGGTAATGAACGCTTTGATTAATAAGAAGATTTCACTCGTAGAACTTGCGTTTGCAAACGTTGTCATTATCGCAGTAACCTATGGGTTAGAGAAAGTTTGGCTCCTTCGTCACGAATCTCAAAAGATTGTTATTTACGACAATATCGAGTTGATTCAACTTGGACGTCGCGCTGAATTGATTGCAGATTTGGAAAAAAGAACTGGTATTAGAATTACTAGAATTGAAATCGGAAAAATCGACTTTTTGAAGGATACCGTTCTAATTAAGATTTCTTTCTACGAGGATGAGCAGCCCGGTCAAATGGATGAGTCTCTATCGAGCTCAAACTAAGTAAATCAAGGCGACGGCGTAAGCGTTTACGCCTTCTTCTCTGCCCACAAAACCCATTTTTTCTGAAGTTGTAGCTTTGATGGAAATTTGATTAACATCAATTCCTGCAACTTCAGAAATTGCTTTTTTCATTAGCTCAGCGTGTTTCATTACTTTCGGCCGCTCCAAACACAGTGTGCTGTCAATATTGCCTATCTCGTAGCCATTTGCGCGAATGAGCTCACATGTTTTCTTCAAAAGGATTTTTGAATCTATGTCTTTGAAATCAGAGGATGTATCAGGAAAATGCTTTCCTATATCTCCAAGAGCGGCAGCCCCTAAAAGAGCATCACAAATCGCGTGTAGAAGAACATCAGCGTCGCTATGACCCAGAGCTCCTTTCTCATGTTCAATTTTAACACCGCCAAGCCAAAGTTCACGACCTTCAACTAACTGATGAACGTCGTAACCGAAGCCTACTCTAAATGGTGTCATTATTCTGCGGATTCTGATTCAGAATTTTTAGATCCGCTCTTACTTCCAAGTGCAAATTTCAAAGAGAAACGCAAAGTATTCGCCAGCGGATTTTGCTGTGTAGTGCTGATGAGATAACTCATGTCAATGGTAAGAACTTGGTAACGTAAACCAGCACCGAGAGTAATGAACTGACGATTACCTTTTGAGAAGTGCTCAAAGAAATAGCCTGTTCTAAACGCGAATTGCTTATCATACCAATATTCAAATCCACCGCCGATGTTGATCTCGCGAAGCTCCTCTCTGAAAACAGAACCAGGCTCGACCTCGCCAGTCTCAGGATTGAACAATCCAGGAGCGTCTGTAAATGACTGAACAATTCCTGTTGCAACACCTACATCTGGATTTTTACCCGCTTCAATATTTCCATCATTATCGAAAATAGGAGGGGTGGGAACTAGAAGTTTATTGAAATCAACAGTAAAGCCTAAGTCATTGTATTCATCCAACGCGAGGATAAGAGCAGAACCAACTCTAAGGTTGGTGGGAATGAAGTCCCTTCTGTCTGTATTGGTATAGCGCATTTTAGCACCAATGTTGGAGATGTTAAAGCCTAAATTAAGGGTCGCGTCCAGACCAGAGATTTTGAGATCATCATTGGTGTAGAAACCGTTCACGTCAACAGCAAATGATCGGCCTGGTCGGCTATCCGCGCCAAGAACGTTAGTTCTACCAGTGAGATTTGAATTGACAAATCGAGCCACGATACCACCACTAAAACGCTCAGATAATTTTTGTGCAAATGCCACGTCAACAGCAAGCTCTGCAGGGGTAAAGTCACCCTGTGGTGCCCCGGACTCATCCGTGAATGAGATCTTTCCGAGCGAGAAATATCTCAAAGAACCCCCAATAGTTTGAGTCTTGTTTAATCTCTTGTAACCACTTAAATAGCCCAAGGACATGTCATTCACAAGCTGACGAAGCCATGGAGAGTAAGAGACGCTGAGTTCTAATTCCTCTTCTACAAATGCAAGCTTGGCCGCATTCCAGTGGACTGCTGAAACATCTGGTGATGTGGCTACGCCAGCATCTCCCATCGCTCCACCTCGGGAGTCGGGGGCAATAGAAAGAAAAGGAACAGCAGTGGTGATGGTGTTCAACTGCACTTGAGCCGCTCTTTCAGTTTGATTTTGAAGCTGAGCGTTGGCATTAAAAATTAATCCTAATACCAGAATTAGTGTAAAAGCTAACGATTTAAACATTTTATTCCTTTTAATGAAAGGGCTACAAATATACGGAATTCCTCTATTAACGAAGTTCATAAGTTTAGGTTATCATTTTAATATAACTAGTTTCTCAAATTTTTCGGCTTGTTGACCTGTTTCAGTGTTTCTTACTTCTAATTTGTAAACATAAACACCTTTACCTATTCTGTCACCGAAGTCATCTGTTCCATCCCAAGAGATGCTATCGCTTCTAAAGCCGTTTTGCTTTACTCTTTGGTTAATGGTTTTCACAAGCTTTCCTCCAACTGTGAATATTTGAACACGTACATCCAAGGACTCACATGCTTGATTGTGCTCAAAGAAGAAAGCAGTATTGGTCGTAAATGGATTAGGGTAGTTGAGGACATGTCTTAGTTCTATACCGGCATCATCGGCTACGGTAAACTCAATGGTCTTTTCGGAGGAGTTATTGTGTACATCCCATGCTTTGAAACTCACACGATGTGGGCCAGGTGCAAGATTATTCAATTGATATCGAACGCTTCCGCTTTTGTATGTATCGAGGTCTGATTCGTAAAACTCATTTAGTCTTATTGGATTTTGAATATCACCATCGATGACAGCCACGAGATCATGTCCAATTCCAGCCCCTGCGGTATTTATACCATTTTCATCTCTCAGTAGTGCCAAGAAGATTGGAGAAGTGTTGGTGATTCCACCATTCACAAATGTGGAATCATTCATAAACAACTCGATGTCAGGACCAACCCTATTGAGTTCAGCTCCTTCCAAGGCACTCCCAACTTTGAAGTCGATGTTAGCACCATGGGCGTCGTTGCTTCCGGCTACAGCATAATAGCTTACACGCGCTGTGTCAACATTATAGTTGATATCGAAAGGTACAATGAATTTGAAACTGAAGTCGCCAGAGGTTACGCTTGCTTTGCCTCGGAAGAGATTATTATTATAGACGATGAATGGTAAAGGACCTTGTGTCGAACCGTCATTGTTTTGAGTTTGTGCGGTGGTCGGTTTGTCCTGCACATTGGGATAAACGAATCCATTGAAATCACTTAATTTATTACCATTAGCATCGCCGATATACCCAGTAAAAGTAACTTCTTGAAGTGCTTTTAATGTATCAGTGAAATTTTGGATATCAACTCCGTTGATGGCAGTTGTATAAACGTATTGTTTGGGATAGGTCATGCGAATTGCTGGATCACCCATTAAGCTAAAGTTTAGCTTACTTAAGTTGTTGGCAGATACAGCGTTTTTAGTGAGCATATTAATTCTGCCGAGAGATAAGTCAGAAATCGTCTCTTTTTCAAATGCTACATCGAAAAAGGCCACATTCATTTCGAAATTGGCGTTTGAGGTGACAACTCGGGTGGTAGTCATGGTAGCAATGGCGCCACCTGCTGGGTTCATTACTAATATTTCTCCTGCAGAGTTAAATTCAGGATCATCGAATCGTGATAGCTCGCAGGTTGCAGTAAGAAATACTGGTAAGCGATTTTTATTGGTCCAGTTGCTAATGGTTGGAATGGTTAATATTCTTTCATGTGCCCATCCTCTTTCTCCTCCATGTCCCGTGTATGTAACTAATAGAGATCCATTTTCAACGCGTCTTTTGATAGCATCCTCGCCGTCTGGATAGCGCTCTCCACCTGGTGTTACCACCTGTGTGAATGCATCCATGTACAATTTGGTAATGTCGTATTGCGGATGCCTTTCTGATAAAGTGTTAGCTAATGTTTCACTTCCTGTTAAATGATAAGTTTCGAATGGACTGCCATTTCCATCGGTATCGTCTGCAACGAATGTGAGCATATTGCGCCACGAGCCAAATGGACTGCCACTTTCATCTCCAATGCAGCCAGCGTCTCCATCAGTGGTGGTATTATTCGATAAATAGCTGCGGACTTTGGAGACATAAGTAAATGCTTCTCCTGCATCCGAGGCTGGAATTCGACCTATTCCACAATCCAATTTATCTATTCCAACTCCCGATTCATTATCGTCTAAGAAAACAAAATAGTCGTCGCTTACAAATGAACGCAAAGGATTGATGCTGTTGTCGCTTTCGTAAACAATAACATTTGCCGAGCTGAATGCATTAATTCCTTTGTTAGCCAAATAAGAACCATCTCCAAAAAGTAGAAGATTTTTAGGCTTTTCGTCATCGTTCGCTGCTCGATCGTACAGCATTTTCATGAGCATTCTTATGGCTGTCACGTCGGGATTTCCAGAAGAAAATTCATTAAAAACTTTAAATGGAGATATCACTTCGACAGTTGAGCCCAAACCTCTATGAATATCTGCAAGTTCATTTGCATAGGTGAGGTGGGAGGGTGCGGTGATAATAATATAGTCAATATTTGAAAGGCTATGAAGATTTTGATTTTCGACCAAGCCCACAGGACGTGGTGTCAAAAAGCCCGAATTACTAAAGGCAATATATTCTCTTGCTTCGGTATGATCGGCCTTGAATATAAGCGTGCCTGAACTTGTGTTGAATGGAATACTCTGAGGTAAAATAGGATTGGTAACATCCCAAACATTCGATACGCCGCCAGCTTGAGCGAGTTGGTATTCAGAGACATTGCCAATTCCCGCGAAGCGAGCATCTCTAAATTTCATTTGAGATCCGACCATTGTCAATGCACGATTGGCGTTCACTCGCAAATAATCAATCCAACCTTGCGCTTCGGAGTTGAACTTTACGAAATTGACGCTTACAGATATTTGACTACCACTTGGAGTAAAGCTTAAGCTGGAATAGCTCAGATTGGCCACATTGGATATGGCATCATCACTCGTCTGCGCTGGGGTGGCGGTCGCAGTGGCACCACCAACGTTAAAATTGAATGAAGAAGTACCCCCAATAGAACGCACTGCTACACCATACTCTAATAGAGCTTGCTCATTAAGAACGTTGGGGAAGCTAAAAGAATAAGTACTGGAAGTATTAAACTCAAATGGATCTCCAAAAAACTCTCTACCTGATTTGGCTATATTGATTTGATCATTTTCCAAGAACTGATAATCTTGGAAAGTGGTAATGGTCTGATTTGCCGGTGCGTCAGGAACAGACTGAGGTGACACTCTCAAAGGTATGTTATCATCAATACGAAGAAAATAATATGCTGAATCGGAATAGTAATGTTTGTCATGTTCCCATGTTGGCGGATTGGAGGCGTTTTTAATTCGCCAAGTATCAGAGCTCTGACCATAGAACAAGATAAAATCATTGTCATTAAATACACCATCGTTTTCGCCTTGTATAAAAATGGCATTTTTCTGAAGGTCGTCGTAGCGGAATTCTGCATTTGAAACAGGAAGGAGCCTTCCGCCATTACCATAAACATTGAGGTTTTGTGGATTGATTTCAGCGGTGTTGATTCCTAGTTGAGTTAAAAGATTCTTATCAATTCGATATACCCCGTCTCTCGCGATGGCGATTTTGTACCATTTCCCCTCAGCTAAAACAGAATTTTCTGCAAACTGAAGTGTGCGTTCACGACTTGCACCTTGTTGACCCAGTGAAATTTCAAGATCAAATGACTTTAAGGCCTCAATTTGTTGGCCGCGAAGGCGTAGGGGTACAATAGTGGTGATTAAATAGTTGATTTTATCCCCTTTTCGAGTAACGACTTGAATCTGCCAGTCTTCCGTAAGTCCTTGTTTATCAATTTTTTGAGAAATATTTTCTGGTAATAATGTAACCTCTTGAGTCAAAATACGGTATCCATCCACCGAAGCACTTGTAGAAATCTGCTTTTGCTCCGCGAAAAGAGGCAAATTGAAATTGTCTTCTGTGAAACCTTCACCCTTGAAGTATAAAGTTCCATCAGAGGCCATGTTCGAATCTTCCAGGTGTATCCACTCAACAACATCACTGATAGTCAGTGAGTTCTGAGACAAAAGAGGCCCGGAAAATAGAATACCTGAAGCACAATAAAGTGCTAAGAAAAGGCGATTATGCATATTTTTCAAAGGGATAAAGCAACGGCTCAAACTTAATACGAGTCTAATTATTGTAAGTGATTAATGTTTTTTAAGACAAAAAATGTTGTAATATTGCTAATTCATTTTTTACCCCAAGTAAAAATCGTGCGAATGAAAAAAAGTTTATTCTGTCTTTTCGCTGTCCTCACTGTCTCCACTCAGTTGTTGGCGCAAGATCCTGAGTTTACTCAGTTTTACGCCAATCCCCTTTATCTAAATCCCGCGTTTGCTGGTACGGCTCGATGCCCACGCCTAGTGATGAACTATCGCAACCAATGGCCTTCGCTTTCTGGTTCGTTTGTTACAACTAGTGCAAGTTATGACCAACACGTGGAAACGATTCAAGGTGGATTAGGTCTTATTGTTATGAATGATAGAGCAGCTCAAAGTACTTTGAGCACTACTACTTTTAGTGGTATTTACTCTTATCAGCAGCCTATCACCAGGAAGTTTTCGATTAAAGCAGGCTTCCAGGCAACTTACTTTCAAAAGTCACTCGACTGGAGTAAGCTTACCTTTGGTGATATGATCGATCCTAGAAAAGGATTTATCTACGAAACCAATGATATTCCTCGTGGAGGCAATATTAAAAATGTTGACTTTAGCGCAGGTATTCTCGGTTTCAGCGACGTGTTCTACGGAGGCTTTGCTGTACACCACCTCAATGAGCCAAATGAGTCACTTATTGTTGGTACAAGCCGCCTTCCAATGAAGTTTACTGCACACGCAGGTGCTGTGATTCCGATTCAAAAGAAAAGAAGAGATGCAGAATCCAACATCTCTCCAAATATCCTCTACCGTCGTCAGGGTGAGTTCCAACAGCTCAATCTCGGTATGTATGTAAACAAAGGTCCAATCGTGGCAGGTGTATGGTTCCGTGGTTTGCTCTTTGGAGAGACCTACCGCGATGCCTTCATTGCTACAATCGGTCTTCAAACTGATGTGGTGCGTTTTGGCTATAGCTACGACGTTACTATTTCAGAATTGACACCAGCTACAGGAGGTTCACACGAAGTTTCTTTGACAATCATGTTTGAGTGTCGCAAGAAAAAAACGAAGTTCCGTACAATAGCTTGTCCTTCTTTCTAGTTAACAGACTACTTTTATACCGGCATAATAATCAGGAAAATCAGGAAAATCATGAAATCAGTAGGAAGCAAACTTACAACCGTGGCCCTTCTTGGGGCTATTGTTGTTTTCAGCTCTTGCGAAAAAACGAACTCAGGCGCTACCGGTTGGTCGTACAACGACCCTAAAAACGGTGGCTACGAACGCCCAGAGTACGTGGAGCAAGAAACAGGTCCAGGTTTGGTACTCATCGAAGGTGGTACATTTACTATGGGACGTGTTGAAGATGATGTGAACTTCACTTGGGATAATATCCCTCGCCGCGTTACAGTATCCTCTTTCTACATGGATGAGGTAGAGGTAACAAACCAATATTGGAGAGATTATTTGTACTGGTTGGGAATGGTCTATGGTGACTCATATCCTGAAATCATCAATAAGGCACTACCTGATACTTTGGTATGGCGCGAAAAAATGGAATATAATGAACCATTCGTAGATTATTACTTGCGTCACCCAGCGTATAGCGACTACCCAGTAGTTGGTGTTAACTGGTTGCAAGCAAATGACTATTGCGCTTGGAGAACAGATCGTGTAAACGAGTTGATCCTCATTCGTGAAGGTCTTTTGGTTCATAATCCACAAGCCCAATCTGATGGTGACCACTTTACTACCGATGCTTATCTCAACGGTCAGTACGAAGGTGAGAAGGCAGCAGATGGTGTTAAAAACCTAAACCCAAAGGCTGGTTCTGAGTTTAGAAACGTTCGTGTTGAAGACGGCGTCCTTTTACCACGTTACCGCCTGCCCACTGAGGCTGAGTGGGAATATGCAGCCCTTGGCTTGATTGGTAATTCTTACCAAGAATTGATCACCGATCGCCGCACCTATCCATGGAATGGACACTATGTTCGTAATGACGATAACGGTGGTAGATTCTTCGGTACTATTCGCGCCAACTTTGTGAGAGGAGCGGGTGACTATATGGGTACTGCGGGTTACCTCAACGATGCTGCTGAAATCACTAGCCTTGTTTATGCATACCCTCCAAACGACTATGGTCTTTATAACATGGCTGGTAACGTATCTGAATGGGTAATGGACGTTTATCGCCCACTTTCTCCAGAAGATAAATCAGACTTCAGACCTTTCCGTGGTAATGTTTACCAAACGAAGACTTTGAATAGTGACGGTACAGTAGCAGATAAGTATGACTACACTGTATATGACATCAATGGTGTTCAATACTTTATCACAGAGTATCAAAAAGTAGCTGGTCCAAAGTTGGTTGAAGCTGACTTAACCCTAATTGATCAAAGCCTTCAGAAAATTGAACAAGCAAAAGAAAAGGAAAAAGAAAGAAAGATTGACGATGCTCAGGCTTTGATGCAAGAAGTAATGGACTTGGTTACAAACTCTGAATCACCTATCGCTCCGGATCTTCGTGATGGTATCGCTGATTATATCGAGAACACCGCTGGTGATATGAGAATGAGAGACGTGACTGTAGAAGAGAATATCGACCGTCGCAATTATCGCAAAGCAGACAACATCGACTACAAGGATGGTGACTGGGAAAGCTCGAATTCTTATCGCGATGCTTCTTTTGAAAATGATAATAATAGAATGTATGAGTGGGGTCAAACAACCCTAATCAACAATAGAGCTCGTGTTTACAAAGGCGGCAACTGGAGAGATCGTGCGTATTATACCATTCCTGGTACTCGCAGATTCCTCGATGAGCGTCGCTCAATGTCAACGCTTGGTTTCCGTTGTGCCATGACGCGCGTAGGTAGCCCTACTGGTCTAGGTGCACGCAACGACAGATAATTTTCCTGAATTGAATTATAAAAAATGGGCTGTTCCTCAAAAGGGACGGCCCATTTCTTTTTATTCAACATAGAGTCCTATTTTTGAAAAATGTTAGATACACTGTTTCAACATTTCCTACAGTATCGCGCGGTGACCACTGATACGCGAAAGATTACTCCACACGCAATTTATTTTGCCCTCAAAGGGGAGCGATTCAATGGGAATCAATTTGCCAAACAAGCGTTAGATGCAGGATGCGATTTCGCGGTCGTAGATGAAGATCCTGGGTTTGATGATGTAAGACTCGTTCGTGTTGAAGATGCGCTACAAGCGCTTCAGGATTTAGCAGCGATGTATCGCGAACATTTCTTTATTCCATTCCTCGCTATCACGGGTAGCAATGGAAAGACTACTACAAAGGAGCTTGTATCGTCGGTGCTTTCAAAGAAGTATAAAGTCTATGCTACTCGAGGTAATCTGAATAATCATATTGGTGTTCCACTCACATTATTGGAAATACCTGAGGACACAACATTTGCTGTAATAGAAATGGGCGCCAACCACCAAGGAGAAATCGAATCGTATTGTCTGTATGCTTCTCCCGATTATGGACTCATAACTAATATTGGAAAGGCCCATTTGGAAGGATTTGGTGGAGTAGAGGGAGTTAAAAAGGGAAAAAAGGAATTGTTTGATTTCGTAAATACCAATGGAGGGAAAGTTTTTGTCAACGTAGAACTCGAAAATCTTAAAGAGGTATCCCGTGGCATGACCATCATACCCTATGGCTTCGAAAGTGGAGGTATGACTCTAAAGATTATTAAAGAAGATCCCTATTTAGTGTTCGAATACGCAGCTGACGGTAAAAAAGCTGTGGTCAACTCCAAAATGACTGGTGCTTACAACTTGTACAATTTCGCGAGCGCTGCGGCAGTGGGGCGATTTTTTGGAGTGGATTTTAATGATCAAGTGGCGGCTATGGAGGCGTATGACCCAGATAATAATCGTTCCCAAGTGGTAAAAACAGAACGCAATACGCTTATCATGGATGCTTACAATGCCAATCCCAGCAGCATGGAACACGCATTGATTAATTTGAGCAAGCAAGGTGAAAAGAAATTCTTTGTGATGGGTGATATGAGAGAGCTGGGCGAAGAAGGCCCAGCAGAACATCGAAATATGATTGAGAAAGCAAAAGAGCTAGGATTAAATGGGGTACTTATCGGACCTGTGTTTGCAGAGGTCGCTAAATCACATGAATACCCAGCATTTGCCGACAAAGAAGCTGCACGCAGTCATCTCATGCAGCTTGGGTTAGAACATCACACCATTCTTATCAAAGGTTCACGAGGAATTCAATTAGAAGTATTAAAAGATATTTTTTAAAAAGCCTATTTTCGCGGCATGAATAAGAGTTTTATAGAAGAGTTGCGCTGGAGAAGAATGCTTCAGGATCATATGCCTGGCACAGCAGAACATTTGGAAAAGCATGTGACTAAAGGATATATTGGGTTTGACCCCACGGCTGACTCATTAGGTGTGGGCAATCTCGTACAAGTGATGACGCTTTTACATTTTCAGCAATGTGGACATGCGCCAATTGCTTTGATAGGTGGCGCTACAGGAATGATTGGCGACCCTTCTGGGAAGTCGGCAGAGCGTAATCTACTCGGAGAGGAGCAATTGCGCTATAACCAAGAATGTCAGAAGAAACAATTAGAGAAATTTCTGGATTTTAATTGTGGCGAACGCTCTGCCACGATTGTCAATAATTACGATTGGTTTAAGGAGTTTAAATTCCTTGATTTTATTCGTGATGTAGGCAAGCGCCTCACCGTAAATTATATGATGGCCAAGGATTCTGTGAAGAATCGGATTAGTGGCGAAGACCGCGAGGGAATGAGCTTTACAGAGTTTACTTACCAGCTCATTCAAGGATATGATTTTTACTATTTATGGAAAAATCATGGTGTGATGTTGCAGATGGGCGGTAGTGACCAATGGGGAAATATCACCACCGGTACTGAACTCATTCGAAGAATCGACGCGGGTGAGGCATTTGCATTGACCACGCCACTGATTAAAAAAGCCGATGGCACCAAGTTCGGAAAGTCGGAAGGTGGTAATGTTTGGCTTGATCCAAAGCGCACAAGCCCTTATAAGTTTTATCAGTTCTGGCTCAACGCTACCGATGCTGATGTGAGCAATTATATCCGCATTTTCACCTTGAAAACTCAAGAAGAAGTGGAGGCTTTGGAGGCGGAGCATAATCAAGATCCGGGTCGACGCGTATTGCAAAAAGCGCTAGCGGAGGATATTACAGCGCGTGTGCACAGTGTAGATGATTTGAAAGCAGCGCAAGCTGCGTCTGAGATATTGTTTGGCAAGTCAACCGAGGATGACTTGCGCAGCATTAGCGAAGGCGATTTGCTAGATGTATTTGAAGGTGTGCCACAGGGCAGCATCAGCCGCAGCGAATTGGAAGCGGGTGTAGGTATTGTGGATTTGCTTGTGAAGCCAGGCTTTTTGCCTAGCAATAGCGAAGCGCGCAGGGCATTGCAAGAAAATAGCATTAGCATCAACAAGGTGAAGGTGACGGCGGATAGCCGCTACGACACCAGCCAACTGCTCCGCGACAAGTACCTTCTACTACAACGCGGCAAGAAGAATTACTTCCTTTTGAAGGCGGAGTAAAATATATTCATAGAAACAAAAAGCCCTCCGGCGATCGGGGGGCTTTCTGTTTGTTTAGGAAATCATGAAATCTTGACGAAGGCTTTCAACTTTTGGAGAAGCAGGCAGCACTCTGTCAATATCGTTAATTGTCTTAAGTACTATGTAATTACTCAAAAGACTATTGGAAATGGGAAAGGTTGCTTGATTTTATTCGAAAAATTCGAATAGGCAGCATTTTTTGCTCAAAAAATTTGCGTGTTAGATTTCGCTTTTTCTATTTTCGTTCTCGTTGATTGAAAAATCAACAAAGCCTTTTACCAATTATTAAAAATGACTGATCGTACTTACTCTCCCCGGGTTGGTGATAAGCTAATGTACCCCACCTGGAAATCTCTAATTCTCCAATTACCTTTTACCAAAGAAGGAAAAAACGTAGGCCTCACACAAGATCATGAATTCTTGATGGGAGTCATGGATAAAATTGCCGTGATTTACAAAAATCGGGATGGCTTTTTTCCTGAACTGGCCAAGTCTTTTGTAAGCGAGGCAAAAGCAAGTTATCACACAGGAAAGCCCATCGAGGAAGTGAAGGAGTCGATGGATAATTTCAACTTTGGTACCAATGAGTTTCATACCATTTATGATATTCCTACAGCCTCTTACACTTATGTGAGTGATAGAGTTTATTCTATTTTGGGAATTAGGCCTGAGAATTTTAATGTACAGCGCTTGTATTCCCTTATGAAAGAAGGTGGTTTGCACCATCCTGCCGATGTTTATCACACAATGCGATGGGGTAACCTCGCGTATATCGTGCTTGGAATACCAGGATTTATCTTTCGCGCCAATGATGACCATTATCTGATTCGTTATCGACTGGATACAAGCATTAGTGAATTTCAGGAAATTAGAGACATGAAATATGTGATGGTTGAAAAGCGCTGCTATCTCTGTCACGATTCATCGGCAGATCATCAACTCAAGCCCACCATGCATCTAGACCGATGGACGGTGCTCGATAGTACAAAACACCATTTTATTCAGCCTCAATTCGTGACCTCCCCCAATCAGTCCATGGTGATGAACGCGATGTTGTACTTGCTCAATTGTCTATTGATTGGGCTTCAGCCGAAATATGTGATGTTTCTGAACGAGCGCATAGAGACCGATCGCAATAAGGCCATAGCCTTGGGTGTAAGTGAGAAAATGCAGGAACATAGCGGACTAAAGCCGGATTTGATGGAAAAAACAGTTGCAGATTGTTTTTCAAAGTCTATTCGACTCAGAATGGCTGACGCATTGAACACTTGGGAGCCTCAGTCTGAGAAAATCAAGATATTGTCTGAT
>CAYRZQ010000029.1:0-51642 GCA_964428835.1 uncultured Comamonadaceae bacterium | reverse complement strand
TGACGCATTGAACACTTGGGAGCCTCAGTCTGAGAAAATCAAGATATTGTCTGATGTAGATGCTGTCAAGGGTGCTTACAAATTGGGTTTACTTCCCATTCCTCCTATGGTGGAGAAACTTATGTATAGCTCCGTTACCGAGGCCTAGTTTACTCCTATTTTGAGATGGTTTTTGCTTTTTTTACAGCGGTGTTGAGGCTGGCACACCAGTATTTTTGCATCCAATAAAATTACGGTATGAACCCCAAAGTAGCGAATATTCAAGCGGCCATCGCTCAAGTTAGAGAAGACATTATCAAACATCCTGTTTATGCTGAGATCAAGACGATAGAAGATGTTCAGCGCTTTATGGAGGTACATGTGTTTGCCGTATGGGACTTTATGTCGTTACTGAAAGTTTTACAGCGAGAACTAACTTGCGTTAACCTTCCGTGGGTGCCAACAGGTGACGCGGAAACACGACAATTGATTAATGAAATTGTGCTTGGAGAAGAATCAGATGTGGATCAAGATGGAAAAATCATGAGTCATTTCGAAATGTATCTTCAAGCTATGAAGCAAGCGGGTGCAAATACTGGAGGAATAGAATCATTTATTGCGAATATTAAAAAAGGTATTCCCATTTATGAAGCTTTAGATATGGCGAATGTCTCTGATGGCGCCCGAGCGTTTGTTCGGTTTACATTCGATATTGTTGAATCCAACAAACCTCACGTGCATGCGGCAGTATTCACCTTTGGTCGTGAAGATTTGATTCCGGGGATGTTTGTTTCATTGGTGAATGACCTCAATGAACGCTTCCCAGATCAAATTTCAAAATTCAAATATTATCTCGATCGTCATATTGAGGTAGATGGAGATCATCATAGTCATTTGGCATTGCGTATGACGGAGTTGCTCTGCGGTGATGATGATTCCAAATGGGAGGAAGCGGAGCAAGCGGTGGTCGAAGCATTAGAAATGCGCAAGCAGCTTTGGAACCAAGTTTTGCAATTATCTGTAGCTTAATTATTTTTCTTTTGAGTCGATGATAATGGTCACCGGACCATCATTCATTAGAGTGATTTTCATGTCTGCTCCGAAGACGCCCGTAGCACAAGTGATTTGAAGTGCTTCATTCATTTTTTGAATAAAAGTTTCATAGAGCGGAATGGCTTGTTCGGGACGTGCTGCGCGAATGTATGAGGGGCGATTTCCCTTTTTTGTATCGGCATAAAGTGTGAATTGACTTACAATCATGCATTGACCATTCACATCTTTGAGCGCCAAATTCATCTTTCCATTCTCATCATTGAAAATTCGCATTTGACTAATCTTGCTTACGAGGTAGTCGACGTCTGCCGAGGCGTCTTCTGTTTCGATGCCGAGCAATATCATTATTCCTTTTTCGATATCACTGTGCAACTTTCCATCGATGTGGAGTTGTGCATAACCTACGCGTTGAATCACTGCTCTCATGGGGTGTTGTGAAATATGCGGTTAAAATTAGTATATTGGTATGATGAAAAATGTAATTGCACTGATTTTCATTTTGATAAGCTGTTCACTGATTGCTCAAGAGGGAACGGCGAGCTATTATGCGAATAAGTTCGAAGGGCGTAAGACTTCAAGCGGAGAGATTTTTAGTCAAAAGAAATTAACGGCGGCGCATAAAAATTTGCCTTTCGGAACATTACTCAGAGTGACTAATCTCAGTAATGATAGCGTGGTGGTAGTGAAAGTAAATGACCGTCTGCCTCAAAGCAGTACACGCATGATTGACTTGTCATACGCTGCCGCGGAACAGTTGAATTTTATCAGAAAAGGACTGACCAAAGTGAAGTTAGAACAAGTGAAAGAGTACAATGAAGAGTACTACAGTGCTAATGATTATTTATTCTACAAAGGAGACATTGTTACATTAGGTTGTGGTATCGTAGATACGACCATTATTGTGAAGGAAAGGAACCTATTGTTGAAACTCGATACCACAGTAATTACGAGTAATATGGACAAGTATTACAAGGATTTGGCTTGGAATCATTACATGTATTATGTGCATATTCAAAATGATGATTCGCCTGCAACACGTGAGGAAATATCCAAAGCGATTACCTATTTGTATAAGAGTTTAGCGATCAAAGAAGACGCGGCAGCGATTCATAATTTGATCCATCAATTAACTTTGGCAGGAAGTTGTGATGAAGCGGAAAGTCTTTTTAAGCAGTATTCAGTTGCTTTACAGGAAGAATCACTATTGACTAAATTGGAGGGTTATTTGGGTCGTTGTAAGGGTCAAAAATAAAAGTCGTATCTTTCGCCCAAATGCAGGAGTAGACTTGTCGGTCTCTTTTTTAATTGCATTTGCTTTTTATTACATGTCATTTGAATCATTGAACCTTGCAGAGCCTATTATGAAGGCGTTGCAAGAAGAAGGCTACACGAAGCCAACCCCCATTCAGCAACAAAGTATTCCAATCATTTTAGAAGGAACAGACTTATTGGGCTGTGCACAAACAGGCACAGGAAAAACAGCGGCATTTGCTCTGCCGATTATTCAACTTTTATCAGATAATTATTTTCCAAAGGCGAAGAGAAATATCCGTACACTCATCGTTACTCCTACACGGGAATTGGCGATACAGATTGCAGATAGTTTCAAGGCTTATGGAAGGCACACCAACTTAAAGTACACTGTAATTTTTGGTGGGGTCAATCAAAATCCCCAGGTGAATGCATTGCGCGCTGGAGTGGATGTATTGATTGCTACTCCCGGTCGTTTGCTCGACCTTATGAATCAGGGAGTGATTTCACTCAACGCTGTTGAGATATTCGTTCTCGATGAAGCAGACAGGATGCTTGATATGGGTTTTATCCATGATGTAAAGCGATTGTTGGTTAAGTTACCTACAAAGCGTCAGTCGCTATTTTTCTCGGCTACGATGCCGCCTGAGATTGTGAAGTTGTCACAAACCATTCTTCATCATCCAAAAAGTGTTACAGTAACTCCCGTTTCGTCGACTGTCGATATTATCCAGCAAAAAGTTTATTTTGTTGAAAAAGCAAATAAGAATGCGTTATTGATTGAGTTGTTGAAGAATAAGGAAATTAAGTCTGTATTGGTTTTTGCGCGTACCAAGCATGGTGCAGACAAGGTGGTGAAGGTTTTGCAAAAAGTGAATATTAAAGCTGAGGCTATTCACGGAAACAAAGCGCAGAACGCTCGTCAGCGAGCTTTGAATAATTTTAAGTCACAGGAAACACGAGTTCTTGTAGCCACTGATATTGCTGCACGCGGCATTGATGTGGATGAGTTGGAATACGTGATTAATTACGAGCTTACGAATGTGCCCGAGACTTATGTGCACCGCATTGGGCGCACGGGTAGAGCAGGAGCAAAAGGCACAGCTATTTCATTTGTCGATACTGAAGAGCGCGTTTATCTGCGCGATATAGAAAAATTGATCCGAAAGAATATCGAAGTCGAACGAGATCATCCGTTTCATTCGGAAGGTTATAAGCCTTCGGAAGCGGCTATTGTGAAAGAGGTGCGAAAAGGTAATGGCGGCAAGCCCAAGTCAAAGAAGCCCTTCAGTTTTCATAGAAATAACCGCAAAAAAGGTGATAAAAGTTCAGGCCAACCTAAACGAAGTTAGTTGACCTAAACAGATTATTTTTGCGGGAAAAGTAATCCCGTGGATATATCACTGCTCATCTCGAATATTACCAATCCAACGCTGTTGTTTTTCCTTTTGGGGATTTTTGCAGCGTTGGTGAAAAGTGATTTGGAGATTCCTCCAACGACAACGAAGTTTATTTCGCTTTATCTTCTTTTTGCCATTGGTTTTAAGGGTGGTCAGGAATTGGCGCATCATGAATTCACGATGGAAATTGTTTATTCATTGCTCTTTGGATTGTTGATCAGTGCTGCGATTCCCTACTATGTCTTTTTTTTACTAAAAAGAAAAATGAATGTCAGCGATGCAGGTGCGGTGGCTGCGGCCTACGGGAGCGTTAGCGCAGTGACATTCGTAGCGGCAGTGTCTTTTCTTGAGGCTCAGGGAATAACATTCGGAGGGCACATGGTGGCTGTGATGGCCCTGATGGAATCGCCAGCAATCATTGTGGGGATCATACTCATTATGAAGTATGATGCAGAATCGAAGGACCGAACGAACATTCGGGAAATAGTTAGACATTCATTTACGAATGGAAGTGTATTGATGGTACTGGGAAGTTTGGTGATCGGGATTATTGCCGATAGCAAGCAAGCCGAAGGTATCAAGCCTTTCACTACGGATATTTTTAAGGGCTTTTTAGCAATTTTCTTGCTCGAAATGGGCATGGCAACTGCACGTCGCTTCGCAGCATTCAGACGCTACGGCTGGTATGCACCAGTGATGGGTATCCTGGTTCCTCTTGTCAATGGATGTGTGGTGGCATATTTAAGTTTATTTGTAGTGAGTGATGAGGGAAGCCGATTTATTTTCGCAATACTTGCCGCAAGTGCATCATATATCGCAGTACCTGCCGCTATGAATCTCGCGGCCCCGAAAGCCGATCCGGGATTGTATATCCCGATGGCGCTCGGAGTTACCTTTCCTTTTAATATCACTGCTGGAATGCCATTATACTACTTTATAATTACCAATACATGAGAAAGATTTTTAAGTGGATCGGAATTGTATTCTTAGTTTTAATTGTTGGGCTTGGAGCTACGATTGGCGTGCTTTATTCACGGCAAGACGAAATCGTTCAAGAGTTACTTACAAAGGCCAACGCTGACTTTAAAGGCGAGGTGAAATTGACGGGATCACACATTTCATTATTTCAAAACTTTCCATATATAAGTATTGACCTTGAGAATTTATCTGTAAAAGAGACAAAAGCAGATACAGCTGCTGTCATCCTAGGTATTGAAGATGTGTATGTAGGTTTTGACTTGATTACCATACTAAATGGTAAAATGGAAATCAAAAAGATCAAATTGGTGAATGGTCATATTGATGCGGTGCAATATGCTGATGGCACTCTCAATTTGAGCAACGCCTTCGAGCCTGTAGTGCCGGTTGAAAGTGTAGAGGAAGAATTTCACCTTGATTTGAAGTCTGTTGTTCTTACCAATATTCATTTGACCAAGTTGAATGTTGTGAACCAAATGAAGGTAGATGTAAAAGTTGATGAGGCGAAAACACGATTTAAAACGAATGATGATAAAATTCTAATAGGTCTTGATGCTGATTTCAATCTCAGTCTCCTTATGAACGGAGATTCGACTGCCATCAAGAGAAAGAATTTTGAATTTGATACAGAGTTGAATTACCTGAAGGCACAGGATTTATTGGTGATTGAGCCTACTACTGCTAAACTACAAGGGGCAGAATTCAACATGGAAGGCTCGGTGAACTTTAAAGATGATGCAAACCTGAATTTAAAATTTGATGGTAATAAATCCAATTTTGATTTATTCATGGCAATGGCTCCGACCGATTTGGAACCGACGCTCAAGAAATATGATAACAAAGGAAAAATATTCTTTGAAGCGACTATCGTTGGAAAGAGTACCAACGGTCATTCACCAGCCGTGAATGCACGCTTTGGTTGCGAACAGGCCTTTTTCAAAAATACGGATGTAGACAAGAAAGTGGATGAGCTCAACTTTTCAGGCTACTTCACCAACGGAGAAAAGCGAAATCCGAGCACCATGGAGTTTGGAATAAGGGACTTCTCTGCTCGACCAGAAGCGGGAACCTTTAGCGGTGATTTGGTGGTGAAAAATTTTGAATCGCCGGATATTAATCTTCAACTCAAATCCGATTTCGATCTAAATTTTCTGGCGAAATTTTTTGGCTTGACAGACCTTTATGATTTGATGGGAAAGATTGAGCTGACGATGAACTTTAGAGACATCATTGATCTGGAGAGACCTGAAAGAAGCATTGAGAGACTGAATGAGTCTTATTTTACAGAGTTGAAAATAACAGACTTGAGTTTTGGAAAGGGGACAAGTGAGCTGCCTATAAAGGACCTTGATTTATATGCCGAAATGAACGGCCATGAAGCGAGAATCGACTATTGTAATGTGCTGATTGGCAAGTCTGATGTTTCTTTGAAGGGAACAGTAAGTGATCTTCCTGCTATTATTCACCATACTGATTTGCCAGTTACCACGAAGTTGGATATTAAGAGTAAGTATTTGGATTTGTTTGAGCTTACAGGAGCAGACACAGCAACTTCCTTCAATGAACAGATCAAGAATCTTTCGCTTGGGCTTCATTTTAACTCAAGTGCGAAAGCCATGACGGAGTCGCCTAACCTGCCTATTGGTGAGTTTTTTATAGACAATCTGTATGCTGATCTGAGCAATTATCCTCATACACTTCATGATTTCCATGCAGATGTTTATATCGAAGAAGAGGATTTTAGAGTAATTGATTTTAGAGGTCTTATTGACAAGAGTGATTTTCATTTTTCGGGTAGACTGCAGCATTATGATTTGTGGTTTGCAGAACATCCAAAGGGAGATACGAGAGTGGAGTTCACTTTGGATTCTAAGAAATTGTTGCTCGAAGATATCTTCTCTTACAATGGGGAAAATTTTGTGCCAGAGGATTATCGTCATGAAGAATTTGATAACCTGAAAATATCAGGCTATTCTGATTTGCATTTTAATGAAGGGATGCAGAGTATTGACTTGTATTTAAAAGGTTTTGAAGCAAAGATGAAGGTTCACCCATTGCGCTTTGAGAATTTCAAGGGACGTGTTCATTATGAAAAAGATCATTTGACTGTAGAGGACTTCTCTGGTAAGCTGGGACATTCAGAATTCAAAACAACTTTGCATTATTATCTCGGAAAAGATGAGAAGCAAAAATTGAAGGAGAATAAGTTTGAGTTGTACGCCAAGCGACTGGATTTCGACGAGTTATTTAAGTACAACCTACCGCCGGCTCCCGATAAATCTACAGGTCGCGTGGATAGCTCGTATCACGACGAAGGATTTAATATTTATGAGTTGCCTTTCACGCACATGACATTCGACGTGCGCATCGATAAACTGAATTATCACAAGTATTTAATCAATAATTTCAAAGCAAAGGCGCGCACCACACCTGAGCATTACATCTACGTCGATAAGTTTTACTGCGAAGCAGCAGACGGTTCATTTGATGTGAAAGGTTATTTGAATGGCAGTGACCCAAAGAGAATATACATCGATCCTGATATGACTGTTAAGAATGTCGATCTCGATAAATTGATGTTTAAGTTTGATAATTTCGGTCAGGACTATTTGGTGAATGAGAATCTTCACGGAAAGTTGAATGGGCGCATAACAGGACATATTCGAGTACACAAAGACTTGGTGCCAATCGTAAATGAATCGGAGATTCATATGGATGTGGAGGTGTTGGATGGACGATTGGAAAACTTTGCGATGCTACAATCAATGTCTGACTTTTTCGCTGATAAGAATTTGAATAAAGTATTGTTCGATACGCTTGCGAATCATATCGACATAGAAAAGGGAATGATGAAGATTCCGAATATGATTATCAACTCTTCGCTTGGATTTATGCAGTTGAGCGGTCAACAGGACTTCGATATGAATATGGATTACTATGTGCGTGTGCCATGGCGTATGGTAACTCAAGCGGCATCATCTAAGTTGTTTGGTAGAAAGAAAGAGGAAGTAGATCCAGATCAAGTTGATGAGATTCAGCGCAAGGACTTGAGCGAGCGTACTCGCTATGTGAACGTTAGAATAAAGGGAAATACGGAAGATTATAAAATAACTCTGGAGAAGGATCCAAAATTGAAAAGGAACAAGAGTTCTTAGTACCTTCGGAAGGAGTTATGATTGATAATCTTGTGCTTTTTTTGTTGCTGGCGCTGCTGGCTGAGGTTCTCGGTACAATCGGGGGTTTTGGATCGTCTTTGTTTTTTGTGCCCATTGCTGCTTATTTCATGGATTTTCATGCGGTGCTGGGAGTGACAGCGCTCTTTCATGTAAGCAGTAATTTGTCAAAAATTATTCTTTTCAAAAGAGGGGTAGATCGTTTTCTTCTATTGAATTTGGGGATTCCAGCGGTAGTATGTGTTGTAATCGGTGCATTTTTAAGTAATAATTTTGATTCGAAATATCTCCAGTTTGGACTCGGCGCTCTATTAATTTTATTGAGCAGTTTTTTATTCTTGTATAAAGATTTTCAGTGGAGACCAACGCGGACCAACGCAATTTTAGGAGGTGTTGTTTCTGGTTTTTTAGCTGGTTTACTGGGAACGGGAGGGGCGATAAGGGGAATGGCACTCGCGTCATTTAGATTGAAGATGGAAGTATTCATCGCTACATCTGCATTGATTGATTTAGCAATAGATGCAAGTCGAAGTATTGTCTATGTGGGACAGGGTTATGTCAATGCATCCATGTTGTATCTCATCCCTATGTTGATTGCAGTTAGTTTTGCCGGAACATTTATTGGCAAAAAAATACTTCATTACATCAGTGAAGAAAGATTCAAGACAATCGTTTTAGCACTGATTTTTATTCAGGGAGTGTTGATAGTGGTGAAGTTTGTTTAAAGGACTTATTGAACTTTTTCAATCCTCCAATAAGCTATTTGTGAATAGATGCTGCTTAAGTACGTCTTCGCTTTCTAATCGCGTTTTCACCAGCCATTGCAAGAATGCATAGACTTTCGCGTCGTTCATTCTTCCACAAGATATTTCATCGCCAAAGTGAGGCGCGGTGACAGAAAGTGAAACCTCTAGATTAATATTTTTTGAGTCATAATCCGTAACAGACTTTTTCAATATCTCTGCTGACTCTGCTATGTTTTTTTGGGAGTAAAGAAAGCCCTTTTTAGTGGCCTTCACGAATGCTATTGCTATATCCCGATTGTTCTTTATATACTCAGTTTTAGTAATTATAATGGGAGAATAACCATAGGGGATATTCAAGTCTTGTAATGAGAATTTATAAAGATCTACATTTTTGTCTTGCGCTTCAACACCTTCCCAATTGTCAAATATCCAAGTAGAATCAGCTTGGCCTGTGAGCAGTGTATTCCAGATACCCAATTTTTCTGGATACATAATATTGAGGTCGCCGTCACCACCATCGTTTTTTATCATCTCTTTTACGATGTGATCTTCATATCGTGCTTTATAAGAGGCATAAGAGCGCCCATCGAGGTGTTTTGGAGAAGATATTCCAGAAGATTTGAGTGCAACGATTTTACTGAGATCATTTTGTAAAATAGCAAAGACAGCTACTGCAGAAACTGGATTACTTTTATTGTTCAGGCTGATAACCGTTTCAGATGGTGCGATGGCGAAATCTGCCAGACCAAGCTCAAGTTTTTTCCCAGGTGTTATCAAATAATTATCTTCAATTGGATTGAGAATGTTTAAGTCTATTCCGACCTCTTGGTAGTATCCAAGCTCTTTCGCAATCAAGAAACCAATGTGATTCACGTTGGGTGTCCAGTCTAGTGCTAAATTTATAGTTGTCATATTCTGATATTCATTTTAATAAGCTATCGAGATTATTTATTCACCCTCGTAGAATGCATCATCTGAAGTCGCCATCCGTTTTCTGTTAAGACGGCCACCACACTCTCCAGCCATTGGGCTTCTCTGATCACCTTATTATCTACTGATATCACGGCTTTGTTATGGTATGCCACCCACGCAATACCGTCGTGGATTTTGATGTCAATAAACTCAAAGGAGTTCACTCTAGTAGGAAGAGGACTTCTAAGTGCAGCTTTGTTCACATAGTTCGCTATGGTGTCATTGTTCCACACTTCACCATGCTCTAGTAAAAGAAAGTCTTTTGTATGGTAGTTTTCGATCTTTTTAGAATCAAATTTCGACCAGATATCATCGAAGGAATGAATGATTAAATCTTTGATTTTGTCTTCATCTGTCGCGGCAGGATTCTGAGAAAATGATGTGATCGCGATGAGCATCATGACTAGGATAGAATATATGTTTTTCATGATTTTGTGATAATGCATTTTTACCAAAAAATACTCAGCACATCAATATTGGATATGCTTCAATGTGAAATAATAATTCGCAATTTAATCAACCTTCAGAATGTGTCTTGTTTGTCTTGTTGTGTCGCCCACAACTGATAGTATATAGCTGCCAGCTGGAAGATCTGCAGCTGGAATAGTGGTGACGTTACTTATTGCTTTCAACTTCATTATGCGCTTTCCCGAGATTTCGGTGATGATGATAATATCACCAGCGTTTGTTCCGGCCACATTCAACTCCTCTTGAAAAGGCGCTGGCCATATATTGATGTTGTTTTTTTTCGAAAATTGGTTGTCAATTCCAACGGTAACGATAAGTGTGGTAATTACAGTGCTGTCACAACCGCTTTCTGTATCAAGAATATCCTCGTAGATTCCTGGTTGTGTGTAAGCATTTGAACCAACAGTGATGCTTTCTCCTTCTGTTATGGTAATTTCTTGCTCAAAAGTGATAATGGGACAAACTCCTTGTATACGAGCTACTGCCATATCGGTATGGCCATTATTGTCCGTAGATCCAGCGACCACAATCTGCCCGTTGGTTTGAATTTTCATAGCATAACTGTAGTCGTAAGTTCCGAAGAAGTCGATTGTCATTTTACCATTACCATTAAAGAACGTATCTAGTGTACCGTTAGGTAAGAATCGGAGCACGGCGATGTCGTAGATGTCGTAGGCGCTGTGGCCTGCCACAACAATTTTTCCATCATCGTCCAGAGCGATATCGTGAATCTCGTCAAAGGAATCATCCATATCAGCCAGTACGATTCCATCGCCACTGAATGAAGTGTTATTAGTACCATTAGCATTTAATTGAACGAGTGCAAACTCGGTATTGTTAACGCCTCCCAGAAGTAACTTTCCATTCGGCAATTGAACGATTGATGTAATGTAATCATCATATTCAGCCAATGCAAAACTTCTTTTTCCATCGGTGTCGAATGATGTGTCGAGAGTGCCGTTGGAATTGAAGCGAACGATGGCGCAGTCGCTATAGAGCTCCCCAAACTGACTCCCCGCGACGACAATTTTACCATCACTTTGGATGATCATGTCAGTTGGATTGCTCTGAGCTCCAAAACTTGCATATTGGGCTCCGGCGCTTCCAAAACCAGAGTCTATGACTCCTGCGCTGGTGATACGAATCACAGTGAACTGACTTCCTTGGTTGAATAAATTGGCACTCCCTGCCGCGAGTATGTTGCCTGCCGCATCGATCGCAACAGATGAGCAAGAGAAATTCGTGTTCTCGGCGTACGTAAAAACACCTTCTTCCCCGAATGTTGTGTCAAGAGTACCGTTGGAATTAAACCGAACAACAATCAATTTAAAATACCCTTCGCTAAAGCTTGTTCCTCCGACGATAATTTTACCATCTGATTGAAGCGCCATGCAAGTAGCGTTGTCATAGTTGCTGCCTGCTAATTGAAGATTCACTAGCCCATCATCGGAAAAGGAATTGTCGTATGTGCCATCAGCATTCAAACGGACTAATGCGAATTGAGTAAATGAATTGATATTTGAACTTCCAACTACAAGTATTTTTCCATCTGGTTGAATGACTAGATCGGAGGCTGCATCACTTCCGCCCCCGAAGTCGAGTGCTAATTTGCCATCACCACCACCGAAGGTATTATCGAGAAGACCTGGCTGTGCAAAGGTTACTTGGTCAGTAATCAATAGAACTAATATGAGAGAGAGGGTGTAGATTTTTGACATAAGGTGTAGAGGTTTAGAGTAGGTAAATATAACGAAAGCCCCATCGTTTCCAATGGGGCCTTCTGATATTGTAAAAAATACTATAAGTTCCGAAATTCCGTCGCTTCGTCCCTCCGTAATTCTTTCTGTATCTTAGTATCTGTAAGCGTCTGATTTGAACGGTCCTTCAACCTTCACGCCGATATACTCAGCTTGTGCAGGTGTCAACACATCCAATTCTACACCGATTTTCTCAAGGTGCAACATCGCTACTTTCTCATCCAAATGCTTTGGAAGTACATATACTTTGTTTTCGTATTTATCGTGGTTTTGCCACAATTCCAATTGTGCGATGGTCTGGTTGGTGAATGAATTACTCATCACGAATGATGGGTGACCAGTAGCGCAACCAAGATTTACCAAGCGGCCTTCTGCCAATACGATGATGTCTTTACCGTCGATGGTGTACTTGTCAACTTGTGGCTTGATGGTGTCTTTTGTAGAACCGTAGTTCTCGTTCAACCAAGCCATGTCGATTTCGTTGTCGAAGTGACCGATGTTACAAACTACAGCGTTGTGCTTCATCGCACGGAAGTGCTTCTCAACGATGATGTTGAAGTTACCTGTAGCTGTTACCACGATGTCTGCTTCTTTGATAGCAGTGTCCATCTTCTTCACTTCATAACCTTCCATTGCAGCTTGAAGTGCGCAGATTGGATCGATTTCAGTAACGATAACGCGAACACCCGCATGACGGAGTGAATCAGCACTACCTTTTCCTACGTCGCCATATCCAGCAACAACAGCCACTTTACCAGCCATCATAAGGTCGGTAGCACGACGAAGCGCATCTACCAATGACTCACGGCAGCCGTATTTGTTATCGAATTTGCTCTTTGTAACGCTATCATTGATATTGATAGCTGGCAATAACAAAGTACCGTTCTTTTCACGCTCGATCAAACGAAGAACACCTGTAGTAGTCTCTTCAGAGATACCACGGATACCTGCTACGAGTTCTGGGTATTTGTCGAATACCATGTTGGTAAGGTCACCACCGTCATCGAGGATCATGTTCAATGGTTGGTTGTCTGGGAATGCATGGAGCGTTTGCTCAATACACCAGTCAAATTCTTCATTGTTCATGCCTTTCCAAGCGAAAACTGGGATTCCTGCAGCAGCGATAGCAGCAGCGGCGTGATCTTGAGTTGAGAAAATATTGCAAGAGCTCCATGACACGTCAGCGCCAAGTTCTACCAATGTCTCAATCAAAACGGCAGTTTGGATGGTCATGTGCAAACACCCTGCGATGCGTGCGCCTTTCAATGGCTTGGTTGGACCATACTCTTTACGGAGTGACATCAAACCAGGCATTTCGGCCTCAGCGAGTTTGATTTCTTTACGGCCCCATTCTGCGAGGCTCATGTCTTTGACTTTGTAATTCATCACTTTTACAGTGGTTGCAGTACTCATTTTATCTGGTTGTTAAAATAATCGTTTGATAACGAGGCGCAAAGGTACAAAAAATACTCTTTGGTTGTTTCACCCATTTCTACATACACTTGCGGTCTCAATTTGTTCGAATGCCCTTGCTCATTTATCAAAGCAATCACAACAACACTGGGCGCCTTCTTGTTTGGAAGGCCTCTGAAAGCCTTGAAGAACTTGAAGGGTTGTGTAAAATATCAACGAGTCAAGAATCAGAATATAAAAAAATCAAGTTAGAGAAGCGAAAGAGGGAATGGCTCATTGCGAGGATTCTACTTCAGATTGTAGCTCCTGAGGGAGAGTTGTATTTTGCGTCAACAGGCAAGCCTATGCTGAAGGACGGACGTTGGATTAGCATTAGCCATTGCGGAGAACTAGCAGGACTTGTTATTTGCGAGCATCCCGTTGGTCTTGACATACAAGGAACAGACGAGAAGCTTGAAAAGATTGCTGGAAAGTTTTGCAATCCAAAAGAGCTGGAGAAGATAAAAGGCGAGAAGTATTACCTCGAATATCTAACCATCATCTGGAGTGTGAAAGAAGCGGTATTTAAGTTTTTTGGTGAAAATGTACAGTTTAATGAAGACATTATCGTTCGCCCATTCCATTATCATCAGGAGGAATTGAAAGCAGATTATCGCGGGCCACACGGCAGAATGACATTCGAGTTGCAACACGTTCAGTTGCGGGGCTATCACATTGTGATGACGGTTTAAAGGCTTTCTTACATTTGCCCAATGACCAAATGGGCTATTCTCTTCCTATCAATTATTACAGGCTTAATTACGGCTGTGTTTCTGGAAACGCTCGATGCAGTGACATCTATTCGAGAAAATAATGTTACACTCACATGGTTTCTTCCTTTGGGTGGTCTGATTATCGTTTGGCTCTATCGCAATTTTGGTGAGAAAGCTGAACGAGGCAATTTACACATCAAAGAATCCTATCGCATTAATGATGAGAAAGGCGAAGCTGCAATCACTCCTCTGGTATATCTGGGAACACTTATCACGCATCTATTTGGTGGCAGTGCAGGAAGAGAAGGTACCGCGGTTCAGATGTCATTTGGCATTGGAGCGTATATGCAACGCATTTTTCCGTCTATAGTGGATGATAAGAAACTAATTATTCAGAGCGCTGTGGCAGCGGGTTTCAGCGCGGTTTTTGGCACACCGGTAGCAGGCTTTTTATTTTCATTAGAATATCTAAATGATTGGAAAAAGAAAAGTGGTGAGTTCATTCTCATCATCGGTGCCGCGTTTATTGCGCATTTTACTGTTTTGCTTTTAGGAGTGACACATACCAATTATGATTATTCATTTAATGAACCTTGGACTTTTCAATTAATAATCTATGCATTGCTTTTTATTGGAATGGCAAGTATTGTAGGATGGGGTTATCGACGGATCTATCAGTATTTTTCAGAAATGATGAAGCATTTTTTTGTCAATGAATTTCTGAGAGTACTTGTGGGTGGTGTGGTATTGATGCTGGTGATTTTTCTTTTGGGCACTACGCGACATATTGGATTGGGTGTGCCGGTAATCGAAGAGTCTTTTACTCTTTATCAAAATGGCGGAGATTGGGTTATTAAATTGCTTTTGACCGCATTCACGCTTGCTGCGGGTTATCGCGGAGGTGATGTAACTCCATTGTTTTTTGTCGGAGCCACGCTCGGATCGTGGTTTGCTGGTTTGATCAACGCTCCGGCTGCAATATTTGCATCGATTGGATTCGTGGTAGTATTTGGGTCTGCTTATAAGACTCCTCTAACAACGATAGTTTTGTTCGTCGAACTCTTTGTTCTCTGATTGATTTATTTTTTTTCTACGTAAACACTTTCTGCGAATTTGCGTGAGATGATTTTCGATTCTTTTTGAATATGAATTTCTATGGAATCGTCAAAACTGAGGTGTGAAACGACCTTGAGCTTCGTTCCTATTTTACAACCAATCTTATCAGCATATTGAAGGAATTCAGGAGTGTCTTCTTTCACACCGATAATTGTATATATCTGATTCAAGCTCGCTTCTGTGAGGGGTTGTTTTTTTATAATCTTCATCTCACCCTTCGCATTTGGAATGGCTTCACCGTGAGGATCTACCGTGGGGAAGCCAAGGAATTTGTCGAGTTGATCGATGAGCTTTTTACTGTGAATGTGTTCGAGCTGTTCGGCCACTTCATGCACTTCGTCCCAGGTGAAATCCAGTTTTTGGCAGAGGAATGTTTCCCACAAACGGTGTTTTCGAATGACTTCAATTGCGATTTTTTTTCCTGACGCGGTGAGGGTGATACGACCGTACTTCTCGTAATCTACGTATTTCTTTTCTCGCAGTTTTTTCAGCATGTCGGTTGCCGTGGCGGGCTTCACATTGAGGAAGCTTGCCAATTCATTGGTGCCAGCATCTTTAATGCCTTTTTCAATGCTCAAATGCACCAGCGCTTTGAGGTAGTTTTCTTCGGTAGTGGTGAGGGCTTGCGACATGAGGCAAAGATAATAGGATAGTATGATAGTATGATAGTATGATAGTATGATAGTATGCTAGTATGATAGTATGCTAGTATGATAATAAGATAATATGATAATGGGGTAATTTATATTGTTAGGTTAGTCTAACTTTTATATATTTGCGGGCAAAACTTTAGGAGATGAAGGGGATAGTGTATTTTGTTTTCTTTTTAATGTCTTTTAGCTTGTCAGGGCAATCGGTATTGACATTCAAAGTGGTAAATGATGATGCACCTTTGGAATTAGTTCAGATTGTAAGGAAAGGTGATGGCGCTGTTTCAGCGACTAACGCAGAGGGCGTAGCTACTTTTAACATCAAGGATTCTGGGGCAGAGGAATTTCAGTTCTCACTGGTTGGTTTTGAGACCAAATTTCTAAGTCTAGACACTCTTATTAATGGAGAAACAATTATCGTGGAATTGTTTGAGTCGTCTAACAATTTGGAGGAATTGGTAGTGACTGGAACAATGAAGTCTGTATCTCGGATGGACTGTACAGTGCCAGTGGAAGTCTATTATTCTTCTTTTTTTCAAAAAAATCCTTTGCCTAACCTGGCAGAGGCGCTTCAAAACATCAATGGACTGCGCACGCAGAATAATTGCGGGGTTTGTAATACTCAGGATATTCGCATTAATGGGATGGAAGGAGCGAATACAATGGTATTGATTGATGGAATGCCGATTGTGAGTGCGCTCGGTACAGTCTATGGTTTTAGTGGTATTCCCATGTCGATGGTGGAGAAGATTGAAGTGGTAAAAGGTCCGGCCTCCGCACTCTACGGTAGTGAGGCCGTGGGCGGCTTAATCAATATCATCACCAAACAAGCGGGAAAAAAACCACTGATTAGTGCTGATTTCTCAACGACTTCATGGCTGGAACATAGTTATGACCTCATGGGTAGCTACCGCCTCGGTAAGCGTGTTTCTGCTACTACTGGTGTGAATTATTTTGATTTCAATAATAGAGTGGATAATGATAACGACGGTTTCATGGATATGAGCCTTGCGCGTCGTCTATCTGTTTTTCAAAAAATTTCAATTCATAGAAAAAGCAATAAAGTTTTTCAAATTGGTGGTCGATGGATTAATGAGAACCGAAGTGGAGGACAAATGAACTGGACGGAAGATTTTCGCGGTGGTGATGTAATCTATGGTGAGAGTATTCTTACGGAGCGTTGGGAGATGTTCGGGAATTATGAACTACCCACAAAAGAGAAATTGGTTTTTTCGTTCAGCGCAAATGGACATTATCAAGATAGTTACTATGGCATGATGTCTTATATAGGCGCGCAGCGCACTGCTTTCGGACAGCTCACATGGGATAAGAGCATATCAGGGCATGAACTTTTGGCGGGTGTTGCTTACCGTGCCAACTGGTATGACGATAATACTCCCGCCACAGCTCGTGTTTTGGAAGGACAAACCTTGAATGCGGCACAAGTCATTTTATTGCCGGGAGTTTTTGTGCAAGACGAATGGGAAGTGAGGCCAAAGCACAAGCTTTTGATAGGAGCACGCCTTGACCAGAGCAATGTGCACGGTTTGATCTTTACTCCGCGCGTGGGATATAAATTTAAGATAAAGGAAAATCAAATTCTACGTTTGAATGCAGGAACAGGCTTTCGCAATGTGAACGTATTTGCGGAAGACCATGCGGCTCTGACAGGTGCGCGCAGAGTGGTGTTTTTAGAGACATTACAACCAGAACGAAGTGCAAATGTTACCTTGAACTATCTAAGGAAGATTGAACATTCAACAGGCCGATACACATGGGAGTCATCACTTTTTTATACTCATTTTACCAATCGAATCATCGCCGACTACGATGTAAATCCTGAGTTGATTGTATATGCTAATCTCAATGGTTTTGCTGAGAGTAGAGGGCTTGCTACCAATATTGACTGGAGTAAGGGATCGTGGAGTGCTTCACTTGGACTGACGTATCAAGATGTAGATATTGTTGAGAATGGAGAGCGCGAACAACAAATTCTTACGGAAAATTTGTCTGCTGTATGGGCATTGTCGTGGGAGTGGGAGCGCTATCACTTATCATTTGATTATACAGGTAATTTATACAGTCCCATGCGCTTGCCATTGGTGAGTGATTTGGATCCGCGACCTGAGATGTCTCCATGGTGGAGCATTCAGAATATTCAAGTTAGAAAAGAATTTGGCAAGCGATGGGAAGTTTATGGAGGTGTTCGAAATCTTCTAAACTATACGCCTGGCAGGGGATTGCTGTTTTTGATAGCTGGAGCGAATGATCCTTTTGATCGCAATGTTGTCTTTGATGAATCAGGCGCTGCCGTGGCAAGCTCCAACAATCCGTATGCGTTGACATTCGACCCATCTTATGTGTTTACCAATAATCAGGGCAGACGCTTCTTCGTAGGAGTGCGTTTTTTGCTTAATTTGGAGCCATGAAATGGAGTATCCTATCCCTATTAATAGCCGTAAATCTTAGTGGTTATGCGCAAGAAGTTATTGTTTGGTCTGAGGATTTTGCAAATGGTATCCCTGCAGCCTGGATTAATGAAGAAGTAGGTGGCATTGCCGCTTGGGAATATCGTGGTCCAAACACCACGCCCAGTAATGAGATTGGAACGGCCAGTCAGTGTTTTTTAGGAAGTAATCCGATTTCCGAATTCATACAAAGTGAAACGGTAGAGAACGGCTTTGTAATTTTTGATGCTTCATTTTGGGATAACTCTTCATTGCCGTGCAATGCAGCAAACATAGGAACAGGTAGTGCTCCAGGTCCGCATTTGGCAACGCTTACGCTTCCTAGCATCGACTTGACGAATGTGCAATACCCTGCGTTTGATTTTCATCAATATTATCGAAATTTTCAGAGCGTGACTCGTGTTCAAATGAGCATTGCTGGAGGCGAGTGGAGTACTATTTATCAGAGTAATCTTGCCGTAGGACAGACGACACCACGGGATTTAAAAACGAGAATTATCCTTGGCAGTGGGGCTGCATTTCAGTCAGATGTTAGAATTCGTTTTGTTTTTGATGGACAATACTATTACTGGATGCTCGATGATTTGGCGATTTTGAACCTCGCCGAAAATGATATGAAAATCATCTCGGGTTCTTTTGGTGATTTTGACTTTTTTGCTCCTGAAAACCCCACGGGCTTCGAGAATATGGAGTATTCAAAATATCCAGTTGAATATGCACCCCTACTGAAGTTTAACGTCATGGCCAATAACAATGGCTGGTTTGCTCAAACGGGTGTTCAGCTGCGGGCTACAGTGACGAACATGACAACAAATACTGTTGTTGTGGAGCAGCTTAGTGATGAGCCACTCAATTATCAACCACTGGCAGAACTTGAATTAAGGGCTGGTAGTTTTCAGATGCCTCAGGAAATTGGTGAATACAAAGTCACTTTTGAGATTATTCAAGATCAACAAGATGATAACGATGCTAACGATTTATTGGAATTGTTCTTTGAAATCACTGAGGATGTCTATGCAAGAGATAAAGGAAATGTTCAAGGATTAACTGTGCCAGTGTCTGGGCAGGAAATAACTCCATTTGAAGTCGGTACTATTTATCATGCGCCGATTGGCGGAGAAGCAGCACATAGTATCTCAGTGGCCATTGGATTTGGGACAGCGCTACCAACTGCTATCTACGCAAAGTTGTACAGAGCTGAGTTTTCATTTGATCTCGATCTGACAGAGTTGGGGGAAACAGCCTTGGTTCCAGTTTTGGAAGATGATATAAATCTTTTTGATGAAGAGAAGTTGATTACTCTTTCGTTTCCAAATCCGATATTGCTGGAGGAGGGGAAGGCGTATTTCGCTGCAATAGGAAGCCTCAATGGTATGCTGAATGTGTTCGTTGGGCTCAATGGTACCGCTGAAATCAATACATCATGGGTGCAGTTGTTGCCAGAAAACGGTGCGCCTCAGTTGCTCAGTTTGTCGAGAATTCCAATCATCAGACTAAACTTAGGAAACAATTTGGACAACGTGGATTCTTTTGAAGCATCGAATCAAGCGACCGAGGTCAAAGTTTTTCCTAATCCGTCTAAAGACTTTATTGAATTGATTAGTGAAGAGTCTATAATTGCTTGGTCAATATTTGATATGACGGGCAAGATTGTTTTGAATGAACAAAATCCAAATAGGAATCAGAACAGAATATCTGTTGAGGCTTTAAACGAAGGTCTTTATGTTATCTCTGTTCAGACCGAAAGTGGAACTTCAGTATCACGATTTATGAAACAATAGATTATGGGATTTAAGAGTGCAGTGAGTAAGCCATTGGCGAAGTGGGCGATGTCATCCTTTTATAAGTCCTATCAAGACCCTGTGATGTCACAGTTTATGGTTTTGGAGAATTTACTTCGGAGATCAACCAATACAGCTTTTGGCAAGGATCACCGATTTGTACATATTCACCACGCGAAAGATTTTGCTCAAGCTGTTCCAATTAGGGATTACGAGGAATTCATCCCATACATCAATCGAGTCAAAGAAGGCGAACATGATGTGTTGTGGCCTGGTCAGCCTCTTTACTTATGCAAGACGAGTGGCACTACGAGTGGCACTAAGTATATTCCGCTTACCAAGGATAGTCTTCCAAACCATATAGGCTCGGCTCGCACTGCGCTTTTCGCATATATTGCTCAAACTGGTAAATCCCAGTTTGTGGACGGTAAGATGATTTTTTTGCAAGGCAGTCCGAAATTGGAGAAACTTCCTAGCGGGGTTCCTTATGGAAGGCTTTCTGGAATTGTGGCGAATCACGTTCCAGGATATTTACAAAAGAACAGAATGCCAAGCTATGAAACGAACATTATCGAAGATTGGGAAACAAAGGTGAAAGCTATAGTTCGTGAGACATCCAGAGAGAATATGTCGCTGATCAGCGGAATTCCAAGTTGGGTGCAGATGTATTTTGAATTACTACTGGAGCATACGAACCGAACGAACGTTCGGGAAGTGTTTCCGAATTTCGATTTGTTTGTTTTCGGAGGAGTTAATTTTGAGCCATACCGGGCGAAATTTAAAGAGCTCATCGGAGCAGATATTCCGAGTATTGAGTTATATCCGGCTAGTGAGGGTTTTATAGCTTTTCAGGACTCACAAGATGATGAAGGATTGCTGTTGAATGTGGATTCAGGGATTTACTTTGAATTCATAAAAGCGGATGAGTATTTCGATGAGAACCCAAGACGCTATAATCTAAGCGAAGTAGAGATTGGGGTCAATTATGCCCTTATTCTTAGCAACAATGCTGGACTGTGGGCTTATAGTATTGGAGATACAGTCAAATTTACTAGTCTATTCCCGCCAAAAATTAGAGTAACGGGTAGAATAAAACATTTTACCAGTGCATTCGGCGAACATATCATAGCTGAGGAAGCAGAAGCTGTGATGTCGGAAACAGTTAACCGATTTCATTTAAAGATAAATGAGTTTCACCTCGCGCCTCAGGTGAATCCTGGTGATGGGGGATTGCCTTACCATGAGTGGTTTATCGAGTGGGATGAGCGTCCTTCTAATATTTCGGAGATAGCTTCGTTCATGAATGAACGCATGGCCGCAAAAAATGTATACTATTCTGATTTGATAAAGGGAAGTGTTTTGAAAACACTGGTGATTTCAGATGTACCGCGCGGAGGCTTCGCTGATTATATGCGCTCCCAAGGAAAGTTAGGTGGCCAAAACAAAATACCACGGTTAGCCAATGATCGAAAGATTGCAGATTTTTTGTCAAGTAAAAAATAAAGTAATAGTAAGACTGATATTATTCGGTTTACTTATTCTGGGTGTTCAAGAGGCCACAGCTCAATTGGTTGCAAACCCAGCGCGTATAACCTTTGGCGAGGTGACCAAGGAAAGCGACAAGGTCGTAGATATCATTGTCCAGAATAACACTACGAAGTCTGATTTCTTACTTAGGAGTGATTTTAGTAATGAGTTTGAAGTGAAGTTTTCTACCAAGACAGTAGAAGCTAGAGGGCAGTTGGTGGTGCGCATACAATTCAATCCAAGAGCGAAGGGAAAGTTTTCGGAAGTTGCTAAATTGTATTTTGCGAGTATGAACGAGCCTATTCAGATTCCGATTTCGGCGAATGTTCTTTATGTAAATGTGAATGGTAACACTCCTTGTCCAGACTTTTCAATGCGCGCAGCAGATTGTTGTGCAAGTAATTTTTTTTTGGTTGAGGTTTATGACAAGACTACAGGAAAACCCATCAGTGAGGCGGACTTTAGACTCGAGGAAGACGGCTATATTCAGTTGAAGTTAAAAACAAATTCGGAAGGAAAGGTTTCGCGCGAAGTAAGAATTGGCTTCTACGATTTAATTGCTCAAAAGAAAGGATATAAGAAGGAGATCAAACAGAGTTATGTAAACAATGCGAATTCAAGGTTTGTATTTTATCTGGAACGCGATGAGAATTATGTTGAACCCGAAGTGGTTCAAGAGCCCAAGGAAGAAGAGATTGCTGTAAGAGATACGTCGGCTTTCTCCGTCGATCGATTCAAACCAAATAATGTAGTTTTTCTGTTAGATATATCCGGTAGCATGGGTGTCGGAGATAAGCTGTCGCTGATGAAAATCTCACTGATTGAATTATTAGCTATTTTAAGGCCAGTAGATCGAGTCGCAATTGTGAGTTATGCAAACGAAGCAAAGGTGATACAACAAACTGAAACGGGGGCGTCTAAAGAGGGTATCATAATGTCGGTTAATGATCTGAAAACGGGGGGCAAGACTTCGGGTGCAAAGGGTTTTAAAAAGAGCTACTCGATGTTGAAGAAGTCACGAATTGTAGAAGGAAACAATCAGCTTATTGTAATCACTGATGGTGCATTTGCTGTTGAAGATCAGAAGAGTATTCGCAAGCTTGTAAAAAAGGCGGCTAAGGCGGGTTATAGCACTAGCGTAGTAGCGATAAAGCCCAATGCTTTTGCAAAAGAGAATCTTTCTCTTGTTACAATGGACGGAAATGGTTCATTTTTGCAAATAGATAATCCAGAAACGGCGAAAGCCATTTTAGTCGAAGAAGTAAAAAATAAATCCGCGAAGTGAATAAAGGAAATCACACTCTTATAGGTATCGCTGGTGGAAGCGGTAGTGGCAAGACTACCTTTCTCAGGGCAATTTTCGAGCGTTTCGATTCTACGCAAGTGGCGTTGGTTAGCCAGGATAATTATTATTTACCGAAGTCAAATCAGCTCGTTGATGAAAACGGGGTCACAAATTTCGATTTGCCAACCTCAATAGATCGCGTTCATTTTTACCGTGACATGGTCGATTTGGTGGAGGGTAAATCGATAGAATTATTGGAATACAACTTCAATAATCCTGCACTGGCCCCCAAAACTATCTTCGTGCACCCCGCACCGATTATCATTATGGAAGGGCTATTTGTGTTTCATTATGAAGAAATGCGCGAGCAGTTGGATTTAATGGTCTATTTGGATGCACATCATGAGAGTAGATTAGAGCGAAGAATACGACGCGACGCAGTGGAGAGAGGATACCCTGAACATGAGGTGCGTTATCAATGGGAGAATCACGTTCGACCAGCAGAAAAGTTGTATTTGGAGCCCTATAAATCGCAAGCACAACTAGTAGTTGACAACACCCATAATTTTGACGATGGGTTGAATAGTTTGTTAGATTTTATCTCGGCAAGATTGTAAAAACACATATTGGTATTCTGAATTCGAAATTCGCAATTCCCAATTCATAATTCGGAATTCATAATTCAAAATTCAGAATCTCTCGTTCCTGTTCCCCAAACCCCTTGTTCCCCAACCCCCCTTGTTCTTTTCTCCCTTGCTCTTCCTCCGTTTATGATTTTTTGTATATGGATTTCATCCATGAGTTTTTTTGTTCAGAACTTTCATATCGAAACTTGTGTTCTACAAAAAGATTATGGAAGAAGCTATGAAAAAAATCTATCATTTAGCAAACTGTGGCACTTGTCAGCAGATTTTAGATGAATTTGGTGCGAAAGCAAAGGGTTTTGAGAAGCAGGACATCAAAACACAGAAAATAACTGCTGAACAGCTAGAGGAGATGAAGAAATTGGCTGGTTCTTATGAAGCGTTATTTAGTCGTCGTGCGCTCAAATATCGTGAGCTTGGATTGAATAGTCGTGAGCTTTCAGAGCAGGAATACCGCAAGTATATCTTGGATGAGTACACATTCTTGAAGCGACCTGTGATTATCAACGAAGATAAAATCTTTATTGGCAATGCACCTAAAACGGTTGCGGCTGCCAAGTCTTCGATGTAATTCACTTTTAGTTTTCTTGAATTGATTGCTGATGCGCTAATTTAGCGCCATGCAATCTGTTGTAAAGGCGCATCTCGCTCTGGCCACTGTGGGTGTAATTTACGGGGCGAACTACGTCATAGCGAAGTCAGTGATGCCTAATCCAATAGGGCCGAATAGCTTTATTACCCTTCGAGTACTTGGTGCTACCATTTTGTTTTGGTTAATCGCAGCTCGCAGTTTTAAATTTCCTGACAAAGAAGACTGGGGAAGATTCATCTTATGCGGCCTCACAGGAGTTGCGATTAATCAACTGTGCTTCTTTAATGGTCTCTCTTTAACATCACCAATTAACAGTTCGATCATTATGACTAGCAATCCCATTATGGTAATGGTGATTTCTGCTGTATTACTTGGTCATAAAATAAATGCTGTTAAAATAATTGGAGTCGCTCTCGGTGCGATTGGGGCTATTTCACTATTAATTTTAAGTAATCAGACAGATGATTCAGGTCTTCATCTACAAGGTGATATTTTCATAATCGTCAATTCGCTTTCCTATGCATTTTATTTAGTGCTTGTCAAGCCACTAATGTCTAAGTATAAACCTATGCTTGTTATCGCTTGGGTTTTCACGGTAGGACTGTTGGCTGTATTTCCATTTGGTGGCTTTAGTGTGTCTTCATTGCCTTGGGAAACGCTTGATACATGGCAGTGGTTTAGTGTAGTTTACGTGATTGTGGCTACTACATTTTTGGCGTATCTATTAAATATTTATGCTATACATATTTTGACACCAACCATTGCTAGCGCTTATGTCTATTTTCAGCCACCATTGGCTGCATTATTCTCGTTTATTTTTTCATTGTGGTTGGATCAAAACTATACAGGCGACCTTACGATTGGTAAAGCCGCCTGCACAATATTGATATTTATTGGAATTTATCTCGTGAGTAGAAGTGAGCAATTAAAACTCCAATTGAAAAGAAAGTAAGAAGAATCGTCCCGCTTGAGGGTAGAAGAATCGCTCGGTTATACGTTGGTCAAATATGTAGCTGAAAGTATATCCATTACTGCTATACATTTCATTGAATGCATTATTGGTGAGCACTTGAACAGCTACTTTGTTTTCTCTTTTTGTGATTTTAGACCAGCGCACTGCAATATCATTCACAAAATATGGATCGATAGAGAGGAATTCGTTTTGTGTGTTGTCCAAGTACTGTCGACCGACATATCGAGGCAACCAACTTACACTGATGTTTTTGTGTACGAAGTACTCTGCACGTCCGCCAGCAATCACCGAGGGAGAGAAAGCAATATCGGTGTTGCTGTGCTGTATTCGGACGATATCAAATCCGTTGGTGTAATCATATAATAGCTCTTCGAAGGCTTCAATCTTATTTTGGCTAAACGTGGCATTACCCGATACGAGCAATTTATCGATTGGACGGTAAGCAATTTCTAATTCAATACCTCTTCTGAAACTATTGTCAACATTCATTCTCAAAGGAGCTCCAACATCGTTGAGCTCTCCGGTGAGTACGAGTTGATCTTTGTATTGCATATAATAGAGATTGATTCGCGCATTTATTTTCTCACCAGTGAAGGCGTAGCCTCCTTCGAAATCAATCATCGACTCAGGACGAGGAGTGACGCCATTTGGCGCATCTACGTAGTCGTTGCGATTGGGCTCTTTGTTTCCAACGGCGACGCTGAAATAGGCTTGTTCTTTCTTGTTTCTATTGAATGTAAGACCTGCTTTCGGATTGAAAAAGAAAAGCTCGTCATTAACATCATAAGCGCGTAAGTCGTTGTCGATACCTTTGGTGATGTATTGTACCATTCGGCCTTGGACGTCTACATATAAATTGAACTTCTCTGCAAAACGATAATTGGAACGGGCATAAATATTCCCATCATTCTTGGTGCTTTCTCCGCGGTAGTAATTGAAATCCTTGGGCACGTCTCCGGCAAATTGCATCCAAATCAATTCTCCGAAATGATCACCAATGTATTGATTGGCGGCACCTCCGAGTGTAACGTCAAATTTGGATTTTTTATAGGCAATAGAGAAAGTTCCTCCATAAAAGTGATTGTCAAGCCATCTTCTTCTAATGATATCGGTAGACGTGATTGAATCATTTGGAGCAACGAGACCATATCTTTCAAAAGATTCATCGTCTCTGAATTCTTCAAAGAATCCTAGTCCTTTTGTATAATGCAACGCTGCATTCATCGTAAGACGCTGATTGAAAATATGTGTCAAGTGCAATTGATAATGCGTTTGACGATAATCGTCTACTTGATTTTCGTATGTATAAAAATTATAAGTACGGCCGCTGTTTAGAAGGTTTTGTAACTGTGCTTCATTGAGACCGTTGTTTCCAGCAAATACAAGCATTGAATCTCTGTTACCAGAAAGTCTTGAAGCGGGCGTTCCATACCACGATTGATAAGTGCGTTCTTGTCCGCCGAAAGTTGTAAGCTTGAGTGTGGTTTTCTCACCAACATAAGCTCCAGTGAGAAAATAGGAGGCCAACCGAGCGGTCGCTCGGTCGATATAACCATCAGAAGCGATGCGCGACAGGCGGCCTTCGAGCAGAAAGCGGTCGCTGCGCAATCCAGTACCGAAGGCAACGGTATTTCGCAAGGTGTTGAAACTTCCGAAACCGTTGTTGAGTCGCAGGTATGGCTTTGTTTCGAGTTTATTGGTTCCCATTTTAATGGTGCCTCCAAATGACGCCACACCATTGGTGCTGGTTCCAACACCGCGCTGCACTTGGATATCATCGGTGCTGCTGGCAAAGTCAGGTAGATTGACCCAGAAGACTTGTTGGCTTTCTGGATCATTGAGCGGAATGTCGTTGATGGTAACATTGATACGAGATGCGTCGCTACCACGCAACCAAAGGCCAGTATAGCCAATACCTGTTCCGCCATCAGATGTCATCACCAAGGATGGTACCTCACGGAGGATGTAAGGGATGTCTTGCCCGTAATTAATTTTTTCGATTTGTTCTTTGCTAATGTTGGTGAACGCCATAGGTGTTCGTGCATCAGCTTTTGTTGAAATGATTTCAACAGCATTGAGATCCTTGCCGGTAGTATCGGAAGGTGCGGGGATGTTTTGAGCCAGCGCATGCATTGTTGCGGCACAAAACGAAGCCGTGACGGCCAATTTGTGTAACATGTTTAAAAAATATTTTGTGTTAATCAATCCCTCCTCCAAGGGTAAGAGGAGGCTTAACTAACTAATTTCCCTTGGCGGCATTACCCGCCCAGGTTCCTCCCAAAATGAATTGGGAAAGGGTATAATCTCAGTCCGCCTTAAACGGACACCCCTGAGAGAACGGGGGCAAAGATATAAAAAAGCATTAGATACTAACGACTAGTGACGAACGAGTAATTCGCAATTCCGAATTCTGAATTCCGAATGTCTCGTTCTCGTTCCCGTTCTTTCTAAAAGTTCACTCTTAGTGATAGCACCGCGTTGCGGCCGGGGGCGACCAGGCCTGAACTGTAGGGACGATAACGTTGGTCGGTTATGTTTTCTATGCCTCCACTAACAGAAAAGTTAGGATGGAATTGATACATCGCTTTCATATTGATGGTGTACCAAGACGGCGAATAGGGATTGCCATTTGCATCTTGAGCATAAATCACTTCTTTTAATTGTTCTTCGGGATTAAGATTTTCAAAACTTACTTCAGCATTATACATCGCATAAAAAGATAGTGTCAGCTTTTCCCGTTGGTAGGTGAGTGTAGTCATACCGAATGCTGGTGCCGCATGACGTGATCTACTCGTTGCTCCATTATCCATTTCTTCTTCGCCCAATTGATAGTTGTAGCGTGATGAGAGTTCAAAACCTTGAGGGAGATTAATTTCAATACCGGCGTTTAATCCATAAACAGTGGCGAATGCTGCATTCTGAATTGCAAATACTTGACTTAATGCATCATCATATAGAATACTGTCTTGACCGTTTACAGTGAATGGGCGACGCACCATGGCATTGTCGAGATAGGTGTAAAATCCAGTAAGATCGAGCTTTACATTTTCTCCAAAAATCTTTGATATATTAATTTCTCCATTGTATGCGTATTCTGCTTCCAGTGAAGTATTGGGAACTACAACTTCACCATCGCTGAAGTCAAATATTTTTCCAACGTCATCTACATTCGGAGCCCTGAAACCAGTACTTCCATTGACACTAATTTTCCACTTTTCGTCAGGTCGATAGACGATACCAACACTTCCCGTTGTAGCTGCATTGCTTATATTGGATGAGGTAAAATCAAATGGAAAAAACTCTAAGTGTCTTGTGAAATCTGAGGATATATCAAAACCATTGTAGCGTACTCCCGACTGCAAAGTGAGTTTTTCGTTAATGTTGAATTGATAGTTTACGTAAGCGGCATAGCTATTCCATGTGGATGCTGGGTAGCGATCGGGCACGAGAATGGGCGAGTTATCGCGGATATCAATGGCAGAGCCAGTCGAAACTACATCATTTATTACATATTCAGCTCCGTAATAGAAGCGATGTCTCCCAAGACTTTTTTCAAAATCTAAATTAGCCGAGTAAGCAGTTACTTCTTCCAGATTGGTGCGCAGACGGTGATGATTGAATCTACGATCGATTCGACTTTCTTCAAATTGCTGATGAGCCAATCTCAAAGAAAAACGATCGAATAGAATATTATCTTTTTTGAAAGTTGTTGTCAATTGATTCATCATCCAAATTTGAGGACCATAATTCCAAACTGCTGATGAGGGTAAACCATTGCTTTGTGTTTCTAGAAGTCGATCGTAGCGGGAGTAAGATGATGTTTCTGAATAATGAAATGCGTAGTGAAAATCCCATTTTTTATTGGGTTGAAAACGGATTTTCTGCATCATATTTATTTGGTCATAACCAGTAGGGTTTTGAACCAAAGGATTGGGATTTTCTACGACGCGATCGACGCTATCCTGTCGTTGGATGTAAAATCTGCGGAGATATTCATCCGGACCGTTTGTTCCCATTCGTAAATCACCAAATTTTGAATAGGTGAAACTCGTTACTGCAGCCCACTTTTTCCATCCAATATTGAAATCAGCGTGGAGGGTGTTCTCTCCATTCGCAGATGCATATCTGCTTACTGCTTTGCCGGTAATTAGTGGTTTTTCTTCGTAAGAAAACTGAGGAGTAATGGTTTGAAAGCTCATCACACCACCGATTGCATCACTACCATAAAGAATAGAACCAGGACCGAATAATACCTCGGTGGATTCGATAGAAAAGGCATCGAGTGAGATTACATTTTGCAAATTTCCTGAACGGAAAATGGCGCTGTTCATGCGAATACCATCTACGCTATAAAGAAGGCGATTGGTGGAAAAACCACGAATCATGGGACTTCCGCCACCTTGTTGACTTTTTTGAATAAAAACTTCACCCGAAGAACCTAATAAGTCAGCAGCGGTTTGGGGGTTGAAAAGGGCAACATCTGCAGGACTAATAATGGTAATTTTTGATGGAGAATTTGTAGCTGGTTGTTTCCAGCGTGTAGCAGAGATCACGATTTCGTCGAACTGTGTTGTGCTGGGAGCGAGGGTAATTTTGAAGTTAAGAGCTTCTAATTGAGCATAAGAATAGGAAACGGTTTTGTATCCTAGGAGACGAAATTCAATACGTTCAGAACCTTTAAAATCGGAGATATCTGCCTGACCTCTGGCATTGGTATTTGCATATACATCAGGTTTGGCGCTGCTGATGCTTACCATCTCCGCTGGTGCTTTGGTAACCTCATCGCTCACCGTGAGTACTTGCGCTTCTATTGCCAATGAGCAGAGAAGGAATAATAAAAGGTTTAGTATATTTTTCATAACACGAATGAACACGCCCATTTATCGGGAAGAAGGCTGCTGTTAATTGGTGGGGTAAAGATAGAAAGATATGAGCTTTTTTATTACGGTACAGGTGAGTTCAGTGCAGCCCAACGAGTTTCATTCTTTCACTGAAACTGGTGATAAGAGTATATTATTTTTCTTTTTTTGAGGCATACGCTGCTTCGTTATAATCGTAATCGCAGTATTTTTATCAAAACTTTATACTCTATGAATAAGCTATACACTTCTTTTCTATTCGCTTTATGCGTTTTTTCTTTTCACAACTGCCGTGCTCAGGTAAATTCTAATCAAGGCAATTTGTTTCCATTAATAGAATCCAATGATGTTTGGCCCTTTGAGTTTCCGAAGGGTATCGTTCGAGATATGAAGGTTCTAAATGATACTTTATACATAGTCGGTGCATTTGAAACATTCAACGGTGAAGATTTAAACTCCGTATTTAAATGGGATGGTTTTCAAATCGAATCAATGAATGCGGATTTTGATTACAACTTAGATGCTTTTTCAGAGACTTTTGGAGGTCATTGTATAGCTAGTTTTCAAAACACAATAGTCATGGCAGCTCGTGATCTGGGTGATTCTACTCGAGTTTACCAATATGATGGATTGAACTGGAATCCTCTTGGTGGCTCACTGGGACTGGCCCTCATTAATGATATGATAGAATGGAATGGAAACTTATATGTAGCAACCAGTAATAATACACTTTTTAATGGGAGTACCGCCGTTCTCAAGTTGAATGAGAATTTGCAATGGGAGAGCATGGCTCTTCCAAACGCATCTGCAGGCTCAAATTTTAATATTGACGACCTTGAACTACACAACGGTGTTTTATATGCATTTGGTTCGATTACAAGTTTTGGCGGGGGAGGTGTAGGATGGTACAATAGTGGAGAAGGATTTCTGGAACTCTTATTCCCTGAGCTCGCGACTTTTAGGCCCAGAGATGCAACAGTCATTGATGGCGAACTTTACTTAATGGGTTTTTTTAATGAAGTTGAGAATACTGAATTCTTAAGGCCTTTAATTAGATTGGAAAATTTTACTCCGGAAATTTTAGGCCCTCGCATTGCTCCTGCGACAATTGAAGGCTATTTTAAGTTAAATAATCAGCTTTATTTATCCATTTTCGATTTTAGCCAAATAACTCGAATAATAGATGAAGATAGTAGAGAACGAGCAGTGAGTAATCGATATACTCCCCATCCGAGAAAGCTTTATGTGAAGCCAGTGGTCTATAAGGGACAAGCTTTCTTGCCACTTTATGTAGGCGATAATGTTCATGGTTTTTATACTAGCATACAAACGTTTGCACCAATGGGTATTGAGGATTTAAGTAATTCTTCTCAATCTATTACAAAGAGTAATTTTAATAGTATTCTTGATTTGGGTTATGAAAGTTCTTTCTCTTCATTAACTGAATCCGCCTTTAATCACTTGGGATTGAATGCAGCACCACTTTTTACTTCAGGTTTCATGATGGTAGGCAAGGCAGACGGGTTGACTTATCTTAACGCTTCTAATTATCGCCCCGAACCTTCCAATTGGTTTCCAGGTCCATTTACAGAAAATTATACATCAGAAACATATCATCGCTACAATAGAGTGTGGAAGGTAAAGCAGGCCGATATAGACGCACACATTTCAGGTTTTGGTCAACCAGGCTATAGCATCCCTTCATCTATTGCTGAATGGCCTGGTAATGGTAATTTTGGTGAAGGGGAATCGCACATGTTGGCCCCATTTTTTGATGTGAATCAGAACACGTTGTATGAGCCTCAACTTGGGGATTATCCTATTATAAGAGGAAAAGAGGCGATGTTTTGGGTACAACATGCGAAGCCAGGGATAACATTCGAACAACCATTAGAAGTGGATTTACATGTAATGGCATATATAGAGGAAGATGAAGGATTAAATGATCTTGCCTTATTTTTTCATACAGTTGTAATCAATCGCTCTAGTGTGACATTTGACTCGCTTCGAGTTGGTTTGTTTAATGATTTTGATTTAGGAAATCCTACAGATGATTTGGTAGGTTGCGACTCCTTATTGGCCGTGTCTTATGTTTACAATGGGGATGATTTGGATGAAGCTGGACCCTTACAGCATTATGAATCTCAAGTTCCAGCCTTTGGCTGTGTTTTCTTAAGTGAAAACATGGAGTCAAACAGTTATTGGAATAGTGGAACCAATCCGGTTAATGGAAACCCTGAAACAGTAGAAGATTTTTATAATTACATGAATGGACGTTATAAGACGGGTTCTTTGACTATTGAAGGGCAAGCTTCGGCGCCCACGGGGCCTATGATGTTTCAAGACTCTCCTTGCGGAGAGGGTACAGAAAATGAAATCGATCTTGGGAATCTTCCGGGTGATCGCAGACTAATGAGCGCGGGTGAAGTTCACACATTGCAACCAAATGAAAGTTTCTGTTTTGATTTTGCTTATTATTTCAAGCCAAAGACAGGAGACCACATAGAAACACTTTGCGCATTTCTAGAAGATATACCCGCTATTCATAGTTTTTACCAAGATAAAAATTACAGCTGTGCTTACGTAAATAACATTGAAGAGGAAGAAGTAGAATCACGTCTTCGCGTGTTTCCAAATCCTTGCGGCGATATTGTAAACTTGGATCTAACAAGTATAAGTTCTAGTCAACAAATTCAGCTTCGAATCATTGATGCACAAGGTCGTGTGATGATGACAGAATTGATCAATCAACCCAATCAATTATTGTCAATAGATACTTCAAAACTCAGTGCGGGTGCGTACTCGATCGTCCTAAATACAGATAAAGAACAACTCACACAATTGTTGGTGAAGGAGTAATTGTATTGAAAAAAAATCCCCCTGATGATGATTCTCAGGGGGATTTTTTTATATCCTCACATTTACCGATAGACTCACGTTGCGGCCGTCGGAGGGCCATACACCGGGACCTGGGTAAATCAATGGTCGTTTTGTGAAATACTGCCTATCGAAAACATTATTCAATACAGCATTAACAGACACGAATCGATTAATTTCCCATCGAAGAGTGGCGTCAATAACAGTGAACTCTGGTACTATCCCAACGCCACCTGTAGCAGACGGTTCAATCGTGTTTCGTGGGTCTGCGAAATTTTCACCGACATAGTTTACTTGAAAACCATATATCAATTTCTTCATCTGAATTTGAACACCATTGGTGCTCATGATTTTCGGTACTCCTTCAATTCTATTACCGCTAATATCTACTGCATTACTTCCTGCACGTACAACACCGCTTACATATTCCGCAATCGCAAATGCACTTGACGTGAAAACATGTAGTCGCATTTTTTCATTTATTGGCAGGTGGAGCTGTAACAATGCCTCGCTTCCAATCGCTCGCGAATCGCCAGTATTCGTGCGCAATGTCGTAAAAGAAGTTGCATTGTCTTCAATCGGTACAATACCAACACGATTATTGTATTGTAGAACATAGGCATTCACGTCCCACGAGAAATGGTGAAAGCTGCCACGAAAACCGATTTCAGCGTTATATCCGAAGGCATCTTTTAATTCAGGATCGATCTGTTCAAAGGCATCAGCTGGCGTGAGATCACGTAAAATTACAGGACGATAATTCTGACTGATGGCGCCGTAAACTTCTGATTTCTTGGTTGCCTTATAACTTATAGAACTTGATAGCAACAGGAACTGACGATTCAAATCGAAGTTGGTTTGTTCGTTAGGAATGTTCACAATGGTGCCCCCCAGAGTGCTGACTCCTTGTTCGTAACGAAAACCTAGATTGAATTTTATCTTTTCACTGATATAAGTGGTGTTCTCGCCATATACAGCAAGGTTTCTAGACGTCATGCTAATATCCCTGCGCCAACTGTTAGGAACAATACTGAGATCATAATCGGAGCCGCTGGTGCCAATACCATTTTGTCGCCTTGTTAATTCATTACTCAAGACTTGAACCCCAGCTACAAGTCGCTGATTTTTTTTGAAGATTTGAAAAGTATGATCCAGCTTAATTTCTGTCGTATAGCTATCAAACAAATCAATATCTACTTGTCTTGGATTAAAATTATTGATGTTGGTATTAATAGTGTCGGCAATTGTAGCGGGCAAATAGAACATGACGCTACTTCTATCACCATAAAGTCGCGATGCAATCAATTGAACAGATGTTCTTGGACTCGGGGTGTAAGTAATTTTAAGTGAAGGGATGGAAATAGTGGGACTGTAAAAGTTGCGTGTTCGTGTCCCTTGTTGTGGATTGGCGATGAACATTGAATCGGTAAGAGGTCCCGGAGATTTAAATTGATACATACTTTGTGTCCATTCGAGCTGTGCACGGAGTTTTTGAGAAAAGAGGTATTCGAGACGAACAAGATGCGCTCTATTTTCAGAGGCTTCGCCATCGCGATAGCCATCGCGTTTTCTTGAGGATAAAAATGCGAAATAGCGAAATTTACCAATCGTACCGCCGAGTGAATTGTAGGTGCTGACTAATCCAAAAGAACCGATAGCACTGATGTTCTCAAATGCAACAGCCTTCGTTGTATCTGCACCTTTGGAGACGTAATGAATAAGGCCACCGAATTGCGCGCCGTATTGTAGTGAGGAAGTTCCTGTTGTCATTTCTATACGCTCGACGCTTTCTAGTGGTATGGAATAATGACTTGCTGGATATGCATAGATATCTGAATTGAGCATGATTCCATCTTTTCTAACATTAAACTCCCATCCGCGATGGGGATCGAGACCTCGGCGTGCAATGTTGATTTGATTGCCCGCACCATCCATATCATAAACAATGATTCCCGGAATTTTAGAAAAAATCTGTCTGCCAGTTTTTTCTGCAAGGATGAAGGAACTAGTTTTTAGATTGACGAATTCAGTTTTTTTTCCTGAAACATTCAGCCCTTTGATTACATAATCGATCGGTTGAACATCGGGATTCTGGAATTCTCTAATTTCAATAGTAGGAAGTTGAAACGAAAGGGTAGTGTCTTTTACTTCTTGACTTTTTGAAGCGTTAGCTAAGCCCAGTAGAATAATTAAAATAATCCATGCTCTAAAACAGGAGTGAGGAAGCATTTATCATATTGTTAGTTGCCTCAAAGTTAATTCACAATTCTGAATTCTGAATTCCGAATTTCTCGTTCTCATCCCCACGGCCTGCCCATGAATGGGCAGGCTATCGAAATTAATTCTGAATTCTGAATTCTGAATTTCTCGTTCTCATCCCCACGGCCTGCCCATGAATGGGCAGGCTATTGGAATTAATTCTGAATTCCGAATTCCGAATTTCTTGTTCTCGTTCCCACGGCCTGCCCATGAATGGGCAGGCTATTGAAAAATTCCAATCTCCTGTTCTACGCCCGTTTCCTCCTCTTCTCAAAATACTCCGTGGTGTGTGCCATGACCATTCCGGCTGCAAGCCATATTGCTGCTCGAACATGCCAACGATACATGTCTACTTCTTTATCTTCAATAAGTGGGATAAGTATAACGTTTATTAAGAACATGAACACTGCCCACACAAACCCTCGGAGCCAAACGTTTTTTATTTTAAAGGATGTAGTTTCTTCTTTCATGGAGTAAAGATAAAAATTCTGAATTCCGAATTCCGAATTTCTCGTTCTCATCCCCACGGCCTGCCCATGAATGGGCAGGCTATTGAAATTAATTCCGAATTCCGAATTTCTCGTTCTCGTTCTCGTTCTCGTTCCCGTTCTCCTCAGCTTATTCGACTCCAATCGCTCTTGTGCTCGCTCATCAATATCAAATGCTCTGCTATGGGGCGGTTTTTTTCGAGGGTGAGATGTGGATCTTCATCAACTATTTCTAATGCCAACTCCCTTGCGGCAGCGAGGATTTTTTGATCTTTTGCCAAATCCGCTATCCTGAGGTTCAATACACCACTTTGCTGCGTGCCCGCCAAATCGCCGGGGCCGCGCAATTGCAAATCCACTTCTGCTATTTTAAATCCATCGGTCGTCTCAACCATCGTGGATAGTCGTGTGCGTGCATCACTGCTCAGCTTATGTCCGGTCATCAGGATACAATAACTTTGTTCGGCGCCACGTCCAACACGTCCGCGCAACTGGTGCAATTGAGATAGTCCAAATCGCTCGGCACTTTCAATGATCATCACCGACGCGTTCGGTACGTTCACTCCAACTTCAATAACGGTGGTAGCGACCATGATTTGCGTCTTCCCTTTAACAAACAAATCCATTTCATAGTCACGTGCTTCTTGCTTCATCTGTCCATGCACTACGCTGATGCGGTAATGAGGAAGGGGAAACCTCCTCACGAGCGATTCGTAGCCGTCTTGAAGGTCTTTGTAATCCATTGCTTCACTTTCTTCAATCAATGGATATACGACATAGATCTGTCTGCCTTTCTTTATTTCTTCTTCCATAAAACCGAACACTTCCAATCGCTTGGAATCTGTTTTATGTTGTGTTTGTATGGGCTTTCTGCCGGGCGGCAATTCATCGATGATAGAATTGTCAAGATCGCCGTATAACGTCATCGCTAAGGTGCGCGGTATGGGTGTTGCAGTCATCACGAGAATGTGCGGTGGCAAGGCAGCTTTTTTCCAAAGAGCTGCCCTTTGGGCTACACCAAAACGGTGTTGCTCGTCGATGATGACAAGTCCTAGATTTTTAAATTGAACAACGGGTTCTATCAATGCATGCGTTCCAATGAGAAGCGATATTTCTCCATTCAATAATTTCTCGTGAATTTTTTTACGCTCTCCTTTTGGTGTTGAGCCTGTGAGCAAAACTACTTCTAGCCCCAGCGGAGCCAGCAATTCACTGATACCATTATAATGTTGTTGTGCTAAAATTTCCGTGGGTGCCATTAGGCATGCTTGATAACCATTGTCAATAGCGAGCAATGCACTAATCAGCGCGACGATTGTTTTACCACTTCCAACATCACCTTGAATAAGGCGATTCATGTGATGTCCTCGGGCTACATCGGCGCGTATTTCTTTAATAACGCGTTTCTGTGCTCCAGTGAGTTCGAAAGGAAGATGTTTTTGGTAAAATTCATTGAAGTAATGTCCTACTTTTTCAAATACCACTCCGCGCTCCATGCGTGTATTCAAAAGCTTTTGTTTTACCAACTGCATTTGAATAAAAAACAATTCTTCGAATTTTAATCTTCTTCGCGCTTGATCGAGCATCCCTAGATTGCTCGGTACGTGCACTTGGCAGAGAGCGTCATTACGACTCAAAAGTTTGAATCGCTGAAGAATTTCTTGGGATAAATTTTCAGGTATTTTTCCATTAACTTCATCAATCAGTTGTCGCGTCAATTTGGAAATACCGTTGCTATTGAGGCCTTTTACTCCGAGTTTTTCCGTAGTGCTATAAACAGGCTTTAATTCACTACCCGATGCAATGCGGCTTTGGTCGAGCAGTTCGAGTTCGGGGTGGGGGATACTGTATTTGCCTTTGAATTCGGTGGGTTTGCCATATACGATATAAGGTACATTCAACTGAATGGCTGCTTTCGCCCATTTGACACCTTTGAACCAGACCATTTCAATATGTCCACTATCATCGCTAAAGATGGCGGCTAGGCGCTTCACGCGGCCTTCACCAATTTCGCGTACAGAAATGAATTGCCCTTGGATTTGAACTGCGACTGAATCGCTTTGTATGTCTCGTATTTTGATGATTTGCGACTTGTCGATATAGCGGAATGGGAAGTGCAAGAGGAGTTGTCCCCAGGTGTAAATACCCAGTTCCTTCTGCAAAGCCTCCGCACGTTGAGGTCCAACGCCCTTGAGATAGGATATGTCGTTGTGCAAAATCATTCTGTGGCGAAGGTATTTAGTAACCACCTAAATATCCAAGAATAGATTATGCGAGTTTATGGAAGTTTATTCGCGCCCATTCAACCCTGTTTTTATACCACTGGTCATAAATAATAAACTATTCATTTTAAATCTGTAACAAATGAGATGTTGACGCGTCACCTTTGCAGCGAATAAATTATTATGCGACTCAAATCACTATTTATCCCTTTACTTTTTGTACTTTTTACAATAAGTGCTTCCGCGCAAGATAAGTTTACCATCAGTGGTACGGTAAGCGATTCTCTTAGCGGTGAAACGCTCATCGGAGCTGTCGTTGCGGTGTCCGATCTGCCCGGAAAAGGCGCCGTTTCCAATGAATACGGTTTCTATTCTATCACACTTCCGAAAGGAAGCTACACGCTCATCGTGAAGTTTCTCGGTTTTCAAACCATCCAACGCAAAGTTGAATTGACCGAGAATCGCCGTCTCAATATCGCACTAGCCGACGAAGGCAGCGTGCTGAAGGCGGTCGAGATTACTGCGGAAGCTGAAAATCAAAACGTCACCGATGCTAAGATGGGTGTGGAAAAAGTAGATATGAAAGAGATTAATAAATTGCCTGTTCTTTTCGGAGAACGCGATTTATTAAAGTCTATTCAACTTTTACCCGGTGTTAAAAGCGCAGGTGAGGGGAATGCTGGTTTCTTCGTCCGCGGAGGCCAGGCAGATCAGAATTTGATTCTCCTTGATGAGGCTCCCGTGTATAATGCAAGTCACTTGCTTGGATTCTTCTCTACGTTCAATAGCGATGCAATCAAGGATGCGACATTGTATAAAGGTTCTGCGCCTGCTCAGTTTGGCGGCCGTGCTTCTTCTGTACTCGATATTCGAATGAACGAGGGTAACAACAAGGACTACCGCATCGGCGGAGGTATTGGAGTCATTGCTTCACGCTTGCTCATCGAAGGTCCTATCGTAAAAGACAAAGGTTCTTTCTTGATTACAGGACGAAGAACATATGCAGATGTTTTCTTGAAGGCTTCACAAGACGAAACACTTCGTCAGAGTCAACTTTACTTCTATGACTTGAACTTCAAGGCAAATTATCAATTGAATGATCGTAACCGTGTATTTCTCTCTGCTTATTCTGGTAAAGACGTTCTTGGTGTTGCAGATGCATTCGGCTTGGATTGGGGTAATACCACCGTTACGGCACGCTGGAATCACATCGTGAATGAAAAGTGGTTTTCGAATACATCGCTTATCTTCAGTGATTATAATTATAAAATAGGTATTTCCAGTAATGCGCTTGATATCGATATTCTTTCGCGCATTCAAGACTATAACGTGAAGCAAGAATGGCAATTCTTCCCAGGCACCAATTCCAATTTTAGATTTGGTGTAAACGGAATCTATCACACCATTACACCTGGTGAAATTACCGCAAGCGAAACAAGCGGCGTGGATGATAGCGCTGATTTGAGCAAACGATATGCTTTTGAAAGTGCCGTGTATGCGAATGGTGAAACTAAAATTGGTACTAACTGGAATTTGAGCTATGGTGTTCGTCTTAGCACATTCTCTCCACTCGGTGGCGATCACTACAAGTTCGATCAGGCGGGCAATGTACTCGATACTACTACCTACGCTGATAATGAAATTGTAAAAACATATATCATCCCAGAACCGCGCTTCACTGCTTCTTATGTGATGAATGAATCCACTTCTTTAAAGGCAGGTTACGCGCGCAATGCTCAATACTTGCACTTGATTTCAAATGCGACTTCGGCAAGTCCTACGGATCTGTGGATTCCAACAAGCGAAAATGTAAAGCCTCAAATCGCCGATCAAGTGAGCTTTGGTATTTTCAAAAATTTAAAGAATAATGCTTTTGAATTGAGCGCCGAAGTTTACTACAAAGACATGCAAAATCAAATCGACTATCGCGACGGTGCTTCCACGCAAGGAAATGAATTGATAGAGGGAGAGTTGCTCTACGGCGATGGTCGCGCTTATGGTATTGAATTATTGATTAAAAAGAAGAAAGGAAAGTTCACTGGTTGGGTTGGCTACACGTTAAGCCGCACCGAGCGCCAGATTGATGGCATCAATAACAATGACTGGTATGCTTCGCGTCAGGACCGCACACACGAAGTTTCGGTAGTGGGTGTTTATGATATCAACGAACGTTGGTCGCTCTCTTCTTCATGGGTTTATTACACGGGTAATGCAGTCACATTCCCAAGCGGTAAATATGAAGTGGATGGTGAAACATACTTGGTATATACAGAGCGCAATGGTTACCGCATGCCGGCCTACCACCGCTTGGATTTCAGCGCCACACTTTACAACAAAAAGAAAGAGAAATTTGAAAGCAATTGGAATTTCTCCATCTACAATGTATATGGAAGAGAAAATGCCTTCACCATTAACTTTAGAGACAACGATAATGATCCAAGTCGCACGGCGGCTTACCAGACCACATTGTTCCGTTGGGTTCCTTCTATCACTTATAACTTCTTATTCAAGTAATCATGAAAAACGTTTTATATATTTTTAGTCTTCTTTCACTTTTTCTTGTGTCCTGCGAAAAAGAGATTGATATAGATTTGAACGAAGCAGATCAAAAGGTAGTGATTGTTGGCAGCGTGTCCAACCTCGACGAACCTGCTAGTGTGCGCATCACGCGCTCGATAGCATTTGATCAACCCAATGATTTCCCCGCTGTCACCAATGGGACGGTTGAGATCACCAGGTTTTTTGGTACCGAGGAAGAAACCTTCATTTTGTCAGAAGTTCTGCCGGGTGTTTATCAAACCGAGACTCCCATTGGTCAGCAGGGGGCCAAATTCAAACTTCGTGTTGTGGTAGATGGCGATACGTATGAAGCCGAGTGCGTGATGCCCGATCAAACCGAAATCATAGATTTTTATTTTGAAGAAATATTACCGGGAAGTTTGAACCCTGGTGTGGGCTTCGTAGATGTCGGAGGAAGAAAAGATTTTTATAAAGCCAATATCATCATCAACGGTGAAAGAAGGCCCGACATTTTTATTACCGACGACACTTTTACCGATGGTGAAATTATGGCTGCTCTTTTTGGTGGACCAGATTTAGAATTCGAAACAGGAGACACGGTGCGGATCGAGATCGATCACATTGATGAAAAGGTTTATAATTATTGGTTCTCGTTATCGCAGAACGTGAACGATGCTACGGCCGCACCGGCGAATCCTGTTACTAATCTTTCCAATGGCGCGTTGGGTTACTTTTCCGCTTTCAGCCGTTCGTCGGTGGAAGGGATTGTTCCCTAACTTTGCCGTATGAATTTGGATCTCACCGGAAAGAAAGCCGTGGTATGCGGCTCAACACAAGGAATTGGTTTTGCCGCAGCAAAAGAACTTGCAGCGCTTGGTGCCACCGTTTATCTCATGGCCCGCAATGCCGATAAGTTGAAAGAAGCGCGCGCTGCATTGCCCACACCATCGGGTCAACATCATGATGTTATCGTTGCGGATTTCGCGCATACCACAGAAGTCGAAACAGCGATTCAAAATTTTGCATCGCAACACGACGTACACATTCTAATCAACAATACTGGTGGACCCAATCCCGGGCCCGCCATTGATTCCGATATCGAGGCATTTCGCATTGCATTCAATGCACACTTGATCAACAATCAAATTCTTGCCAAGGCACTCGTGCCCGGCATGAAGAAAAACGGTTACGGTCGCATCATCAATGTCATCAGTACCTCTGTAAAGCAGCCGCTGCCCAACCTCGGAGTGAGCAATACCATTCGCGGAGCAGTAGCGAGTTGGGCGAAGACATTGGCGATGGAGTTGGGTGCATTTAACATCACCGTTAATAATGTTTTGCCTGGCGCCACTGAGACTGGACGACTCGAACAAATCATAGGCAACAAAGCCACCAAGATGGGAGTGGACGCCAATGAAGTGAAGCATGAAATGGAGAATGAAGTGCCGATGAAACGTCTTGGCAAACCAGAAGAAATAGCAGCAGCCATTGCATTCCTTGCCTCACCAGCGGCATCGTATATCAACGGAATCAACGTGCCCGTGGATGGAGGAAGAACATTATCACTCTAACATGAAAGGACTTGTTCTCAAATCTACCGGAAAGAATTACGAAGTAAAAGCCGAAGACGGAAACGTTTATCAGTGTCAAGTGCGCGGCAGACTTCGTTTGAAAGGCCTTGTTACCACCAATCCGGTGGCGGCGGGCGATGTAGTGGAGATTGAAATAGAGGAGGGGAGACAAGCCAATATTAAAGACATACAGGAAAGAAAAAACTATATCATTCGCAAGAGTGTCAACCTCTCGAAGGAAGCGCAGATTGTAGCGGCGAATATTGACAATGCATTTTTAGTCATCACCACCACGCGACCGCAGACTACGCCCGGATTCATTGATCGTTTTTTGATAACAGCCGAAGCCTATGGCATTCCCACGACGTTGGTATTTCACAAGATAGATCAATACAGTGAAGAGGAGTTGTATGATGTGGAAGATTTGATAGACTGTTATGATAAAGTCGGCTATCCATTTTTGGTGACCTCGCTTGTGAATGGGCAGAACCTCGACGTGATGGCCGAGAAGATGAAAGGCAAAGTGAATTTGCTGAGTGGTCATAGCGGCACGGGAAAGTCGTCGTTGGTGAATCATTTTATTCCAGGCAAGGACATTCGCATTGGAGATATTTCAGAGTCAAGCAATAAAGGCCAGCACACGACCACGTTTGCAGAAATGCACGAGTTGCCGTTTGGGGGTTATATCGTCGACACGCCAGGCATTAAGGGATTTGGATTAGTGGATATTCCGAAAGAAGAAATACCGAATTATTTTATTGAGTTTTTTAGATTGTTGCCAAGTTGCAAATTCAGTAATTGTAAGCACATCAACGAGCCCGGCTGCGCCGTCCGCACCGCCATTGAAAAAGGAGAAGTTCCCGAATCCCGCTACCGTTCGTACATCAGTATGATTAATGATGAAGAGGAGCGGAGTGTTTATAGGTAGTCATTTCTCCTACTCATCCTCCTATTCCTATTCCCTATTTACCCTCGCCCCTCCGTTTCGCCCCTCGCCCTCTATTCATTCTCATTCACATTCTGATTCTCATTCTAGAACGAGTTTCCAGTCTCGAGCACGTTTAGAATCACAATCAGAAACAGAATGAGAAGCGGAATGAAAATGAAAATGAATAGAGTGGAGAGGAAAGGAAAGACTGTTTTCTTCTCAATTCAAGCGCTTAAGTTTTTGATCATCGCAAAGAGAATCCGAGATATTTCATCTGCCATTTTTAGGCTAATAGAATATTCTCGTTCGTTCAATTTCTCTTCTTTGCGAAGAATATCCAGAATAGCCACGCACTCAAACACGGATGCTCTGGATATTGTAAAAAAATTCCTTCTATCGGGTTTGGTCAGTTTTGCAGAGCCCTCGGCAATATTGAGGACTACGCTATATGATGCACGCCCTAATTGGTCATAGACATATCTTTCAGTAGAGATAGACTTCATAATAGATTTACAATTCAAATGAAAGTCCCGAGATTTTCGATATACCTCTAACTTTTGAAAGTCAAACAAAACTTGTGAAACTTCTGTATCCATAGATTTTTTAGATTTATGATCGAAAGTACCAACTGGTAGGTAAAATAGAGCTGTATAAATTATGCGAGTTTATTAGATTTTATTCGATTTTTATTTCTTGTTCTTTCGCCCCTAGTTACTCTGTTTCGCCCCTCGCCCTCTATTCATTCTCATTCTAGAACGAGTTTCCAGTCTCGAGCACGTTTAGAATCACAATTAGAAACAGAAACAGAATGAATGGAGGGGGGAGATTCAGTCTACGGAATTTCAATTAATCCTCATTCTCATTCTAGAATGAGAAGCGGAATGAAAATGAAAATGAATAGAGTGGAGAGGAAAGACGGTTTTCTTATCAACTCAAGCACTTAAGTTTTTGATCATCGCAAAGAGAATCCGAGATATTTCATCCGCCATTTTTAGGCTAATAGAATATTCTCGTTCGTTCAATTTCTCTTCTTTACGAAGAATATCCAGAATAGCCACGCACTCAAACACGGATGCTCTAGATATTGTAAAAAAATTCCTTCTATCGGGTTTGGTCAGTTTTGCAGAGCCCTCGGCAATATTGAGGACTACGCTATATGATGCACGCCCTAATTGGTCATAGACATATCTTTCAGTAGAGATAGACTTCATAATAGATTTACAATTCAAATGAAAGTCCCGAGATTTTCGATATACCTCTAACTTTTGAAAGTCAAACAAAACTTGTGAAACTTCTGTATCCATAGATTTTTTAGATTTATGATCGAAAGTACCAACTGGTAGGTAAAATAGAGCTGTATAAATTATGCGAGTTTATTAGATTTTATTCGATTTTTATTTCTTGTTCTTTCGCCCCTAGTTACTCCGTTTCGCCCCTCTTTCTCAATTCATTCTCATTCTCATTCTAGAACGAGTTTCCAGTCTCGAGCACGTTTAGAATCACAATCACAATCAGAAACAGAATGAATGGAGGCAAGCAGATTGAGTTTATGGAATTTCTGTTCACGTTGAAATGTCTTTAGTACGAAATATCAAAGTCAATAAAAAATCACTTATTATTATGACAAAAGAGGTCTTATTGTTAAGCGGTCACGTGTTAAGCGCGGAATAGTTCAGAACTTTGATACATTTGAATATAAATGAAGGAAAGAAAGCAAACAAGCTCAAAACTTTTCAAAGTACTTGAATTCATCACGGAGATATTAGGTTGGGTTCAAATAGTAGCTTTGCCAGCGTTAGTTGGAATTGTCATAGGAGCGCTTATTATTTATCCTAATCCAACAATGATAAGGCTTGTTTTTGGCGTCATTACAGCAGCTTTGGGAGTTGCAGTAGGTGTGCTTTGGGCAACAAAACAATGGAAGGGAAAGGGCACTATGTGGCTTATATCCAGAACAACGGCTTCCCCGGAATTAGACAGAACAGAAGAAGAAGAAACAAATGACTAAACCACTCCAAATTTTTATAGCAGCTCTCCTGATGAGCTATGCTGCGTTGGGACAAGGTTTAGACGATAGGTCTGCTGATGCATTTGTTTTGGATACACTGAGGCTATTCGGTCCACAACGAAATGGATGATAGTGCTAATGAAATCCAACGAAAAGAAATTCAAGCATACATCAATGCGTTTTTGAATGAGTGAGAAGTGAGCTTAGCTTGCGGCGAATAATCCAGATAATCACCGCATTTTTGCGGCGAATAGATTAACCTTGCTCACCCCTTCAAACGCGCTTTCAACTCGCCTTGGGTGACGACGTTGCATTCAATAGGCGTTTCTTCTTTTGGGTTGTAGATCCAATCCATCGTCATACTTTCATCACCTTTTCCTGTTCCTTGGGATGTCATTTTAATTGGAATGTCGAGCGCTGATTTTGTATCTGCTGGGGCTGCGCTGTAGTCCATTCCAAAGAAATAATCATCGTAGCCCGCTTTGGATACTTTGATGATCACAGCGCCTTTGCCTACATGTTTTACCTTGATTTTTTTTCCTTTGACTTCCTTTGTTTCCTGAAGTATGCCATCGACATATACTGCTACTACCGAACCTTTCAAACGTTCTGAGGTATTGGCATCTAATGGGAAACCGTTGAAACGGGTGATTTGTGACTGTGCTGCAATCGCTAGCACGAGTGCTAAAGAGGTGAATAGTGTTTTCATTGCAGATGTTATTTCTATCAAATATAGTTTTATTTTTCGCAAATGCAAAAGAAACTGCTTATTCCTATTCTCTCTGTTGACCAAGTGCGTGCCGCCGATGCATTCACCATTAAAAGCGAGCCTATATCATCACTCGATTTGATGGAGCGCGCCTCTGAGGCGGCGGCGGCGAGACTGATGTCACTCGATTTGGATGCAGAAGTGGTCTATCACATCTTTTGTGGTATAGGCAACAATGGTGGCGACGGACTCGCAATTGCTCGTATTTTGCATACCAATGGATTTGAGGTGAGTGTTTATTTGGTAAACGATGGCGGCCAGCTCTCGCCCGACGCAGCGGCCAATATGGAACGCCTGATCAACGAGTCAGATGTAGCTCTTAATTTTATTCACAATGTATCTTCTTGGCCGACAATGGATCCATCCGATATCATCGTCGATGCACTCCTCGGTACTGGAGTGAATCGCGACGTGAGCGGTTTATTATTAGAAGTCATCACCAAGATGAATGTTTGTGAAAATTTTACCATCAGTATTGATATACCCTCTGGACTTCTAGCGGATACAACCACCACGGGAATGGCAGTCGCTGCCGATTTAACGATTTCTTTTTCTTATCCTAAGCTTGCCTTTCTGATGCCGCAAAATGCAGGTAATGTCAAGGATTGGCTTACCGTGGATATTCATTTGGATCTTTCTTTTCTTGATGAGAAGGCGGTGAATAAATATTACCTCAATGAGTTTTTCGTGAACTCGCTTTTACGTCTCAAAGAAAAGTATGGACACAAGGGAACCTTTGGACATGCGTGCATTATTGCTGGCAGTAAAGGTAAATTAGGTGCTGCTGTGTTGGCTGGTAAAGCCTGTATGCGAACAGGAAATGGTCTTACCACTATGCATATTCCAGCACGTGGCGAAATGCTTTTGCATCACTCTCTTCCCGAAGCCTTGATAGACTTGGATAAGGATGAAGACAAATTCACAGGTATCGAAGAACCGAACAAGTATTCGGTTATAGGAATTGGTCCAGGCATCGGAATGGAAGAAGAATCGAAGCAAGCGATTGTTAGGTTGTTAAATGATTATCAAAAACCGATGGTATGGGACGCTGATGCCATCAATATACTCGCACAAGATGCCGACTTATTGTCAAAACTACAAAAAGGCAGCGTCTTAACTCCGCATATCAAAGAGTTTGAAAGACTTGTTGGACCGTGCAAAGACGATTTTGAACGTCACGCCAAGCAAATTGCATTTGCAAAAAAGTACTTGGTCACCGTTGTCTTGAAAGGTGCTCACACCGCGATCGTCACGCCTGACGGAACGGCGTATTTCAATTCTACCGGCAACCCTGGTATGGCCAAGGGCGGCAGTGGAGACGTGCTTACTGGAATGATAACCTCATTGATGGCGCAAGGTTATACGGCTGAAGAAAGTGCCGTCATGGGCGTTTATTACCATGGTAAAGCTGGCGATATTGCCCGTGCCGATTACGGCGAACAAGCCATGCTCCCCACAGACCTCATCGACGCCATCGGACTTGCGTTTGATGAATAGAACAAGGGTTTTTGGGAACAAGGGATTTAGGAACAGGGAACAAGGAACAAGGGGGTTTTGAGGAACAGGGGAACAGGAACGATATTTTGGAATTACGAATTATGAATTACGAATTATGAATTATGAATTATGAATTATGAATTATGAATTACGAATTTCGAATTCCGAATTTCGAATTCCGAATTGTTCTCAATAGTATCCTCAGACTTTTGTTTAACCTCTAATGATCTCATGCCCCAAAAAATAAAATATACTTTTCAATCTCGCATGTGGCGTTCTGCGGGGCAAGGGGGATGGTCTTTTGTTTCGATGCCTATAGAAATGTCACAAGAAATACGTGAACATCTCAGAGGAGAAGAAGAAGGTTGGGGTCGAATGAAGGCCACGGCGATGATCGGCAATACTCAATGGGAAACCGCAATTTGGTTCGATACCAAACACAATACATATCTCCTCCCCATCAAAGCCGACGTGCGAAAGAAGGAAAAACTGGAGTTGGATTCGATGATGAAAGTGACGGTGTGGGTTTGAAATTATTCTATTGCTTCTTTCTCTAATCTTTCGTCAACCTTCGAAAAACTACTCTCTGAAGATTGCTCGTGGCGTATGTTTCTATGTCGTCACTTTTGCTCAATTCCTTTTTGCCAGAGGTCACTTCAAATATGAGTTTGTCTTCTATCAGTTCGTACGATGAGGTTAATAAAATTCCACTTACTTCAAAGACACAATAGAGTTTATTTCCAAACAAATAATCACTTAATTCGATTCCATTTCCTTCATCCGTTACATATTTACCAGTTTTGGCATCTACTAGTTTTAGTATATAGTCTTTCACCATAGGTAGGGTCGGTGACAAGTATTCTGTTGTCCATTTCCAACTGCTTGAGGATAGCGCTGAAACAGAGAGTCGCACAGGTACGCTATCAGTTAAACTGCCGTTATTATATATGTGCATTGTGCCCTCCCAAGTTCCCACGCATTTGTCTCCAAAGTGTTGTGCTTGAACAGAACAGTGAAGACAGAATTGCACAATCACCACAATCACTAAGGATTGAAGGGCATATCTAGATTTTCTAAGAATGCTTTTCGAACGATGATACCAATTACTTTTAGTACGCATAGGTTCTTTCGAATTTATAGCGTAAAAGTAATAGCAAAATATTTTTCGCTTTGACCCACAATCGAACTTTAGAGTTCTTGCTCTTAAAATGTGTTCGAATCGAGTATGAAATACTATGACCCGATAAGTTTCCCCTCTCTGTTAATAAAAGTCTTCTTGCCATTGAGCGTCACCTCCGCGAGGTTGAGATCAAACTCACCGAAATAACCGATGGCATCATAAATTGGTGGAACTATTTCCTGACCTCTATCATCGATAAAACCGAATTTTCCATTCAACTCAACCAATGCCCAATCGCATTTATAATCGTTGAAGTATCCAATTTTATCGTATTGTGGTTTAACCACGCATTGGCCTGCGTCATCGATAAATCCAAGTTTATTATCAAGTTCTACAAGCGCCCATTGCTTCTGAAAGTCATCGAAATAGCCGATCTTATCAAACTCGGGTTTAACAATTACCTGCCCTTCTTTATTGATGAAGCCTAGCTTATTGTTGTCTTCAACGAGTGCCCACTCGTCTTGGTATTCTCCAAAGTAGCCAATCTTATCAAAAGCAGTTTGTGTGAAGGATGTCTTTGCTGCTAGCGCAAGAAGTGTGATGAGGAGTAATTGTTTCATGGAATTTAAGATTTATTGAAACGAATATAATTAAAATTCACTACAACTCCAAATTCCAACCTCCAAATTCCAACTTCCAAATTCCAAATACTATTTTTTCACCATCCCGCGACTTGTACTCACACCATTCTCTCCCTGCAATACCACCTGATACATACCCTGTGGTAGAGCTTCGATGTTGATGCGTTGTTGAGGGTTGTTGAGGATTCCTGTTTGCACTAGCGCTCCAGTAGAGTTGAAGATGTGATAGTGTTTAGCGCTATAATCTTCATTAGCTATAGTGATTTCATTATTCCCTGGATTGGGATAAAGTGTCCAGTTTAATTCTGATTTAATTTCACTTAATCCCACACCTCCATTATTTGCCCAAACACCGCCACCGTTGGTGCTTACTACAAAACTGTCAAGCCCACTTCCATTGAACATTGTGATGTCATGCGGCAAGACTCCTAATTCTGGAGCTGCGGTCCAATCACCATTTTGATTTAATGTATATATGTAACGTGGGTTAATAACAGTGTCATCAAGCGGTACGTTTTGACAAACTATCGTATTACCTACGTTTGTCATTGCAACTGGGTTTATCTTACCATCAGCGTGTATTGGGAATGCACCATTCACTTGCGTCCATGTAAGTCCTCCATCGGTGCTTTCATGAATGCGCTTGCCCGACCAATTATTTTCAATCGCTACAATACGATTGTCCCAGCCACTAAAATTGGTGAGATTAAATCCAGGTTGAACGAATGTCCAAGTCTGGCCATTGTTGTTGGATATTGCATGTCCCGAATTGGTTGCAAGTATCAGTCTGGAACCTACACGATGTAATGCGCTCACGGCATAGGATGAAGGCAATGTGCTTCCGGGTGCTGCACTGATGCTGGCTTGTTGCCATGTCGTTCCATCATCATTACTGTAGTAATAGGAAACGACAAACCATTGACTGCAAATAGCTATTTGTGGATTAAAGCTGAAGAAAATCGCAGGGCTACTGCCGTTGAAGGGGGCGTTATTGACCACATTCCAAGTAGCACCGCCATCGGAGGTGTAAATTACTCCAGGCGCATTGTTGATGATAGAATGTGATAAATAAAGTGTGTTGCCATCAATCGTTGCATAAGTAACATTCCCCCATGCGGCTGCGCCTGATGGTAGCGCAACGCTGCTCCATGACTGTCCGTTATTGGTGGAAACAGAAATGTTGTTTCCAGAAGCGGCGTAAATGTAATTTTGTCCTTGAAGTACCCAGCCTACGTTGCCTCCAATGATGGGCGGCGCAAAGGTGGTTCCACTGTCGATATTATAACAACGTGGACCTGCGTTGGTAGCGATCCAAAGTTTGTCGCCTAAAATGTCGAAGGTGGCGCCATAGCCTGGTTGTTGCACTGCGAGGTATTGCTCCCAACTTGTGCCATCGTCCAAACTTCTAAAGAGCCCATTATAACAGTAAGCGTAGAAGACTCCGTCAATATATTCCATATCGCTGATAATAGAAAGTGGCGCTGATACACCTACCCAAGTATTGCCATTGTCCGTTGTGTATTTCAATGCTTGATTTCCAGCAGAAGAGGTGCCTGCATAGGTGCGATCTCCGATTTGAACAAAATCTCTCGCACTAATTCCAAATCCAATGTGCGGATCGGTGGCGCACTCTGTCCATGTAGCGCCATTGTCGTCTGAGTAACCTGTGTAGTTATATGCGCCTACCCACAATCTGCCATTTACATTCGCGAGTCCTTCACCGCTTCCTGGGGTCAGTGTAGCGTAAGATTGCCATGTGAGCCCAAGATCGGTAGAGTAGCGAATGAGATTCGTACCCCATAGAATAAATGTATCATCCTTCACAATACCTCCTGTGACAACTGCTGCAGGAAATCCTGAGATGTCTGGCGTTCCTGTCCATGATGATATCCATGTATTGCCCATGTCTGTAGAGCGGTAGATACGATCTGCTTGATTGGTTGCACAAACGAGTACATCTCCTATACGCAACACAAGCCTAGGATCAATACCAGTGTTAGTATCATTAAAATTTTCGTCAATGTCAACTTCAGTGAATGAGTCGCCACCATCGGTCGATTTGTAAAATCGAGAGTTTTGCGCAACAAAAACGACATCCTCATCTGCATATACACAATAGGAAATGCCAGCTGCCAATGGTCCGTTCGTCTGAGTGAGTTGCGCACTTAGTGTCTGATAGAGCACAATGGCGATAAGTGAGGTTAAGACTCTTTTCATGACTTTATTTTTTTACAAAAGTCATTTTTGATACCAGCGAATTCATACGGTGTTTACCGTAATTGTGATGATTTAGCCTTTTTCCATAAGTTGAAAGCACGTTCGTCATATTGTTGCGTCATTCATCATAATTCTTTCTTTTTCAGTATCGAAGAGATTTAGATTTGTGAAAAATTACAACATGTCGAGATATTGGATTTTTCAAATAATTGGCTGGGTGGGATTGTTTCTCGTCGAGATGTTCAATTATGGCGTTGGGGTGCGATGGAATTACGACTGGAAATTCGTAGGCTTTTTCTCCGCGTATCCAATTTTCGGTTTTCTTTCTAGTCATTGGCTTCGCCTTATATTAATAAGAAAGAATGTTTTTTTAAATACCCAAAGTAAAATCGTTGTTATTGGTATTGTTTCTTTTCTCGCCTGGACCGTGGCAATGGCCGTTCTTGTGCAGCTACCTGAATTTTTTATAGACAGAGAAGTATTCTATAAAACAAATACGCCATTGAATTTCGCATTGAATGTGGTCAATCTATCTCGCTATACAATTGTTTGGGTGACGATATATTTCTTTTATCAATTGCTTGCTCGTGCATCCAAATTGGAAATTGAAAAAGTAGAATTAGATAACGACAAGAAGGACACGGAATTGAAATTGCTCCGAACCCAGCTTAATCCGCATTTCCTATTC
>CAYRZQ010000028.1:48631-52754 GCA_964428835.1 uncultured Comamonadaceae bacterium | reverse complement strand
TCTTTCCGACTACATTTTCAGAAATATACTCTGATGCCAAGTCGATAGCTTCAGAGATAGTTTCAAGTAATTCTGTATTTCGAACGCTAAGACTTTTAACTAATTCTAGAACTTTAAGGGGAGCGTTTTCAAGTTCAGACTGAGTCACCGTGGAGCATAGCACGATAATTCTGCTGTTATTAATTCTATTGAATAGACGAATAGTTTGGTCACGAAACTCTTCGTCAAAATATTCGCCGAAAACGGAGGTATATATGTAGATTCTTTGTTTCACTTCAACAACTGAATGTCCCTCAAATATACAAATATTTTTACTAAGAATAACTATCACCAACTTTGGTGATGTCTGAGCCTGCCTTGTGCATAACTAGTTCATCGATATCATGGTGCATCAATCAACCAAATTTGTGCGGATTAACTCACCTTCCACTACCCAAAAATAAGATAAAAGCATGGAATCAAAATAGCGTAGAAATACTTAACTAGTTACTAGATACTAACGACTAGTGACTAGAGAAAGAGGGACAGAGAGGCGGAGTGACGGAGTGACGGAGCGACGGTGGTACAGAGTGACTGGGAATTAATTGTTTTTGGTGATCATTTTTTTGATGAGGGAGATTTGGGCGAGGGGGTGGGAGGGGTGTTTGATGAGGGCTTCGGTGTTTCGCTTTTTACGTACTAAGTTTTAAGGCTTGGCGTTTGGGTGGGTTTCGGGGCATAAAGCTTCCAGCCTGCACTGAACTTAATTAGAAGCAAAAAGCTCTACCAATGGAACACATCTCCCCGCCTGATTCACAATCGATGTTGGCAGCAGTTTTTCATTTGTAAATTATTTCGGAAATGTCAATCAACTTTATTGAAAATCTGAATTGTTGCATTTCCTTTACAACTTGAACTAATGAATATTTAGCTATGTTAGAGTTACACAGATCAATTCGTTCTAACATTGGTTTACCTTTATGATGATTGTTGTTAAAAGCCATTACAAAATTTATCATTCCTGGATTGGCTCTCAACTTTGCAATTAATTCTTTTGAATTTATTTTTTTACTAGGATTTAGACTGTTATACTTGTTTATGGTTTTATCTAAAAAGCCACTTGTCTTATTGTCTCTTAAGTCATTTGAAAGTCTTTTAGCGGACAATACAACCTGAATATATAAATCTCTCATTTTGGTATTGAAACCGTTTTTAACGTGAACAAAATAAATTCGTTCGTCTTTAAGTACTAATATGTCACACAATTCAATATTATCACTAATCACTTTGTCAAAGATGAAGTGAGTTGCTCTATCGTTGTGGCTTTTGTTATAGAAATCCTCATCTGTTCCACTAGCCCAAGTATTTAGAATGTTCTCTTCAAGTTTATATTTTGTATAGAATTCTTTCGCATCTGTATTCATTAATTGAAGAAACTCGTCTTCAAGTAAATACCAATGTCCGTCGATCTTGAAGTATTTCTTTCCTATATAATCTATTTCTGCGGTTATATGTGAAAAGAAATGACCATAGGTAACTTCGGAATTATTCACTTGACCAATAATATTCAAAGTGTAAAGTTTACCTTTTGCATCGAACCTGTCAGTAACTTGTTTTAAGGTATTATAAATATGTTTTGTGCATTCAAAGTATAAGTTGTCGCGGCTTTTTGTTTCAATGTCATTTTTACCTTTTGAATGTTTTGACCGAATAATAAAGTTGTCGCACTCATAAAATCGCTCAAGACTAGAAGGATGAACTACCTCAATTATATCACTTTGATTTTCCTTAATGTCGCTGGGCCTGTTGTGGAGAATTATATCATTAACAATTATGTCTTTTAAAGTTTCATCTAGTTGGCTAACAACATTTGGGTCATTTATTTTGAAGAATAGAGTGAGTTGGACTGGAGAGTTGTTTTCTCTAATTTGATGTATGTCAACAATTAGTTGCTTTAATTCTTCAAAATCTAGTTTTTTTCTTAGACTGAAATAGGCCCCGATTTCTAAGAGCCCGGCGTTTTCGTCAAGTTCATAGCTTTTAAACTCATTTTCTTTTAGGTCTTTGCGGATTTTCAGCTTAATCTTAGTTGGGACTTCTGAATATTCTAATGTTTCAGCGATAGTTTGATTATAATTGAAAATCTGTTTCTTCTGAGAAATATTACTGGCTATTCCTCTTGTTTCGAGTTCTATAATAACATCCTCCTTAGGTTTTGCAATTCGTTGATAGACATCAATTCCAAACCTTGGATGAATAAACTTTTTTATTACACTCATGCCACTACCACTAATCACACAGTAAATTTCATTATGATATAAAATAAACAATACAAATGAGAATTCTACTATTTCAAAATTGTGCTTTTCAGTCAGGTTCTCTGGCAAAAAAAGTTTCCAATAAAATTTTTCTTTTGGTTGATTGAAGCAATAAGACCAAAATTCAAAATCTTCATCTCTTTGATGGCTAATTTCTGGCTTAATTAAAGTAAGGTCGTTGAACTTATGTCGTAGTTTCTTATCGTGGTTGTCTCTTATTATTTCAATTATGTCCGAGTTTGATTTGTTTTTGAACTCATAATATGATTTGTCAATTAGAAAAATTTTCAAATTGAATTTGGTCTCACCTGCTATCATTCTTTGTTAAACTATGTCGTTGTTAAAATTACTGCCGACAGTTTGCGGCTGCAAGAAGTTGACGATTTTGGAGACGAAAACTGTCTGCCAGCACTGAAATTGATACTGAGCACAAAGCTTCATTTAACCAATGAACCGCCATTTCTTGAAGTTGCTGTTAGGCGTTTGTGCTTCAATTAATTTCATTCACATCAACATTTTCAAGTTGCTTTATGATTAGTCTAGCTCCGATTTGCTGAGCTAATAGTTTTATGTCGTTGCCTGGGTATGGGTCAATTACGAAACTAGGCTTATTTTTGAAATCAAAATTTTCCATTATCATTTTGTTAACCTCAGTGTCTCTCCCTCCATAGCCAATAATTATCAGTTTGTCAGCTTCCTTAAGGTTGTCTCTAAAATGCTGAAAGAGAATTTTAAAAAGCAACGGCTCTGAGTATCTCTCTATTTTGGATGTTGTGCCTGTTAGAAAGTCTGCATGGTAGTTGGTCTGGCAACGTTCATACATTAGTTTACCCTCATTATCTTGAATTTCCTTGTAAAGCTTGGAGAATCCGACACCCCACCTCGTCTTTACGTATCTCTCAGGTGTAAGTACAGCACCATTAGAACCATAGTAAATTCCATAGTCCTTGCTCCCATGAAGTTTATATAGGCGAAATTTTTTATCGTATTTACCAGTATAATATTGCAACCTGCATTTATACCTGCTCCCCTTAACTGATAAGTCACCAAAATATGGCGAGCCAAGTTCTTCAAACCCATCACATAGCTCACCTTGTAACCAATCAGAATAATTTAACCGTTCGAAGAATAGATCGTGGTTTAATGTGTGGACGTTTACTAAGAATGATTCGGACAATTTTTTTAGACAGTTCAAGATGCCAGTATAACCGTACCAAGTTGGACCGCCCATATATGCAGCATCATCATACCATGATTTCCCTTCACCATCTTTCAGAAAATAACTTACTAATTGTGTGTAAATATTTTTTAAAGCCTAGATCATTTGGCCTAGATCATTCCGAGTACCATAATTCTTGGCTTTGAATAGTGCTTCTACTTCGGGGTCGTTTTTTGCATCATAATTGAAGAAGTCATAAAACTCTTCATAGTCAAAATATCCTTTTGTCTTATTGAAGTGTTGAATAAGGTCTCGACAAAATTCAAATTCAAAGTCATAGCTCGTTTTGTATCCGAAATCTGGTTTAGTTCCGTCTGTCGAAACAACCAAAGAACCACTTGTGTGAAAACCAAATTTAGACCCATCGCAACAAAGTAAATGCTCGTTAAGTTGAGAGCCTACTGGATAGCCCATGGGAGCAGAAAATCCAGCACCGATTAATATGGAAGTTGATTTTGTCATTTTTTACTATTTGTGTTAAGAGTTTCTCAGCATAACTCCTAGCGTTTTAGCGCTTGGGGCAGTGGCGGATTTTTAGGGGTATTCACAAATACATCACAAAAGCTGATACGTTGTAGAATAATCAATTAACAACGTCACCCGCCAT
>CAYRZQ010000028.1:24690-48621 GCA_964428835.1 uncultured Comamonadaceae bacterium | reverse complement strand
TTGAGACAAGCGATCATAAAAATCTTGGCTTTATTTTGTCTAACTGTTATTTATTTTTTTTGTATAATGTTCAATTTCAGATAACTTCAAAGTCTGTATTAGTATTCCCTTTTCTTTTGCAAGATTTAACTCGATGGTAACCCATTCTGATTTATAGACATTTGAAGTCTCAATGAGAACTAGTACATCGCTACTCTCTAGTTCAGAAAGCACTCTACATTGTTTGTCTTCGGAATTATTGTCAAGCATGTCAATAAATACGTCACCTATTTTCTTTAATTCATTTGAAAAAGATTGGAGTAATTCAAAATTAATTTCTTTGTCTCTTGTTGTATAGCACACAAAATATTTCATCCTATATAGCCAATTAAGAACAACCAAAATCCTAATGAATTTAATGCAAATAGAACAATATAGATCCAAACAGAATGATTAATAGCTGAACGCAATATTCTATTTTCACTTGTCCTATTTGACTCAATAACCAATTCTTGAATGATTGAATCAGTGATTACAAGTGATTCTTTGTTTCTGTTTTTTATTTCATTAAAGTGCCTATTCATTTTTTCTCTCAATTTTTCTTGATAGAAGTATGTAAAGCTATCTAAAAACCAAAATGTAAGTGTAAGAGTATAAAGGGTTATGAAAAGGGAATAATCAAGTTTATCTCCAGATAATTTAATAATGGAAGGCACAGCAATCCCAATCAGAACGAAGAAAAGTTTCTTTATTTCTAGGCTTGAAGAAGAAAAGTTGACAGTTGCTGTATGCAATTGGTCAATAATTTTCCAATCTATCTCGTCATCTAAAGATCTTTTATAATCTTTCATTACTTTCCTTTAATTAATTTATCCAGTTCGTTAGCATAATTCGCAAGAATTAAATTAACCTCTTTCATTGATGTCACAAGGTTATCAAAGTCAGGATATTTTTTTTGTAACTCTTGTGGTGAAAGTCTTTTATTAATTTCCTCTTCTTTAGCGTTTTCAAGCCATTTCCGAAACTTGGCTTGATGCTCTGTTAAATGAGGTCGCAAGCCTTCATTTAAAATCTTTCTTGTCAAGCCTATTAAAGCCTTTGTTGGATCATGGTCTTTTAGATATTTGCCCGGAACCGTTTTAATTTCCTCTCTTATGATGTTAAACAACTTATACCAGGAGTCGTAAATTTCCTCAATGCTGTCATTATTTTCATCAATCAAAATAGCAGCCTTTCTCGTTGTTAACTCAATGTGTATGCGATTTGCTATATATAAATTATCGAGATTGCGCTCAACTTTAAAAACCATTTTAGGTGATCCAGAAATTTCTACTTCTAAATTTTGCCACCTGAAAATCTTTGTAAATTTCCTTTTTAGAAAGATTACAACGATAATGATAGCCAATATAACTCCAATGAAAATCCAATCACTTGATATAATTATTGAGGGTTGGCTGCTTTCAAATGCAATTCTTATTAACTCATTCGTGGAAGTTGTGTCTTTCATTCGCAAGTATTTTTTTGCATCTGTGTTCTTGAGTTATTTCTTTTGTTACTTAAAGTTGATCGATTATCAAAGGCTAATTCTATTAGTGATTGAATAGTTTTTTGATTCTCAGTCCAGTCTGCAATTACCGCATATCCTGTTTTCAAATTGTCTGCAAATCTTGCTGGCATCAAATCATAAGTGGCTTTTCCTGTTCCAAAATCAGGATGACTTGGTAAAATAATTCCAAGAAGCCCAGCGTAAGTATTGCCAACTTTATAGTTCAAAGCACCTGAAATTTCCCAATCGACGTGCTTTCTACATTTTGTTTTATTTCCAATTAAAATAACTAAGACAGTCGTGTCCTTTAAGTATTCCTTTTGAATAAGTTGCTTGATGTAATCATCACTATTATCGCTATCTATGTCATTGTTCGCAACTGATTTATTTACAATAATGTCATCTGTTAAATTTTCAAATTCAATTCGCTTTTGTTCATCATCTTTATGATAGTAACTGATGAATGTTTTTCGTTTGGTTATGAATAATGGGATGTCACCTAAATTATCTTTAGTGGGATTTGAGTTTATGGAAATAAAGTCGTTGTTATATTTTTTACTGTAATATACATTATGGAGTTTATACCATTTTCCAGTTGGCTTTTTTGTCATTGTTGCAAAGGTTTTACCATTCGCAAAATGCTGTTTTAATGTATTTCGTGACATTTCAATTTCGTCTCCAACATTATCACCATTATCTTTTCTAGCGATAACTTTGTCAATTTTACCACTTGTGTTATTATGAAGAACCTTAGAAATAAGGTAGTCAGCCCATTTTTCCATTGAATTATATTTTAAAGCCTAAAAAGTTAATTGAGTTAGCGTGTTGTCTTTCTCTAGAATTATTGATTTTATATGCATTATTGGTTCTATTCCAATAAGCATAGTTTACCTTGCTTTCAAAGTCTCTTTCTAAATTTTCCCATTTCATACTAATAGCATATCCAGATTTAATGTTGTCAGCTAATCTGTCAGGCACAGAATGACTGTCTGTTGGAAGGAAGATTGCCAAAAGTCCATTGGGTTTAAATGATTTTAATGTGTCATATGGATGCGTATAACCTCTCAAGGAAGCCCAAATTTCCCAATCAATCCATTTGCGATGACCGGTTCGTGAACCAACTAAAACAACGGTCACAGAACAGTTACGCATTTTTTCACGAACCTTCTTATAAATGGTTTCATCAGTTAAGTGTCCAATGTCGTCTTTTAGTGAATAGTCGGCTACCCTCATATTTGTAATTGTCTTGCGGAGTTTTGTCAAATATTTTTGGTCGTTGTCGTGGTGGTAACTCACAAAACAATTTCTTATCTTCTTTTCTATGGCCATATTAGAGAATGTAGTTTAGTTGATGCAGCGTTGTCTTTTAGCCTTGCTAGTAACTAGCTCATTTCCTTACCAAGGTCCAGAAATCTACCCAATTGAGGCTAGATTCTCACTCCTTTCACCACCCAAAAATAAGATAAAAGAATGGAATTAAAACACCGTAGAAATACTTAACTAGTTACTAGATACTAACGACTAGAAAAAGAGGGACAGAGGTACGGAGTTACTGAGGGACGGAGGGGCTGGGAATGAATTGTTTTGGGTGATCATTTTTCTGATGAGGGAGATTTGGGTGAGGTGGTGGGAGGCGTGTTCGATGATGGCTTTTGTGTTTCGCTTTATAGGTGCTAAGTTATTGGGCTTAGCGTTCGGACGGGTTTCCGAGTATAAATTGATGGTAGGTGCTTTTGTTTGTAGGTCATTTTTCAATTGGGAAAATATATATTGTCTCCACCTTTAGATTACCTTCATCGAAATTGTCAAAATCTTCTACAGTATCTATTTCCTCTGGATATTCTTCAGGGTCCAATCCCAATCCTTTAATTTCAGTGCAGGTGGTGATATCATCTTCATGCGTGATTTTTGTGTTCAACTCTTGTTCCCATGTCTTTAGAGTATCACCAATACCGCAAGCACCAGCAATTTTGGCATTTTGGTTATTGCTAATTGAAATCTGCCAGATCCTATCACCTTCAATCCAAAGGGAATAATCTCGAGCTATTACAACTTGTCCATTTCCCAAAGGAGAAATCTCATAAGACATATTCGAATGGTTAATCAGTTCCAATAATTCTTCACTAGTCATGGCAAGACCAAAATCACCAATGCTTATTCCTGGAATGATGTTAATGATGGATGTCTGCATTCGAAAATTATTGGCATTTATTCGTATCGTCTTCAGTCTTTGCGTTCGGGCGGGTTTGGGGGTATAAAGCTGTCAGCCTGCACTGAACTTAATTAGAAGCACAATACTCAGATTTATACTTCTGCCTTGCTTTTGCCAAACTGTTTGTTTTACGCTGTCGTCACTATTAATTCAAATTTTCTTTTAATGTCATTACTTTATTTTTGTACCAACTCTCGACATTTTCATTGTAAACCTTTCCTAGAATATCTTCATATCTATCAAATGCAAGATTATCTACGAATACAAACCACGGCAGCAAGGAATCCGAGAATAGGATCTTACAAAGGTCCACATCAACTAAGCTCTGATTGATTAGTTTATTTAAGTCTGACATGAATTGACAAACTTCCGAAAATGATTCAAATGATTGGTTATCGTCTTTGGAGAATTGATAAATGTTGATTTTCGTATGCTCTTGGTCAATTGAAGGATATTGCCGAACCAAATAATTCCAGGCTTTTAATCTATGAGTTCTCATAATCGAACTAGTCCATCTATCAAGCATATGAAAAGTCAAGTCTCTTCTATTTTTTTTATCAAGTCCATCAAGTTGTCTACCAAAGTTTTCACTTTGCTTTTCTTGTGCAATTCGGGATTGTTTCAATTCAGTTCTAGTCGCTTCTAGTTCTTGTACTTGCAAGTTAATAGTAAAAAGAATAGCAAGTAATGAAAGAAAACTAAAAATTGGATTTAATGTTCCTCCAATGAAGTCTCCAAATACTCCCCAATCACTTTGATTTGAACTCAGAACACCTGTGAATTTCATAAAGTAGGAACAAACAACAATGCATAAACCTAGTGATGCAATAATTGTAACCCAAATCAAACCTTTTTTTAAATGGCGTTTCTTTGTCATTTTTTTGTGAGATCGATTGAGATAGCTAATAACATCAGACTGTGAAAAAACCTCCGGTCCTTTGTTGATTTTTCATGTCATAAAAATAATCGAATTTTCTAGACTTCGCGTATTGTAAAATCATATTTTACCGTATGAATTAAATAAAAGGACTATCGCGCCATAAGGTCGCTTTTGGAAGCCTGGAAGATAGTATTTCAGCAGAAAACCCGGTGCGGGTGAAAGATGCTTTCGTGGATAAGCTGGATTTAAATCAATTGGGGTTTTGTTCAAAAAAATAAATGAAAACAACCGTGCCAAAAGGACCGCAGAGAGTGGGGCTTGGCGGAGCTTTGACTAAACCGAAACCGATCTAATTATCTCTCAACTTTCTTCCCAGTGGCTCGCTCAGACAATAAGTCTTAGAATCGACATCTCCATATTTACACGGCCGGTTCAGTACAACCCTTCGACTTACGCTCAGGGCGGCGCACAGGCTTCGTCGCGTGCCTTTCAGGCGGCGACGAAGCCTTATCTGTTGGCAGTAGTTTTTATTTATATATCAAAGAAGCTCCAATGCTATCAATTGCAGTTATTTTTAAGTCCCGTGTACCTGCTCCACCGCAAAAATAGTGCATTACTGACTGTGGGTCATATTGCGTTAGGTCTATGGTTGAATCAGTATTTTCCCTTGGACATTGGGCTGGTGCACCTGACCTAATATGTTCGTGCCGAAACCCTAAAATATGTCCTATTTCGTGCGTTAATATACCCGCTTTATTAAAGTTAGTCGTTCTAAAAAATGATGGCGTGATAAACACTTTTCTTTCGTTCTTAGGATCGTATGGAAAGAAAGCACTTGCTAATAGTCCATTGGAAGAATAACCGATTTTTCGCACAACAAAAGTTACTTCGTCAGGATTATCAGTTGCCCTAAGTTGATTATCAAGTTCTGAATTATGCACAAAATTTACATTGCAAACATTTTCCCAATTTGTAGCAGCCTCACTCATATAATCTACAATGTCTTTATACTCTTTATCGGAAAAAGTTTCCTTAATTATTGAGTACCTGATATTCGTTGGATTTTCTATTCTGATTATTTTTCCATCTCTCGTTATCCCAACAAGTTTACGATTGTCATTAGGTCTGTTTACTTTATAAAATTGCATTTTTAATTCGTCAATATCTAAGAGTAAATCTCCTTCAACAATGTAGTAAATGGTTTTGTCAGTTATTATGGTATCAAATGATTCTTTATAACCCTGAAAGTCTCGAAAACCACTTAATGATTTGTCTTCTGTGAAATTAGCATTATAATCATCAAAGGTAACGTAGATAGACAATGAATCTGCTTTGATTGACTCGTTTGCTTCTAAAGATTTTGAGTTTTGATTACTACAACTATTGACTACAAGCACAATCAAGAGTAAAAAACTACTTACTACCGGCTTCTTCATCTTTTTTGTCTTTAGATTTTTCAATGTAAAAATTCACGATATTTTTTGCTGTTTCTTTAGCATCATCAGAGTATTTGTCATAGATTGATTTAATCATTTCAGCTTTTACTTTCGCTGTGTTAGTCTCAATAATTTTAACAGATACCTCTGATATAGTGAAGTCTGAATTTAGAGGAAATTTATCCGACATATACAGATGTGTTGTATCGTCTTTTAATTCATATGAGCCTCCAGGAGCTATTTCAACAAGTTGTACTGCAATAGGAGCAGATGTCTGTTCCTTTTTTTCTTTGCCATCGTAGTACGTAACTTTAATTTCTACTGTGTAATCATTGCGATTGTAACCTTTTTTTGATTTCGCTCCACTATATGGTACTGAAATACTTTCAAGTGCAAAAACAAAAGCGTTACTACCAACTGGCCTAGGCACAAATTCCATAACAAGAGCATCTTCCTTTTGTTCGCCTTGTTTTTTTTCGCCTTCTTTAAGCACAATTTTCCTCTGTACCTTAAAGCCACTTACATATTGCTTGTCATTTATGTAAGTATTTCTTGCTGAAAATTCGCTCGTGAATTTTTTTAGATTCTTTTCGATTATATCCGTGGTAATTTTAAAACCAAGGTCAATAAATCCAGGAAGTTGCGAAGCGATTAGCGTCTCCGCAAAACCTGCTTTGTCAACCTTTGTAGGTATTGATAGGTTTTTGTCTGTAAATGTTAATGTTGCTTGTTCACCAATTACGGAAAATTTGCTTCCATCTTGTTTGTAAAAATTAGATTGGCAAAATCCGAATGAAGAAATTGTCAAAAGTGCAATGGTTAAAATCGTTTTCATTTTTTTTATTTTTTATTGTTTGTAGTCAATTATTTACTTGCTGTCAAAGTTACATTTTCTTGTTTTTTGGTGTCTCTATAAAATTACTGCCAACTACGTCATTGCCATATCTAGGTGCGACAATCAATCCAATTGAGGCTAGATTACAACACCTTTCGCCACCCAAAATTAGATAAAAGAATGGAATTAAAACACCGTAGAAATACGTATTTAGTGACTAGTGACGAGATACTAGTGACTAGTAAAAGAGGGACTGAGTTACGGAGTTACGGAGGGACGGGGGTACGGAGGGATTGGGAGTTAGTTGTTTGGGGTGATCATTTTTTTGATGAGGGAGATTTGGCCGAGGTGGTAGTAACTGTGTTCGATGACACCTTCGATGTTTCTGAGATAGGTTCCGTATCTTGCATCAATGAAGGGAGCGTCGAATGTGCTGTCGTCCATGGCTTCGACTTTGGCGGCAAACTTTTCGGCATTGATTAGAAAGTCAGCTACCAATTCGTTCCATTCAATTTCTGAATGAATAGGAGGGAGGTCAAGACTATACGTATCACTAATTTCAAGTTTGCCAGTTTCGAAGGCGCTGATCAAGCCGGCCAAATAATAATTGATATGATAGGTGAGCGCGGCAATGGTATTGAGATTACCTATTTAGTGACTAGTTACTAGATACTAACGACTATTAAAGGAGGTACTGAGGGACAGAGTTACGGAGGGCCTTTTTTAGTGACTAGATACTAGATACTAGTGACAAGAGAAAAGCGGCGGAGCGAAGTCGTTTACTTTTTTTACCGCAGAGGCGCGGAGATCGCAGAGGACCCCCATAGGGGCGCAGCGCAGAGGGGTTTGTTTTATTTTTTTTGAGTTGGACTAATAGTTTTGAGAAGAATTCAAAAGTACTTTTCATCTTTTTAGAGCATACCTCTCTGCGGAACTCTGCGTTCTCTGCGCCTCTTCGGTTAATTTAATCAAAGCGATTTAGAGGAGTTTTTCGGGGCAGAGATCCTAGAGGCACGCGGAGAGGTTTGTTTTTTTTTAGAATGAGAATCAGAATGAGAATGAGAATGAATAGAGTGGCGGGGGTATAGGGACGAATCAAAGGGGCGATGGGCGAATGTAAAGGACGGATGAAATTATTTCGTCGTGGGGCCGTCCATGGCGGTGAAGATGTGGTCGATGGGTTCCCAGAGTTCTATTTTATTTCCTTCGTCGTCCATGATATGTACAAACTTCCCGTAGTCATACGATGCGATTTCGTCGAGGATGGTGACACCATTGCTTTTTAATTTCTCTACCAGCGCTTCGATGTTTTGTACGCGGTAGTTGATCATAAATTCTTTTTTCGATGGCGCGAAATATTCACTGCCTTGCTGAAATGGACTCCATTGAAGGTAGTTGATCTCCTCCGGTCTATGCGCATTCCTAAATTCAAAGCTGGAACCATACTCGCTTACAGCCAATCCTAAATTATCGGCATACCATGCTTTTGTCTTTTCAGGGTTTTCTGAAAAAAAGAAAATTCCTCCAATGCCAGTGACTTTAGGTGTTTTGTCTGATGACTCGTCGGCTTGTTTTTTTTCTGCGTTCATTTTTTTAGTGCTAAGCAAATTTCAGGATGACATTGGCATTTCCATTAAAGCAAGTCGAAGATAGAAGTTAATTCTTTTCAAAAATTATTCTTATAGTAACTGAATAGAATAAATAGAAAGATTTATTAACAATAGAATAATAAGGACAGACTTTATCTATTCTTGTCATGAATGTTCTTGGGATCAAGATATTTCGAACTAAACCTTAACCAATTAAACTCTAAGAATGAGTAGGCATTGTAGCATATACATTGTATTACTTTTTATCACATTTTGGAGTGGTTATATGTGTCATGGAAATGCTCCTAATAAATAGAGTAAATCTTCTCTCTAACTTTATCTACCTAAACAAAAAAATACATCCTGCAACGCTTTAAAAACAGCACACAGATACGTTGCAGATTAAATGTGTGCAAAAAACAGCATGAAAAATTTATCTAAAATTACCTATTCTATATGCTTTGTGTTATCGATTTCGATATCCACTAATGCACAGATTACACCTACAAATTGCTCAGTAGAAGAAAATCTATCCTTTGATTCAGGATTAAACACTCAAGTTCCTGGACGAGAAGTCTCTTATGTAGAAGGCGCAACGCCCTCGCTAATTTATCAGATTGGTGGTACGAATGGACATAGCTTAATTCGTTATGATTTCACTTCGCCAACGGCGAATCCAGTATTGAGTGCTGCTGCAGGTTGGCCAATGGTTGCTTCTCAGTTTGGTGATTTGAAGACGTATGGCTCTTCTCGTTTTATCATTTCAATGTCAGGAGGTTCTAGCGTTCGATTTTCCAATATAGACTCACCAAACATACAGGATGTTGAACAGCCATCGGCGGCGATAGGAGTGGTGGGGCCTCAAATGACTCTTAGTAATATTGCAGTTGACGAGCCGAATAATCGCTTTTGGGTGACAGCACATTTGGCAGATCAGAACCCTTCAGTATCGTCATTGATAGTTGTTTTTGAATTCAGTGTTGACCTAGCTAACAATGCGAATTTAATTACTCTTGCCAGACATATTATTTTACCTTCTCCAATTGCTGGACATGGTCTCAATACCGCGGCTAAAAATCATCTACCGCTAATTACTTACGATCCAACAGCGGATAGATTAGTGGTTGGTTATATCGGTCGACATACTTCTGAACCATATTCAGTGACTAATCCTTTTGTCGGGATGGTATTGGATGTAATAGATCCGTCTGGGGCTAATTTAGTTTTGGTAGAGAATGAAGAGTTAACACCTACTTTCGGCGCGGTTTCTTCAGTAACATGGCGCTGTCTTGAGCGTTCGGATATTACAAACACTATTTATTTAACAGGAAGCGGTTTTTCAGGAAATTTGAGACGATACAATTTAATTGGGAACGCACTTATTCAAGGTGAGGATATTACATCGGCTGGCGACAGATGGTGTTTAGCGTTTTTTCCTGATTGTAATTCATCGAATGAGATCATTGCTATTGGAGGGAATAATGTGACCAGAGGTGTAGGAGTGGCAACAGGTGTTCAGTTTGCTTTATCGGACGGCACTTATCCAACAAACTTCATAAATAATACAGCAAGTATTGAAGGTACTATAACGGATATGCTTTCTTACACTGCAATTAGTGGTACCCAGGCACATCGTAGTATTTTTGCATCTGTATCTTCTGGCACATTGAGGCCTGTGGCTCGTTTTTGTATGGGGAGCGCAGTACTACCTCGACCTGAGTTCAGCTACATAAAGGATCATCAACCGGATAATGATAATAATCCATTAAACGATACATATACTTTGAGTTTGTTTGATGCACCATTACCAGGTCCCAATGTGGTATATTATGTTGACGGATTACCAGTGAATGCTACAGTTTTGACAGGCGGACTCACTATTGGATCAAATACAATGAATTTAATCCAGTTGGCGCATCCTTTTTTAACCTATGGTGGGGCGTCACATGAAGTGAGTGTGGTTATCGACGAACCTTGTGGTCAGGCTTGCTTTAGAGAGATATTGCCAGCACTGCCAGCTAATTGTATGCCTCCCGGAGTTGACTCACCTCTTGTCGAGGAGGAAGAAATGGCTGAAGTTGAAAAGCTCGATGTGATTCCTTCTAAATCTTTAAATGAGACTCAGTCGTTTCAAGTATATCCAAATCCTTCTAATGGTAACTTTATAATTCGTGCTGATATGGAAATGGATAAGCCCGTTGAGCTAACGGTGATGGATCTAATGGGCAGAACACTATTAAAGCAGCAAATACCAGCGTTTAACAATAACGGAGAAGAGTTAGATATGAATGCTTACTCGAAGGGTACTTATTTGCTTATGCTCAAACAAGGTAATGTTTATTTGAATCAGACTATTATCAAAGAGTAATTGGATTAAATGTCTTAACAAAAAAGGCCGTCTGGGATAGACGGCCTTTTTTATGTCCAATTGGGAAAGGAAAGTGATAGACATCTAATCGACGATAACCGGTAAATACTGGCACCTGTCCTTGTAGGCAATAGAGAATAAAAAAGCTACAAGTAACGTATCGAAGTCGTTGACTTTATTTACCGCAGAGGCCCCATAGGGGCGCGGCGCAGAGAGGTTTGTTTTGTTTTTTTGAGTTGGACTATAGATTTTAAGAAAAAATGTAAAAGTACTTTTCATCTTTTTAGAGCATACCTCTCTGCGGAACTCTGCGTTCTCTGCGCCTCTTCGGTTAATTTAATCAAAGCGATTTAGAGGAGTTTTTCGGGGCAGAGATCCTAGAGGCACGCGGAGAGGTTTGTTTTTTTTTAGAATGAGAATCAGAATGAGAATGAGAATGAATAGAGTGGCGGGGGTATAGGGACGAATCAAAGGGGCGATGGGCGAATGTAAAGGACGGATGAAATTATTTCGTCGTGGGGCCGTCCATGGCGGTGAAGATGTGGTCGATGGGTTCCCAGAGTTCTATTTTATTTCCTTCGTCGTACATGATATGTACAAACTTACCTTAGTCATACTTTGCAATTGCCTCATAGTTATCGTTTAATTATTTTGATTGGTAAAGTGCAACGCGGTTTCCTTCGGGGTCTTGGAATTCGGCGACGAGTCCTATTCCATTATCTGTTTTGGGATATAAGATTTGTCCGCCATGCTGGGTGGCTAGTTTCAAGGTTTCATCAATATTATCGGTTTTGAAATAAATTAGAACACCTTCAGTAGTTGGTTTATAAATTTCTCCTTTTGCCAACGCTCCAGAGATACCGGAACTATTATCTTCAAAAGGAAACAATGCCATTTCATTGTTATCAATCCTTTCTTTATCGAAATCAAATTGAAATACTGCTTTGTAAAATGCAATCGCCCTGTCCATGTCGTTTACGGGTATTTCGAAGTATACAACAGGATTCGATTTAGTGGTTGGTGTTTTCTCCTCTGTTTTCATCTCAGTCGATTGAGAATGGTCACTGCAAGATAGAAGAAGGTGAATTGATAATCCAATAACAACGGTGAAGAAAATATTTTTTGTTTTGTTCATGATTTCTATGTCAAGCGTTGATTGGGGAGTGAAATTAGATTTAAATCGAAGATAGGAAAATAGTGACGGAGATACGGAAGTAGGGAGGGACTTTTTTAGTGACCAGAGAAAAGCGGCGGAGCGAAGTCGTTGACTTTTTTTACCGCAAAGGCGCAGAGGACGCAAAGTTTCGCAGAGAGGTCTGCCATGATATGATGAGAAGCTCTTGGGTTTATTTCTTTGATCTGAAAGATAAACTTAAGAAATAAGAACAAAGCTCTCTGCGAAACTCTGCGGTCTCTGCGCCTCTGCGGTTAATTTAGTCAAAGCGATTTAGAGGGGTTTTTCGAAGGAGGGTGAGAGAATGAAAGATTGAAAGATTGAAAGATTGAGAGGGTCGGGTGGCGAATGCGAGGCTTTAATTGAAGATTTGAATGAAGCTTAAAATCCTACTTTTAGAAATGTGATTTATAGGCTTTTATACGGGGATAAAAAAAGAGAGGGTGACAATAATAACCTATCTTCGATTTCATAAATACATAATGTTATGAAAAGACATCTACTACTTATCGCACTCGTACTTTCTTTCTTTACTGCACTTTGTCAAGTGACGGTAGTGGACACAAACAATGTGGCTGCTTCTGTAAATGCTTCGGGTGCACTATTTCGTAGTGCATCGAATATGGCAGGATTCGAGTTTCCGAAGGGTTCAGGCATCCATACAATCTTCACGTCTTCATTTTGGCTCGGTGGCCAGTCGGTAGATGGTCAGTTGCACGTAGCAGCTGAGATGTACGGCAATGAACAAGGAGACTTCTATCCTGGTCCACTCACTGCAGATGGCAATGCCACCACAACAGCCGAAACAATGGAGGCATTCGATAGAGTCTTTCTCGCAAACTCTGCTGATGTCCAAACGCATCTTCTATTTTTAGAATCTGTTGCAAACAATACGTACAATGAAGTTTTCCCCAATGGCTATACTGTTCCCGAATGGTTCTTCGAATGGCCAGCGATGGGTGACTATCTAAATGGTCAGGATCTTTTTCTCGCTCCATTTTTTGATTATGATGGCGATCTAACTTATAATCCTGCAAACGGTGATTACCCTCTTTTCCCTGGTGATGAATGTGCATATTTAATTCTCAACGATAAGGGAGGAATACATGAACTTTCATTAGGTCAGCCTTTGGGAGTTGAAATACACTGCTTTGTTTATTCTTTTCATGATGAGTTGAATGAGGCTTTGAATAATTCTGTTTTTGTTCGCTATGAAATCATTAATCGTTCTAGTATTTCATATACTGATGTTTACGCTGGTATCTTTTCTGATTTGGATATCGGTTCCAGTATTGATGATTACATTGCTTCACACGTAGAACAAGCAGCTTATTATGCATACAACGGAGATTCGTTTGATGAGCCAACATTTGCTTCGGGTGGTTATGGTGAAACTCCTCCGATTCAAGCGGTAGCTGTGTTGAGTGGTCCTTTGAAGCAGGCCGACGAGACAGATGATCTCTTGCCATCTGAGCTTGGTGATTACGAGACCTACGGACCTTACGGGCCAGGATATAATGATGGTATTATCGATAACGAACGATTGGGCCTCACCAACTTTATGCACTTTAATTCTGGTTCCAATCTCGTTACTGGCGAACCTACAATTGCTCCAAACTTTTACAACTATATGCGTGGAATTTGGAAAGATGGACAGACTTTGTCGTTCGGCGGTTTTGGAGTGAATAATGGAGGCATGGGTGAGATGATCGAAGCGGACTATGCATTTCCTGGTACCAGTGATCCTTTGTTTATTGGCACTCAAGGTGTAGAAACAACAGAATGGACAGAGATAACTGGAAGTAATACTCCTGGCGACCGCAAGGGCGTTGGAGCGATGGGACCATTTCTTTTGGAAGCAGGGGCTCATCAAACCATTGATATTGTATACACCAGTATAGAGCATCAAGCGGATGCAGATCCGAATCAATTGGTAGGAGAAAATATAGGAGCGCTTAAGCAGTACTTCTTTGATGAGATCTACACAGAAATTCCTGGACTTGGTGCAACGGTTGGTGTGGCAGAAGAGAAGTCGAAACAAAGCTTATTGAGCATGTATCCAAATCCTGCCGTTGATATTGTTTCATTCACACATCCTGCGAAGACACAATTACAAATCTTCGCTTCTGATGGTCGGTTGGTAGCACAATGGTTTGCAGCTGGCAAGTCAAGTCAGTTTGATGTGAGTCAGTTGGAGTCGGGTGTATATATGGTAGTGGCGAAGAGCGAGGAAATACAGACGACGGAAAGACTGGTGAAGTGACAAGCGACTTTTAAAGATACTAGATACTAGTGACTAGTTACTAGAGACTGGCGACGGAGCGACGGAGTTACGGAGGTACTGAGGGACTGAGGGACTTTTAAAGATACTAGATACTAGCGACTGGCGACTAGCAACTAGCGACAAGTTACTAGAGACTTGTGACTAGATGTTAATGACAAAATAATGATATTATTTACTGCAAAGTCCCCTCGTGGGGCTTTGTGGTTTAATGGGGTGATTGGAAATTAGAATTTGGAGGTTGGAGATTGGAATCCCGATAGATATCGGGAGGAGTTTGGAAAGAAGATTATCTCATGGTCTCTGTGATGAAGTGTTCGACGAAGTCGTTGACTTTTTTTACCGCAGAGACTCCGAGCACGCCAAATTCCGCAAAGGAGGTTGGCTAGAATTCGATGAGGGATGTAAGAGGTGTTTTTTTATCTAGTTTTCGCGTTGATTTGTATCTGGCTACCAATAGCACCTAAGACCTTTATTTTGGTTTCAAGAAGTTAATAATTCGGAATAGTTCTTTACTACTCGCTCACTGTTTTGCTATATCCGGAAGAGCATAGCGAGGATGATGCGACTTTCGGACTTGACCAAATCAGGACGCCAGTCGGGATCAAGGGCTGTTGTGGAAAAGCCTGTTTGAGACGTCACACCACCACGGCCGGCAAAATAGGGCACGCTGGAGCTGCGATACACGTACTCAATTCTAAAAGAGATACTCTGATTGGGCATGTAGTCAAAATTGGTAGAACAATCCCATCCAGAAAATTCATCACCAATATTGGCACTAAATGGAAATGCTCCTTCGGTCTGTGTCGGATTATTCGGATTGGGCAATGGACTGGCTTGACCTGTGGGATACAATACCAAATACCTTCCGGGGTTGGTCATCACTCCTCCGCCTACTGTCCAGGCGCACTTGTTTTTTGCAAACCAGATGCGGTTGTAAAACATGGCACTAGCAAAATATTGTGCAGGTCCTTGGGTGCTATCGCCATCTCTAAATCCATTCACTCCGCCTCCTTTTTCAAATCCAATATCTCCTGTAAATGAAAGGGCCATTTTTGTAATACCATTAGAGCTTGGATTGTTGTAATACCTTATCAATACGCTGTTATCAGAATGAAATCTGCGTCTCTCGGGAATTCCGGCAGCATCTGTTCCGTAATAATTATTGGTCAGGAGTTTTACGTTGTCATTGGGTACCCAAGTAATATTACCACCAATGCCAGGCATATTGTTAAATTTACCATAACTCTGCCATCCGTTGATGATCCAAGGTTCTATTTTCAAATGTTTGTTGGGGTGAATTTGAATGCGTAGACCATTGAAAAACCACGGTGTATTATCGGAGGTGAATGAGGCTTGATATTCCCAGTTTTCAGCTTGATAGAAGGAATTCAATCCAATATAGGACATGAAGAGGCCAGCGTCAATGTTGATGCCATTCCACTTGTTGATGTGATAGCCTGCATAAGATTCGCTGAGATAGCGATATACATTGGCTAATTGGTATTGTCCGCGGTATGGGCTAAAGTCATTTCTTGGAACAACTTGAGAACGCGTTCCGAATTGCGTCATCACTCGTGCGCGCGCTCCTTTGTAATTGAAATCTCCCCCGAAATGAATGGCAGACAATTGAACTTCATTATTGCGCGCCAAAGCAGTGGAACCCACAACGGTATTGTCGATTGGATTGTTGAAGGAATAGGTATAATTGACGTCGAGCAAAATACTTGGAGTGAAGTATTTCATATCCTTCCAAATATTATTGGTCCTGCGGTCGCTACCGTTGTGCCAAGTCATATCCAGTCCTTCAAAGGGTTCGCCCTTTTGTTGATTGATTTTGGGATCATCAAGAGTTAAGGTGTCGTTTAGAGCGATATTGACTTGATTCAATGAATCTGTGTTGGCTGTGTTATCGAGCGCTTTGATTTGAGCACAAATGCAAAGGCTTATGATGATTAAAATATTTTTCATATTGAATTGTTTGCAGTGTTTCTTGTTAATTCTATTTGTTCAACTGGATGATACACCAGTGGAATCTGTTCGATGACAACGTCACTCTTGTCGAGTCCGAATGCGCGCTCGTCGCTGAGTCCGAGGCGTTTTAAGAAGAAGTAGCTGTTGAGCAATAGACCTTCTTTTAGCGCAAATTCATTTTCAACAGAAAGAAATTTTTCAATTACAACAAATTTGAAGTCTGGTTCGCAATTGTATTTTGTAGAACCGTCTGGTCGAATGTGAAGGTTCAATTCTTTATGTGATACGAGGTCTTGTACTATCTTTTTAAAATACAATTCTGTTCTTGGTTGAATTCTAAATCCAACATTGATCGTTATTTTAATCACTTTGTCATCTACCAATTCGGAGACTTCATAGGTGAGCGTGTAGGGTTGTTCTGTTCTATTGATATGCACAAACCAATACACGTCGGCGCGCTTCGGTTTTTTTGAGAAAATAGAATTGATGATTTTTTCTTCCACTTCATGCCTTCTGTTTGCTTTCGTCAAATAGATTAGGTGTGTAGAAAATTTCGGGATTGCATCGTCTTTTCCGAGCTCGGTAAGTTGTGCTACGTGTTTTCCAAGGTCCACAAATTTTGTAAAACGATTGTTGATTTTTCGAGCATAATACCACACATACATGACTAGGAAAATAAATAGCTCAAAAAAGAGGAACATCCAGCGCTCTTTGATCTTGGCGACGTTGGCGATGAAGAATGAAATTTCTACGGTTGCAAAAAGAAGCAGTAATCCTGTTACTAAAAATTTATTCCATTTTAATTTATAAATTAGAAAATAGCTCAGTAAGATGGTTGTCATCATCATTGCCACTGTAATGGAGAAACCATAAGCTGCTTCCATGTGTGTGGATGATTGGAAGTATAGAATCATACCGACGCACCCAATCCAAAGAAGATTGTTTACGCTCGGAATATAAATTTGTCCTTTCGTTTCAGACGGTTGGCGTACAGCTACTCTCGGCCAGAAGTTGAGGTTCATGGCTTCACTAATGAGAGTGTAGCTCCCGCTGATCAAGGCCTGTGAAGCAATTATGGCAGCGCAGGTGGCAATAATAATTCCACACAGCAGAAACCAAGATGGCATTATTTCATAGAATGGATTGCGACCTCTCAGGTATTCTTGACCTTGACTTAAAATCCAAGCCCCCTGTCCAAGGTAGTTGACGAGCAAAGCAACCTTTACAAAAGCCCACGTGATGCGAATATTTTTGCGACCACAGTGTCCTAAATCAGAGTAGAGAGCTTCTGCTCCAGTGGTTGCAAGAAATACCGCGCCCAACAGCCAGAATCCGTGGGGGTACTCTACGAGCAGTTGATACGCATAGATGGGATTAAAAGCTCTGAGGATGGAAGGAGCATCGATGATTTGAGAGAAACCTAGCGTGAATAACATGCCAAACCAAATCATCATTACGATTCCAAATACACTACCGATTTTTTGTGTTCCGAAGCGTTGAAAGAAGAATAGAACGGAAAGGATCACAACAACAATGGGCACTGTAGGTAATTGTTCCAATCCCTTAATCATAGTAAGACCTTCTACAGCTGAGGCAACTGAGATGGGAGGGGTGATGATACCATCTGCTAGGAGTGTGGTGGCTCCTAAAATGGTAGGGATGACAATGAACTTTCCGTATCTGCGAACAAGGGCATAAAGAGAAAATATGCCGCCTTCTCCGTCATTGTCTGCTTGTAAGGTGAGCCAAATGTATTTGAAAGTCGTTTGGAGTACGAGTGTCCAAAAGACACATGAAATACCGCCTAAGACGAGCGTTTCTGTGATCTCTCGTTCTCCAACAATTGCTTTTAATACGTAAAGGGGGCTTGTTCCAATATCTCCGTAGATGATTCCAAGTGCGACAAGAAGTGATGCTGCGGTAACTTTTTTGCTGAGTGATTTGTCTTTACCCATATCTAGTTGAAATGATGGGGCAAAGTTGTAGCGCTTCTTGCGAGTAAAAAGTAAAAGAAAATAGCAGTTTTATAAAGAGAATATAAAGAAGCGATTATACAAATCGATAACCTACTCCACTTTCAGTGAGGATGTGTTTGGGTTGATTTGGATTTGTTTCGATTTTTTTGCGGAGTGTTCCAACAAATACGCGCAGGTATTGTGTTTCCAATTGTGCTCCCACGCCCCAAATTTCTTTGAGAATGTATTGGTGTGTCAGTACACGGCCTTCGTTTTTCGCAAATAAAACCAATAGGTTGAATTCTGTAGATGTTAATTTGAGAAACTCTTTATTCTTGGTCACAAGTCTTGCCGTGATATCAATTTCGATATCGCCACAAACGATGGTTTTTTCAGAACTGAGGGCCTGAGATCGGCGAATAGCTGCTCTAATTCGCGCTAGCAGTTCACCGCTTCTAAAAGGCTTAGTCAAATAGTCAGTAGCACCATTATCGAGGGCCAAAACGATATCTTCTTCGCTGTTTTGGACCGATAGAATGATGATGGATTTATTGTACCATAATCTTAATTCTTTGAGCACCTCATGACCGCTTTTGTCTGGAAGACCGAGGTCAAGCAATATTAATTCTGGAGGGTGATTTGCCGCCATTACAATACCTGACTTTCCCGTTTCTGCTTGTAACACTTTGTAGTCGTTGCTTTCCAAGGTAATTTCAAGCAGCTTCCTAATTTGAGGTTCATCATCAATAATGAGGATTTCGGCTTTATTCATTTTTTAGGATATTGATGTATGAAACTTCCAGTGGCAATGATAATGTAAATGTAGCTCCACCTTTATCATTGTTGTGCGCGGTTATTGTGCCATTATGGGACTCTACAAAGCCTTTTGCGATGGACAATCCAAGGCCGCTTCCGCCGACCTTTGTCTGTGGAACTCTATAAAATTTATTGAATAAGAATGGAATCTCTTTTTCAGCAATTCCATTGCCATTATCTTCAATGGTGATCACACAATGATCGGAGAGAAGGGCAGCACCTATTTTAATAGTGGAGTCTGGAGGCGTGTAATGAATGGCATTATGAATCAAGTTATCTAGAACTTGTTCTATCAAACCTCTATCGAACTTGAATAGGGGGAGTGTTTCGGTGGGTTCGAAATGGATGGTGTGATTTTGGGAATCATGTATTTTATGAATCACGGAATGAATAAGCTCGTTGATATCAGACCAATCCATATTTGGTTTGAGTATTCCAGTCTCAAGGCGGCTCATGTTGAGAAGGTTTTCAACTTGACGATTTAGGCGAACGCTTGCAATATCAATTTGATTTAATAATTCTAATTGATTTTCTGCTGAGATTTTTGTGTTGTTGTCTTTGATTGTATCAATTGCACCAAGTATGGTAGAAATCGGGGTGCGCAGTTCATGCGACAGCGAATTGAGAAGGGTGTTGTATAAGAGAATTGTCTTTTCCTTTTCTTCTTTATCTCGTGTTTTGGATTCTTCTTTTCGTATTTTGAAAGTCAGTACCGCATTCACTAAGGCAATAAAAAAATACAGAAGAAACATCAAAACGTCTTCTGTATCATAGATGTGAAAAGTGAAAATAGGGGGGATGAAGAAGAAATTCCAAATCAAAGCACTCAATACTGAAGCTGTGAGAACAGGCAAAATATCGAAAAGCATAGCTATAATAGAAACCGTGACTAGTAGAATTAGAGCAACGGTTTTATAGGCGATAAACGAAGATGCTATATAGCAGATAACCGCCACAAGGATGACAAGACCAATACTTATGATAAATTGATTAGACTTCTTGTATTTTCTTGTGTTGAATGCGTTCAATGCCTGTGCCATATTTATTTCCCTATTTTTAATCGGCGCTGATATAATATTCTACTAGGCTTTATCTGTCAATTGAAATTCTTGTTTCGAAATCCATTCTTTCATGTAGAATCCTAATAATCTCAACTTCTTTTTTATTAATTGCTTGATAAAAAATGATGTGTTTTCCAGTCCGAAGACCTAGAAGATTTTTTCGGATTTCAGAGTATTCTTTTCCAAGTTCTGGGTTATCTCCGATTTGCATACAAGCAAACTTGAGACTTGAGTAGTATTTATCAGCTTGTTTTTCAGACCATTTTTCGAATGTGTATTCCCAAATATCATTAAGGTCGTCGATGGCTGCTTGTCTAAAGGTCAATTTAGGCATTCTTCTTCTTTGACTTCTTTAAATTTTTCAAGTTCTCTTCAAAATTGAAATCCTCTACCCGGGGACTTTCCAAGCCATCTTGGATTGAAGCTTTCAGAGCGATTCTTTTACTTTCTTCATCTTCCAAAAGTCGAAGACCCGCACGTATTACTTCGCTGACGTTTTTATAGCGGCCAGCTGACACTTGTTGATTTATAAATTGATCAAAATAACTTCCTAGTGAAACGGATGTGTTTTTCATATTGAATGCATTTCTACAAAGTTACCAAAAATTGGTAAATTGCGCAAATTGATCTTCTGTGAAACAAAATGACATACGGTCATACCCGTGGCGGCTGCGCTAGGGATCGCAGCGGAAATCCTTTTTTGAGCGTAGCGAGAAAAAGATTGAAGCGAAGAGCCCGTGCCGTTAGGCATCGCCCACATCAATACACCGCTATGTGGATCACTTGGTTGCCTCTTCTAAATGCTTGTCCCTTTTCTTGTACAAAATTTTGTTGGAGTTGCGGCGTGAGCAATTGCGTGAGATAATTGTCGATGACGACTTTCTCAATATTTACCGGTGCGCCGTAAGTAATAGCGTCGTCGATGTATGAATAGAGCAACTTGCGGTATTCTTGCATGAACAATCTGTTTGAAACCATCAAATCAGCGCCTTCAATGGTGTTGCCGGTCACTGCGAGCACGCCGATGACATCATCTTGTCCATTGAATACATTTTCGAAAAAGCGCACATATTCTTCTTCGCGTCTTCTGAATTCTGGTTTATCTGCATGGGCAGTGTAGGCGTCGGTATTACTGTAAACTCCATCTTTTTTGTTGGTGTTGGATACTTCTCTCCACACTGCGTTTTGACCAGCATTATGATCAATGAGATTGCGAAGATGTTCGTTTGCCATGCCATAATACGCTTGAAATTTTTCACCTTTTGGAGTATAACCCCAGCGTTTTTCTTCCACGCAATAGACTGGAATTTTCACTTGTCCGCTGTTGGGTGGTATGAGCATATCCCTTGCTACGACACGGTCTTGTTTGCCTCCAATTAGAATTTCACCCGACATAATGAAGAGCGTATCTGGTGAGAGATTCCTTACAAGCAAGCTGTTGACAGTGCCGCTGTTGCTTACTTCGGTGATAACGACCAGGTTATTGCTGATTGCATCTTGGAGCGTGATGTAATAGCCCATATTGCCCACCATCGTTTTGAAATCACCTTTTGCGCGAATGGGGATGAGTCTTAAATTTTGATAAGTGTAGGTACTTTCATTACTGAAGTCGATGTTTACATAGTCGAGATTGAAAGGAAAGAGATCACCGTCAACGCGCGTAGTATTGATGGCGAGTTGATCGGGAACGATGATGTCGATTTTTTGTGTTGGACATCGCAAACTTTGCATCAGATATTGATAGTAGCGGTCGTCGGAACTTCCCTTGGAGAAATTTTTAAGATTTAGAATGACTTCGACTTGGTTGAAATCGATATTGTTTGTCAAAGCAAGTGTGATGCTTGATTGACCATTTTCATTGGTGAAGTAATTTTTTTGCTGCGCCCTCTGAGGAAGGAAACTCACCAGTAGGGGAACTTTAGAAATTGTTTTGTTGTTGTTGTCTTTGGCTTGAATGACGAGTGTTTTAGTTTCTGATCTTGAGTTGAAATTGATGGTTTGAGTATCCGAAGTCAAGTTGATGTTATCGAGGAGTTTTTGCAATAACGTATAACTTTCGATAGCGAGGAAGATTGATTTTCCTTCGTACACAACTTCTATGTTTTCGCCCCAGTAAGCCTTAATGGCAAGCAGTGATTGCAAATAGAAATCAATAGCTGTCACGTAGTCTTTTGTGGACTCAGCGCTTTTCGCTTTTTCAAAGAATTGCAGCGCCATTTTTTGTGCTTGTTCTTTGTTGCGTTGTTTTTGATTGGCGTATTCTTCCTTGAGTATTCTGTAATAAACATGGTAGTGTGTTTCGTCTTCGTATGTAGCTACGAGTTCCAAGTTTTCGATTTCGTCGGCAACGGTGGATTTGATGATGCTTTGGTATTCTTCTTTGAAGACCCCGTTGTTGTCCATTTGGTTGAGGATGGACACGCTTTGGATGGTGACACGAATTTCGCTTAATAGGTCATCGAGAGCGTTTCGCTTGGCGATTTTTTGGTAGTTGGTATTGTTTTTTTCGGCCGAAGCGATACCGATGTAGTGTAAGGCACTGTTTGGTCTATTGGTGATCCAATCGGGTTGTTGAGCGTAGGACTTTGACGTCCAAAATACAAGGATTAGTGCGGCGTAGAGGACTGTTTTCATAAGCCAATATTTTCAGAAGTTTCTAGTTTTTTAGCGCTCAATATTCTTGCCAAGAAAAGGGGGGGAGGCGAGGGGCGAGGGGTGAGGGCGGGGAGATAGGAAATAGGAATCCCGATAGCTGTCGGGAGAAGTTAGGAATTCTGAATTCAGAATTGTGAATCTTATATGATCTGTTTGATGGTATTCATGGGCAGGAACATTTTTCCGCTATCGGGCAGTTGGATGAATCCATATTTTGAATAAAAGGCAGTCGCGTGTTCATTGATTGGATCTACAACTACAGCCATGGCGCCGATGCTTTGTTCTGAGATCGTAAATGCTCTGAAAAGAGCGTCCATCAGTAGATGCTCCCCAAGTCCAGTGCCCTTGACGGTGATGTCTCGCGCAAGACGTCCAAGCAGGATGACTGGGACATTATAATTTTGAGGAATTTTTTTTTGATACTTCATTGGAACAACATCTCTTCCAAGACTCTCGCTGGATAATGTGTAAAAACCTATGACATTATTTTGTGAGTCTGCAGCCACGAAACAAAGGGCGAGTTTTTTTGAAACATCCTGGCTTACTTGTTTTTGGATGTAATCTGTTAGTTGTTGTTCCTCACATCGAAACGATTTGCGATTATGAGTTTTATCTAAGAGATGAATTTCCACGATTAAGCCGTCTTTGATTTGTATCTTTTAGCTGCTTCAACCAATTTTTTATTTGGTTTTGAATTTCTGAAAACCGCGTCAAAGAATATTTTTCGGTCTGCGTGGGTTGCCAGAATCTTTTCGTTTTGTGCTAAAATTTCTTCGACTTGTTGTTTTACGATTCTAATTATGAAGCTACTAAAAGACCTTTCGCCACTGAGTTTTTGTGCTTTCTGAAACATTTTTTTATCAGAATCACTAATTCTTAGCTCAATCCTTTCGTCTTTATTTGTACGTGTAAGCATGGTTACGAATTTTCACAAATGTACGGAATTTTACCGTACAAGGCAAATTTGGAATCCCGATAGCTATCGGGAGGAATTTGGATTTTGGAATTTGGAAACTGAAATTCACAATTCGCCATTCAATAATCTATCCTCTTGTTGAAAGTCTCCAATTTGCTACGCGTTAGTCCCCATATTGCCGCTCTAGTCCTTAGTCGCCCGTCGCCCGTCACTAGTCGCTAGTCGCCCGTCGCTAGTCGCTAGTCGCCCGTCGC
>CAYRZQ010000028.1:0-24590 GCA_964428835.1 uncultured Comamonadaceae bacterium | reverse complement strand
CTAGTCGCTAGTCGCCCGTCGCTAGTCGCTAGTCGCCCGTCGCCAGTCACTAGTCTCTAGTCTCTAGTCACTATCCTCGCCGTTTCTCCATTCAAATTAAAAATGTAAACTCCTGGAGCGAGCGTGTGAAGGGGGATGCGGAAGTTGGAGGTGGACTCTGTTTTTTGTAGAACTATCCTGCCCGTGCTATCATAAATCACATAATGATTCACGGATGATTTGCTTTCAATATTGATGAAATCGTTGGCAGGGTTGGGGTAGAGGCGGAAGGTTTGGTTTTCCTGTTCAGCGATATTTACAAAGTCTTCTAACATATATTTTGACACATATCTGCTTTGATATTGCATTTGATCATCGATGAATAATTCGCCTCTTCCAAATGTATAAATCGCTTGATCATCGCCTGTAATGACAGAGCTAGGTTGAAAGGTTGAGAATAATTCTGTTGGTTGTTGTGTATGTGTCCAAATGATTTCTCCATTTAAATCATTATGTGAAATGAAATAAGGTAGTACCATTTGTCCATCCTGAATGGCTGTTTGATATACGAAATTGTCTTGATGGAAAAAGCCACCCGCAGGTATGACTTCATTACCGATATTCATAAAGTTGTAATCTTGAGCCCAGGCCAAGCTGAGGTCGCTATTAAGTTTTAATACAAATTCTTTTCTGAATTGTGTGCCGCCCTTGCCTCCACGAGAAGAATTAAATGTATCGAGATGATCATCTACAGTTGGAAGATTTGGCCCACCTTGCTCACCGTAAAAAATGTAACCACAAACATAGATTTCTTCATTTGAATCTACGTAAGTGTAAACAGGAAATAAGCCCAACATGTTTGGGATTTCTGGAAATGGAGTAACGACACTTTGAAGATTCTCCGAACCGTCTTTCTTCATTTTAGTTACTTTGAAAGAATCCATGGTGAGTGCACTCCATGATGGGCCTTGGGAGAAGTAGAAGTAATCATCATCTTCATCCATGGCGTAAAAGTCGTAGAAAGTACTAAAACTGTATTCGTATTCACTTTCTGAAAAAATAAAACTGAATTCTTCAGTGCCTGCATTATTGATTTTTTTTATTTGATAATCATTGAAAACAAATATTTCGTCTGCAGGTGTGATATAGAGATATTGAAGTGGAAGATCATAGTTGGTATCAATGGTCTGAAATACTGTTGTGCCGTCGGTAGCCATTTCAATCAATGCTTGCGACAAGGTGTTGATAGCGGGGTCGTATAATCGGGCAATAAGATAGATGCGATTATCGCTGGTAATTTCGATTTGTTGGATGGCTTCCGACCAAGTGCTGGTGGTGGTGAAATCTTCTCTCCACACTTCCGTACCCGATTGGTCTATTTTGATGATTTCTGTTTTTGGATATTGGTCATTCGCGTTGAATTGAGTGCCTACAACATAGACATTGTTGTCGCTATCTATTTCAAAGTCGAGATAATGACTATTCATTCCATCGAAGAAATCGCCTTCGCCGAATTGCCAGATGAGTTCGCCATCTTGACTAATTTTTTGGATAAAATTTGGGACGTTACCTATACCGCCAAATTCGTCTTTGGTGATAAAATACAGGTTGCCATCGGGTCCTTGTTTGATTGCATTGCTCGCTGCATTGAGTTCGGTATTATTGAGCCATTCCAAGTTCATTTGGCCAAGGCTATTGAACACGACAGTAGTACATAGCAGCGCGGTAAAAAGTGTTTTCATGGTATAGGGTTTCCTGCGAAGATAAGATTCTTTCGTTACGAGAGTGTAACTAATATTAGTGACTAGCGACTAGCGACTGGCGACTTGACTCGTTCTTTATGTCACTTTGTCCCTTCGTCGCTACGTCGCTTAAAGTTCGTATTTTTGCCGTCCTTTTAGAGAAATATGAGTATTACAGCAGAAATAGGCCGCCGTCGCACGTTTGCGATTATCAGTCACCCGGATGCGGGGAAGACCACGTTGACAGAGAAATTGCTTCTTTTCGGTGGTGCCATTCAAACGGCGGGTGCGGTGAAGAGCAATAAAATCACAAAGACTGCCGCGTCTGACTTTATGGAGATTGAGCGCCAACGTGGAATTTCCGTGGCGACGTCGGTGATGGTGTTTGAATACAATGGCAAACAGGTTAATCTGCTCGATACTCCCGGTCACAAAGACTTTGCTGAAGACACCTATCGCACGCTCACCGCAGTGGATAGCGTAATACTCGTGATTGATAGCGTGAAAGGTGTCGAAACGCAAACCGAGCGACTCATGGAGGTTTGCCGCATGCGCGATACCCCCGTAATCGTCTTTATCAATAAAATGGACCTTGAAGGTCAAGATCCGTTCGACCTTTTGGATGAACTGGAAGAAAAATTAAACATCAAAGTACAGCCACTGTCTTGGCCGATTAGCAAGGGCTTTTCATTTAAAGGTGTATATAAACTCTATGACAAAACGCTCAACCTATTCGAGTCACAAAAGACGAAGATTAGCGATGAGGTTGTTGCGATCAATGATCTAAACGATCCCGTATTGGATCAATTGGTGGGTGAGTACGCTCAGCAATTGCGCGAGGATGTTGATTTAATTGAAAATGTTTACGATCCTTTTGATATCAATCGCTATTTGAATGGCGAATTGGCACCCGTATTCTTCGGTTCGGCGATGAATAACTTCGGTGTGAAAGAGCTGCTCGATAAGTTCGTAGAAATCGCTCCAGTTCCGCAATCGCGCGAAACGGATAAGCGATTGATTGAACCAGCCGAAAATAAATTCACTGGTTTTATTTTTAAAATTCACGCGAATATCGATCCTCGCCACCGCGACCGCATCGCGTTTTTGCGTGTGTGCAGCGGTAAGTTCGAACGCAATACATTTTACCATCACGTGCGTTTGAATAAAGACTTTAAGTATCCGAACCCTGCTACATTCCTGGCGCAAGCGAAATCTACCGTTGATGAGGCCTATCCTGGGGATGTGATTGGATTGTATGACACTGGAAATTTCAAAATTGGTGATACCCTCACAGAAGGTGAAGCGATGATGTTTAAAGGCATCCCGTCGTTCTCACCAGAGATTTTCAAAGAGTTGGTGAATAGAGATCCGATGAAGACAAAGCAGTTGGATAAAGGTATTCGCCAATTGACTGAAGAAGGTGTGGCGCAGCTTTTCGTGCAAGAACCTGGATCGAGAAAGATAGTAGGTACGGTGGGTGAACTTCAATTTGAAGTTATCAAGTATCGTTTGGAAAACGAATACGGCGCCAAGTGCGAATTCGAAACGAAGACATTCTACAAGGCATGTTGGATTACAACTGACAAACCAGAGAAGCTCGATGAATTCAAGCGTATCAAAGGAACGAATATGGTGAAGGATAAGGAGGACAATGATGTGTTTCTTGCCCCGAGTAAATTTATCCTCGACATGGAGCGCCAAAACTTCCCAGAACTAACGTTCCACTTCACCAACGAAGCGTTGAAGACGGGGTAGAGGGCGAGGGGCGAATGAGAGCGACGAGCGACTGAGCGACGGAGGTACTGAGGGACGAAGTGACGGAGTTACGGAAGGACGGAGTTACGGAAGGACGGAGCAGAAAGGTACCCTTTGCTTACAAATTCACCATTCCGAATTCCGAATTCTGAATCGCGAATTGCGAATTGCGAATTGCGAATTCACTTCCTTCGTTTTGTACCAAGCAATTTCATCATCGGGATGCGGAAACGTTGGGACCAGGAGGCTTCGTTGTGGCTGGCGCCGGGGAAGCGGAGACTGTGGTAGCGTTTTGCTTTTTTAAGATGAAAAATAAAATCAGCCTTTTCTTGTAAGGGCGGATATAGGCTATCCAAGGTCTGGTCTCCGCAGTCGAAATAGAAAAAGTGTTTTTTAAATTTTTTCTTTTCTTGATTAAAAATATAGTCGCGTAAGGCGAGTGGTACTTTTTCTCCTTTAATGCTAAAACATCCTGGCCAATGGGTGCTGATACAAATCGCGGCTGAGAATACTTGCGGATATTCCATCATCGCATACATCGAAGAAAGTCCGCCCATACTACTGCCACCGATAAATGTATTGCGCTGGTCAGTGAGTGTGGCGTAGTGCGAATCAATGTATGGTTTTAATTCTTCTACAACAAAGCGCAAGTGTTCGTCGGCGAGAGGATTGCCTTTGAGTTCATTCGCATAAAGTACTTTGACAAGTGAGTCTTCCAAATACTTGAGCGCTTTTTCTGGAAAATATTCGCAGCGGCGAAACTCACCATTATTCCAAATACCAACGACCATTACAGGACGAATAAGTTTGTTTTGAATTAGACTATCCAGCGTTTCATCTATGCGCCATTCCTTGCCACCATAAGCAGACTTGCTGTCAAATAAATTCTGCCCATCATGCATGTAAAGTACAGGGAGTCTCACCTCTTTTGGTACGCCCGAAGGACGATAGACTTGAATATATCGTGAAGCAACATGCGTGGACTCTAACCACTCTGGTTGAAAAACTTGGGCAAAACACGATGCAGAAAGAAAGTATGTTAGCAGAATATGAAGGAGTTTGATCATGGTGAATTGCTCGGTTGATAACCTTTGGCACAAAGATAATTTTTTGAGGTATTGAAGTTTATTTTCGGTACATGAATTCGATGGAGGATAAAAAGAGGGCCTTTGAACGTTTGCTCATCATCATGGATGAGCTCCGCGCTGGCTGCCCGTGGGATATGAAGCAGACGATGGAATCCCTGCGTCACCTTACCATTGAAGAGGTTTACGAACTTGGAGATGCTATTCTCGACGGTGATCATGAAGAGATCAAAAAGGAAATCGGGGATATCCTTCTTCACATGGTTTTTTACTCTAAGATAGGTTCTGAAAAAAATCAATTCGATATTGCCGATGCGCTCAATAGCATTTGTGATAAGTTGATTTCGCGACATCCGCATATATACGGCGATGTAAAGGTGCAAGACGAAGAAGAAGTAAAGGCCAATTGGGAAAAATTAAAGTTGAAGGAAGGCAAGAAAAGTGTATTGGAAGGTGTACCGAGATCATTGCCCGCAATGGTCAAGGCACAGCGCATTCAAGACAAGGCGCGTGGTGTAGGTTTTGACTGGGACAATTCGGATCAAGTTTGGGAAAAAGTACTCGAAGAATTAGAGGAATTCAAACAGGAATCGGATAGAAACAGTGACAAGATGGAGGAGGAATTTGGCGATCTTTTGTTTTCTATGATCAATTTTGCGCGCTTTAAGGGCCTAAACCCGGAGGATGCCTTGGAGAGAACAAATAAAAAGTTTATTTTTAGGTTCCAATATCTAGAAACAAAGAGTGCAGAGGATGGAAAAAATCTATCCGATATGACACTCGAAGAGATGGATAAATATTGGAATGAAGCAAAGCTCTTGAAATAAAATCGCTCTAGTATAATACTTAAATAATCGCATCATGCCCACGTCAAAGCAAAGCAACCTCTCCCTAAAACTATCACTACTCGGGGGGAAATTGGAGGACAGTTATGAAGTTACCTATAACTTTCCGAAAGATCCCTTGAATACGCTTGTAGTCAATCGCTCTTTAAAAGGAACCACTTCACCAGAAATCCAGACTTTTGAAATTCTTCTCGAAGAAAAGGAAAGAGCGAAGGTTACGAAGTTGTTTCTGGATGCGTTTTCACACTTTCAATTGAATGAAAGAAAAGATCAGATCATGGATGGAATTTCTATCAGCCTCTACATTGGTGGACAATCCAATTCTGTGAATGTTAAATACTACGATCTTTCTTCAGTGGCGGAAGCTGGTGAAGACATCGATAAGCTAATGAAGTTTGTTATTAGTCGTCTAGCAGATCGTATCGAAAAAGTAGCTTAACCTTTGTATATATTTTGAAAACCCTGAGAAGACTTGGTCTTCTCAGGGTTTTTAATTTGATATCATTGCTATATACTCAGCTTCACTGATAATTTTGACACCGAGATCTTCAGCTTTTTTGCGCTTCGAAGGCCCCATGTCATCACCGGCCAATACATAAGAGGTCTTTGACGAAATGCTTCCGCTTACCTTTCCGCCATTAGCTTCGATGCTCTCTTTTATCCCATCTCTGCTAAAGCTAGTGAATACACCGCTTACGACAAAGGTTAAGCCTTTTAACTTATCTGATGCGCTGTTAGATTCGCTTGCCGTAGTTTCAAATTGCAATCCCGCTTCTCTCAGGCGCCGAATGATTATTCGGTTTTTTTCTTCTGAAAAATAGGACAAAATGCTGTCTGCAATTTTTTCACCTACCTCATCTGCTTCAAGCAATGCCTCTCTAGAGGCGCTTTGCAGGGTGTCAATATTTTTGAAATGTTTTACGAGTTTTTTTGCCACGGTTTCGCCAACAAAGCGAATTCCGAGGGCGAAGAGCACCCTCTCAAAAGGCACGTTTTTGCTGGCTTCCAAACCATCAATTAGATTGCGAACGCTCTTTTCTTGGAGTGAGCGCTTTTTACTTTCTCCACTATCTTCATCTCCAACTGAGAATTCCAAACCGAGCAATTGCTCGAATTTCAAATCATAAATATCAGCAATATCTTTAATGAGTCCTTTGTCATAAAGTCCAGCCACGGTTTCGCTTCCCAGCCCTTCGATATTCATGGCTTTTCTGGAAATAAAATGCTCCATTTTGCCTTTAATCTGAGGTGGACAGCCGACATCGTTAGGACAATAATGCAATGCCTCTCCTTCTTCACGAATCAACTCTGTGCCGCATTCTGGGCAGTTTTGAATATAATTCAATGGTTGAGAATTGGCAGGTCGCTCTTCCATTACCACACCTGTGATTTTTGGAATGATTTCTCCTCCTTTTTCAACCAATACTAAATCACCTTCTCTGATATCAAGTTTTGCAATTTGATCTGCATTGTGCAATGATGCACGTTTTACGGTAGTTCCTGCAAGCACAACGGGCTGCAAATTGGCGACAGGTGTAATTGCGCCAGTTCTTCCGACTTGATAGGTAACTTTATTTAGTCGCGTGCGCGCTGTTTCTGCTTTGAATTTGTATGCAATGGCCCATCGTGGGCTTTTCGCCGTCATTCCCAACTCGTCCCATAGAGAGAGCTTATTGACTTTTATAACAATACCATCAATCTCAAACGGTAAATCATGTCGATGAATATCCCAATAGTTAATGAAATCCATGATGCCATCGATGCTAGTCGCCTTTTCGATTAGCCGTTGCTTCGAGGACGGTACTTTAAAACCCCAGTCAGCCGCCTTTTCTACATTTTCAAAATGCGAAGGCAGCGCGAGATTTTCTCCGAGCACATAATAGAGGTAGCAATCGAGTTTTCTCTTTGCTACTTCTGCACTGTCTTGTTGTTTGAGGGTTCCAGCGGCAGTGTTTCGAGGGTTGGCGTATAGTTCTTCTCCATTTTTAGCTCGTTCTTCGTTGAGCTTATTAAATTCTTTTTTTGGTAAAAAAATCTCACCTCGTATTTCAAAGGATGAAGGATAATCTCCTGACAGACGGAGCGGAATACTGCGGATCGTACGAATGTTGGCTGACACATCTTCTCCTACGCTTCCGTCGCCGCGAGTGATGCCGCGCACAAATTGACCGTTTTCATAGTGAAGTGAAATCGCTACACCATCATACTTCAATTCCATCACATATTCGATTTCAGTATCTACGGCCTCATGAATCCGCTCTTCCCAATCAGCGATATCCTCTTTACTGTATGTATTTGAAAGGCTGAGCATCGGTCTGCTGTGAGCCACTTTTTCAAATTTATCTGTGATATCTCCGCCTACGCGTTTTGTAGGGGAATTTGGATCGGCGTAGTCTGGATACTCCGCTTCGAGAGCCTCGAGCTGCTTTAAAAGAAGGTCGAATTCCATATCGGAAATGACCGGCGCGTTCAATACGTAGTAGCGATGATTGTGTTCATTGAGTTGCTGTGTCAACTCTTTGATGCGCTTGATTTCTGCCTCAGTAGGTATTTTTAATATCATGGTTCCAGATGCTCTTGACAAGTTTGCCAAACTTAATACGAACTCTCAAGATTCCTACGGGTGCATTATAAATTGATTGCACTTCTTGAGGAGCGTCTGGAACAAGACGATATCCGATTCCTCCACCGACGGAGATCCACCAATTGAGATGATAATATGCGGTGGAACTAAATTCATATACACGTACTCGGCGGTCGGGAAAACCTTGAGGTTTGATACCTCCTGCGATAATATAGTCACCTGTAATTCGTCCTCGACCAGCATGCGCGGTAAGTGATAGTTCCCATTTGGGGTTAAAGAACATAACACGTTCATAGAAGATGGAAGAATAACGAATGTTTAAAGTTGCGCGGGTAATTTCTGGGTTGAGTTCTTCTAAAGATTTCACAACCACGCCATCTCCGAGATTGTAGAGTCCGAATCCAAAACGGTGAACTCGGCGGTATTCCATTCCAATTCTTATACCTGCGAGGCGTGCGACAGTTCCGGATACCAATGTTCTGCGCGCATCAAGAACAAAATCAAATTTCCATTTTCTAAAGTTCCTTTCTAGGGGCTTATATCCTGATATAATCCAAACGGTATCCTTGTAAGTGTTTTCTCTTTTGGGAGCAAAGATGGATTGTTCCACTAAAGGATTAAACTGCGCTCCGGAGTGGAGGAGACAGAGAGTGAGAAGTATGGAAACAACAATTTTCAAGCGCTGCAAAAATAGTCCGTAGAATGTTAAGGGCTACTTATATTCTCATGTAAAGGCATTTTTTCACCACCTTTGTGAAAATTTATAAGCGTTGACATTTAGAGAATTAGAATTATCGGCAGAATTGCTGGAAGGAATCGAGAGTATGAACTTCACCAAGCCGACGCCAATTCAGGCGGAAAGTATTCCTCAGATTTTACAGGGTAAAGATGTAATAGGAATTGCTCAAACTGGCACAGGTAAGACAGCAGCATTTGTGTTGCCGGTTATTGATCGAATTATCAAGACACGGGATAAGCATACTGGTACAAGGGCTTTGATCATTGTGCCCACACGTGAGTTGGCACTACAGATTGACCAGGCAGTAGAAGCGTATTCTTACTTCACGGGGGTGAGTAGTGTGGCCATTTATGGTGGCGGTGATGGAAATGACTTTAACAATGAAAAAAGGGCTATTACCAGCGGAGTAGAAATCATTGTTGCAACTCCTGGTCGTTTGATTAGCCACATGAATGTGGGCTATGTTGACTTTTCGAAATTAGACTTTTTTATTCTGGATGAGGCAGACCGCATGCTTGACATGGGTTTTGCTCCTGATCTGAATAGAATTATACGAACATTGAATCCCAATAGGCAAAGTTTGCTTTTTAGCGCCACCATGCCCGACACGGTGTTTCGCCTCGCCAAGTCTATTCTGAAGGATCCAATCACTGTGAATATAGCGTTGAGCAAGCCTTCGGCAGGAATAAAGCAAGCTGCTATTGTGGTGCATGATCATCAAAAACCGAAAGTAATAGAGTGGCTTCTAAACGACAGGAAAGATATCAGTACCATTATTTTCAGTAGCACCAAACAAAACGTACAGAACGTTTATTCGGTTTTAAAGAAGAATGGATTAAACGTGGGAATGATCAGCAGCGATCTCGAGCAACAGGAGCGAGAAAAAGTGATGTTGGATTTTAGAGCAAAGAGAATTTTAGTGCTCGTAGCTACAGACGTGGTAAGCAGGGGAATTGATATTGATATTATTGATTGTGTGGTGAATTATGATGTGCCTGGCGATGCGGAGGATTATGTACACCGAATCGGCAGAACAGCTCGTGCGGAAAGAAAAGGCGAAGCCTTTACCCTCATTGGCAATTCGGAACATGGAAAATTTGGACGGATAGAAACGCTTATAGGTCAGGAAGTTGAAAAAGTGGCTATTCCACTAGAATTTGGTGAAACTCCTATTTATCAGCCCATTGGTGCAAGGGAACCAAGACGTGGCGGCAGTGGTGGCGGTGGAAAAAGGCCATTTAATCGATCCAAACCAGGTGGTCAGCGTTCTAAAGGTGGTGCGAAAAGGCATTAAATAGTTTATTTCTATTATCTTAGTGGTTGAGATTAAGTAAACCAAGACCAATGCTAAGATATGCTTGCCTCCTCCTAGGCTTTTCTTGCTTTTTCTATTCTACTATTTCTGGCCAAAATACTTGTGCTACTGCCGATCCATTTTGCACCAATAGTGGAATTACTTTTCCAGCAGGAACAAATCAACCGGCTCCGCCATTCGGCGCTAACTATGGATGTTTACTCACCCAACCCAATCCCGCTTGGTACTTTTTAAATATCGCTAACTCAGGCACTATTACCATCACACTTACTAACTCTTCCGACGAGGATATTGATTTTATTTTATGGGGGCCTTTCAATGACGAGGCTTCCATGTGTACACAGGTATTTTCAGGTGTCGCCAGTATTGACTGTTCTTATTCACCAATCTCCACCGAAATTGTACAAATTCCCAACGCGATTTCAGGCCAGTGGTACATGTTATTGATTACCAATTTCAGTAATCAACCCACGAATATTACAGGAAGTCAAACAGGAGGAACAGGTAGTACCAACTGCGCTATTCTTTGTAATATTAATTCTATAACGGCAAATGCGAGCGCTTGCGATCCATTGGATGACACTTATGACCTCACTGGAAATATTAGTGTTTTCTCGCCTCCTACAAGTGGCTTTTTGACAATTACGGAAAGCTGCGGAGGAAATTCTCTTGTCTTAACACCGCCATTCAATGCCAATATTGCGTACACGTTTCCAGGCTTAATTTCCAATGGCAGTCCATGCTCTGTCACTGCTTCATTTAGTGCCGACGCTACATGCACCGCAACAGCAAATTTCAACGCACCACCGCCTTGTTTTGTCCCAGAGTGTAACTTCTTATCTCATACCGCCAATGTCTCGGGTTGTGATCCTAATACCGTAACATACTCGCTGGATGGGACTATTGAATTTGATAATCCTCCAGCCACTGGTACGTTGACGTTGTCTTTGTGCAGCGGAGAGACGCAAACATTCAATGCACCGTTTGTTTCACCGATTGCGTATTCATTTACTGACTTAGAACCTAATAACTCATTGTGTTCTGTTTCTGCTTCATTTTCTGACGAACCCTTATGCACATATACTTTCGATATCCAAGAACCATTTCCATGCGCATGTCCTGCTGAAATTGGTACATTTTCAACGGATGGTGGAATAAACTTAGTTTTTTGTTCTGGCCAAACACTAACGATTTCGAATAATGGAGATTTCGTGCCTCCGGTAGATGTCGGCGACGCCTTGATTCCTTATGATCCAGGCATTGGATATTTTGTTTTCACTTGTGAACCGACGGTCCTCAATGAGAATCTTGCAAACGATCCTTGTTATGTCGGCTTATTGACCACCGGTAATTCTATTAGCGTGGTAAATGATGAAAGTTTCTTCGATCAATTTCCTGGTGCAAGTTTTCAGGATGGTGTTTTTTACGTCTTGCCAGTTACGCTATATAATCAAGCGCAAGGCGAAATTTCGGTTACAAATTGGGTAGGAGAGTGCTTTGACATAGGTACGCCGATGATCTTTACTTTTCTTGAACCCTTGACAGTTGTTGATAGCGAAGAGTGTTTGGATGGTAATGTTGTCATTACTCCAAACGGTGGAGGTCCTGAGTTTGGTTTTGGAGATTATTATATTTCAATCTTATCTCCATTAGAAATTGATTCGGATTATTCGCAGGTCAGCGCGGGTGAGAATTTTACATTAACAGGGCTCATCGATGGAATGAACTATTCTTATGAAATTAGCGATGACTTTGGATGCACTGCTGTGGGTTCTGGCGGTCCTTTTGTGGGGCCTATCATTCCCGTGCTTTCTCCTGTCAATGATGTATGTTCGGAGGACGACGCATTTCAGTTGCAAGCTATTCCTGCAGCTGGCACTTGGACAGGGTCAGGGGTTAATGCGGCGGGATTGTTCAATCCGTCTTCTGCTGGCGTAGGTACGCATACCTTGACTTTCACTCCTTCTGGTTGTTCATTGTCTGAAACCGTTGATGTGACTGTGATTTTTCAGCCAAATGCTACCATTACACCGCTTAATACGATTTGCATCAATGTGTCTGCATTTGAACTTTCAGCTCCAACTGATGGCGGTGTGTGGTCAGGGACTGGTGTGATCAGTTCGTCTAGTGGCTTGTTCAGCCCCGCTGCAGCAGGAGTTGGTACACATCAGGTGTCATATGTGATTGATGGTTTTTGTAATGATCAAGATCAAATAAATATTGATGTAGTTGGAATTCCGGAGGTTTCTTTTTCTGCCAGCGAAAATCTAGGCTGCGCTCCATTGAATGTAACGCTTGAATACACGGGGCAATCAGACTTAAATGCTTGTAGCTGGTATTTAAATGATCAAGTGAATTCGAACAATTGTGGGCCATTAAATTTGACGCTTTCAGAAGCGGGATGCTATGATGTTCGATACGAAGTAGTGGATGATAATGGCTGTCAGAATTCTTTGGAGTTAGACAATTTGGTGTGCGTTACTGAATCTCCGATTGCATTGTTTCAATCCAATACAAGTGCAACTAATGTTTTAAATCCTGAAATATCCTTTTTTAATCTTTCAGCAAATGCTGTTTCGTATTTATGGAATTTTGCGAATCAAGGATTCAGCACGGACTTACATTCGCAGTACACATTTGATGTCAATCAAGGAACAACAGTAAGGGTATGTCTTACCGCAACGAATGAGTTGGAGTGTCAAAATACTTATTGTGAAGAGTTGGTTATTCCTGAAGTATTTTTCATCTATGTGCCCAATACATTTACTCCTAACAATGATGGAATCAACGATGTATTTCAACCCAAGATTAATCCTGTGATAGAGGGCGAAATATTTGAGTACGAGTTTCAGGTTTTAAATCGCTGGGGCGATGTTGTTTTTTACAGCACTGATCCTGATGAAGTTTGGGTGGGTGACGCTGATGGAGGCGATTATCTTGTTCCAGATGGCCTTTATTTTTGGAGAGCCAAGGTACGTCCAATCATAACAGATGCAACGAAGGAGTATGAGGGGCATTTGTTTATATTAAGGTAAAAATTCGGAATTCAGAATTCAGAATTGTGAATTCTATTTCCCAAGTACAAATCTATTAGCGTAAGATCGAAAAGTGGGGCTGATGTAGGGGAGAATAGTGCGTACTGTATCTTGAAACTCTTCTTTGAGTTCAGGATAAGTTTTGCATACATCTACCATCACCTTCATTGCATTATAGCGTACGCTCACATCCTGTTGATTGCTGCGAATAAATGCGAGCAGTGTGTCTGTGAGCAAGCCTAAATTTTCTGCATGGATAAAATCAGAAAGCCAAATGCCTTTTATGAGTTCGCGTTTGGTGCCCATTGTTTCAATGGTTGGTAGCAATGCGATGTATTCTTCTACAAATGGGTTGAGAACTCCTGGGTGCAGCTCCGCCGCGGATGACAAAATCCATGAAGCTTTCATGTTAGTAGTGCCTTCTATCTTGAGCAGCTTCACCAAGGATAAGGCAAAACCCGGCTCGTTTAAAATCCGATCCGCGTAGCTCTGCGCTTCTTTTTTTGATATACCTTTTCGAAATTCCAAATTGGAGGTTCTGAATTCCGAATTCTGAATTCAGAATTCAGAATTGCGAATTCATATTTTTTTTGTAGTTTTCATCTGTATGATATCCACAAGGAATGCGAATGCCATAGAGAAGTAGATATAGCCTTTGGGGATTTCGAAATGGAAGCCTTCAGCAATCAATGAAACACCAATTAGCATCAAAAAGCATAACGCAAGAATCTTAAATGAGGGATGCTTTCGGATAAACTCGCTGATAGGTTTTGAAGCGAAGAGCATAATGATTACAGTCACGATTACTGCTGTGTACATTACCCACAGTTCATCCACCATACCAACGGCAGTGATGATGCTATCAATAGAAAATACCAAATCAAGAATGATTACCTCTGTGAGTAGTTTGCTAAACTTCGCAGTCTTCACTTGTGCGGGTCCATCGGCATTGGCTGCTTCTGTTTTGTGATAAATTTCTTTGGTTGCTTTATAAATTAGGAAGAGACCACCGATGATTAGGATAAGTCCTTTTCCAGTGAAGTCTATTTGAGAAATAGTGAAAAGTGTTTGATCGAGTTTTAAAATCCAAGATATAAATGCAAGCAAAACCAAGCGCATCACCATTGCGAGTCCAATACCCCAGTAGCGAAGTTTATTTCGATCTTGTTCTGGCAGCTTATCAGCCAGAATAGAAATGAATATGATGTTATCGACGCCGAGAATTACTTCTAGGGCGATAAGAGAGATTAGAGGTACAATTGCATCCATGGGGGCAAATATATTTGATACAGTTCGAATTTTGGAGGTTGGAGTTTACAATTCGGAATTCGCAATTCACAATTCTAAATTCCAACCTCCAAATTCTTACTCCCTATTCTTGTTCTCGTTCTCGTTCTTGTTCTTGTTCTTGTTCCCGTTCCCGTTCTCGTTCCCGTTCCCGTTCCCGTTCCCGTTCCCGTTCTCGTTCTCGTTCCCGTTCCCGTTCCCGTTCTTGTTCTTGTTCTCGTTCTCGTTCCCGTTCCCTACTTCCGTCATTTCGTTTTACAATGATGAATAATAAAGTCAAACTTGTCTGACTCCTCTTGTGTGCGGTCAAAGAATGTTTGTCCACCGGAATGCCCAGCGTCTTGTTGAACACGCAGAAGTATTGGATTTGGTCCACCGTTGGCTTCTTGAAGTGCGGCAGCGAATTTATAGGAGTGGAAGGGAGGAACACGATCATCGAATTCGGAAGTCATAATCAGGGTGGCGGGATATTGAACTCCTTTTTTTAAGTTGTGATAAGGAGAGTATTTTTTTAAAGAAGCAAATCCTTCGGGTGTTCTTATATCTCCATATTCATCTGCGTGAAACACACCTACGGTGAAAAGATGGAAGCGGAGCATATCAAAAGCACCAACTACAGGAACTACCGCTTTGAATAATTCTGGCCTTTTGATCATCGCTGCAGCAACGACAAGTCCTCCGTTAGATGCGCCAGTAATGGCTAGGTTCTGAGATGTTGTGTATCCTTCCTGAATGAGGTATTCTGACGCGTTTATAAAATCATCGAATGATTTTTCTTTATTCAAGCCGCGTCCTGCATCGGCCCAAGTTTGTCCTCCTTCGCCTCCGCCACGAATGTGCGCGTATGCCCATACACCTCCTTGACGAAGGAATGAAATCATTCCGGGGTCAAAGCTCGGTGAATGAAGCATTCCAAAACCTCCATAAGCTTCCAAAATACACATGGACGGTTTTTGAAGTTTATTGCTGTTATGATACACCATCGTAATTGGAATTTTAGTTCCATCGGTGGCGGTGCATTCAAGAATGCGCATCATATAGTCTGTAGCGTCGAAGTTTACAAGTGTTCTTCCAAATGGCTCTGAATAGAAAGTGTTCAAATCGATGGTATAAACCGTCGCAGGAACTATATAACTTTGGAATGAAAAGATTGCTTCTGCTTTTGAAGGGTCACCAGAAAACTGTCTTAAAGATGAACCTATAGGAATTGGAATTAGGTTTTTTAGGTTTCCATCTTTATCAAAGAAGGATAGAGTTTGCTCAGCAAAGGATTGGTGCAATGTTACCAGAAGATTGTTGGCATGCCATACTTGAAGCAGTTGGGCTCCTTCTATTTCAGGAACTACTACTTCCCACTTCCTGGGAGAACTCAATGTCGTTTTTACTACCATTCCATTTGGTGCCTTCGATTTGGTGAAAAGGAAAAAAGTATCCTTATTGTTGGCAATGATGGTGGTGGCGTCTTCGGGTTTTAGGCGAGTGATAAATGGCAGAAAGGCAGTGTCGCCGGCTATCAAATCACGATAGTAGTAATTCGAGGTATTACTCGTAGCCGATAACTCATGAAGAAATACAAATCGTTCGTCCTCTGTTGTAATAACATCTATGTCATTAGTTTTATCTTTTCCTCGACTAATGATAAGTTTGTCTTGAGCTTGTGACGTGCCTAGTTTGTGATAATAAATTTCACGGCCTATAGTGGCACTGCTAAATCCTTTATTTGGATATTTTGCATAATAAAATCCGTCGCCTTGCCAATGAAGATCTGATAATTTAAGATCCAATAGGTGATCATCGAGGGTGGTTTCAGTCTGTAAATTAATAATCTTGACTTCACACCAGTCGAGCCCATTTCTACTAAACATATAAGCGAGATATTTTCCAGATTTATCTACCGCCCATGATTTGATACGGACATTGTCTTTATAACTAAGGGAGGCAGGATCTACCAGCAATCGCATCTCGCGATTCTTGTTGGAAGTGTAAAAAAGAGCAGGTGTTGCGATATCACTATAGGAAGCAAGTTCAAAATAGTAGCCTCCGTCGTAATAGTAATCGTCGAATCGTGCCAGCGAAAATTCACGAATTCGAGAATAACTTCCCACCTTATGACATGGCTTCAATTGTTGCTTTGTATATTCTGCCTGCTGCTCTAACCACTGCTTCAATTCAGGGTCTTTCAAGTCTTCCATCCATTGATAATAATCATGAATGGGTTCGTCGTGGTGAACATCGATAACATCTATCTTCTTTGCTAAAGGGGGCGTTTGTGCTTGAATGTATGAGAAACAAACGATGAGATTAATTAATAGAATTAGTTTTTTCATTTTGGTTGAGAAAGAGCTTGAAAGGACAAAAATAGATGAATTTTGGACATAAAAAAAGCCCCGAATCGAAATAGAATCGGGGCTTTTTGTATAAAATACAATAAGTCTATTTTACTGGAGCGAGGGTGCTATAATTTTTACTGTAATAAAGCATTTGCTCGGCGAATTTGTCCATATATGTCACTTTCACATCTGTGATTTTACCGCTGGCATCCATTACTGGTTCCAAAACAGGGTTCATGAATCCAGCATATGGAGGGATGTTAAGTTTATTGCCTCGATCAAGAACTTCTTGGTGAAGTTTCTGATCCACTTTTTTACCGTAGCCATCAGCAAGGGCTTTTGCAGCAGCGTAATCACCTTGGCTGGTGATTCGCTGTACTTCTTTTAGAAGCTCGCCAACCAAGACACGCATCTTATCATAATCGCGAATATCAATAAATGTCTTTCCGTCGCGAGCTACCTTTACGATAACGCTGTCTTTCAAACCTTTTTCGTAAATCCAGTTGCTCACCCAAGCGCGGTTGCGCATGTGCGCTTCTTCCAATTCTTCGCCAACCTTGAGGCGACGAAGCTGTGTCAACATACCATTGCGGAGATAGCCGTCGTATTCTGCTTTACCTACTTCAAGGCTTTCCATCAAGCCCATTTCAACAAGCTTTTTGTCCATGATATAGTAAAGGGCAACGAGGTCTGCACGTCCTTCTTCAATTGTACTTGCAAACTCTTTCAAAGTTTGTGAGCTAGGAGCTTTTCCTTCTTCCAATTGACCACTAGCGTGACCGATTACTTCGTGCATAGCAGTGTGCAATTTGCCAGCGAGATCTCCATATTTTTTTGCTCTTTCAATTTCTTCTGCATCGTGTGCAAATTCATCGAGCATTCCTGTGCCAGCTGCCTTGCTGTATGCATCTTCGATATTTCCGAGCGAAACGGATTTTGAGCCGTGTACCGTGCGAATCCACTGAGCGTTTGGTAAGTTAACACCAATCGGAGTAGAAGGAGAAGCGTCGCCAGATTCTCCAGCTACGTTTACAACACGGTAGGTGATACCTTTTACTTCTTTCTTCTTATGCTGTGCCATGATTGGAGAGTTGTCTTCAAAATATTGAGCATTCTCCATCATTACTTTCATACGGTCAGAGGCTTCGAAATCATTAATTTGAATGATGCTTTCATAAGAACCTCTATTTCCAAGTGGGTCGTTATAAACCTCCACGAAACCGTGAATAAAGTCGATATCGCCTTTAGTGGCACCCACCCATTGGATATTGAAATCATCCCATGCACGCAAGTCACCGGTGCGATAGAAGTCCATGAGTTTACGAATAGCAACCGCTTGCTGATCATTTTCAGCAACCTTTTCGGCCTTTTCTAACCAAAACACTACTTTCTCCAAAGCAGCACCATAAAGACCACCAATCTTATAGACTTCTTCTACAAGCTTTCCATCTTTCTTCACCAACTTAGCATTGATGCCATAAGACAGAGGCGAGCGATCATTCGGTTTGGCTAAAGACGCATAGTATTCCTGTGCTTCTTTAGTAGTCACACCTTCACCATACATATTCACGGCACTATTTTCTACCAAGCCCTTAGATGCGTCTTTTTCAACTTTTCTTGGAGCAATTTTAGGGTCGAAAATCACTTTTTTGATTTCAGCGCTGCATTCCGTTGAAGTAGCGGCAAGCAATTGGTCAAAATATGCAGCCGAGAATTTTGGTTGATGCTTGAGGTTGCTATAATGGTGATGAATACCATTGCTCATCCAGATTTGCTTTAGATAGGTCTCAAAAGACAACCACTCTGCCGCAGCCTTATCGCCATTATAAGTTGTATAGATTTTCTCCAGGATGGAGCGGATCTCAAGATTGTGTTTGTAGTTCTGATCCCACATCATATCGCGGCCAGCCAAACCGGCTTGTGTCAAATAGTACACGAGTTCCTTTTGTTGAAGCGACAAGCGATCCCAGCAAGGGATGCGGTATTTTAAAATTCGAATGTCTTCGAAGCGCTCTGCTTCGTAATTGAATGTTGAATCATTGTCAACGCATGCGGCAGGGGTCGACGGCTTTGACTCGGTCTGCTTTTGCTCCGAAGAGCCGCATGCTGCCATCAATGCCATTCCTCCCACCAAAAAATAATGAGTAAGTTTCATGATTGAGTAAAATTGGTTTGCTTGAGGTGCGAATGTAGTATGAACTATGAAAAGATGTTTTTTTTACGAAAAATTGAAGTTATTAACAATCGTCAATTACCTTTGTACTCTACATTTGATTTAATTTTTCAATTTTGATGTTAACAGAAGTTACCTCCGGTGTACGTATCAGTGTGATTCCCAGATTTGAACCAGGCATCAGCAATCCTATGGTGGATAGCTATGTTTTTTCATACAAAATCATCATTGAAAATCAGAATGATTATCCTGTTCAATTGCTGCGTCGCCATTGGTATATCTTTGATTCTGTTGCTATTAAAAGGGAAGTGGAAGGTCCAGGTGTGGTTGGCGAAATGCCCGTAATTCATCCAGGAGAGTTTTACAGCTATGAAAGCGCATGCGATCTCCGTTCTTTGAGAGGTACCATGCAAGGGTTTTACAATATGCAAAAGCTCGGCGATTCAGAGACCTTCCATGTTCGCATTCCCAAATTCAAATTGGAAGTTCCATACGGAATGAATTAATCCATGAAGTTCATCCACTCTTTCGTTGCAGCTTTATTTTTGGTAATCTGCGCTTGTTCACCGAGCACAAAAACTGCAGATGAAATTAAAGCATCCAAGAAAATAAGAGGAGTGAGTTTTGTCGGAAGTCCTGAGCGCGTTGACATTACCGCTTTTGCTGATTTGTATAATAATCGTGTCAACTACATTTCGTTGATGCCCTTTGCATTTGCGGAAAATGGTGCTGGAGAATTGATTTGGCCAATCGAAGGGCAATGGTGGGGTGAAACAGCTGAGGGTATTCAGGTGTGTATCGACTTGGCAAAGGAAAAGCGCATTCAAAGTATGATCAAGCCACAAATTTGGTTGAGAGGAGGGACTTTCGTTGGAAAGCTTGATCAACCAAATGACAGCGCATGGATATCATTCGAGAAGGGATATACAGAGTTCATTTTGACCTTTGCAAAACTCAGCGAAAAAAACCGACTTCCTCTATTTTGTATTGGAACAGAAGTGGATCAATGGGTGCGCAAACGTCCTGAGTATTGGAGGGATTTGATTCGGCAGGTGCGCGAAGTATATAAAGGAGATCTTACTTATGCCGCCAACTGGGGTAGTGAGCGGTCGTTGCCAATTTGGAATGACTTAAATTACATCGGTGTTGACATGTACGCTCCTGTTTCAAACGAGCAAACCCCATCGTTGGATACTTTAAATGTAAGTTGGAAAAAGTGGAAAGGATATTTTAAAAATGTATCTGATTCAATTGGAAAAGAAATTATCTTCACCGAGTGGGGCTATCGCAGCGACGATTATTGTGGCCGCAATCCTTGGAGTGATCAGTTGGAAGGGAAGGTAAATCTTGAGGCGCAAGCTAATTGCTATAAAGCGCTTATTGAAAATTGCTATCCTGAGCCTTGGTTCATGGGAGGATTTGTTTGGAAATGGTTTCCTGATTTGCGTCAAGCGCAAATGGAAGGTGATCATTTTACACCTCAGTTTAAGCCCGCTGCAAAAGAGCTTCAGCGCATCGGTAAATAAGAAATCTTTATGAAAAAAAATCTAACAACTATTGCGGTAGTGTTCCTCTCATTTGTGGGCTACGCGCAGTCTTATACATCATTTTTTACAGGTAATGCAACGGATTTGGTGACGCAGCCTCTTGGTGGAGTGTGTTTAATGGGCGGAGCAGGCGAGAGTGACGAGGCGATGATTTGGTTTTTGGAGCGCGCCGCTGGTGGAGACGTGGTAGTCTTGCGTGCCACGGGCAGCGACGGATACAACAACTATATGTATTCTGATTTAGGGGTAAATGTGAATAGCGTAGAAACGATTCGATTCAACTCCGCTGCTGCATCTTCAGAGCAATATATCATTGATAAAATAAATCAAGCAGAAGCTTTATGGTTCGCGGGTGGCGACCAATGGGATTATATCACATATTGGAGAGACAATGCCATAGGTGAGGCCATTAATAATGCCGTTAACGTTCGCAACGCCGTCATTGGCGGACTTTCTGCGGGTATGGCGATACAAGGAGATTATTATTTCTCTGCGCAAAATGGAACCATCACCAGCGAGGAAGCCATCGCTAATCCTTATGCAGCCGATGCCACTATTGACGGAACTCCTTTTTTAGAAAATTCTCCGCTGATAAATACCATCACCGATACCCATTTTGATAGCCCCGACAGAAGAGGAAGGCTGACTGTTTTTCTCGGAAGGATGTTGGTGGACTTCGGCATCAGCCCGCGCGCGATAGCATGTGACGAATACACCGCTGTATGCATCGATGATAATGGTATTGCAAGAATTTTTGGTGAGGCGAATGAATTGGATTATGCTTATTTCGTGCAGCCCAATTGCGCCATTGAGAATAATACTCCAGAAACACTAACCGCAGGGCAAACGTTTGAGTGGAATCAGGGTGGTCAAGCACTCACTGTTTATCGCGTTCGCGGAAATGAAGCAGGCAACAGAACATTCGATCTCAATACTTGGACAACAGGTTCTGGAGGAGAGTGGTATTATTGGAGTGTAAGTGGAGGACAGTTCGTACAAAGTCCAGTTACACAAGTACCAGAGTGCTTGGTAAACATCCATGAAAATACTGAGGAAGCGATAGTGGTATATCCTAATCCAGCAAGTGAATTCATTCAAGTCAATGTAGAAGTAGAGGAGATGTTATTGTTTAATTTGCAAGGTCAACGAGTATTGTCTTCTACCACCAACCGAATGAACATTCGGGAGTTACCTTCCGGAATCTACACCCTCCACCTCCGCACCAAATCCGGAATGGAAGTTAGAAAAACTGTTTTAGTTACTAACGACTAGATACTAGTGACTAGTGACTAGCGACTAGCGACTAGTGACTAGTCGCTCCGTCGCTCCGTCGCTCTGTCCCTTTTTTTCCTATCTTTATAAAAAATAAACCACTACTATGAAAATAAATTTACTTTCTCTAATTAGCGTCTTCATTTTAATTTCTCATTGTTCTTATTCTCAATTCGCGGGAGGATTGGATACTGACTTTGCTGACGAGGGAAGATACATTGCCGATTTTGGATTTCAGGATAATTTAGAAGCTGTAGCTATTCAGGATGATGGAAAAATCATCGTAGCCGGAACGTCACTGACACAGCAATTTAGCGGCAAGTTGCTCGTAACTCGTTTGAATCCCGATGGCACCTTGGACGAAACATTTGCAGAAGGCGGAGTTTTGATTGTTGAAGCCTACAATGAAAGTTATGCTTACGATATCGTGGTGTTGGAGGATAATCGTATTCTGATAGCAGGAGCTTCTGCCAATGACATGTTTGAGTTCAGTGGATATATGTTTATTCTAGACGAGACTGGATACATAGATTCCACTTTTGGCCAAGAAGGCGAGGTATTAACTTCTTTCCTTGAAGGTGATGAGTTTATTTATTCAGCCAAAGTAGATTCAGAAGGGAAGATTGTTGTGGCCGGAAAAGCGACTAATGCAGATTTTAACACAGAACCTTTTGTGGCTCGTTTCAATGCCGATGGTACGGTTGACACATCCTTCGGATCGAATGGCTACGCCACGATTCCCGTGGAAGGACAAGACAATTTATTTTATGATCTAATATTAGATGCGAACGATAACATCATCGCAACAGGACATTATGGTTTGCCTATCACCGAGACAGGCCAAACAAACCTTGATGTGCTTTTGGTGAAATTCAATAGTGACGGTATTCTTGATTCATCTTTTGGAACGGAAGGAATCTCCATCATTCCGATCTCTGAAGAGTATGTTGAGTCTGGTTTTGCGATGACAGCCGATCCATCTGGTAATATTTATGTGAGCGGATATTCTACTGCAATAGACTTTGCGTTTGAAGCAGTAGTTCTTGGATTTACGGCTACAGGCACATTGAGAGATGACTTCGGTACAGCAGGAGTATACTCATTTGCTTTAAATGCACAAAATGTCTTTAATGACATCGTTTATTACGACAATACACTATTGATGTGCGGTACAAGTGGTGGATTCTTTTTTGACGATAGAGACTTTTTGTTGTTGCGTTTGAATTTGGATGGCACTATTGACAATACGTTTGGTGAGAATGGTTATACTCTTACCACCATTCTTACTGCCTTTGATGATGCCAACGCTATGGCGATTCAAAGTGATGGCAAGATTGTTTTGGCTGGAAAAGGAAATTCGGGTGCTAGTAACGATATTGCTGTGACGCGTCACTTCAATGGACAAAATGTGAGTGTTGGAGAAATTTCTGCAGAAGGGCTTTCTATATATCCGAATCCTATTTCCGAAGGTGAGTTGACTATTGTAATGGCAACAGAAAGAATCGAACGTTGTCGTATTTTCAGCGCTGATGGTCGACTTGTGAAGGATCAAATAGAGCCTCAAGGAGCCACTCGCACAGGCATCAACCTTGATTATCTCCCGAGCGGCGTGTATTCGATTTTGATCAACAACAATACAGCAGCTACGTTTGTGAAATCGACAAGATAAAATACTAGCGACTAGCGACTAGTGACTGTTCCCCCCGGTTCCTGGCCTGCCCATGAATGGGCAGGCTATTGAAATTATTCCAATTTCCAAAATCCAGATTGATTGTTCCAAAAAAAAACCGCCCCGGATATCCAGGGCGGTTTTAATGTTTTAACAATCTATTCTATTAATAGCGATTGTTGTCGCGGTTGAAGCGTGGTTTGTAACCACCATCACGGCGATCACCACCGCCACCGAAGCTGCGTTGTGGACGGTCACCGCTACTGCGTTGTGGACGATCCTCAGCTTCTTTAACGTTGATCTTTCTACCTTTGATGTCGCTTTGGTCAAGAGCAGAAATCGCCTGACGACCTTCGTCATCAGAAGACATTTCTACGAAACCGAAACCGCGTGAACGGCCAGTCATCTTGTCCATTACTACTTTAGCAGATGTTACTGCACCATACTGTGCAAAAATCTCGTTGAGCTCTTCGCTCGTTAGGCTGTAATTCAAGCCTGAAACAAAAATGTTCATGAAAAAAAATTAAAACGTTTGTTGGTTTACACATCAACTCCAACAAACATTAACCACAATTAAAACAGAAAACGTGTTGAATACCGATATGTTAGGTCAAATATAGGCTTTATTTTATACAAATACACGTAGGGGTGAAAATTTATCGAATAATAATTTTTCCGCGTCTTCCTTCATCCACTCCTCTAAAATAGTGGCATACACTTGTCTGAAGTCCAAACGGTGCGTCAAATCACCGTCTTGGAGGTTTTCAAGGTCAGGCATTCCGCCGTAAAGTCCTGCGTTTTTGATATTTCCACCAAATAAAAAAGATACTCCTGCGGTCCCATGATCGGTGCCTTTTCCGGCATTTTCCTTCACCCGACGCCCAAATTCTGAGAAAGTAAGCACGGCTACATCCTTCCATCGATTGCCTCCAATAAGGTCATTTCTGAAGGAATTCACGGCTTGACTGTATTGATTGAATAAGGTATTTTGCGTGAAAGGCTGTATGGCATGAGTGTCAAATCCACCTAATGTGACGTAATAAACGCGAGTAGTGCAGCCGCTTAAAATAAGTTCTGCTATGCTTTTGAGCTGCTTTCCCAACTCCGTGGCGGGATATATTTCTTTGGAAATAAACTTTTTTGATTGACTATGCACGTACTCGATTCCTTGCGTGCCCTCAAGAAGTGTACTTCGCAAATAGGATATCTGATCGTGTTCGTGTTTCTCATTGT
>CAYRZQ010000027.1:31742-53780 GCA_964428835.1 uncultured Comamonadaceae bacterium | reverse complement strand
TTTATTCCGAGCCAACCTAGTTTTTCTGCTGTTTGGTGTTTTTGAAATCGTTGAGCATACATGGGCATTGTATGCACGGGATAGAAAAGAGGACGCGTTTCAATTCCAGCTTCTGCCAGATGATTGCGCAAAGGCTCTCTATTTTCTGGCGAATCCACTAGGATGCTACACATCCAGTAAGTATGTAAGACATCTTTGGATTCTTCGTGAAATTTATATTTTGAATTTTTTAATCCATCTCTATAACGCTGTGCTATCTGTCTTTTTTTCTCAATAAAAGTCTCGACTTGTTCAAGTTGAGCCAGACCTATAGCGGCGCAGATATTCGTCATTCGGTAGTTATAGCCAACCACGTCATGCCAGTATTGGCGGTGCATAGCAAGACCTTGTCCTTTGAAGTGGTTTGCTCGATCATAAAGTGTTTGGTCGTTAGTTGTCACCATTCCACCTTCGCCAGTTGTAATCGTTTTATTTCCAAAAAAACTAAATGTGGCGATGTCTCCAAACGTACCGACGTATTGATCTTTGTATTTGGTACCGATAGCTTCAGCGCAATCCTCGATTAGGAACAAGTCATGTTCTTTACAAATTTGCACTACGGCATCCATATCACAAGCGTGACCATACAAGTGAACAGCTAGGACAGCTTTGGTTTTTGGAGTGATTTTTCTTCTCACATCATTTGGGTCCATCTGCCAAGTGTCTTCTAAAGAATCGGTAAAGACAGGAGTAGCGCCAGTATATACAATGCTATTTACAGAAGCGATATAAGTGAGAGTTGGCACAATAACCTCGTCTCCTTCGCCTATTCCGAGTGCCAGCATAGCGAGGTGGAGAGCTACCGTTCCGTTAGAAACACTGGTAGCGTGGCGCACACCGATGTATGAAGCAAACGAGTTTTCGAAAGTGCTAATGAATTTTCCTTTTGAAGAGATCCAGGTGGAATCAAGGCATTCAAGCACATATTTCTTTTCATTTCCCGTTAGAGAGGGTTGATATACGGGGTATTTAATTGGCATCACAGATTTTCGATTTGTTGAGTTGTGGTATTAAATACAGGCATTCCTTTTAGAAGGGCAAGTCTTTGATCGCCGGAAATATAAGACAGATTACCTTCTACATCGCGAGACTCGCGGAATTGCGATTGAACATAACCATCGGCAGCAGTAATTGGAATTAGGGAAGCTATTTTATCATTATGAACGAAATAGGCATTGTTACCCGCTGAGTTGCTTCCGATAAAGGAGTAGCCTTTCTCATTAGCGAGCTGACATAGCGCGGCCAGAGAAGTTCCAGCGTAGAGAAAAGAATGATGCGCTTTGGACCTCACAAAATCCGCTTGATAAGGAATGGTGACAGTGCGCTCGGGTCCAAAAACACTGTTATATTCTACAATAACAATGTCTGCGATAACAGAATCAATCGCTTTCCAGATCCAGTAGTCGTTTCCATCGATATCAATTGACAGAATACCTACGCGTCCACCGAAATTGTTTTGAACGAATAGGTTGTTGATGTTGTCCTTGGTGATAAAAGCGTGTACCGCAGTAAGATCAAACATCCAATATTCTTTGCTAGCTTTTATCTTCTTGATGTGTTTCTCTGATCCATCGATTATCAAGCCTTTGAAATTATTGTTGTGGAGCAAAAAACGAGTATTGGATTCGAGGTAGTCTTCTACGCCAAACTCTATAAATGATGGCAGTGGATTTACTTTTTTTATAAGGTATTGTATGATCCCGTCATCTCCCCATTGTGAGAAGACCTGAAACTCAGCGTCGCTTAGTTTTGATATTTGCCATGTATGCTGGGCATTGGAAAGTAGCTTACCGTTTTGAAGAAGTAATTTCTCATTATTTGAAATATGAGCTCTCTCAATTCTTGACAGTATGGGCGAAGGATCAATGGGCTCGGGTACCACTTTCCGAATATATGATTTGAGTCTATTCTTCATGCTAATCGAAGATTTCTTCTTGCTAAATGTAGAACGAAAAGAGCTCTCAGTGAGCTTAATAAGTTCTTTAGATTGATTTACAGTAGTCTTTTTTACTTTGATTCGAATATCGCTGGCCCTCTTTTCAAATAAAGAGATATTTGATTTGGTATGCGTTGATAAATCTCCGAATCCTATATTAGAAACAAGAGACAATCGAGGATAGACGAAGTGTAGCTGGTTGATGAACAATGTTCCATAAAATCGAATCGCCCAAGAGTCAACTTTTCCTTCCATTTGATCTTTTAGCATTTCAAAAAATGGATAGTTTCCAAAGTTGAAGTCGTTGATTCTTTTTTGTTCTTGGATTATCTCGGCTATTTTTTTGGGATCTTTTTCAAACAAACTCCATACATGTTTCCACGTACCCCAGCTCCATGAGCAGGCGATCGGGAGTAGAAAATTTTCATGTTTGGATTTTGATTCTTCGTGGTAACAAAAACCACTCACGCCTCCTACCGTAGCGTCGTTTTTATAAATTTCGAGGGCATCATTCATATAGCGCAAAAAACCTCTGCTTACGACGATGTCATCTTCTAAAACTATGATGTTTTCTGAACTTTCCAGTACAGAAGACACAGCATGGATTACATTATTTGCTAATCCAAAATTTTCTGATCTCTCGATGATCCTAACTTCTTTACACCAATTGCTTTTACGGATTATTGAACGAACATCTGCTATCTTTTTCAGCTGCTCCTCACTTGCGTTTTCCTTTGGGCCGTCAGCGAAAATGTACAATATAGATTCAGAGGCGAGATCGCATGAGGTTAAGGCGCTCAATGTTTGCAGCGTATGTTCTGGTCTGTTGTAAACAAATAAAACAATCGGTGCAAGCATCATTCATTCTTTATGTAAATGCAAGTGTTGAACAGCTTAGAGAAAAGGCGATAGCCTTTTTGCTCCAAGTATTTTAGTGTGGCACTCGTTTCTAGGATAGGCTGCAACTCTTTTGTGAGATCTTCAATCACAATTATTTTCGGACTCACCTTGCTCCAGTCATTCGACTCCAAGACTTCCAGGTCCAGGCCTTCTACGTCAATGGTGAGAAAATCTACCTCAGTATTCTCTGGAAGATATTCTTGTATAATCGCGCCTAGCGTTGTTGTTTTTATTGGAATCCGTTCCTCAATAAAATATCCTTGTATTCCGTCTTTTCTGAGGGCTTCTGATTCAACGAATGTGTTTAATGCAGGTTCGTTGAATCTATAATATGTCAATTGAGTTTGCTGTCTGGATATTGCGGCTTCGATATTAATATCTTCGGGGCGAAACTGATTAAATAGCGCCATACTGCCCGGCATTGCATCTACATTAATGCCCCTCCAGCCCTTGCGATAAAAGAAATATGTATTCGAAAAACGCATCGGATGATGCGCTCCGATATCGATAAAAAAACCTTTAGACTTATTGTTTAGAATACGATTGATGAGTATGTCTTCACCTTCTTGAGAGAAAGTAAAACTCCGATATTTCATAAGCTCCGCTGCAAGCAAATCGGGCTGTTTTTTTTTTAGAAATCTATTGAATGGATTCATACGGAGTATTTTCAATTTTTCCGAAACTAAAAGCACAACCTTGAGTTTCTTGCATAATCTTTCCAGTATTGAAGACATCGCTAGGCTCAATAGTAATAGAAAAGGCCTGTTCCACAAAGTCAACCCATTCTATACCATTATGTACAATGGCGAGAGATATAAAGAACGTTCCAGCTGCAAAAACAGGATTTTGTATAGTACATTGAGCAATGCCTTTATGAGCGCTTGAAAAAGCCCCTGGCCCCATAACGTCGTTATTGAATGTTGCAACTCGAAGTCCGAGCTCCGTTTCTACACCAAATCCGAAGAGCACGAATGGAATTTCTTGCCCGATATCGTACAAAAACTTAAAAACGATGGGTTCTCCCATTCTAAAAGAGTTTGTAGCCTCTCCTTTATCGTTTTCAGCCCATGCCAGTCGAATGGCGTTTACTTTTCCACGGCTTCGAATTTTATTAGTTATATCTGCTTTTCCGGTGTCCAATACGCCAGAATGAGCACGGAGATAGTTTTGAATTACAGATGTGATAGGGCCGTATTCGATGGCTTGACCATATTGTAAATGTAGGCCTTTCGTGCAAAGATTCTGTACAGCGGCCATGTTGTGACTAACAAACAATACGGTACGGCCTTCTTTGGAAGTAGCATCGTTCATTTTGCCCAAACACTTTTTTTGAAATTCTGCATCACCAACAGCTAGTACTTCGTCGATGATTAAAATTTCACTTTCCAAATGAGCGGCTACCGCAAAGGCTAGACGCACGTACATCCCGCTTGAATAGCGCTTTACAGGAGTGTCGAGATATCGTTCAACACCGCTGAAGTCTATGATTTCATCAAGCTTTGATAGAATTTCTTTTTTGCGCATCCCCAGAATAGCGCCATTTAGAAAAATGTTTTCGCGCCCTGTTAGCTCTGGGTGAAAACCTGTTCCAACTTCAAGCAAGCTCGCTATGCGTCCTCTAACTTTAATGTTACCTTTAGTGGGCTTCGTGACACGCGAGAGAATTTTTAATAATGTTGATTTACCCGCACCGTTTCTGCCGATGATTCCTAAAGTTTCACCCTGATTTACACTGAAATCAATATTCTTTAGCACCCAAACATAGTCGCTGTTTCCCTTCGTGCTGCGCTCATTTGTCTCACCTAATTTGAGATACGGATCTTCTTTGCCCCGCACTGTATGCCACCATCTATTTAAGTCTTGCTGTAAACTCTTACTACCCACAAGTCCCAAACGGTACATCTTGCTGACGTCTTCTATTTTCAAAACTTCTTTACTCATTCCTTCAAATTATACCGTATCCATAAATGATTTTTCTACTCTGGAAAAAACCGAAAGAGCAATGGTAAACAGAACCAAAGCAAACGCAAGACTATATGCGAGCAGGCCAATACTAAAATGTCCCGACCCCAAAAAAGAATATTTGAATGTCTCGATGACGCCAGTCATAGGATTCAACAACAAAAAGGATTTGAATCGTTCTGATACAATGGATAGCGGGTACACTACTGGCGTCGCATACATGGCGAATTGCACAAAAAATCCAATCAAGTGATTGACGTCGCGATATTTCGTTGTCAGCGATGAAATGATTAAACCAAACGACAGACCTAGTAGTCCAGCAATCAATAACAATACAGGCGTCAGCACCGCGGTCCATGAAACAGAGAGACCTGATTGTGGTTGTAATAAAAAATAAGTCAACACAATTAGGAAGAACACAAATTGAATCCCAAACTTGGCGAGATTGGAAATAACCACTGCTAAAGGCATGATTAGACGAGGGAAATAGACCTTTCCAAATATGCCTGCATTGCTCACGAATGTAGAAGAGGTAGAGGTCAAACAGGTAGCGAAATAATTCCACATGATAATCCCCGCGAGATAAAATGGTGCCGCGGGTTTACCATCTGTACCGAGCTTTGCAAGATTCGCAAATACAATGATGTAGATAATCGTGGTGAGAATAGGCTGGATGAAAAACCAAACAGGCCCAAGGATGGTTTGCTTGAAGGATGCCTTGTAGTCGCGCTTTACCAACAAGAGCAACAAATCACGATAAGCCCAAAGCTCCTTGAAATTGATATCAAATAGTTTTGTCTTGGATTGAATCTCTATGTCCCAATGAGGATTTTTGACTTCCATAAGTGGTTGTACCCCGGTGTAGTTAAGGCAGGGTCAAATGTAAGAAATTATTTGCCTTTTGGGTATAAGCTAATCTCCCCCTCAAAGGTATATTTGTGCTCATAAACCGCCACTGCAATGAAGCCAAATATTCTATTCATATCTCATGATGCCTCCAGAACTGGCGCCCCTATCGTTTTTCTTCACCAACTCAATTGGTTAAAGGCTTCTGGCCTCTTCAATATGACAGTACTTTTGCTGAAAGGAGGACCCCTGCAAGCTAAGTTCGAGGCAATAGCTCCAACGTACATTTGGAATCAGAAACCAGAGCTGCCTTCCTTTCTCAGAAGAGCTTTGGGGAAACTTACAGGAAATGCGCCGAGTCAAAACGATAGAAACGAAACGGTTTTAAAGTCTCTTGATGCGTTATCAATCGATTTAATCTATTCAAATACAGTTGCAAGCCACGAGGTTGGAAATCTTCTCAAAGCAAGATGGAACAGGTCTTGGATAAGCCATATTCACGAAATGCCTTTTTCTATAGATGCTTTTTTCGGCGCAGTAGTGAAACAAGATATACTTGAAAGAGTAGATCATTTTATTTTTGTTTCACAAGAAGCGAGGCAGCTATTCATTTCAAGATACTTGGATTCATCCGTTCACGCTTCTCTTGTTTATGCATGCGTTCCCACCAAAGAACTGCCTATTCCAAAAATAACAAAAGAAGATGCGCTGAAAAAATGGTCGTTGACTGGCAAATTCATCGTAGGTGGTTCAGGTGTCATGAGCTGGAGAAAGGGCATAGATCTTTTTATTGAAGTGGCCAGAGCCGTTCAAGATAGAGGCTTTCATCAAATTGCTTTTATCTGGGTGGGAGAGATAAAAAAAGAAGTCGTAACAGGATACCATTACGAGAATGAAAGGCTCCATAGAGAGGCCAATATAACGTTTACGGGAAGTCAAGATCACCCCGTAGATGTATTCCAAACTTTTGATTTGTTTACTCTAACATCACGCGAAGACCCATTCCCCTTGGTCTGCCTCGAAGCTGCCGCGCTGAGCAAACCTATTTTATGTTTTGCAAATTCGGGTGGTATTCCAGAGTGGATAGAGAAAGGCGGCGGTACGGTCATACCATTCATAAATACTCATGCAATGGCTGATGAAATTATCGCGCTATATGAAAGTGAACAGCGGAGAATACAGTTAGGTCATAGAGCGCATGAGACGGTTCAAGATTACGATGTGAATGCTATCGCTCCTTTATTACCAATGATCATCGAAGAGGTACTAACACGCAAACAAGAGCCCCATTTATGATGGAAAAACCATTGGTAAGTGTTATTATCCCAAATTACAATCACGCTCGATTTCTAAAAGAGAGAATGGATAGCGTGTTGAACCAAACGTACTCCAATATTGAACTGATTATTTTAGATGATGCAAGTACCGATAATAGCGCAGATACGTTAAGGGAAATTTGCTCCGATACCCGAATAAAGCATCTGATTATTAACGAAAGAAATAGCGGCAGTGCCTTTGCTCAATGGCAAAAGGGATTGAATCTGGCAGAGGGACAACTGATATGGATATCTGAAAGTGATGACTTTGCCGACGAACAATTACTTCAGGCTCTAGTAGAGAAATTTCAAAAATTTGATATCAATATCGCCTATGCTCAATCATACGATGTAGATGAACAAGGCAATAAAATTTTTGATCGAATGGACTATACGAGCTCATTGGATCAAGATCTTTGGAAGTCAGACTTTGTAATGGAAGGAGAGGTTTTTTTAAAAAAATTCTTTTCCAAAAAAAATGTCATTCCAAATGTGAGCGCAGTTCTCTTTGAAAAAGAAGCTTTGATAAAGGTATTTCAATCATCCATTCCATTTGGAAGTTACAAAAAATGTGGAGACTGGTTGGTGTACAGCCTTATTTGCAATCAACCAAAAACCAAGATTGCCTACGTCTCCAAGCATCTTAATTTCTTTAGACATTCAATTGGCAATACAAGGACAAATGATAGTACTCAAAGTCAACTAATCAGACTTTGTGAAGAATGGATTGTACGTGCGGAGTTTGGCGGTAGATTTGAATGGAATAGTGCGTGGTGTGTCAGCAAACAAAGAACCATTGAACAGTCTTTGTTTGAACTGTACAACACAGGCTTCAAAAAACAAATCATTGAAAAGCTATCCTCACTCGCGCATCAAGATTCGATTTCAACTTTTAAAAAGGCGATGATGCGAGAACGCATTCGAAGATTCTTACAAAAACTCGGAATAAAGAAGTAATTTCTATCTAGCCTTGAAAGTATAGAGATGCGTCGTAAACTGGGATTACATTTTCTTTATCACCTTGATAAAATGGTATCAAGTGATAAATGTGACTAAACCTCCCTTTGTATATGCGTTCGAGAATATCAATATTCTTGTTATACTGATGATTATATATAATGACTAAAGCAATTTTGCTCATTTTTATTTAGTGGCTATGTCAAGGTTTAGCGAAGAAGCTTGTATAATGAGGCCGCAAAGATAACAAAACCAATTTTTGGGAATTCTTATTACTTAAACTTCCTTTTCTTTGTACTCCCAAAATTACTGCATTATGAATGTATTGGTACTCGGCTCTGGAGGTCGTGAACACGCTATTAGTTGGAAGCTTGCACAGAGCTCACAGATTTCTACTTTGTTTATTGCCCCAGGAAACGCTGGTACCGAGGCTGTGGGTACCAATGTAGATCTCAATCCAGAGGACTTCAAAGCAGTTAAGAAATTCGTTCTTGATCAGAATATCAAAATTGTAGTTGTTGGACCAGAAGCTCCGCTTGTAAAGGGCATTGTTGATTTTTTTAAAAATGATAAAGCTCTTGTCAATGTTGGAATTATCGGTCCTTCTCAAAAAGGCGCTCAACTGGAAGGCAGTAAAGAGTTTGCAAAACTCTTCATGCAGCGTCACCGAATTCCAACAGCTAAGTATGCATCCTTTACAAAGGATACAGTGGAAGAGGGAAAGGCATTTCTCGCAAAGATGAAAGCTCCTTATGTGCTGAAAGCAGACGGCTTGGCAGCAGGAAAAGGCGTCGTTATTCTTACAGATCTCAAAGAGGCGCAAGCAGAACTAGAGTCGATGTTGGTGAATCAAAAATTTGGCGACGCGAGCGCGACTGTTGTTATCGAAGAGTTTTTGAAAGGTATCGAGTGTAGCGTATTTGTACTGACAGACGGACATTCGTATAAAATATTACCCGAGGCGAAGGATTACAAGCGCATCGGAGTGGGTGATACAGGCCCAAACACGGGCGGTATGGGAGCGATCTCTCCTGTTCCGTTTTGTACGGAAGAATTCATGGACAAAGTAGAGACACGTATTATAATTCCAACTATAAAAGGTTTAAAGGCAGAGGATATCGACTATAAGGGTTTCATTTTTATTGGATTGATAAAAGTGAATAATGAGCCTTATGTGATTGAATACAACTGCCGCATGGGCGACCCTGAAACCGAAGTAGTAATGCCCCGAATCAAATCAGATCTTTTGAATCTGTTTGAGGGTGTGGTCACTGAAACCTTATCAGAATGTGATTTGCACGTGGACGAGCGCGTGGCCAGCACCGTAGTTTTGGTGAGCAAAGGTTATCCTGAGGCATACGAGAAGGGCAAAGAAATCAAAGGTTTGCATCGGCCCGAAAACGCGATTGTTTTTCACGCTGGCACCAAGAAGTCTGGTCAGAAGATAGTTACCAATGGCGGGCGTGTTTTGGCCGTTACGGCCTTCGGTGGCAGCATCGATGAAGCGACAGACCGCTCCTTCGCTGCAGCAGGCTCCATCGAATACAGCGGCAAATACTTCCGCGATGATATTGGAAAGGATTTATTGGGTTATTGATTCACAAGGAGATGTGCGCTTAGCTCTTAAAATGACTGGATCGGAGTGAGCTATATTAATAAATTTTTTTAAGGACCTAATTGCTCAAAGTGTTTTTTGAAATGCTTTTTTGTTCATATTGCGCACCCAAATATTAATTAAACCAAATAAACACATGAAAAAGTTTTCTTATTTCCTTTTGAGTGCGGCTGTTGTTGCGCTAGTATCTTGTGGTAAAGAAGGTGAGCAAGGTCCCGTTGGTCCTGCTGGTCCTGCTGGTGCTACTGGCGCAGCTGGTGATGATGCAGATTTCATCGCAGTAATCGATACCATTCCTGGAGCTGATTGGGCTGGCGCAACATACATTGAGTATGTAAAGCCCTATATCACAGAGGACATCTACGAAAATGGTGTTGTAATCCTAAATGTGGCTGATGATTTCGGTTATTGGAATAGCGTACCCTCTGATTTTCATCCTATCAGCGGCTATGGTTATGCATGGAACCCTGAGGATAATGTTGGTATAATAGGATTTGAGTCAGATGGTACAGTGACCACCGATCAAATTATCAAAGTCACTACAATGACGATGCGCGCTTACCAAGAATTAGTAGCTCTTGGAATCGAAGATGACATGGTAGCTGCTGAAGCTTATTTCGCAAACAAGAAATAATCTTCCAAAAAAATATCAAAAAAGAAGGGCTGCCCATTGGGCAGCCCTTTTATTTTCTCATTAGGAAAATACACCATCATCCCGCCAAACAAATCACCCCTACACCTTTTTCCCCTCGGTCATCGCGGTCAATATCTTTACCGCTTGCTTCAAGGTTTTCACTTGAGTAAATGATATCCTCAAGGTATCATCCTTTTCATACATTTTACCCAAATCCACGTTGTGCTTAATAAACTCCAACACCTTCGTAAATCGGTCGCTTTGATAATAAGGTGAGTCTTGCTTGGTGATAAAATAACCAATCATCTTTTCACTCTTCAATACCAGTTTTTCCAATCCAATATCGCGCGCCAACCAACGCAGGCGCATGGTGTCAATCAAACGTAAGGTCGGTTCGGGTATGGCACCAAAACGGTCGATCAAACGCGTGCAATACTGCTGCAATTCTTCTTCCGTTTCGAGATCGTCCAACTCACGGTACAATGCAATTCTCTCCGTGATGCTGCTCACATATTCATCTGGTATCAATATCTCGAAATCGGTCTCCAACGCTGTTTCGCGCAAATAATGATTGCTCTTGCGCTGCTCGGCTTCATACAAGTCTTGAAAATGCTCTTGCTTCAATTCGTCAATGGCTTCGTTGAGAATTTTTTGATAGGTCTCAAACCCAATGTCATTGATAAATCCACTTTGCTCTCCTCCCAACAAATTCCCCGCTCCACGAATATCCAAGTCGCGCATGGCGATGTGCAGTCCTGATCCCAAATCGCTAAACTGTTCAATGGCCATCAAGCGCTTTTTACTATCACTCGGTAATAAATGTAACGGCGGAGCCAATAAATAGCAGAATGCGTGTTTGTTGTTTCGCCCTACGCGCCCACGCAATTGGTGTAGATCTGATAATCCAAAATTATGCGCTTCATTAATGATGATGGTATTCGCGTTGCTGATATCAATTCCACTTTCTACAATGGCAGTACTCACCAATACGTCAAATTCTCCTTCGATAAATTTGGACATCACTTCTTCCAATTCCTCACCGCCCATTTGTCCATGTCCTACTCCAATGCGGACGTCAGGACACAAACGCTGAATCATTCCAGCAAGCTCTTTTAGATTCTGAATGCGATTGTGTACAAAGAATACTTGTCCGCCGCGCTGCACTTCATAACTCACTGCATCTCTAATTACCTCTTCATTAAAGGTATGTATTTCCGTTTGTATGGGATGGCGGTTGGGCGGGGGTGTTTGAATAATACTCAAATCACGCGCTCCCATCAAAGAAAATTGCAGTGTACGCGGAATGGGTGTTGCTGTTAGCGTGAGCGTATCCACGTTTTCACGCATGGTTTTGAGTTTATCTTTTACAGCCACACCAAACTTCTGTTCTTCATCAATGATGAGCAATCCGAGATCTTTGAATTTTACTTTCTTTCCTACAAGCGCATGTGTGCCCACCAAGATGTCAATCTTTCCTTCCTCTAGCTGTTTGAGGGTTTCAGAGGTTTGCTTTGCGGTTTTGAAGCGATTGATATAATCTACACGAATCGGGAAATCTTTGAGTCGCTTCGAAAAACTTTTGTAATGCTGTAATGATAAAATAGTGGTCGGTACGAGCACTGCCACCTGTTTTCCATCCGTTGCGGCTTTGAAAGCTGCACGCACTGCTATTTCTGTCTTGCCAAATCCTACATCACCACACACAAGGCGATCCATGGGCGCTTGCTGCTCCATATCTTCCTTAACGGCAATGGTCGCCTTCAATTGATCGGGCGTATCTTCATACATAAAAGAAGCTTCCAGCTCTGTTTGCATGTATGTGTCGCGATTGAATGCGAAGCCTTTGGTGGTTTTCCGCTTCGCGTAAAGCTTGATGAGGTCGAAGGCCAACTCCTTGACTTTTGTCTTGGTTTTGCGCTTCAGATTTTGCCAAGCATTGCTTCCAAGTTTGTCCACGGATGGCGCGCTTCCATCTTTGCCCACATATTTAGATATGCGATGCAAACTGTGTATGCTCACATAAAGTATATCTCCTCCTTTGTAGGTAAGGCGTATGGCTTCTTGTTCTTTTCCATTTACGTCTATTTTTTGCAGCCCGCTAAATTGTCCTACGCCATGATCAATGTGCACCACGTAATCTCCCGGTTGCAGCGACATAATTTCTTTTAACGTCAGCGCTTCTTTACTTTTCTTAAATCCTTCTTTTAATCTGAAGCGATGATAGCGTTCGAAAATTTGATGATCGGTATATACGAGTATCTTGGAATCCTTGTCAATAAAGCCTTCGCTGAGATCAATATTGATAGGATGAAAATGAACTACGTGATCTTTATCTTCAAAAATTTGATGAAGACGCTCGATCTGTTTGGCTTGTCCCGCTACAATGATATTTGTGTAACCAACTTTCGCATTGTTGGATAGATTTTCGCCCAACATTTCAAAATTCTTGTTGAATGCGGGTTGTGGCATCATATCGAATTCAATCGTTTGTCCGTGCACGAATTTTCGTCCATGTCCAAACTCGGTCACACGCTTGCGCTCAAGAATGCGTACGAGATCTTCCTTGGGTGTATATAATTCATCGGGCTTTTGATGTCCCATCAATCCTTTGAGCTTGTCGAATTGAGTGGTGGCTTTTTCTAGTTCTTTTTCAAAAACCTCCATGCATCCGGCCACATCTTTAATCCAGATCACAGCGTTTTCTGGTAAAAAATCTATCAGGTTGATGCGCGACTCTTCGGACGTGCGCTGCGTGATATTGGGAACTATCGTGGCTTTGGTCATCTTGGCCACGGACAATTGTGTAGCGGGTTCAAATTTGCGAATCGACTCTATTTCATCACCAAACAATTCGATGCGATATGGATGATCATAAGAATAGGAAAATACATCCAAGATACCACCGCGAACGGCGTACTGGCCTGGCTCGTAAACATAATCAACTTTTTCAAAACCAAAATCCTGAAATATTTCATCAATAAAGTCAAGGGAAATTTTATTGCCGATTTCAATGTCAAAAGTGTTTTTTGACATTTCTTTTTTACTCACCACTTTCTCAGCAATGGCTTCGGCGTATGTCACGATTACTGCGCCATCAGGACGTTTGTTGAGTTCATTGAGAACTTCTGCTCGCATGGCCACGTTTGCATTTTCGGTTTGCTCTATTTGGTAGGCAACGCGTGCGCTCCGTGGGAAAAATAGAATGTGGTTTTTTCTAATTTTGATAATTTCTTCTTCATCCTTTATAAACCCTTGTTGGTCGCGTTCTTGGAAAGGGAAGAGGATGTTTTCAAGGTCATTCAAGAAATATGCGGCCATTTCCTTGTCTTCCAATACGAAAACCGTAGTTCCTTCATATTGCTCAAGGTGGGCAGCAGCTATTAAGCCTGCAGCGGAACCAACAAGACCTTTTAGATGAATCTTGCTCTGAGCGCTGGTTTGAAGACTTCTTAATTCTCCCAGAGCTGAATGCTGCTTATAATGTTCTTTAAGTTGATATATGTTCATTTGTACAATGCAAAAAGGCACATAAGGAGCTTCGGCGCTCTTATGTGCATTCGTATAAATAGGGGAGTCTTTTTTTTGTTCACCCCACCAACGACAAAGGTAGTGCAGTAATTTCGTAGCCGTATGTGGGACAAAGAAACATTTATTGATATCAACCTAATGGCATTTCACCGATTGGCCAATCTTGACCAATGGAAAGGAATTGTCTGCTGTTACCGTCCCAAAGATTCGGAGGTGGGCCTTTTTGGATTTGGCGCTCAAGATTTTGTCAACTTGAGAAATCGACTTGATGTAGAACTGCTCGATATCATTATGAATTCAGGCAGGTATTGGATGGGGTATTTGAATTATGATTTGAAAAATACCGTTGAAAAGCTTGACTCGCGAAACCCACATCCGATGGACTTCTCAGATGCATTCTTTTTTGTTCCGCAATTGCTTTTGAAATTTAGCGAAGAAGGCGGTTTGGAAGAGGTTTACAACAGCAGCGGTATCGCTTGGCAGCAATATTTGGTATTCTTTGATAAAAAAAGTGAGGGAAAACCACGGAAGTGGACGCCGCTTCAATCGAAGGAGGAATACATCCAATCGGTTGAAAAATTAAAGCGCCATATTCAAAGGGGTGATATTTATGAAATCAACTTCTGTCAAGCTTTCGAGACCGATTGGGAAGGCTCCGATGGGTGGTCAGTGTTTGCAAAAGTCTTCGAGGCAACAGAGGCGCCCTATTCATGCTATTTGCGACATGAGCACCTGCACATTTGTTGCGGATCACCGGAATTATTTTTAAAGAAGTATGATAATGTGCTCGTCTCCTCTCCAATCAAAGGTACTATTCGCCGTGGTAAAGATGAGACAGAGGATAATATACTGCGTAGTAAACTCTATGAGGATCCAAAGGAAAGAGCAGAAAATGTGATGATCGTCGATCTCGTGCGCAACGACATGTCGCGCATAGCAGACGATGATTCCGTGTGGGTCGATGAGTTGTGGGGATTGTACACATTCAAGACGGTTCATCATTTGATTTCTCGTATTTCATGCGAGATTCAAAAGACGGTGAGTTTTTCAGATATTGTGAAGGCAATGTTTCCTATGGGCTCAATGACTGGTGCACCCAAGATAAATGCGATGAAGTTTGCAGACGAGGTGGAGGCCGTGAGTCGTGGTGTATATAGCGGTAGTATCGGAATTATTCGCCCGGACTCAAGTTTTGAATTCAATGTAGTCATTAGGGCTTTATTGCTGGACGAACATTTAAAGAAAGCAATGGTTCATGTGGGGGGAGCGATCACAGATATGTGTGACCCCGAAATAGAATATGAAGAAACATTGCTCAAAGGCAGGGCACTAATGAATATGGAGTTTTAAAGATGAGAGTTTCACTGAGCAGATTTATGCGCGGAATGGATGGGATAGCACCGAATGATCATTCGGTCATTGTAGTTGGTGTGAGCGGAGGCAAGGATAGCATGCTCCTACTGCATCTCCTTCATAGCGCGAGTTATGACATTGTTGCTGCACATGTGAATTACGGTTTGCGAGGCGAAGAGTCGGATGGTGATGAAAAATTTGTTAGAGATTTTTGTGAGCAGCGAGATATTCAGTTAGTGGTGCACAGCGCAAATCCAGACGAATTGCGCAAAGGTAATTTGCAGGCAAATGCGCGTAAGGTGCGCTATGATTTTTTTGAATCTATTGCATCGAAATTTGACAAAGCGTACATCGCCGTGGCGCATCACAGCAATGATCAGGTAGAGACGATTTTGATGAAATGGCTGCGTGGTAGCTATCGCTTCTTTCCAATTGGAATGAAGCAACGCTCGTCACGTATTATTCGCCCGCTGTTAGAATACACCGCGGAGGAAGTACATTGGTTCGTTCAAGGCCTCGGCTTGCAGTGGCGTGATGATTCAAGCAACCTGAAGTTAGATTATACGCGCAATAAAATCCGTCACCGCGTAATTCCATCGCTATCAGAGGCTACAGAACATTTTACAGAAGAAATTCTACGCCAACACGAGCGATGGAAACTCTACGATGGCTACATGGAGAGCCGTTTGGAACTCGAACTTCAGGGTTTTATAAAAAGGGAAAATGGAAAAACCGAACTTTCATTCGGTTTTATTCAGAACGATGGATTCGATCATCTGCGCATTCAAAATGCCTTTCAGGATTATGGAATAACCCTTGGAAACGCCAGTGAGATCTTAAAACTAAAGGACGCAGAGTCAGGAAAACGCTGGGTGAGTGGTGCGGTCGAGATATGGAGACAGCGCGATGGCTGGTTGGCGCTTCGACCGGAATCTGGGGAAAAGCAAGAATGGATAATTGTTGAAGAAATGACCGAGGTGAATGCGGCGGTGAAATTATCCCTAGAATTCAGACATGGAAAACCTACCATTGAAACCAATCGAAATGTTGCCTTGATGGATGCGAGTAAACTAAAGTTTCCTCTCACATTGCGTCATTGGAAACAAGGAGACCGTTTCCAACCTCTTGGAATGAAGGGTGAAAAATTGATCAGCGATTTTTTAATTCAAGAAAAAATCGAGCAAAGGGATAAAGAACATGTTTTGGTGTTAGAGTCTGAAGGTCAAATCTGTTGGGTGGTGGGTTTGCGAGTGGCCGATTCTTTTAAAATTTCGGTTGACACACAAGCGAGCTGGAGATTTGAAGTAATGTGAAACCTTTTGAGAGTAGGTTGCGTTAGAATGCCTAACTAGCAAGCAAATCATGAAATCAGGAAAGAACTCGGCGAACGCATATATTGACATTGACTCTCTTTCTTTCCGTACGGAAGATGTATTGGAAAATCAAAGAGCTAAGATTAGACGGAAAGCAAATTTGCTCAAAGCAATGACTCTAGAGGGTATTGATCAAACGGAGGTCATACTTACATTTCAAGATCAAGTGGAATTGAGAAGGATGCGCACACGTGTTGTTGCCACAGCCGACGATTACGTTGTATTGGCACATGGTCAATCGCTTCCTATTCACAGTATTCTCGATGTAGAGTTTCTTTGAATGAAACGTTAAATAAGCTTCAATGAAAAAGTATTGGGATTCCAATATATTAACTCATAAAACCCCTTTTAAATGGGGTTTTTTTCATTTTTTACCCCTCTGAAAGTTCAAGCTGGGTTTTTATTAGAGGAAATCTAAGGAGGGTTTATTGGATTAAATTTGAACTTCATTAGATTCGCAACAATGATTAAGACAGCAATGAAGGTTTTGAATGCGCTCCTGCTAATGATGTTAACACTTACATCAGTAGCTCAGATTGAAGATCCGGTGCAATGGAAATTTACCGTTGAACCTCTTGAAGATAAGATGGCCGAGGTGGTTGCTACTGCTACAATTGAACCCAAGTGGCACGTTTATGCACTTAAGGTCTCTGACGATCCTAATGCAATTGGTCCTATCCCTACCACTTTAAAACTCAATAAGTCGAATTCTTATTCGGCCAAGGGTGGCGTGAAAGAGGGAAAGTTCATCACGCATTTCGATCCAAACTTCGAAATGGATTTGAATTACTTCGAAAATAAAGCTGTGTTTCGTCAAAAAATCGAAATCAAGCAAGAAGGCCCCATCGAAATCAGCGGTGTTTTGGAATACATGGCCTGCGATGATTCGAAATGTATTTTCCCTGATCCAATCAACTTTAAGGTAAAATACGAAGCTGGTAAACCAACAGAAGAGGCGCCTGTTGAGGCTGCATCTGCCACTGCTGATGATAGCGGTATCTTAAATCCAGTGACCTGGACGGCTAAGGCTGTGTCTCTTGGCAATGGAGAATATGAATTGCAACTGATTGCCACTATGGAGCAAGGTTGGCATGTGTATTCTCAATTTTTACAAAGCAATGAAGGTCCTGTCGCTACCACTTTTGATTTCACCTTGCCAACCGGTATAGAGAGAATCGGTAAAGTGGCCGAAGACAAGCCTGAGACGAAGTACGATCCAAACTTTATGATGGATCTCAACTTCTTCTCTAATTCTGCCACCTTCCGCCAAAAGATAAAAGTAAATGGAGAAGCAAAACCTGTTGTAGAGGCAAAGGTGAACTTCATGTGTTGCAACGACGAAACATGCCTGCCTCCGAAGGATGTGATTTTTAAAATTGATTTGGCTACAGGTATCGGCACTGAATTCGATCCAGCATCTGGTGCTGTTCCCAACGGGCCTACAAAGTTCCAGTACAAATTGACATCTATTGATTTAGAGAATCCAGCAGTAAAAGATTGCGGTGGCGTTATTGCTGCACCCGTTGCTGACTCCAGCCTTTGGGAACTTTTCATCTTGGGATTCCTAGGTGGTCTAGTAGCATTGCTTACACCATGCGTATTCCCAATGATTCCGCTAACAGTATCATTTTTTACAAAGGGAAGTGAAAATAAACGCAAAGGATTTATTCGCGCAGCGACTTACGGTTCCTTTGTGTTTTTCATCTATTTATTGTTGAGTTTGCCGTTCCACTTTTTGGATCAGATTGATGAGAATATATTGAATAATATATCGACCAACGTGCCTTTAAACGTCGCGTTCTTCGTGATCTTCGTTGTGTTTGCGATTTCGTTTTTTGGATATTTTGAAATCACTCTACCGAGCAGTTTTGCAAACAAAATGGATAATGCTTCCAACGTCGGAGGTTTGTTGGGTTCATTCTTTATGGCGTTGACTTTAGCAATCGTCTCATTCTCTTGTACAGGTCCCATTTTAGGAAGCTTGCTAGCGGGTTCATTATCCAAAGATGGCGGAGCCATTCAGCTCACTGTAGGAATGGGAGGATTCGGTTTAGCCCTTGGAATCCCATTCGCAATTTTCGCGGCTTTCCCAGGAATGTTGAAGTCCTTACCAAAGTCTGGTGGATGGCTCAATTCTGTAAAAGTTGTATTAGGATTTTTGGAATTGGCTTTGGCGCTCAAGTTTTTGTCGCAGGCAGATTTGGTGGATCACTGGGGTATTTTAAAATATGAATTATTCATCGGTTTGTGGGTGATTATTTTCGCATTGATGGCCTTGTACATCTTCGGCAAAATCAAATTTCCTCATGATAGCCCAATTAAGAAATTGGGCTTGTTTAGAATCGGCTTCGGTGTCCTCGTAGTATCATGGGTAATTTACCTCGCGAGTGGATTCAGATATGATGAGCGTTACAATACATATCATTCCCTTACTTTGTTGAGTGGATTGGCGCCGCCCGTGGGTTATTCATGGGTTTATCCAAAACATTGTCCGCACAACCTTGATTGTGAACATGATTATCAATTGGCTTTGGAACGCGCGAAGCGTGAGAACAAGCCGATATTCGTCGACTTCACTGGTTACGCATGTGTGAATTGCCGTAAGATGGAAGAACACGTTTGGATCGAACCAGAAGTGTTGGAAAAATTGGCGAATGACTTCATCGTGGTGTCACTCTATGTGGACGACCGCGAAGAGTTGCCAAAGGAACTTCAGGAAACGTATTCGTATGAAGTGAATGGCATCAAAAAAAATAAAGAAATCAAAACAGTAGGAGACCGCTGGGCAGCTTTTGAAATTGCAACGTTCAACAGCAATGCACAACCACTCTACGCGATTGTCTCTCCAGACGAGCGTTTGATGAATGGTACCGTTGGATATACTCCTGATAAGAACGAGTATTTGCAGTGGCTCAACTGCGGCCTTGAAGCATTCAAGGAAGGAAAGTAAAAGTCATTTCAACATCTAATTTGTGACATCTGAGGCTCAATAGGCCACAGATGTCACTTTTTTTTCTTTTCTTCGTATTATCTTTAATGAAATTGTTGCGTCATAACGTCCTGTTGTTTGTTTTTCTGGCACTCTCAGCATCCATGCTGGGCCAGAAGACCGTTGTGTCCGGTAAAGTCATTGACGCAGATACCAAAGAACCCATTCTATTTTCTCCAGTAGTTTTTGTTGGCACCAAGACAGGCGCCATGACAGATGAGAATGGAAACTATCGCATAGAAACATATTACTCCAGCGACTCACTTATGGTGCGAAGTGTTGGTTATATGACACAAACGAAAAAGGTAAAACAAGGGACGACACAAGTCATCAATTTTGAATTGTCGCTGCAAGGCAATTTGAAAGAGGTCATCATCAAACCCGAAGAAGGAGTGAATCCTGCGATTGAGCTGGTGAAGAATATTCTCAAGAATAAGAAAATCAACAACCGCGAAAAGTTGGATGCTTATGAATACGAAGCGTACAACAAAGTTGAATTTGATTTGAATAATATCACCGAGGAATTTCAACAACGCAAAATTTTCAAAGCATTCGAATTTGTATTTGAAGGTGTAGATACAACTTCTGAAAAGGCTTATCTACCGGTGTTTATGACCGAGTCGCTTTCGGATTTCTATTACAAACGCGATCCGAAATTTTCTAAGGAAGTGATCAAGGCAACAAAGGTGAGCGGTGTCGAAAATGAAAGTATCAATCAGTTTTTGGGCGATATGTACCAAAACGTAAATATCTACGACAACGAAATCATTGCATTCAACAAGAGCTTCACAAGTCCTATCAGCGCTTATTGCCTAGGGTTTTATGATTATGACTTGGTGGACAGCGCTTTTATCGGAAACAAGTGGTGCTACAAGTTGCAATTCTTTCCACGTCGTAAACAAGAGCTTTTGTTTTTTGGTGAAATGTGGGTGAATGATAGTACCTACGCCATTCGAAGTGTGGACGCGACCATCGCAGAAGGTGCTAATATCAACTGGATTAAAGAGTTTCAAGTGAAGCAAGAGTACGATGAGGTTGAAAATGAAGTTTGGATGTTGGTGAAAGACGAGCTTTTGATTGACTTTAATATCAGTGATAAAAAGATGGGAGTGTATGGAAGAAAAACAGCTTCCTACCGAAATTATAAAATCAATCAACTGCGCCCGAAGGAATTCTACTCGGGGCTCACGGATATTGTCGTCAATGATGATGCGAGTGATCATGACGATGCGTATTGGCAGAAGATGCGGCATATCGAGTTGAGCGCAAAAGAGCAGCAGATCTATACGATGGTGGATACGCTCAAAAGTTTGCCGCAGTTCAGAACCGTAGCCAATATCATCACCTTATTCGTAAGCGGATACAAGGTGATTGGAAATGTAGAGTTGGGACCGTATTATACTTTTTATAGTTTCAATCCTGTTGAAGGAAACCGTTTTCGCATGGGCGGGCGCACGAGCAACGCATTTAGCAAACGTGTAATGTTGGACGGTTATGTCGCTTACGGAATGCGCGATGAGCGCTTCAAGTATGGCGGTGGTTTGATTTATATCATGAATAAAAATCCGCGTATGGCCTTCGGAGTATCGGGCAAGCGCGATATGGAGCAACTTGGACAAGCCGCGGGAGCTTTTATGACCGATAACGTTTTGAGTTCGGTATTCAGAAGAAATCCCGCGAATAAGTTGACCGATGTTACCGAGCTCAAGAGTTATTTTGAACGCGAGTGGCTTTATGGATTAACGAACAAACTGATTTTTACACATAGAGTATTGAAGCCAGCGGGCGAAGCATATCGCTATGTGAGACAAGCGCCAGATCAGCTTCAGCAGCAGAATGTGAATTTTTTGGTGACATCTGAAGTATCACTATACACGCGTTTTGCATACAAAGAGAAATTTGTATATGGAGAGTTTGAACGCGTGAGTTTGGGTACTAAATATCCCGCGTTGGAAGTCATTTATTCGTATGGATTTCCGAATTTCTTGGGATCTGAATTTACCTATCACAAGTTGATTGGTCGTGTGGATGATAAGGTTCGTTTCGGGCCTTTTGGTTATGTGAATATGACGTTGGAAGCGGGAAAGATATTTGGAAATTTGCCTTATCCCTTGTTGATGATGCACCAGGGTAATGAGACATTTTTCTATGATGAAAGTTCTTACAATACAATGAACTTCTTTGAATTTGTTAGTGATGAATGGGCGAGTGTTTGGGCGACGTATCATGCGGAGGGATTGTTGTTGAATAAGATTCCGTTGATGCGTCGATTGAAGTGGCGCGAAGTAGTGAGTGCAAAAGCGTTGGTGGGAAGTTATGACGAAGCGAACGATGCTATTTTGAGTCGTGACTTTGATTACGATGGAAGGCCTGACATCTACACCCTCGGCCGACCGTACGTGGAAGCGGCATTGGGTATAGAAAATATCTTTAAAGTGTTGCGAATTGATGCCCTCTGGAGGTTGAGTTATCTCGACAACCCGAACATCGTCCGCTTCGGCATCCGCGCGAAATTCCAAGTAGATTTCTAACCCCCGCGCTCGTGCTTCGCGATTCTGAATTCTGAATTCGAAATTCTAAGATCCAAACT
>CAYRZQ010000027.1:0-31642 GCA_964428835.1 uncultured Comamonadaceae bacterium | reverse complement strand
CCAAATTCCAATGTCCAAATTCCCCTGTTCCTCGTTCTCGTTCTTGTTCTCGTTCCCTTGTCCCTCTACCCCTTCCGCACCTCTATTCCGTGGTGTCGGAGCCAGGCCTTGGTGCTCATTGGGGGTTGTATTACGAAATTATTCCTTTCGGGAAATGAAAAAGCACTTATGGTGTCAACCAACGTTAGCTCGAGTGTCACGACGAAGTTTGGATCTCCGTCTAGGTGCTCGACGATTGTGATCTTCTGAGGACAATGGCGGCCAGAGGTGGTGTATATGATTGATGAACTGACCAAATTACGAGGAACAATATCACGGCGGACGGGATTGATATACATGCTATCATAAGAGTGGAGCTCTAGAAGACGATTGTTTTCATCGAACTGCAATTGTATTGCCTTACGCTTCCAAGTCTTTTCATTCCATACAAAAGAACTTTTTAAGGTATACATCCTTTTGTTGGCTTGACTTGATCTTTTGATAGAGACATTTTCTTTGGGTGTTTGATAATTTTTTTGAAGGTTTTTTAGATTGTGATTATCAATCCAAAAGGATTCTGTGATTTTGCTAGGTAGGTTGTTGGTAATGCTGAGGCTGTCTATGATCGGGTCGTTAGTAGTATTTTGAGATGTTTCCGTGAACGTCAGGTCTTGAAAAAGGCAATCTAAAAAGTGCTGTCTTTTTTTAGTCGGGAGATGTTTGATTTGAACTGTTCCTTCCATTGATTGATGGAGGTTGATTTTTTCATTGTCAAGTCGCAGCGTCATTTCATAAACAAGGATTTTTTCTTCTTGGTTTATTATCCCTTTTTTAAATTCTTCGAGCGTCTTGATGAAGTCAGCATAAATATCAAAACTTTCCGCAACTTCTACAGTGTTTAATGTGCCTGCATTTAAGTTTAGGAAAATGCGGTTGATACTGTTTTGAAGAACAAAGCACGTGTCTTTGAATCCGACAGCACGCACGCAAATGTTAGAGTTTACGTATGTCGTCAGATTTTCTTTCTCTATTTTTTTTCTAGAAAAAGTAAAATCATCCGACGCCGCATAGACGTCGAATGATTTTATGGAAGTACTGTCTTCCGCTGAGAAGCAGAGGATGGATTGGGCGTGAGAAGTCAATAAAGATATTGATAAGAAGAAAAGGAGGAGTTTTCGTCTCATGGTTTTTAGAGTTTACAATCGCGAAGATAATAATCTGAATTCGCAATTCGCGATTCTGAATTCTGAATTCGAAATTCTAAGATCCAAACTCCAAATTCCAATGTCCAAATTCCCCTGTTCCTCGTTCTCGTTCTTGTTCTCGTTCTTGTTCTCGTTCTTGTTCCCAAAAACCCCTTGAACCTTTCCCTCACTCCCCTGTATCGGGAGAATCAACTACTTTGGCCAAATGAAACGGAAAGGGTTTTTTATCATCGTTTTAGTACTTTTTACAATAAGTCAACTGTCGGCACAACCTGGCGGGGGTGGTGGATTGGTGATAGAAAATATCCTCGGAAGCGATAGCACTGTGGCACTGAGCAATGATAGCCGCTTCGAGTTTTTCCTGCGAAGTACGAAAAGGAAAGTGAAGTCTCTTGATGATCTTCTTCAATATCCTTTTCGGTTTCCTTACACACTGCCGTGGGGCCATATCGAAGATAAGGGAGTACGCGCAATTCAACCTAAATTGAATGAAGAGTTTAATCAGTTGGTGATTGGTTTCAACGGTCAGTGGATGGTGGTGGAATTTGTGGATATGCTCGGTCAAAATGGGATGGGCCGCGTGCAGCCGATTCGCAGATTCCAATTTATGCCGGGCTATTATGTGCTGTCAATGGGCAATGACAGGGATCCGGAAAAACAAATCGATGCACCACTCGATTTTCTTAATGTTAATTTTGAGGAGTGGCGAAGGTTGGGACTCGTTCAAAGACGCTCGCTGGGTGGCTTTACTCCAAACGATTTTCTGCCTGCCGAGAGGTTGGCTCAAGGACTATTCGCTTACAAAGGTTTAGTCAATCCTCAAAAGGCAATCGAATGGGTGAATCCCATCATTGCAAACGAAACGGATCTTGCCTTGGTGATAAAGGCTGTGGAACTCAAGATTGCTGCATTGAGAACGCTCGGTAGGAATACTGAAGCCTATGTGCTTTACAAAGAGGCTAAACAAGTTTTTCCTACACACACTTTTGATTATACATACATTGATATGCTCATTGCGGCAGGGCAGTACAATGAAGCTCTTGAGATTCATAATAAAACGTGTCAGCAGAGTGACTATGCATGGGATTATTATAAGAGGGGAAAATTTATTGAAAGCTATCTGGTAAGCCCCGATTTGGCCCGCAAGGATTACAACCGAATGATCGTTCGGTGCGAAAAATCAGATCTTTCTGGGGCGGATGTGTTTAAGTATTGTGAATTTTCAAAGGGTTATCTCGCTCGCGGACTTCTTGAGTTTAAGCAGGGTCGTGGCATGATAGGAAGCGAAGATTTATTGAATTACATGTCTTTTTATAATAATGAACCTCAGGCAGCGGAATTTGTGACATCAGCGGACAGCCTTTTGAATTTATATCCCCAATATGATTTGCTCCGGTTGGCCGCTGCATGGGGCTATATACGCTGGGCTCATTTTTATCAGGGCGGTCCTAAAGGTGGTGAGTTATTGAATATTGCAAACGAATATCTCAACTCTACCAATCCTGCGAGTGCGGGCTATATGTATTGCATGGCGCGCGCGGAGTTTGAGAGATTATCTGGCTATGCAGAAAAGGCGTTGGAATATTGTGGCTACGCCTTGAATATTGCCACAGAGCCGCGCGCGGTGCATCGTATGCGGTATGTCATTTATCTTACACTTCTGCCTAACGAAACTCAGAAGATCAGAGAAGCTTATGAGGCTTGGGGTGGTAAGTAAGCATCAACTTGCTCCTTTCGCCCAATTCAGATGTTCCTTGGTAATGAAGTTTAAAATGAAACGTATGCCTTGGAAGTTGATGTATTCAACATCGTCCGTGGGCTTATGATAATCAGGGTGCAGTCCAGTAGTGAAGTGCAAACAGGATATGTTTTTTTCTGCACTCCATTTCAAATCTGATTTTTCTATCAATTCTTGTTTTCCTTTTTTCAGTTGAATGTTAGTGTTAGCGCACGTTAATTCTTGCAATGAACTCTTGTTCGTCACATAGTTGAGGACGCCGTCGCGCATGCGGCCTACCATGTCAAAATTGATATGCAAGAGCGGTTTGTTTTTTTGTAAAATTTTGTTGGAGGCAAACATTTTTGATCCATCTAGTCCATTTTCATGACTGGTATAGAAGACGAATAAATAGTTGTAGTCTTTTATTTTGGATTGAATAATATATTTGGCGAATGCGAGAACCAGCGCCACTCCGGAAGCATTGTCATCCGCGCCGTTGTGAACTTTGTTATCGACGAGTGCTCTCGATAGTTTTCCTCCAAAGCCCAAGTGATCGTAATGCGCAGAGATGAGTATCGTTTGTTTTTTTCTGTTATTTACAAAGCCGTATAGATTCGAACAGGGAAGGAAATCAGAGGAATGCAAGGACATTTCAAACTTCGATTCTTTTAGCTTTAACCCACACGAATCATTGGCTATTTTTTTCAAGTATTCAATGGTCTTCTTTTCATATTTACTTCCAGCCGCTCTTCCCATCATTGTGTCATGCGCGAGTGTAGCAACAACAGAGTGAATGAGATCATTCTTCTGAGAAAATGCTTTCAGGCTAAGTAATAGAAGTGCTGAAAAAATCCATTTCATATTTCTAATGTAAAGTAAAAAGCCGTTGCACAAGGCAAACGGCTTTTTAACATGAAGCTATTCTTATATCACTTACGAGGAGCCTGATTAAGACCTGCTGGAATTTTACCAAACTGAATAGTCGTTCCATCCCACCACATTCCCAGTGCTTCGCCATCGAGGTTACCATCTGAATATAATACTTGTTCGAGGTTTCTATCAAAGGTTGGAGCGTTCACTATTTCCAAAGCCTTCTCTCTCGATGTAGCGTCTGATTGTGTTCCAACGGCAATCCAAGAAATTTCCACATTACTATTTCCGCCATTGAGTTCTTTAATTAAGAATCCTGTTTTCGTCACCTGAGTGATGTAAACGCCATTGCATTCACCATTAGCAGTGACCGTCACGATAGGGGTTTCAGCAAGTAAGAAAGAGTATTCAGAATTGAAGTTTACTTGCGCTTGTCCATTGACAAGTTGAACGCGACCTTTCGCATACATGTTTGACTCAAGAGCAGATACTGCGTAGATTGGAGTTGATCCGTTTGGAGTTTTTGCCAACTCGATATTTTTTCCGTTGGTGTATGTATCACCGTCATTGTAGATGGCGAACAATTCTCCGCTGTTGATTTGACCGATGACAGTTCCTTTTGAGGTAGAACCGATGAAGTCACCAAAGAAACCACCACCTACACCAGCGTAAGATGAAGAAGGTGCAAAACCACCGCCGCTTGCGTATGCTGAAGATCCGTAGACACCGAAATTGACAGATCCACTGCTTCGATAACCCAATGATCCCCAAATGGTACCCGCATCATTTGATCCTAACACTCCGCCTGAACGTGGGAAGTCGAGCCATGAGTGACCAGATGTTGCGAATGTATAACTATCGCCCCACAAGTTAAATCCTGCTGTTCCAGCATTGATTCCCGTGATAGTATAACTTATACCATCATTTTGATTATCGCGCGTTCGAAAGCCTCTTATAGCGGCCTGTCCGTCACCATTAGCAGTTTGTTGCACATGAAAGCAATCGAATTTGATATTGTTCAGAATGTCACCGCCGACAGCGAGATTAGCTCCATTGTCTTTGATTTGTGATGATGACCAGTTTTGAGAAGTGGTCCACCGAGGAATCGTATTCTGCTCAAGCGGTGGATTGGCATTAAGGCCGCCGCTCGAAGTAATGAGGGCGGGTCTTGAAACTGGACTGGCAAGTGAGGTTACCAAAAGACTTCCCGTTGAAATCATATTCGCATTATTTATTGCGCCAGATGAAATATTCTCTGTAGTGAGGCGGAGTTGACTTTGATTCCATGTTAGCGCAGTTGAGCCTGCGGCAGCTCCGTTATTGTTGTAAATGACTTGTCCGTTACTTCCTCCAATGGGCCCCGCTGGTCCTGCTGGACCTGTCAATCCTGCTGGTCCTTGTGGCCCAGCTGGTCCAACTGCGCCTGTAGGTCCCGTTGGTCCTGTCAGTCCAATGGGTCCTTGTGGCCCTGCTGGTCCTGCAGGCCCTGTCGCCCCTGTTGATCCCGCTGGTCCTGCAGGCCCGGTCAAGCCTATTGGACCTTGTGGCCCCGCAGGTCCAACCGCACCTGCTGGTCCTGTTGGCCCCGCCGGTCCAACTGCACCTGTAGCGCCTGCTGGTCCTTGTGGCCCTGCTGGTCCTTGAGGTCCTGTTGCACCTGCAGGCCCTTCTGGCCCTTGTGGTCCCGCTACGCCGCCATTCATTGCGTACATCGCAAAGGGAACACTCAGCATTTGCTGCGTTGCCTCCACGTCATAACTTCCATCATTATCAACGTCGGTTGATATATGCATGTAAAAAGGTCCGTTCGACCAATCCACATTTGACAAATTTCCATTGTTTACCGTGCCGCCGCCAATCTCCGCGGTGAGCAATCCATTGGCATTTGTGGTTAAATCATGGTTTTCGGAATAAACAATTACTCCTTGAGCACCTCCTTGAAGAATTTCAACTTCCATCGATACGGGAGCGTTTGAAACCAACTCTCCTTGTGAGTTGCGCACTACAGCCTGGTAGGAAAATTTAGCAGGACTTTGTGCGTAGGAATATATCCCGCTGATAAGCGCGATGATTAATAGAATACACTTATTTGTTTTCATAATGCTTTTGTTTAGTTGGTTTTGATGACTTTGATAACTTCGTTTTGAAGTCCGTTTTCAGAATTGAAATGAATGTAATAGGCTCCATTTGCTAAGGCACCGAGTTCCATTCTGTTCTGAGGATTACCGAGCGTTTGAGAGAATATGAACTTTCCCAAAGCATCATAAACTCTTACGATGACTTTTTCTTTCACCGTGTTGAGATTTACGAATATTTCGCCTCTTGTCGGATTGGGATGTATGGACAGCCCTTCTATGGCTGTCGTTTCAGCTACAGATACAATCGTAAACCATTCGAAAGGCTGTTGAACGCCTTGATTGAATGAGCCGTTGCTGTTGCTCTGATTTACGAAGTCTAGTTGACCTATAGTAAAACTTACAGAAGCTTCGGCGCTACTTGCGCTGCCGCCGCAGGGTGAGAGGCCTGTTTGTGACGTGGCCATGAGGCTTGCAAATAAGTAGATGGTGAGTGCAGTGGTTTTGGTCATGATAGAATAATTAAGTGAAACAAAGTTGCTCTTTTGCTTAGCGTGGCGAAACCCCATTTATCAGTGATATTTTTATCCCCTAAATGGGGGGCTTTTATGAATTCAAGAATCTGGAGCTTAGGTTCCCGATGCATTTTACCTATTCTCTAGTAAAATTCTAGTTTTTAGATTTCGTCGTACTTTAGCCCCATGCAATTGCGCGCAGAAAATATCATTCGACGTTACGGTCAACGAACAGTCGTGAAAGGTGTGAGCTTTGATGTGAATCAGGGCGAAATTGTTGGTCTTCTCGGTCCCAATGGTGCAGGTAAAACAACCAGTTTCTATATGGTAGTTGGCTTAGTGCATCCCAATGAGGGGCGCGTGATGCTCGATGATAGAGAGATCACAGACGAACCAATGTATCGACGCGCTCAATTGGGTCTTGGTTATTTGCCTCAAGAAGCTTCTGTTTTTCGAACGCTGAGTGTAGAAGATAATATTAAAGCAATTTTGGAAATGACCAAGCTCACCAAAAAGGAGCAATCCATGAAGCTAGAAACTTTATTGGATGAATTTGGTCTCACACACAAGCGCACCTACATCGGTAACCACCTGAGTGGAGGCGAACGTCGCCGCACGGAGATCGCTCGAGCACTCGCAACAGATCCAAAATTTATTCTATTGGACGAGCCATTTGCAGGTGTTGATCCAATTGCTGTAGAAGATATTCAGCGCATTGTAGCGCAATTGAAGTTGAAGAATATCGGCATCCTTATAACCGACCACAACGTTCAAGAAACCTTGAGCATTACAGACAGGGCTTATCTGCTCTATGATGGCTCGATTCTTAAATCAGGAACAGCAGAGGAACTTGCCGCAGATGAAACTGTTCGAAGAGTTTATCTCGGTCAAAATTTTGAGTTGAAACGCAGTAAAATTTTGTGATTTTAAGCCTCCACAGGCTCCACCCAGTCTCCATATTCGCGAATTAGTTCAATCAGTTCTTGAACTGCATTCTCTTCTGGTACATTTTTCTTTACTACTGTTTTTTCTTTGTACAACGTGATTTTGCCGGGACCGGTGCCAACATAACCATAGTCTGCGTCAGCCATCTCACCAGGACCGTTCACGATGCAGCCCATGATTCCAATTTTTACACCCTTCAAATGCGAGGTTTTTGCGCGAATCTTTGCAGTTGTTTCTTGTAAATCAAAAAGCGTACGACCACAGCTTGGACAAGAGATATATTCAGTTTTAGAAATTCTCGTACGCGTTGCCTGCAGTATGCCGAATGCTGTGCTATTAATGCGCTGCTGCGAAATACCGTCGGCATGAATCATTACACCGTCGCCTAGTCCATCGATGAGAAGCGCTCCTGCGTCTGTAGGAGCATAGAGCATAAATTCATCCTCATTGAGAGAAGGATAAGAGCGGGATATCACAACCGGATTTTCTATACCTTCATTGATCAGTTTAAAAAATCCTGCACGCATATCAGCAACAGCGTGCGCATTGGTTGTTTCAATTATTAAGACGGTGTTTTTAAGAGTTTTTAGGCTACCGAGTGTTTGTTCGGTTATGTCCTTATTTTCTATTTTCAAAAAGCTCATAACCGAATGATTGTTCGGTAGTGAAGGGTACTTGTAGAGAGGATAAGAGCGAGGTTTGTCTTTTACCTCCTCCCATTTTTCCGCATCGAAGATGAGACCGAGGGTTCCAGGGATTTCAAAGTTCACTTCGTTTTTACCGCAATAAATATAATCTGCTGCAGTATCTGTCAAATTCCATTTGTCGAGAGGCACGCTGTAATTGAGTCCAACGGCGAAAAGTGATGCAGCTGTTATTTCTTTTTTGTGACTGTAGTCAGCGATGACGCGAGGTACATTTTTTTCACCAAAATTTTGAATATGGAATGTGTGTCTTCTTGTGTATTCAAAAGGATTGATGGGATAAGGCACTGGGGTGATAGGAGATTGTAATTCTGCTCGGTGAGTGTAACGCTCGGCAAGAATTCTGGCAACAGGAATTTCGGCTTCTGGCTCTTCTGTAAGAGAAACACGAATAGTGTCACCGATACCGTCTTCTAAAAGTGTACCGATTCCTACTGCTGATTTGATACGGCCGTCTTCTCCATCTCCTGCTTCTGTAACGCCAAGGTGGAGAGGATAACTCATATTTTGCTTTATCATTTCCGCCACGAGGAGGCGATAAGCTTGCACCATCACTTGCGGGTTAGAGGCTTTCATGGAGATTACAATTTCATGAAAATCATTATCCCGGCATATTCTCAAAAACTCCATGGCGCTCTCCACCATGCCCTGTGGTGTGTCCCCGTAGCGGCTGAGGATGCGATCGCTGAGCGAACCGTGATTGGTCCCTATGCGCATCGCAGTGCCGTTCTGTTTACATAGCAACACCAATGGGGTGAAGCGTTCTCGAATGCGCTCCAGTTCTGCTTGGTAGCTTTCGTCGGTGTATTCTATTTCTTCGAATTTCTTTTTGTCAGCGTAGTTCCCCGGATTTACGCGTACTTTTTCCACGATGCCGGCTGCTATTTCAGCAGCATTTGGGGTAAAGTGGATATCGGCTACGAGGGGTGTATCATAGCCTTTTGCTCTCAATTCTTTTTTGATTTCAGCAAGATTTTCCGCTTCTTTTTTGCTCGGCGCTGTGATGCGTACGAGTTCACATCCAGCCTCGATCATGCGAATACTCTGAGCCACGGTAGCTGCGGTATCCATAGTATCTGTGGTGGTCATGCTTTGAAGACGAATAGGCTGGTCGCCACCCATCTTAACGGAGCCAATTTTTACTTCGCGAGTGCGAAAGCGGCTGTATGAAAAAAGGTCGTTGCAATACACGGTGATGAATATTTTGCTGATAAAAAAGATATGGGAGTGCAGCCCACGAATGTTCTACACTCCCATGCAGGAATTCGATTTATTTATTTGCTTCGAAAAGACGATTTACAGCGTCCCAATTGATGACATTGTAAAAAGCTCCGATATAGTCTGGTCTTCTGTTTTGGTAGTTGAGATAATACGCGTGTTCCCATACGTCTAGGCCGAGAATAGGGAAACCACCGCAACCGATGCCCGGCATGAGTGGGTTGTCTTGGTTGGCAGAAGAACAAACTTCAACCTTGCCACCCTTGTGCACGCAAAGCCAAGCCCAACCTGAACCGAAACGAGTGGTAGCCGCTTTTGTAAACTCTTCTTTGAATTTGTCATAGGAACCATAGGCTGCATTGATAGCCTCAGCTACCGCTCCTGTTGGGGCGCCGCCGCCATTAGGCGTCATAATTGACCAGAAGAGATTGTGATTGTAAAAACCACCGCCGTTATTGCGTACAGCGGGCTTATCAAACCCTTTAACGAGAATCTCCTCAATGGTGAGGTTTTCGAGGTCGGTACCAGCAATAGCTGCGTTTAAATTGTTGGTATATGCAGCGTGGTGCTTGCCATGGTGAATCTCCATTGTGCGCGCATCTATATGCGGCTCTAACGCATCATAAGCGTATGGTAGTGGTGATAATGTAAATGCCATAATATATTTTATTAGTGAGTTGCTATAACAATTCGGAATTCAAAATTCAGAATTTGAATCTCGAATGGGACAAAGATAACAACCGAAAGAGTAAAGAGTTCGATTAAGGGAACCTTATGATTTGGTGACGGATAGTTTATTTTGTAGTTGATAACTCGTCAAAATTGTTGAAACGCTTGATTGGTATAAGTCTTAACATTAGGAATATATTTGTGCTCGAATATTTTATGATAAAAACCTTTGTGTTACAAGGGTTTGTGAAATAGGGCAGGAATTGTAAACCTCAAGAAATCACCATTGTATGGGTCTTTTCAGCTTCCTTACTCAGGAAATAGCCATAGATCTTGGTACCGCAAATACCATTATCATTCAAAACGATAAGGTCGTTGTGGATGAGCCGTCGATTATAGCTCGCGACAGAGCCACGGGTCGTACCGTAGCTGTAGGTCGCGCTGCTCAGCAGATGCACGGTAAGACACACGAAAATATAAAAACCATCCGCCCTCTTAAAGATGGCGTTATTGCTGACTTCCACGCAGCTGAAGACATGATTAAAGGGATGATCAAAATGATCAACCGTAGCAAAGGGGTCTTCCAGCCTTCTTTGCGCATGGTGATTTGTATCCCATCAGGTATTACAGAGGTAGAAAAGCGCGCTGTGCAGGATTCTGCTGAGCACGCAGGAGCAAAAGAGGTGTTTTTGATTCACGAGCCTATGGCAGCAGCCATCGGTATAGGAATTGACGTAGAAGAACCAATGGGGAATATGGTCATCGATATCGGGGGTGGTACCTCGGAAATTGCCGTAATCGCTCTTGGTGGTATCGTAACAGATAAAAATATTCGAGTGGCGGGTGATGAGCTCACACAGGATATCGAGGAGTACATGCGCCGTCAACACAATATTTTGATTGGTGAGCGCACAGCAGAGCAAATAAAAATCGAAGTTGGCGCGGCGCTCCCTGAATTGGATAATCCCCCAGCAGACTATAGTGTTCGTGGTCGCGACTTGATGACAGGTATCCCAAAGGAAATCACAGTATCCTACTCGGAAATTGCTCATGCACTTGATAAGTCTATTTCTAAGATAGAAGAAGCAATCATGAGCTGTTTGGAAAATACACCGCCCGAATTGAGCGCGGATATTTACAAGACTGGTATCTACCTCGCCGGAGGTGGTGCTTTGTTGCGCGGTTTGGATAAGAGAATTTCTATGAAAACCAAACTGCCTGTGCACGTTGCGGATGATCCGTTGCGCGCCGTGGCTCGTGGTACAGGTATCGCATTGAAAAACGTGAGTAAGTTCCAATTCCTCATGCGCAGCTCGTAATTCGAGTCCAGCGGGAGATGTCAGAAATGTGTGAATGAGAAATATTCTCAACTTAATACAACGCTATTACGTTTTCCTGCTGTTCCTGACACTGCAGGGATTCGCGCTTTACGTTTTTTTCAATAATAATAATTACGCAAAGGCCGAGTTTATCAATCACAGTCGTGATTGGGTAGGTTCAATCTATTCGAAACGCACACAACTCAAGGAGTATTTGATGCTCGGAGAAATCAACGACCGCCTTTCACTCGAAAATGCGATTCTTAGAAGCAAGCTACCTGAAAACGTAATGGTGGTGGATACTACATCTTTTGAAGCGTACGACACACTTGCGTTTCAAAGATATATTTATCGAAATGCCAAAGTCGAAAATATGACCCTCAATCGAGAAAGAAACTATATCATGCTCGACAGGGGTACCATTGGAGGAATCGAACCTGAAATGGGGGTAATCTCAAATGGAAGTATCGTAGGTATTGTGCGAAGTGTAAGCAAGCATTTTTCTGTAGTAATGCCCGTACTGCACAGTAAGTTTCAGGCCAGTGTAAGGATGAAAGGTAGCGGTGATATAGGACTATTGGTATGGCCCGGCGGTGACCCAGAAATGGCTATCGTAAATGGAATTCCAAAACACGTGAAGGTGGAAATAGGAGATACGGTAGTCACTTCAGGATATAGTTCGAAATTTCCAGTTAATATAATGGTAGGATACGTACAGAGCCTGGATGACCGTGCTGAGGAGAACTTCCGCCGAATAAATATTCGGTTGAGTACGGATTATAGAAAATTGGACTACGTGCAAGTTATTGATGACTTGCTAAAGGATGAGGAAGATAAACTACTAGAGGAAACAGAAGCAGCAGATGGCGCTATCGATAATTAATAACATATTTCGAATCCTGTTCCTGATTTTGCTTCAAAATCTAGTGGTGAACAGGATGCAGCCGCTCGACGGTTTGATTTTACCGTGGATTTACATTTTTGGTATTCTAATGCTTCCATTCGAAACTCCTCGCTGGCTAACACTCTTGATTAGTTTCGTAGTGGGTTGGATAATGGATTTTTTTAGCGGCCCTCCTGGGCTCCACACGAGTGCATGCCTATTGTTAGGTTTCTTGCAACCTCTGATACAGCGATTGTTTTCGCCTCGTGAAGGCTATGAAATAAATCAAAGACCAACGGTACAGAGTATGGGATTGCCTTGGTATCTAACCTATGCAGGCATCCTGACTTTGATCCACCACACTTGGCTGTTTTTTATGGAAGTGCTCCGCCTTTCGGATTTCTTCTACCAGTTGTTGCACATCGTATTGAGTGTTGCCGCAACTCTCTTCTTAATGACCATCGGACAATACCTTATTTATACTTCTAAAAACAGCGAACAGTGAATCTTGACGGCAGAAGAATAACCATTATTCTTATTGTGAGTGTCATAGGTATCATCTATGCTATTCGTTTGCTGTTTCTCCAGGTTATCAATGATGAATGGAAAAATCAAGGAGTGGCGCTCACAGAAAAGGAAGTCATCGTTTATCCATCACGAGGGCTCATATACGACCGCAAAGGACGCCTGCTGGTGACAAATCAGACAGTTTATGATTTAATGGTCTTGCCGAAAGACGTAAAACCATTCGATACATTAGCGTTTTGCAAATTGGTAAGTCTGTCTTTGGAAGAACTTCGTTCAGGACTGCAAAAAGCAGTTAGTTGGCCGAATGTTAAATACAAACCGTCTCCGCTGATCAAACAAATTACACCTCCTGAATATGCAAGGATTTCGGAGGAGCTTTATAAATACCCTGGTTTTTTTGGAACGCCTCGTACACTTCGTATTTATCCCCAAAGTATTGGTGCACTTTTATTGGGAGATGTAGCGGAAATTGATAAAAATGAATTGGAAAAATTTCCAGATTATCGACGTGGTGACTACATAGGCAAAAGTGGGATTGAAAAGGCTTATGAAAATGAGTTGCGCGGGACACGCGGGGTGAAATATGTTTTTCGGGATAATTTGGGAATAGAAAGAAATGTAGCTGAAGGAAAACTCGACGTTGCAGCCGTAGAAGGTACAGACCTCATTGCCACAATCGACGCAGAATTGCAACGATTTGGAGAAGAGTTGATGGTAAATAAAAGAGGTTGTATTGTGGCTATTGAGCCTCAAACAGGTGAAATCCTAGCTTTAGTAAGTGCACCAACATACGACCCGAATCTGTTAGTGGGACGAGCTCGAGGAAACAATTTTCGCGCACTTAACTTAGATAAGCAAAAGCCTCTTTTCAATCGCGCAACTCAAGCGCAATACCGCCCGGGTTCTATATTTAAGCTCGCACAGTCGGCCACAGCGCTTCAGTTGGGAATTATCACCCCTCAAACACGTATCGTTTGTAATCGCGGCATCATAGGTTGTCACGGTAGTCACAGCAATGATGATCTGGAAATGGCAATCGTACATTCATGCAATCCATACTTCAGGGGTGTTATGCAGCGCGTCGTAGAGGCAGATCGAGATAAGACAAGTCGCTTCAAGGATGCGCGTATTGGACTCGACATTTGGCAAGGCTATATTAAAAGATTCGGATTTGGAAGCAATTTGGGAACGGATATTCCAAACGTAAAGACAGGTTTGGTGCCTGGAGTAGCATATTATGATAAATGGTATGGTGAATTCCAATGGGCATTCTCTACTATTTATTCATTGAGTATTGGAGAAGGAGAAATGTTGGTGACACCGCTACAAATGGCAAATATGGCTTGCTTGATTGCTAACAGAGGTTATTTTATCTCTCCGCATACTGTAAAACAAATCGGAATAGGAGGTAAACCTCGCCAGGAATATTTGGTGCGTTACGATACAGGAATTGATACTGCACATTTTACTACAATCATCAATGCAATGGAGAAGGTGGTAGGACCTGGAGGAACGGCAGGTCGTGCTAAATTGAAAGATATTGTGATCTGCGGTAAAACGGGAACGGTTCAAAATGAACCAAAAGAAGACCACGCAGTATTCGTATGCTTCGCGCCAAAAGAAGACCCCAAAATTGCAATGGCTGTGTATGTAGAAAATGCAGGATTCGGGGGAACATGGGCAGCACCGATTGCGAGTATGATGATAGAGAAATATTTGAACGACACAGTGTCTAATGTTTCTGAGAAGAAGAGGATTCTTGAAGCTAATTTCCTAGATCGATGAGTAACAACCAAGCCATACAACTCGGAAGAATCGACTGGGTCACCGTCGGTCTATATTTATTTTTTGTACTTTTTGGTTGGATGAATATCTATAGCGCTGCTTACGATGCGGCACAGCCAAACCTCTTTGACTTCGACAAAGAATATGGACGTCAGTCATTGTGGATTTTAATTTCATTCACTCTGGCTATTCTAACATTATTGGTCGAAGGAGACTTTTTTAATAAACTGGCTGTTTTCATCTATGGTTTTTTTGTCCTCTTGTTGATGTTGGTACTTGTGATTGGTAAGGAGGTGAATGGAGCCAAAGCGTGGTTTGGTGTTGGTTCTTTCGGTATTCAACCATCCGAGTTTTCAAAGATTGGTGTGGGGCTATTATTGTCGAAGTACATTTCATCTACGGGAGCAAAGTTTAAGAATTGGAAAACGAGATTAATAGCGGCAGCGATCATTGGCTTTCCTGCATGCTTGATTCTTCTCCAACCTGACGTCGGTTCTGTTTTGACATTCACCGCATTTATCTTCGTGATGTATCGTGAAGGCCTTTCTGGTAACGTCCTCATTATTGGCCTCGGAGCGATTGTATTTGGTGTGTTGAGTATCATTAGTGGAGCCACCACAGTAGATTTCCCATTCGCAGGAGAACAGAGTGGAGTTTGGATTCTAATCATCATTGTGGCAATCATTTCCATCTTGGGTTGGTTATTTGTAAAGAATTTTATCGTTCCACGAAACAGAAAAACTTTATACTGGATTATCGCAATCAGCAGTGTGGCCAGTATTGCTTTCAGTTTGTCGGTGAGTTATATCGTCGAAAAAGTATTGGAAACACACCATCGTGAGCGAATCTATGTGATGCTTTCGATGCCGGTAGAACGTGAGGGCGCGGACTATAATTCCCAAATGGCTAAGATTACTGTTGGTTCAGGAGGCTTTTTTGGAAAGGGCTTCTTGGAAGGGCCAATGACGCAAAACAACTATGTGCCAGAACAATGGACGGACTTCATTTTCTCGGCCGTGGCTGAGGAATGGGGATTTTTCGGTAGCGTAATCGTCATTGGATTGTTTGTCTATTTAATTATCCGTATCATCAACATGGCCGAGCGACAACGTTCACAATTTAGCAGGGTCTACGGCTATTGTGTGGCAAGCATTTTCTTCTTGCACCTATTGATAAATGTCGGAATGGTAATAGGTTTGGCGCCGATTATCGGTATCCCACTTCCATTTTTTAGTTTCGGTGGTTCATCTCTGATGGGTTTTACACTTTTGTTGTTCATTTTTCTGCGACTCGACTCTGAAAGACTCAGTATTTTCAGGTAATTTTAGAATCTTATATTTGCAGGGTTGAGCAATATCTACAGACATATCGGTCGTTATACCTTGATGCTTGTCAATGTCTTTACCCGTCCGGAAAAAAGGAAGGTGTATAAGAAATTGATCGTGGATGAGATAGATAAAATCGGAATCCAATCATTGGGGATTGTAGCATTGCTTTCTTTATTCATGGGAGCAGTTGTGACACTTCAAACAGCTGCAAATATTGATAGTGGCTGGATTCCCAAATGGACAATAGGTTTCACTACACGTCAGACAATGATTTTGGAGTTTTCATCTACGATTGTATGTCTAATTCTCAGCGGAAAAGTTGGAAGTAATATCGCTTCTGAGATCGGCACAATGAGGATATCAGAACAAATTGATGCTATGGACATCATGGGTGTGAATTCTTCAAGCTATTTGATTTTACCAAAGATCATTGCCGCAATGATTATTTTTCCATTCATGGTAATCATGGCAATGGCTTGTGGTATCACCGCTGGTGCTATGATTGGAAGTTCAACCGGAGTAATCTCTCTCACGGATTATAATTACGGACTGACTTATTATTTCGAACCTTTTCAGGTTTCTTATACACTTATTAAGTCGGTAGTTTTTGCATTTATCATTACCACTGTTAGTTCTTATCACGGCTATTACACTAAAGGTGGCGCGCTTCAGGTAGGACAAAGTTCTACAAGAGCTGTCGTGTATAGTATCGTATTGATAATGATTGCCAATTACATTCTAACTCAACTCTTACTCTTATGATAGAAGTAAAGGACATATCCAAGAGTTTTGAGGGTAATCACGTGCTCAAAAATGTCACTGTGGAATTTTTTCCAGGTAAAGTAAATTTTATTATCGGTCGCAGTGGCAGCGGCAAATCTGTACTTACCAAGTGTATTGTCGGTTTGATGGAGGTGGATAAAGGCGAGATTGTGTTTGATGGAAGAAGTTTTACTAAGATGGATCGATGGGATCGCCGCACCGTGCGTCAAGAAATGGGAATGTTGTTTCAAGGAAGTGCCCTTTTCGATTCAATGACAGTAGAGGAGAACGTCATGTTTCCTCTAAAAATGTTCAGCAAAATGAGCGAAGGCGAGATGAAAGATCGTGTAAATTTTTGCTTGGAGCGAGTAAATCTGCAAGGTAAAAACCATCTTTATCCTAGCGAGATATCCGGTGGGATGCAGAAGAGAACCGGCATTGCACGAGCCATTTCTATGAATCCGAAGTACCTATTTTGTGACGAACCTAACTCAGGTCTAGACCCACAAACTGCAATCGTAATTGATAATCTCATTAAAGAGATCACCTATGAATTTAATATTACTACCGTAGTAGTGTCACATGATATGAATTCTGTAATCGAAATCGGTGACTTCATCAACTTCATTTATCAAGGAGAGTTATGGTGGAAAGGGGATAAAAAGGAGATTTTGAAATCGCAGAACGATGAGTTGAATAATTTCGTTTTCCCTTCGGAATTCATGAAAGAAATCAAAGAGGTACTCCGCGCGGGGCGCGGCTAGTAGCCATTTAGTCTTTGACGAATACTTTGGCCAGTGGGTCAAAAAGATATACGTGTTTAGTGGCCAACTCTGTGCATTGATAGCGTTTCCGCAACTGCTCTCCTTTTTTAAAGACCTTTTTGTCTCTTCCGTAAATGAAAATTGTGCCCACGGGAAGATCGTCTAGCAATCTTGTATAAGGCCCCATCCTGTCGTATTTCGTCAACGCCTTAAAAAGATGAAAATCACTGTGTGTCGTTGCTCCAGGGTCCATCATATAACGCTTCAGAGGTGTTTCTATATCTTCAGGAAAAATACCTTTATTGAAAAACGGGCGCATGACTAGCTTAAATGAGTCCTTCCATTCTTGGCCGTGAGGTTGAATGCGATATCCGTACTCGAGGTGCGCCACGAGATGTGCCACTTCGTGAACCATGGTGATGAGAAAAGCATAAGGATTGAGATTCCCGTTTACGGTAATTTCATGGCGTTGCCCTTTTGGAGCAGGTTTGAAATGACCGTGCTTGGTGCTCCGCGGGGGCGTAATCACCAAATGGTGCGGATACTTGCGTAAAAGCGCACAGGCCAATTCTATAGAGTTGGCTGGAATAAAGCGCTCTAGCGCCTTCTCAAGGTCTGTCGAGTTTTTCACCTGCCACCTCCCCAGTCATTTCTATGCGGTCTTCCCATTTGGGACAAGTATTGCAGCGATTTTTCTTGTTGGCCTTACAAGCTGCGAATACAGTCAGAATTATTAACATTAGAAAGAATCGTTTCATAATGCGAAACTATTATATTTGTTATCCGTTTTATATAAAGGCAAGGAATTTGTTTTGCCTCAATAAAACATGAAGGTATGAGAAAATTTTTACTCCTAATTACTGCCGCCCTATTATTTAACGTTTCGGCCCTTGCTCAGTCGAGCAATCCGATTGCGACGGCTTCTATTTCACCCAATCCGGTGGAATCGAAGGCAGTTTTGACCTTCGACGAACCTGTATTTGAAGAGCTAAATGTGGTTGTAAAGGATCTTACAGGAAAGGTGCTCTACAATTTTAAACCCGATACGCATGGCGAAGAATGTACCGCCATTCGTTTGGATATGTTAGAAAACTTGAGAAGAGGCATTTATATCGTTCAGGTAACGGGTGCTTCGGGAAAGATAAAGACATTGAAATTTCAAAAGACATAGATTCAAATCTATATTAATTAACCCAAACAAATCGTAGAAGAGTCCCCCTCCCAAAAGAGGGGGATTTTTTTAGAAATATGTTTTGGTAGCGATCCTAACCCACGCGGAGACCGTTTTTCACCAATTTATCTGGTGTTAAAAGCGTCACGGCATCATCGTCAACAGCGCCAAGGAGAAGGCATTCACTCTGAATGTTCGCGATTTGTTTTGGAGGAAAATTAACGACCGCCACTACTTGTTTTCCAATAATTTCTTCAGAAGTGTAAAGTTTTGTGACTTGTGCTGAGGTTTTGCGAATGCCTATTTCACCAAAGTCGATGGTGATCTTAAATGCGGGTTTTTTTGCTTCTTTGAAAACTTCTGCCGAAATAATAGTACCAACGCGAATTTCTACTTTTTCAAAATCATCCCAAGAAATGAAAGTGTTTTTTATCTCATTTTTCATTTTGAAGAAAGTTGATATAATGAGGTTCGACTTGTGCTATGAATCTTGTGGTATGAATTATTCAATAATGATCGAAGCTCCGTTTTGCACTCAGGCGATGCGGTGGCCGTGTCGCCTAAAATAAATATATAATCAATCTTTTTTATCGCGTTTGATTCATTGATATTCCAGTGTGCACACTTCGACTCAGCACTGGACAATTCATCCAGCTTAAGATTGGGAAATGTACTTTGATTCCACTCCAAAGGAAATAAACTACTGCTCGCTTCATAATTCTCCAGGATTACACAGCTTTTTCGGTATCCAAGATAGTTTGAAAAATGCGGAATAAACCAATCTTGCGAAAAGTTGATTGGCAATATTACAGTCCCCTCGGATATAAAATTTTCCGTTTCTAATATTTCATTAGAATATGTGTTGTAATTTTTTACCGCAGTGACGTAGTATTTAGTGAGTAGTAAAGACGCGCTAACGGTTAGTGCTGCGGCAATTATTTTGAATCTTGTAGAATAGCTTTGAAGGTTCAACCATATTAATAAAAATAAAAAAGCCATCAAAGCGAGCCTTGGAGAAACGTAGCCAACAGTGCCATCCGAATCAGGTAGTTTAAAGTATGAAACTAGCAAAATAACTGAAAGGAAAAGCCAGACATCGGCTCCGAAAAGCGCTTTTTTGATTTTAAAGAATTTTGAAAATTCGATTTGATTCAACCGAGTATAGAGCGAAATTAAAAGTAGAGATAGAATGACAATTAGAATGATAAATAGCCGCGGCGATTCAATCTCAGAATTAAACGCAATGAGCATTTTCAACTCCCTCAAACCAGACCATAGAGCTTCTTTGCTAAGGTAGTTAATGCCAATAACAGCAGGGCGATACATTAAAAATAGTATGGCGAGAAAAAGAGGCAGTAGAGCGGCGGTGAGCACCATTCCACCCTTTTTAACCAACTCAAGAAGTCGATCCTTGAAGCTATCAGAGTTTTCACGGATGACATAAAAGAAAATGGAATACAGTGCAATACTCAATAGAGTAATGCCGAAAACAAATAGGTGAGAGAAGAAGGTAAAAGTTAAAAGCAGTGTAAGTATGAATAAGTCACGCCACTTGAAAGAACTATCGTTTTTATTGACCCAAAAGCGAAGCGTGATGAATAAAAGAACGAGGGCAATATTAAAATTATGAAAGCCCATGAAAAGAAATTGAGAATGAATAAATGGAAATATGAGATACGTCAAATACAAATTCTCTGCACGTAGTGCTTTTACAAGGCTTCTAAACGTTAACGGTAATAGAATGATGTAGAGGGCGATTATTACTTTTTCTGCAACGAGGGTTGAGAAGAAAATGTCAAAAAAACCCATTAGCGCCGTTGCAGTCCAATTCGGAACAATCAGATCATTGAACTTGAAAAATTCTTTTAGATGAGCATTGTCACCGAAGATAAGTTGATTGAATGCGTTTGTGTTATGAATGTGGGCTGCGCCATCAAAAGAAGGAAAAGCGCTGCCAAAGAAGAGCGGGGTTAGGTGTAAAAATACAATAAGATAGAAAAGGTATACCTCAAATGACTCTGCTCTTTTTTTAATCATATTCGATAATAAGTTGGTTTAAAACTGCCAGCGCAGCTGAACGGTGACATCACCTCTTCTATTTCCACTAATTTCATTGTTTCCGCTGCTAATGGTCTGACGATCGAAGTAAATCCATTGAGCGTAGCGAACCCAAAGGTCTAATCCTCTCTTTATGTCCCATTTCATCAGTGCATACATTCGTTGTCCCCTGCCATTGTGAGATGGAATGCTGAATGCATAAAGGACATCACTCTCATACGCCCAAATAGCGGCGTCAAAGGTAGGAGTATTGAAAATAGCGTATCTTGTATTAAAGCTAATTTTACTTCCTGTCTTTTTCCAAATCAAATCTTGATAAATGAGGAAGCCCGTAACAGAAGGTGATTGAGCCTTATCGTAAATTTTCCATTCAAGGCGCGAACGCATTTGGACATTTGGATGAGGTTGATAAATGGCGTTGAATCGGAAATTTTGAATTCTTTCTGCTACGGGATAATCAATTCGAATTCCTTCTGAACCTAAGTCTTCACCTCGATTACGTACTTGGTAGCGGAAATAAAAATCTTGTTTTTTATCTGGCTTATAGTTCAATTGCACCAAATGATCTGTGGCTGTTGTGGGCGTGCTTAGTTGGAAACGCAGCCATTCGTAGCGAATTTGATCGCTATATGCAGAAAGCGTCCACCCTTTCGCAATGTTTGCTTCTACTCCGAGGTACATTCCTCTTTCGTTTTGAGGAGTAAAGTTTTCAGCAAAAACATTAAAGTATTGAACTTGGTAATTTTTCTCAAACCATCGATGAACTCCCGAAACGCTAATGCGTGGATGCAGGGCAGCTATAAATCCATTTAATGTTGCTAATCCACCATTCGCACTCCGAGAAAATTCTCCAAAGAAATTGAAGTTGCGATATACCTTTTGATAGTCAATTCCTATATTGGTATTTTCTCGGCCTCGAAATCGATAAATTTGATACAGTTGTGCGCGCGGAACAACATCTGCCGAATATTCTATATGCGCTGCCGTCATAGATGCGGAAAAAGTGCGCGTCGCATACTTGAGATTTCCAACCGCAATATCTTCTTGTACGGTACCCTTGTTGGCCAATTCACTTTCAGTACGATGCAGACCAGCGATGAGGAGACTTGAAACCACTATTCCATCATCAACGATGGTTGAATCGCTTTGTTCCTGAACATTTCCGTCAATGTTTTTTCTTGAATACAATGCCGTTAGTTCCCATTTACGCCAGGCTAAGGTAGTTCCGGCTCCACGCAGGAATAGTGACTCATTCACCGAAGAATAGGGTCTTAGTCCGTTCGCATTTTTCTTTACGTTCATTACAAAAGGCGACTTACCAAAACCAAGTCCATTCCAAAAAGTGAGGCCTTGTCCAAACTGAGCTTGGAAATCTCCCAATGCCAGTGCCTTGATGGCGTTGTTGTTTCTGATAAATACATGACCGCTCGCGAAGTCAGGACCGTTTCGCAGAGACTCACCAGCATCTTTTTCAAGCGTGAAACCTGCGATTAAATTTTTGCGGTATTGAAATCTAAATCGAGTAAACATATAATCAGGGCTGCCGACAAAATTGGCCGGTTCGCCCTCAGCAGGGTCAGGTATAAATCCTGCTTGTTCTTGGAGCGTACGACGGTAGCGTAAAAATAAATCTCCTGTACCTTCTTTAAACATATTGAGCCAGCTGAAATCAGAGAGCATTCCTTGTGGAGCAACGGTTACAAAGGGTTGAATAAGACGGATGGTATTGAGATCAAAAAATTTGATTGACTGCAATTCGAAGATACTTTTCAGTGCCCCAAATTGTTTGATATGCTGCTGAAGGGCGTTGATTTGGAGTTCATTTAAAAGATACAATTCTCTTAAGTCTTCGGGATTCGCATTGTTGAGATTGATTGGTTGCTCAAAATAAAAACTCAAGTCCTCGAAGAGATTTGTATAGTCAATTTCTACGGTTTCATCAACGCTGGCGGCTATGATTTCGATACGCTGCTCAATAATATTTTGTTTATTAAAGTCAGCTTCTTTTTGACCGAACGTTCGTTCGGTTAAAAATCCAAGCAAGAAGATAATAATCCAGCGCAGCGATATGAAATAATTAGCCTTCATTAAAAACCTGCAGCTGAGTAGGTGAGTGAAATCTGAGGTGAGAAGCCAAGAATACTATTGTACGAGGCGGCAACATCAGCGCGAAGGAATTTGTTTTTCCAGCCGAACCCAAAGCTCGAAGCCGTTGGGTTTGCTCCTCCTGCAGCACGCACCACAATGCTTTCCGCAATGTCATACTCGATGGCTCCAACGATATTTACTCTTTGTGCCGTTACTTGACGAGCCTGACAAATGAGTTTCACTTTTTCTGAGAAAATATAGTGTGCACCCAATGTCAACACGGAAGGCATGCGCTCATCATTAAATTCTGATAGTCGTGAGCGATTGATGTTTTCGATATGCCCTGCGATATGAAGATTTTTATTGAGCTTATATAGAAAACCACCTTCTGCACTGAAACCTCTACTGATGCCATAGCCCTCGGCAATGCGTAGACTATGATAGTTCATTTGGAGACCAACAGAAAAGTTTTCAGACAAGGGCATGGCATAGGCAATACCCACGCGACTTTGATTAAAAGCTTGGTAACCGAAACTCTGGTATGAAAATGCAAAGGTTCCGCTTCTAAACTTAGTAGCAGCGAACACCCCACGATCGCCTAACTCTTTTATCAAGAAACGATTTTGGAAAAAGGCACCAGCAGTGAATCCTTTCACATTGGTAAGTCCAGCTTGATTGTGAAAAACACTCCACGAATCTTCTAATGTGATGGCGGCTCCACTTAAAGACGCGGCGCGGCCTCCCTCGGTGAAGGATTGAGCCTGCATTGCAAGCACAGAGAAAAAAAATATTGAGGTTACAAAGAATCTGGTCAAGGTCGTTGTATTGGTGCGGCAAATTAGCTAAAAAGACGCAAAATAATTTCTCTTATCAAGGATAAGTAATTGTTATGTAAAAGTTATTGAATTACAGCGAAAAATTTTATATTTGACTTTGTCTTTCAATATAGTAAGACAATCTAAACCTTAGCCGAATGAAATTTTACCCCTCACTCATGGGGATGCTCTGTGCGCTTTTGTGCATCATTGTGCTTCCAGCGTTCACCCAATTTCAAAATACTTATTTGCATGGTTTTGATCATGACAACTACAGCGTTGCATACCGCCATGATACTTTGGGAGCAGTCTATGCTGGGTCCATGAATGTCGGTGGAAACTGGCAAATTCACCTGCAGGATATGGATATGAATGGGGTTATTCTCAATGAGAGATTGATAGGTGGAGCGAATGAAGACAGAGCTTTGCATATTAACGCTGCAATAAATGGCAACGGTTATGTAGTTTGTGGTCAAACAAAAGAATCCGGTTTTGACGTGGGCTACGTTATTCTAGTTGATAACAATCTCAACGTTACGAATCAACGCAAACTGAGTTTGGGAATTCCAAATACACATTCAACGATTTTAAATGTAATTGCGACTACTGATAATCCATGCAATAATGACCCCGTCAATGGCTATGTATTATGTGGTTTTGTGGCTTCAGGATACGGCAGTACTAACGCAAAACAATCATTTATCATGAAGTTGGATGCTAATCTTAATCTGTTATGGCAAAAGTTTTTCAACTCTCCTCAAGGTTCAAATCCAAACGATTGGGATATGGCCTCACACGTTGTTCAGGTTTGCGCTGAGCTGGGGTATTTTGTTGGTGGCTCAGGTACTTCCGCTGATGGTGATCAGGCGATATTAGCCGCATGTGTCAATTATAATGGTGTATTGATGTGGAAGAAACTCTATGAAAATACAGGAGGTAGCGGAAACAGTTGTGTGGGTGCAGATGCCGCCCATGATGACGCTGGCGGGCGCGAGTGCATTTATCAACTTGTCAATCATTCAAACAATAGAAATATGGGCTTCGTTAAAATGGATGACGGAACTGGCGCTTTTGATTTATCTGAGTCTTATGAAATGACTGTTCCTGGAGGTGATTATTATGCATATTCATTTGAGGCTTTGTGCGCAAGTACTACTTTCAACATAGCTGGTTATGGCTTGAATCAAACCGAAACAACAGGTTCAACAACTTACTCAGGAACCTTCGCGCATGTCTTTACTTTTGATATCATACAAGATACCATTACTGGAGCCGTGAAGTATCCCACGCAGTCCACTAACTACACGCCATCTTCATTGATCATTGACACCTATAGCACATTTTCACATCCTCGGATATACTATCCAAAAATGATGGACAGAAGAGGTGTGCCTTTTAGTGGAGAGTTGTTCTTTGCAACGTATGAAAATGCAGGTTCATTGGATGAATTGCACTTGCTCAATACAAGTGGAACATTCCAGTCTACTTGTCACTATAAACTTAATACAGTAGTGAGTTCTCCCTACATTCCCATCGTGTCGCCCGTAGATACAATTGTTCAAACAATTAGCTTAATCGCCTTGGCACTGCCAAGCCAATCTATCAATGCGACAGTTCAAGGTTGTATTCCACCATGTCCAGTGAATGCAGATTTTAGTACTGTAGATTTAGGAAGCTGTTGCTTCAAATTCCAAGATACTACACCAGATGGAGCAAATAGTTGCAACAATTTTGTGATAACTGATTTATCTAGCAATATCATTTATTCCAACGTATCTGATACTATTTCATTTTGCTTTAATGCTTTTCCTCCAGGACAATACATTATTTGTCATCAGGATTGCTACTTCATACCAGGTGCAGTTGGTTGTGATCATATAGTGTGTGATACTATAGAAGTAGTATGTCAACCTTGTGTCCCTTCTCCTGCCGACTTTAGTTTTGTTATTTCTGGTTGTAGTGTCACATTCACAGATCTTACACCAGAAGGTAATCCTGATGCATGCGAAAAATGGGTATTTGGTAGCGCTGGTCAGGCTTTTACAACGGATGCCGCGACGTTTACATTCCCGGGATCTGGTACATATACAGTTTGCCATTACGACTGTTGTCGTGACCCATTCACAGGACAAACTTATTTTACTCAGGTATGTAAGACGATAACCGTCAATTGTTCGCCGCCCTGCTGCGCTCCTATTGATTTTACTGTTACTGGCGCATTGTGTTGTAGAACTTTTACTCCGGTGTTACCAGCAAATTGCAACGCCAACTTGACTTACCTCTGGTCTTTTGGAAATAATCAGACGAGCACACAATTTTCTCCAACGGTTTGTTATACTGGCAGCGGTGCATATTATGTATGCTTAAGAACCTATTGTAATGGGGTTCTAATGAATAAAATTTGTAAACAGATTAGGGTACGTTGCGCGATCATTATTAATCCGAATCCATGGGGTTGGAATCCTGTTATTTCTTCTAAAACTTCTGGTTTGAGTGCAATCTTCACGGACTCTTCAGATCCTGATCCTTCACTCGTTTTGGCAGCCAGAGAATGGAATTTTGGCGATGGCTTTACTTCCACAGAAGTAAGTCCTGAACACTATTATCAAACAGGAGGACATTATGATGTCACGCTGCAACTGAGCTATGAGAATCCTGCAACAGGTGAGTTGCAAACAAAATCCGTAACGGAGTCCATAGCAGTAAACTTTAATCCTCCTTGTAATTGCGCTCCTGCATTTCCAGAGGCAATCTCCTCTGGTGAGTTAGTTTGTAATTCTGAAAACAGTATTCAGCTCAAGATAAGAGATGAAAATCATTTAGCGAATATGACTTATGAATGGTATAAGTTACCTTGTTGTTGTGGCAATTGTACAGAAAGTTTTGGTGCTGATGAATTAGGGACAATAGTTGGTACTGGGCAGAATGTTTGGATTCATAATATCACAAGCGATGATGCCTACGTATGCAAGTGTACGTGCAAAACCACAGGGACTTACACTTTTACAAACGTGTTGTATGTCGATTTTGATCATCATCCCGTCAGCATTCAGTCAAGTGGACCGATTGTTTGTTCGGGTACCATAGCATCACTTACTGCATCGGATTCTCTTGCTACATCTTATAGCTGGTTTCCCTCACTTGAAACAACTGCTAATATCCAACCAATAGTCTCATCTTCTGTCTTAATGGATGTAATGACTATAAGCGCTACAGGTTGTCCCTCTTACGCAGCAGTACAGCTTAATACAACGAATTGTCTAGTGAACGATGAAAAGCTGAATGCTACTTTGAGAAATGCAAGCAGTTTCCCATACTGCTCCTGGATTTCAGCTAATTTATCTAGTGCCACTGCTTCTAGTAATGCGAGTTCAACTGCACCTTCGGGAGCAGGACAAGATGTTTGGTATCGTTTTGTTGCACTTTCTAATGGAGCACGAATTCAAGCCAATAGTTCTCTGAATGATCTAGTGCTTGAATTACAAACGGGCGCAGGATCCTTAGTCGGACTGGAGAACGCAACAGGCATAGGAGGTAGTGAAATATTGGTTGCAAACAGTTTGGTAGCGGGCACAACATATTACGTTTTAGTCAGAAATTTCAACTCAAATAATGTTGGAGCTTTCAATCTTTGTATTCAAAACTATCTTCCCAGCGATCCGGATAATGGAACTTCGTTTAATTCATTATGTGGCTTTTTCAAGTGTGATTGGAATGGTGCTCAGATTTATTCCGTTAGTTTTAATGATGGTGTAAATACTTATATCACAAGCAGTAGTAGTACATATATTCCTTTTTCTAGTTTAGGTGGACTTCAATATGGAACTAGTTATAATGTCGTTATAACAAGCACGTTCATTCAGAATAATGGAGCGGGAATAAATCCTGTCACAACAGTAGTTACTTCTCCTACTTATCAAATAGCAATTCAGGCCTCTGTTCCCGTGGCTTTGAGAGCCATCGACCGATGCCCAAACACAAAACCGGTTACTTCATTCATTGCTGCCGAACGTTGGGTTTGTGGTGTAATTTCTTGGGACTGGGAGTTTGAAGAAGTAGATCAAAACAATAATCCAATTTCTTTGGACGGTCCTCAAATTGTATCATCGGGTAGCTCATCGCGCTTGATTAGAGTTTCTTCAATTCCTGGCGTTGCACCAGGAAAGCGATTCAAAGTTCGAATCAGGCCTGTATTTAGTAACGGCGTTGGTGCTTTTGGGTCACCTCAGTTTTTATGTGTCACGGGAGCAGCGAATTTCGATCAGTCAGACCTCAATCGAAAGGCTTGGTTGGTGGAATATGTTTCGGAGGAAAAATCTAGTCTTACTGCTTATCCCAATCCTACTGATGGAAACATTTTAAATGTATTAGTTAAAGATTGTCGATCCAATTTGACTGAATTAAGAATATTGGATGGGCTTGGAAAATTGGTTTATCATCAAGTCTATGCGCTAGATGGAGTGTTAAACACCAATATCATATTCGATAAGCCTTTGAGTGCTGGAGTTTATTTTATTGAATCTTGGACAAATGATCATCTAATGGTGGAGAGATTCATAGTTCAATAGGAATTTAATAATCCTTGATTCATCAATTGAGGGGGAGTTTTGTGCTCCCCCGTTGTGTATATATTTGCCCCATGCAGTCAGAGCCCATTGTTTCTTTCGAAAATACTGAAATCGCCTTCAAAGGCAAGTCCAACGGCGATTTGAAGAAAGCTTATTATTTATTCAAGCTTATCGGAAACCCAGGACTGGTCAAGTTCGGTGATACTATGGTGGGTTTGTCGCTAAGGTTGGGCATTCCAATTGGTTGGGCGATCAAAGGCAATATTTTCAAACAGTTTTGTGGAGGGGAAAATATTGAGGAGTGCGCTCGGGCAACAAAGATTTTGGATAAAGGAAACATTGGGACTATCCTCGATTATTCTGTGGAGGGAAAGGAATCGGAAGAGGATTTTGATCGCACTTGCGAGGAAACGCTTCAAACCATTCGCACGGCTCATAATAATCTTCATATTCCGTTTTGCGTTTTTAAAGTGACGGGTATTGCTCGTTTTGAATTATTGGAAAAAGTGAATGCTAATGAGGCTTTGAACTCAGTAGAAAAGGACGAGTGGCAGCGCGTAGAAAATCGAGTCGACCGCATTTGCTCATTAGCCCATGAAACCGGAACGCCTGTCTTCATTGACGCAGAAGATAGTTGGATTCAAGATGCTATTGATGCATTGGCAGATTCAATGATGGCGAAGTACAATAAGCAAAACTTCATTGTTTACAATACGATTCAACTCTATCGTCACGACCGATTGGAGTTTTTGAAAAAAAGTCATAAGCGCGGAATCGAACAAGGTTATAAGTGCGGATTCAAACTGGTTCGGGGTGCGTACATGGAAAAAGAAAGAGAGCGTGCTTTGCAAAGAGGCTATCTCGACCCTATTCAACCGAGTAAAGAAGCGAGCGATCGCGATTTCGATTTGGCAGTGGAATATTGTATAGATAACATCAATGATATCGCGATTTGCTGTGGATCTCACAACGAACTGAGCAGCTTGAAGCTAGCGGAATTGATGGTGAAAAAGGACATTGCTCGCAACGATAAGCGCGTCTATTTTGCGCAATTATTTGGCATGAGCGATCATATTAGTTTTAATCTGGCACACGCAGGTTTTAATGTAGCGAAGTACGTGCCGTATGGACCGATTAAAGAAGTGATTCCTTATTTGATTCGCAGAGCAAAAGAAAATACAAGTGTGAAAGGACAAACAGGTAGAGAGTTGGGTCTAATTATTAAAGAGCTCAAACGAAGAAAACTCAATTAGCCAAACCACTTTGATGCACCTGAATAAACCATCCTTATTGCGATGTAAAGGAGAAAAAGTCCAAACAAAAATTTGATTTTGTGTTCAGGTACCTTCAGGGCGTATTTTGAACCGATATAACTACCAACTACAAATGCTAACGCAATAATGAGCGCAAAGGACAAATTGATATGTCCGGCTTTGTAATAATTCATCACGCCAAATATTCCTACGGGTAACATAATCACAGCCAAACTAGTACCTTGAGCGGATAGCTGCGATGCACCCAATAAAAAAACAAGTCCGGGTACGATAATCATACCTCCACCAACGCCTACGAAGCCACTAAGAACACCAGCGCAAACACCGATGAGAATCAAAATTAGAACTGTAGAAACAGACATATGGTATTATGATTTTTGACAGATTTTGCGCCGAAAGGTAGCACTTTCATCTTTTATTCTATTTTTGGCAACCAAATAAAACCATTATCATGAATTTTCCTTCTGAGTTAAAGTACACAAAAGATCACGAATGGGTGAGAATCGAAGGTGATGTTGCAACAATCGGCATCACTGATTTCGCACAAAGTGAATTGGGCGACATTGTGTTTGTAGAAATTGAAACTAACGGAGAGACTTTAGGTCAGCACGAAGTTTTTGGAACAGTAGAGGCAGTGAAAACAGTAAGTGATTTGTTTATGCCAGTGGCTGGAACAATCATCGAAGTGAACAGCGGCATCGCAGACAATCCTGCTGCTGTAAATGAAGATCCTTATGGTGCGGGTTGGATGATTAAAGTGAAGATTTCAGGCGAGGCTTCTGATCTATTGGATGCAGACGCGTACAAGGCGCTTGTTGGATAATCCAAGTGAAAAACGTTTTTAGACATATGGCCGTCCCGACTTTGTGGGCGGCCGTTATTTTTTTCGTTTACAGTATTCCTGGTGGCGATTTGATCTATGAAGATATCTGGAGTTTTTTCAGATTCGACAAATTCGTGCACGTCGGTGTATTTGCGCTTTGGGTGGTGATGCTCATTATTGCTTTTAAAAAGCAGGGTACCAACCGCTATCTTAAAAACAATGCGCGTATCGTGGCATTTTTCATCGCACTAGCATACGGTGGTCTGCTGGAATATTTTCAATCCAAATGGTTTCTTGAACGAGCAACGGATCCCTTTGATTTTATCGCAAACATGGTCGGAGCTTTCGTTGGTCTAGCGTTGTTCCGAATGGTTTACGGAAAGTGCTCTGCGTACTAATTCAAGTGCAGTTTTTTCTCTTTGATCATATCCTCCAGAAATGATATGATACGGCCAGGAGAGATCTATACAAGCCTGAACATATTTTTCAAAAAGTCGATCACGGTCATTTGGATTTGTTCTCAATGGGTCGGCTATCCAGGGTACATCTGGTTTACAAATCAAAAGTAGATCTGGCGAAAAATGATTCAGCCAACGCTCTATGTTGGGCCAGCTTTCTCCATACACTTCTTCCACCCATATTTTTAAAACAAGTATATCCCCATCAATGATATGATGTGTTTGAGTATTTAGAAGTTCAATTTCCCAACGAGAGATTTGTTCCTCAACGATGTGCTTTAATTCATCGCGTGAATAGTCCAAGGATGGTAACTTTTGCTCTAAATATATTCTAGCATATTCTTCGACATATTTAGTACCCTCCAAGTGTTGCACAAGAAACTGCGCAAGCTCCGTTTTACCGCATGATTCAGGGCCGGTGATCCAAATATTCATATTAGAAAAAATATCCTTTTATACTCAACAACAAGTATACGGCAAACATAATCGCACCGAGATAGAGTTTTCTTTGCACATACATGAATATAGATACACTATTGATTGCAATGAAATATAGCCATGCTTCATGAACTGGAATCATCATCAATGCAGTGGCAACGATTGCAAAGACTGTAGTGAATGAATCGATGTAAGGAAGTTGAGCGGTAGAATATTTTTTCAATAAATATCCGCAAAGCAAAGTGATCAATAATCCAGTTATGATAAGTAGCGAATGCTCTGCAGGAGACATATTGATTACCTCCCATGAGCTTGAGATATTAAGCCAACCATATATCGCCAGGCCAACGTAGACGAATTGTAGGAATGTTTCAGCGAAAAGTGATTTCTGATAAAGTATGATCGCTAATAAGGCTGGCCCTATTATTCCAAATACAAAACACCACCAGCTTTGGTACTGATAAAGAAAGGTGAATAGCAAGTTAAAAACTACTGCAAAAAGCTCCAATACTTGAGCGCGCTGTACTTTCTTATTGAGTAAATACATCTGGGGGCTAAGTTAGTTTTATTCTCCTGTGCATGAAATTTTGCTATTCATGCCTAATTTTTTATTCACAATTATTTGTTTTTCACATATCTAATTATCTTCGTCAAACCAATTGACTATACAAAACCAAACA
>CAYRZQ010000026.1:0-54453 GCA_964428835.1 uncultured Comamonadaceae bacterium | reverse complement strand
CAGTGACATCAAGTCCAACTGTAAATGCAGGACCTGATGTTGTGATTTGCCGCAATGAAGGAAATATAAATCTTGCAGGTGGAGCTTCAGCTGCTGGTACTTGGAGCGGAACAGGCATCGTTGACGCGGTGAACGGAATTTTTAGCCCAATTAACTCCGGAGCTGGAAATCACATGGTGACACTCACTATTGGTACTGGCAGTTGTCAGGTAAGCGACCAGCTTATGGTAACGGTGAATGCTGAACCTACTGTGAATGCAGGAGGAAATCAAAGTATGTGTATCAACACTCCATCTATCCAACTCGCTGGTGGTTTTCCTAGTGGCGGTTCATGGGAAGGTGCTGGTGTTTCTGGTAGCACTTTTTCATCTTCTGTGGGATTGGGACTACACAATGTTTCTTATCGATTTACAGATCTAACCACTGGTTGTGCTGATACAGCTTTTAAATCAGTGACAGTAAACAATATTCCTACTGCATCTTTCACTTTACAAGAAACAGCTTGTACGAATTTGGCGATTACCCCAACAAATACTTCGGTAGCGGCAAACCAATATTCGTGGAATTTTGGAGTAGGCAGCAACGTATCTGGAGTAAGTCCAAATAATACTTATACAACCGCAGGTACCTTTGAGGTAAGACTTATAGCCTCGAATAGCTTTGGTTGTAGTGATACCACCTTCGATAGCATCACTGTGATTTCTGCGCCTACAGTATCAATTGCTTCTACGGCAATTGAAGGTTGCGCGCCTTTAAATGTAAACTTCTCAGCGAGCACCACCGGTGAAAACTTAACATACAACTGGAATTATGGAAATGGCAATACAAGCACAGCTGTCTCTCCAGTGGCTCAGGTTTATCTCGAAAACGTGGAGGTCACAAATTACACAGCGAGCTTAACGGTTAGCAATGCGTGTGGTTCATCGACTGATGACGTAAATATTACAGTACTCCCAAGACCGCACGCTAGTTTTAGCACGCAGCTGTTAAGCACCATTTGTTCTCCTGTAAGTGTTGATTTTAACAATAACTCAACTGGTGGAATGACAGCTTGCTCATGGAACTTTGGCGATGGAGGTTCTGCGAATGTTGAAGATCCAGGAGTGCGTGTCTATACTACTGGCGATGATGATGATGACGACGATGACGAAAATGCAACATTTAATATTACGCTAACTGTAGAAAACCAATGCGGAACAGACGAGCACATTGAATCTTTGACAATTCAGCCCAATGGTGTAAATGCTCAGTTATCATTGAGCGCTAGTTCAGGCTGTACCCCTCTAACTGTAGTGGCTACTAACACTGGTACTGGTGGAAACATGATTCAGTATTCTTATGAAACAGGCAATGTAAGCATCGGAAATAACGCAGAGTTTGTTTTTAATGAAGAAGGTGAATACACGATTTGGCAATACGCAACGGATGGATGCGGTTTCGACACCACATTTGCTGTAGTTGAAGTATTCCAATCTCCTCAAATATCGTTTATATCATCTGCAGATGAGGCATGTCAAGGAACTGGAATTACCTTCGAATCAACGTCCAGCAATTTCTCTGAAATTCAATGGACTTTTGGTGATGGTCAATCTTCTTTCCTTCCTACAGTTGAAAAACACTATGCACAAGCGGGTACCTACGATGTTAATCTTCAAGGACTCGGAGCAAATGGTTGCGGGGCGAGTGCTTCTATGACGGTTACTGTTCATAGTATTCCTGTAGCACAATATGAAGTGCCAACACAAGAAAACTGTGCACCTTTTGATATCTGTCCTATGAACACAAGTGTTGGAGGGTTTAATCACCAATGGACTTTTGGTGATGGTTTCACTGTGAATGAACAGCAACCTTGCTACACGTTCACCAATGAAAGTGATGGAATCCTCTATCGTCATGTGGTATTGACCGTGAGTAATTCTTTCGGTTGTGCAGATACAGCAGATAAGGTGTTCACTATTTACCCTTTACCAAATACTAATTTTCAGTTTGCGGAAAGTTCCTCATGTGAATTCCCTTATACACTCAACCCAATCGGAATTGGAGAAACCTTTGCAGGCTATAACTGGAGTGTGAATGGAACGCTTGCATCTACTTCGGCTCAGCCCAACTTACAGTTGGCAGCACCAGGCAACTATACAGTTGCATTGGAAGCCACGAATATCTACGGCTGTCAAGGCGAGTCTCAAAACACTTTTGTAATCTACCCAGAGGTGGTAGCAAATTTTGAGTCAGATAGAGAAAATGGTTGTATAGAATTACCTGTACGTTTTAATAGTATTTCTTCAAATGCTGTTACTTATGAATGGAGCTTCGGTGATGGAGGTACATCAACAGCATTAAGTCCTAGTCATACTTTTGAGGATCAAGGAGTATTCGATGTTCAACTTGTTGTGACATCAGTGCATGGTTGTGTGGATACTTTGATAAGACATAATTTTATCGAAACATATCCTTTGCCTGTTGCGGATTTCCGACCGCTAAATGAGACCGCTTCAATTTTTGATCCGTCATTCACATTCGAGAATCTCAGTCAGGATGGCGTTTCATATACTTGGCACTTTGGTGACGGGAAAAGCAGTGAAGATGAAAACCCAACTCATGAATATGCATATCCTGGAACCTGGCAAGTAAGAATGATAGCTGAAAATATGTTCGGCTGTACTGACGAAGTGATAAGACCAGTGCATATTGATAATGACTTCCAAGTTTATATTCCGAATTCATTTACTCCGAATAATGATGGTTTGAATGATGTTTTCAAGCCTGAAATGGAAGGGTTGGAATTTGTGACCAAGTATAAGTTCCAAGTTTATGACAAATGGGGAACAGTCATTTTCGAAAGCGAGGATCCAAAGAATGCATGGTTGGGCGACGTGAGAGATAACAACGAGTACACGATGAATTCTACATATCGCTATCAATTAATCATCGAAATTGAACAGAGCGCAGAGACCAAACTCTATGAAGGAGTAGTCACTGTAATTCGCTAATCTGCTTCTTAATAAAGATTTTATGGTGCAAAAGTGGTGGAATAGACTACTTTTGCACTCGTTTTTTATAAAGGTATCCCGCTGGGATTAAATAATTTCATGGAAAAGATTAGAAATATCGCGATTATCGCGCACGTTGACCACGGTAAGACTACCTTGGTGGACAAAATGCTTCATGCGGCCAAATTGTTTAAGGAACATGAAGAGACAGGAGATTTGATTCTCGACAACAACGATTTGGAGCGCGAACGTGGTATCACCATTTTGGCAAAGAACGTTTCTATTACCTACAAAGGGTACAAAATCAATATCATCGACACACCAGGTCACAGTGACTTTGGAGGAGAGGTCGAGCGTGTATTGAACATGGCTGAGGGTGCATTGCTTTTAGTGGATGCTTTCGAAGGGCCAATGCCTCAGACGCGTTTTGTATTACAAAAGGCTCTGCAATTGGGATTGAAGCCAATTGTAGTAATCAATAAAGTAGATAAAGAAAACTGTACTCCTGACGAAGTTCACGAGGCAGTATTCGATTTGATGTTTAATCTTGGCGCAACGGAAGACCAGTTGGATTTCCCTACAGCTTACGGAGCAGCGAAGCAAGGTTGGATGTCTCATGATTGGAAAGTAAAGACGGACACTATCGAGCCTCTTTTGGATTTGGTTGTGGAACACATTCCTGCCCCAATCAGCCGTGAGGGTATTCCTCAGATGTTGGTAACATCACTTGACTATTCTCCTTACACAGGAAGAATGGCAATTGGTAAACTTCATAGAGGAGAATTAAAGCCGAATATGCCGGTGTCGTTGGTGAAGCGCGATGGAAGCTTACAAAAGGGCCGTATCAAAGAATTGTATGTATTCGAAGGTCTAGGCAAGCGCAAAGTAGAGGTGGTGAAGTCTGGAGATATTTGTGCCATCAACGGTATTGAAGATTTTGAAATTGGAGATACCTTCTCAGATTTTGAAAATCCAGAAGCATTGCCTGCAATTGCTGTGGATGAGCCCACGATGAGTATGTTGTTTACTATCAATGACTCGCCCTTTTTCGGCAAAGAAGGAAAGTTTGTAACCAGCAGACACATCAAAGATCGTTTGGACAAAGAATTGGAAAAAAACCTCGCCCTTCGCGTCCAGGAGACCGATAAGGCAGATAGATTCATGGTATTCGGACGAGGCGTACTTCACTTGAGTGTACTCATTGAGACAATGCGTCGCGAAGGATATGAACTCCAAATTGGTCAGCCAAGAGTATTGGTAAAGACAGTCAACGGACAAAAGCACGAGCCTATTGAAGAGTTGACCATCGACTTACCAAGTGATATGACTGGAACTGCTATTGAAGCAGTGACAAGAAGAAAAGGTGAGATGAAGAATATGGAGCCGAAGGGCGATCGCACTGTGTTGGAATTCGAGATTCCATCGCGCGGTATCATCGGCTTGAGAAACTACATGTTGACAGCCACTCAGGGAGAGGCTATCATGTCGCACCGATTCAAGGAATATCAGCCTATGAGAGGTGAAATTCCTGGAAGAAACAACGGATCATTGATTTCAATGGAAAATGGAACTGCTGTTGCTTACAGTTTGAATAACCTTCAAGACCGCGGCCGCTTCTTCATTGAGCCAATGGAAGAAGTGTACGAAGGTCAAGTGATCGGCGAACACTCAAGAGACAATGATTTGGTCGTAAACGTCACAAAAACCAAAGCGCTCACAAACATGCGTGCAAGCGGTACAGACGATAAAGCCAAATTGGCGCCACCAATCAAGTTCTCTCTTGAAGAAGCCTTAGAGTACATTCAAGCTGATGAATACGTTGAAGTAACCCCTAAGAGTTTGCGATTGAGAAAAATCTATCGCAACGAGAACGATCGCAAGCGTTTCGCAAAGGAGTTTAGTCAGGCAGACTAATAGTTATTGAACCATATTGTTAAGAGGTTAGTTAAGATCATTGTTGATTTTATCTAACCTCTTAACTTTTTTTTATGGCGCGATGTATGAAAGGAAGGTTACATTTGGTAACCTGTTGTAAACAATAAACACATTTATGAATAAAAAAGTCATTCTTTTATTTTGCACCTTATTGTCTTTTCAAGTTGGCTATAGTCAAGTAAAAAATCCCGAAGCGACTACCGATAAGTTCAATATGTTGTTGAATTATGTTGAGCATTTGTACGTGGATTCGGTGAATGCAGCTGAATTGACAGAAAAGGCTATCGTAGCACTTTTGGAACAGCTAGATCCTCACTCATCATATTTTACGGCTGAAGAGATGCAAGAGTCTAATGAGCCGTTACAAGGAAGTTTTTCTGGTATTGGTATTTCATTCAATATTCTTAAGGATACAATCTATGTTTTGGAGCCTATATCAGGAGGTCCTTCCGAAAAGCTTGGGATTAAAGCAGGAGATAAAATTATAGAGGTTAATGGAGAAGTAGTGGCTGGTATTGGAATAAAGAATTCAGGAGTGGCTTCACGTCTCAAGGGGCCGAAAGGAACGAAGGTAAAAGTAGGTATTCAGAGAAAGGGCGTTAAAGATTTGATTCCATACGAAATCACACGCGATAATATTCCAATTTATTCTGTGGATGCGGCTTATATGGTGGCGCCAGAGGTTGGATATATCAAAGTAGCTCGTTTTGCGAAGAATACCATGGAAGAACTCAAGGCAGGAATTATTAAGTTGAAAGCGGAAGGAATGACAAGTCTCGTTTTGGATTTGCAAGGCAATGGAGGCGGTTACCTTAATACCGCTGTAGAAATGGCTGACGAGTTTATTTCAGGGGATAAATTGTTGGTGTACACAGAAGGTAAGGCTTTTCCAAGGAAAGATGATAAGGCCAATCCCAAACTGACAGGGTTATTTGAGAAAGGAAAATTAATTATTCTTATTGATGAATCAACAGCTTCTGCCAGCGAAATTGTTAGCGGTGCTGTTCAGGATTGGGATAGAGGTTTGATCATTGGTCGCCGTTCTTTTGGTAAAGGACTTGTTCAGCGCCAGTTCAACTTTGGAGATGGAAGCAGTATTCGTCTCACTGTTCAGAGGTATTACACACCTTCGGGGCGCAGCATCCAAAAGCCTTACGATGACGGATTGGAAGCTTACTTTAGAGACAAGGAAACTCGCTACAAGAAAGGGGAATACTTCACCATGGATAGTATCCAAATGCCTGACTCTTTGAAGTATTATACGAATATTAAAAAGAGATTGGTTTATGGAGGTGGGGGGATTCTGCCGGATATTTTTGTGCCGCTGGATACCTCGGACAATAGCGACTATTTCGCTGACCTGATTCGCACAGGTGTGAATAACGAGTGGGCACTCACATTTACTGATAAAAACAGAGAAAGCCTTTTAGCCAAATATCCAACTAGTGATAAGTTCGTCAGTGACTTCCAGCTATCGGAGCAAGAGTTGAAGGATATGATCAAAATGGCGGAAAACGAAAAAGTACCGTTCGTTGAGGAAGATTATAAGAGGTCCGAAGAAACAATCAAAATCAGGACTAAAGCACTGATAGCTAGGAATTTGTATGATAATGAAGCTTTTTATAAGGTAATAAATCATCTTAACCCAGCGTTAAAAAAAGCCCTAGATACATTAAAAGATGGCACCTTTGACGCGATGAATCTCGGTGACGAGTCAGACATCGCCAAAATGAATAAAAAACCAAATCAAAAACAAAAAAATAAGTAAGTCATGAGCAACGGAGTTAAAATTGGATTACTTGTAGTAATCGCAGGCATTCTCGGTTTAGTAGCATTCAAAATGACCAGTGCTAACGATGAGTTAGGAGCGCGTCCTGCGAATGAAGCTGGTGTAGGCGTAGAAGCAAATGCAGCTGCAGCACCTACAAAGGCTGGCGCAAACCCAAATGAATCAGCAGCAGCCCTGGCTTCTCAGGCGCGTGCAAAAACGACTATTCAGTTTGAAAAAACAGAGCATGATTTTGGAAAAATCAAGCAAGGTGATGAGGCTGAATACAAGTTTAAGTTTACAAACACAGGTAAAGAGCCTTTGATTATTGAAAATGCACAAGGTTCATGTGGTTGTACAGTTCCATCTTATCCAAAAGAGCCAGTAGCACCAGGTGCAACAGGAGAAATTTTGGTTAAATTCAATAGCGCTGGTAAGAGCAATGCTCAACAAAAGACAGTGACATTAACTGCTAATACTGAGCCTATTCAAACTGTATTGACAATCAAAGCATTTGTTGAAGCAGTAGAAAAGAAATAATATTTTCCATTACAAGGAAGAGAATCCCCCGCCTTCGCGGGGGATTTTTTTTTCTTTTTTTTATGGAATACTCTACCTAAAGCATCTTAAGCTAAAAGAGCTTATGAAAAGGGCTTTACTATTTTTCTTATTTATAATCATCGGTCTAAAACAGTTTGCACAAAAAGACTCTATATGGTCTGGCGAGCTAAAAGAGATTGCTATCCGACCTTTTGAACCCGACAGCGTTTGGGGGAGTGCGGAGTGGAATGTGGCGGACTTTATCTTTATTGATAACAAAATACTACTTCTAGTCTATGAACGAGAGTTGCGCTGGAAATGTCAACATGAGGGTTCGAAAACATTATACAGTGGTGCGCATTGTGTGCTCTTAGATGAGCATGGAAAGCAATGTGCTGTTTCCAAAAAAATAAATGAAGAGGTGGAGCATTTTGATGGTCTTTACCTTCATGGGGTATTTATTAAAGCTCGCAATGAACACCTCAAAGTAGTCGTCGAAAACAATACCATCGACTTTTACCCAGTTAGTGAAAGGGATTTTCTAGATTATGTAACCCCCTATTTGGATTCACTGGGGGCTTATGTTTTTATTAGCACTTTTGATCAGTATTATCCTGCCTTTGAATATGCTTTATTAGATGCTAGCAATGGACGGCAGAAGACATTGAGAACTATTGAGGATGGTTTCGGAATGGAGTTGTTTCGAAGTGAATACAAGTATCTTGCACCGAGACAGCGAATGGAAGTAAATCAACTCGCGCTGGATTTAAAGAGGGATAAGAATGTTATCGCCGCTTATGCCAGAGGCTTTCATCATTCAATGTACTTTGAGACGCCATACGCACCAGTGTTTTCGGCAGAAAATGGAATATTCATTTTTGATCATTACCGTGATTCTGTTTTTGAATTCGACGTTCATGGGGAGCTTCGGAATTCTTTTTATATCAATTATCATAAAAAACAACGGCATACCAAGTGGGAAAAAAGCGTTGTATTTGATGAAAAGCAACGAAGATTTCATACGCTTTACAGCAAAGGACCCCATTTTTTTATACATGAAATAAACATGGATGGATCAGGAATCGGTGAGGCAAAGCGGTTATTTTACGGTTACCCTGAAAATGTAAAGGTCTTCGACGGAAGAGCATATTATATCTATCGACCATTTGAAAGTTTGCAAAATAGATATCTCTACAGCGAGCCGCTTTTAACTGAAAGATAGAAGTCTTGATGGGATTTGTTCTAAAGAAGTTTATACCTTTGAACAAAACCTTTACTATGATAATCCGAGTGCTTGTGGTTGCTTTGGCAACGCTATGTGGAAGTCTTAATCTTTTATCCCAAACAGAAAACTCAGCTTTTTCAATTACAGGACATGGTCTCGGAACTACGTTTAGTACCGATTATCAGGCTATAGGTATCAATCCCGCCAACTTGGATATCGCCTCACAATTTGAAGGACGTCGCTATGCTCTGGGATTTTCTGAGATTGGCGCCTCTTTTTATTCAGGAATCCTTTCAAAAACAGAAATAAGAAAGAATCTCTTTGGTGGAGAATTCAACGATTTAACCAGGGAGCAACAAACACAATACGCATTGGAGTTTGCGCAAGAAAATAATGCAATCGATTTGGATATTATGTCCACGGGCTTCAGTATTCAGACAAATAAAGCAGGGAGTTTTGCCTTTTCTGTTAGGGATCGAATAGATTACTACTCGAAGCTTGGGCCGAGAGTTTCGGAGCTTTTATGGCTAGGAAATACCTCGGATTACTTTACGCAGTATGTGCTGTCAACAGGCGATACCATTTCGAGCTATCCGAATATTTCACCGGATAGTTTGGCGCTCATTGTAGAGGGATTGAATCTTGAAAATCCACTTTCCATTGGTGAGTTGACCAAAGGAACATCCCTGCGTTTTAGTTGGGTGCGAGAGTTTAACCTTTCATACGGTAAGCTGCTATTATCTACAGAGGATTTTAAAGTATTTGGAGGAGTTGGTCTGAAGCTCTTGGTGGGACAAGGATTTATGGAAATAGAAAACCAAAATGGCGTTGCTGAAGGCTTTAGTTCTCTATCTCCAATTTTTGGAATAGACTATTCTGGAATTTCAGAAAATAATCCATCGGCAATTCCTGACGGCAATAAATTGAAGCCAGTAGGGCTGGGATTTGGATTTGATCTAGGTGCTACGATTATAGTCAAAGACAAGCTCTTTTTAAGCGCTGCTGTAACAGACATTGGCTCGATGACATGGGATGGAAATGTGTACTCTTTGAGAGATGTCAATTTGACGAGCTATATTTCTTCTGGAATCGAAAATCTTCAACTTACCGAACAAGTAGAGGCTCTCAACGGTACTGATGGTCTTATCGAGTGGGAAGGTAAGGGTTCAATCACAACGAAATTGCCAGCAATGATGCGCGGTGGTGTCTCATTCGTGGTAAGTCCAAAGTTTAGAGCAGGGCTTGATGTGGTAAGCTCCCTTAACAATGAAGTGGGCTCTTTGGAAAAAGCAAACCTTGCTTTTGGGGCGGAGTTTAGTCCGGTGAAGTGGTTTCACTTAAGTGCAGGCTATATGACAGGGGGAAATTATCTCCGTAAAATTCCCGCAGGTATTCGTTTTACGCCTGGAAATGGAAAGTATGAATTTGGATTCGCCTCAAGAGATTTGATTACATTTTTTACAGACAATCAGCCTACAGTATCGCTTGCGATGGGTTTCTTGAGGTTTAGATTTTAGACTGCCGCAAATTTTGATTAACACAATTTTGGAAGGCTACTATGTGGTCTTTCCTTCTTTTACGTTTACCTTCGATAAAACCAAAGAATAATATGTTCACTACTAGAAATTTTTTTGCGGCCATTCTTTCAATCATGGTCCTCGCTATTACAATACTTGCTCTACTAGGTATTTGGGATCTTATAGAATGGTCGTTCGTACAAAAATACTTTTGGAAAAGTGTACAGTCGCTTGTCGTTCTGTTGATTAGCGCTGTTGTAATTTATCTTATCCAGCAAATGTTTCATAAAGACCCTCCTGTTCAAGATAGAACAAGAGCGGATATATAATGTTATTATCAAATGAAATTTTCAATCATTACAGCGCTCTTGTCATTGCAAATATGGAGTTGCACGGGCCAGCCTGCGGCAAACGCAGCAAAGACAGGGCAAGACGAAATCATTAAATCTATGGATAGTTTAGAAGTGGCTACGTTAGGAGCCGGGTGTTTTTGGTGTGTTGAGGCAATTTTTCAAGACATCAAAGGTGTAAAAAAGGTGGAGAGTGGTTATAGTGGTGGTAGCGTAAAAAATCCTTCTTACAAAGAAGTTTGTAATGGCACAACAGGGCATGCAGAAGTTGTACAAGTGACTTTCAACCCAAAGGAAGTTTCCTTTGCGAGCATCCTGGAAGTGTTTTTTTCAACCCACGATCCCACAACGCTCAATCGCCAAGGTGCGGATGTAGGGACACAATACAGATCGGCCATTTTTTATCATAGCGAGGAGCAGAAGAAGGTGGCAGAGATTGCCAAAGAAGCTGCGCAGGCTAGCGGAGATTGGCCTAATCCTATAGTTACAGAGATTACCTCTTATAGTAATTTCTATAAAGCAGAGGATTATCATCAGGATTATTACAATCAAAACGGTACTCAGCCTTACTGTCAAATTGTGATCACTCCGAAAATTGATAAATTCAAAAAGAAGTTTGCTTCCTTGCTCAAAGAAGAAGTAAAATAAAATAAAAACCTCGAAAGAGGTTTTTTTTATTATTTACTTTTAGATTCTTTCTTCGCTCTGTCGGGGTTTACAACCTATCTTTGGGTTTTAGCGTCATTGTGATATGAACTTGCCAAACTGGTTTGTCAACTTATTGCTACCAATCATTTGCCTTTGCCATTATAGTGCGAAGGCAACGGAGTTTTCTTTTGTAGAAAATAAGGGGCAGTGGCCATCAGAAGTGCGTTATGCTACAGATGTGGGAGGGGGCAAAGTCTTTTTAAAAAAGAATGGATTTCGTTTCCATTTTTATGATTTGTCAGGAATCTCTAAAGTTCACAACGAGAAAATTTATCCTGAAAAAGGCAAGGAAAAGTCTAAAGGTCACGTATTTGATTTTTCATTTTTCCAAGCTAATGAAAAGCCAGTTATCTATGGTGTGAAGGTGAAAACCACAAGGTATAATTATTTTTTAGGAAATAATAAAGAAGCTTGGGGTAGTGGTTGCAGAGCATATCAAGAGGTAATATATCAAGGAGTTTATCCTAATGTTGATTTGCGATATTATTCAAGTGACTTTTCTCTTAAGTACGATTGGGTTGTGAAACCGGGCGGAATGCCGGAAAACATCATCTGGAAGTATGACGGTGTTTCTATTCCTTCAATTGAAAATGGCAGGCTGATTATATCCACTTCTATAAACGAGGTGATTGAACAGAAGCCAATAGCATATCAGTTTATTGATGGCAAAAAGGTATTAGTGCCTTGCGACTTTGTTTTGAAAAACGGACGCGTTGGTTTTTCGTTTCCCAAAGGTTTTGATCGTTCTGTCGAATTAATTATTGACCCGGAATTGATATTCTCAACTTATTCGGGAAGTACCGCTGATAATTTTGGTTTTACTGCTACATATGATAGTGAAGGTAATTTGTACAGCGGTAGCAGCGCCTTTGGACAAGGTTACCCAACGAGCGTTGGTGCATATCAAACTGTTTGGGCTGGCGGGGATGGACAATTTTTACCTGGTACTGACATAGCCGTTTCAAAATACAGCAATGATGGGTCAGTAATGATTTGGAGTTCGTTTTTGGGAGGTCCGAATGATGAACTTGTACACAGTCTTGTATGCAACGCTCAAGATGAGTTAATCATTTACGGCACCACCAGTAGTCCTAATTTTCCGACTACAACGGGTGCTTTTGATACTTCTTTTAATGGAGGAACAATCTTCGCGCCCCAGGGAGTTGGTGTGGAATATGTCAATGGCAGCGATATAATTGTAACGAGATTTAACAGCAATGGAACAGATCTACTCGCGAGCACATTCATTGGAGGCACTGCTAATGATGGAGTGAATACAGCTGCAGCATTGAAGTTCAATTACGCAGATGAATTCAGGGGAGAGATTGATGTGGATGATGCGGGGAACATACTTATCGCCAGCTGTTCCTTTTCTTCAGATTTCCCAATTCTTGGCGGTTTTCAGTCCGCAATTGGAGGAAGTCTCGATGCATGTGTATTCAGTCTAAATTCTACCCTGCAGGAGATGAACTGGAGTACCTTCTATGGTGGTTCAGGACAAGAGTGTGCCAATAGCATAGCTTTCAATGATTCAGGAGATATATTCATCTGTGGAGGAACTACAAGCCAGAATTTACTCGTGCCAAGTGGAGCTTACAATGCTTCATATCTGGGCGGACCAAGTGATGGTTATGTGGCTAAAATCAAATCAGACGGAAGTAATTTATTAAACGCTACTTTTTTTGGTTCGGATGAATATGACCAAATATATTTCGTAGAGGTAGATGAGGATGAGAACATTGGGGTATTTGGACAAACTCTAGCGGATGACTCAGAACTCATCATAAATGCGGATTGGGGGCAACCCAATAGCGGGATGTTGGTCAGTGAATTTTCATCTGATTTATCAACGCTAATTTGGTCAACAGTTTTTGGAACGGGCCAAGGAAAATGCAATTTGTCTCCAGCAGCATTCACTGTTGATGTGTGTGGTAAAATTTATTTAAGTGGATGGGGAGGAAATACTAACACAGCTACAAACCCCAACACTGCCTCAACGACAGGTTTGCCAATAACTTCTGATGCATTTCAGTCAACAACAGATGGAAGTGACTTTTACCTTCTTGTCATCGAATCTGATGCAAGTGATATTGTCTATGGTTCATTTTTCGGTGGTAATATCAGTCAAGAGCATGTGGATGGAGGTACCAGCAGATTTGATAGAAGAGGTGTGATCTATCAAAGTGTTTGTGCAGGGTGTGGCAGCAATGATGATTTTCCAATATTCCCACCAGGTAACGTGGTAAGTTCTGTTAATGGATCAGGCAATTGTAATAACGGGGTTTTCAAATTTGATTTTCAATTACCGCTAACAATCGCAGACTTTCAGGTGCCACCTACCATTTGTATCAATCAACCTTTTCAAGTAAATAACCAGAGTCAATTCAGCTTGAGTTTTGAATGGGATTTTGGCGGAGAATTTCAAAGCACAGATTTCCAACCTTCTTATACCTTCACTGAACCAGGTGCCTACGAAATAGAATTGATAGTTTTTAATCCAAATACATGTAATCAAACGGATACACTGAGACGATTTGTTGAAGTTATAGCGCCCCAGTCAATCACATTACCTGAAACTACTGTTTGTGACGATGAGCCGGTAGTGATTGGACCTTCGAATCCTGATCCTACTGCAATTTTTGAATGGGTTCCGGCTGATTATCTAAGTGACGTTAATGATCCTAACCCATTATTTGTGCCGGGAGAATCCACAGATTATACCTTACTGGTGCGATACGATGCGTGTACAGATACTTTGCGTCTGAGTATTGATGTCGTTGATGTTTCGCTCACAGTGCAAGAAGATGTATTGCTATGCGAACCAGGAGTAGTTACACTTAGTGCAAGTGCGACGCCTGTCCCGAATTCTTATTCATGGAGTCTAACGGATGATTTCGCGAATCCACTTAGCTCTGGCCCCGCAGCAATTTCACTAAGTTACAATGTGATTGAACCTTCCGTCTTTTATGTAAGAGCCATATTAAATGGTTGTGAAGTCATTGATAGCATCACAGTGGACATTGTGAGTTTTCAAACTGAAATCTTAGGAGACTTTACGGCTTGTGCTGGAGATGAATTGAGTTTGTTTGTTTTAGATCCCAACGATAATATTGAGTACTCGTGGTCGCCTGCTACCGCAGTTTTGGAAGGTCAGGGAACACCAAACATATTGGTGACAGTGAATGAAACAACGGTCTTCTCAGTGGTAGGATTGACTCCTGAAGGCTGTTCGGCCACCGACGAAGTGACCGTTGAAGTTAGTGCTTTGGAATCAGCAACCGTTCAATTGGCGGCATCTGCTACTGCAATCTTATCGGGACAGCAAGTAACGCTAACAGCTCAACCGGCGGGTTTCAACTATAATTGGCAGCCTATTGAATTGATTGATGGTGCAGGTAATGTTGTGACTTCACGCCCACTAGAAAGTACGACTTACATTGTGACAATATTCGATGGTGAATGCAGTCAAGATGCCAGTGTGAGAGTATCTGTGGTAGATTTTGTTTGTGGTCCACCTTCGATTTATGTACCCAACGCATTTACTCCAAATAAAGACGGAAAAAATGAAAGACTTTTCGTGAGAGGTGTGAATGTATCTCGACTTGATTTTAAAATCTATAATCGCTGGGGTGAGTTGGTTTTTGAAACAGACGATATCGACCGTGGTTGGGATGGAACTTACAATGAAAAGGAAGTCGATCCAGCAGTTTACGTTTACTATTTGGAGGCTGACTGTGGGGGAGGAGGAACGTATATAGAAAAAGGAAACATTACTGTATTACGATAAAAAAAATGATATTGAGAACTGTGATTATTCTTGCGCTCATTATTCGCTGCTTGTCAGCGGAGAGTCAGGATATTCATTTTTCTCAGTTTTATCAGTCGCCATTCTCGTTAAATCCGGCTTTAACGGGTGAGTTTAGTGGGGCGTTAAGGGTGATTGGAAATCAAAGGACACAATGGAGAAGTGTTACTACGCCTTTTGCAACTGTTGGTATTGGGGCGGATGGGAAATTAGATAAGTATCCTGGCGTAGCAGCTGGAGTGAGTTTTTTTAATGATCGCGCGGGCGACTCTCAACTAACAACGAATTTAATTCACTTCTCAGCGGCAAAAAAATGGGGCTTAGTTCCTGAAAAGAAAGGCAACTTGTCGGTAGGATTAATGCTTGGACTTACATCAATGAGTATTGATTATAGTGCATTGAATTTCGATAATCAATGGACGGGATTGTTTTATGATCCGAGCATAGCACCAGGAGAAAATTTTGCCAGAGATAGCCGTGCATATATGAATTTTCACACTGGAGCCTTTTACTCCCAGCAGGAGGAAAAGGGTTTTTGGGGCGCTGGTTTCAGCATTTTCAATATTACTAGCCCAGACCAGAGTTGGTTTGACCAAGCATTCGTTCGTTTGAGTCCACGCTTCAATTTTCATGGTTTTTATAATTACAAGATTAATGAGATTTGGCGCGCTGAGCCGATGTTGCTTTTGATGACACAATCACCTCATCGTGAGTTGACCATAGGTGCTCGAGGTCATTATATTGTAAGTGATAAAGATTGGATGTATAGAAGCTTTTATGGAGGAATATTTGCACGCACGCGTGACGCTGGATACTTAGTGGCCGGAGTTCGCTATGATAATTGGGATGTAGGATTGAGCTATGACTTCAATCTAAGTACGCTGCGCACAGCCAGCAATAGCCGAGGGGGATTCGAAATTGGTGTTATATATATTTTACAACCACCTGCACGAATAGGAGAAATTAAGAAAGTTTGTCCAGATTATATATAGTGTGTAAGTGGGAGAGGTCTATCTTTGAGCCATGGAAATGGTTAAAAAAGAAAGCAAAGTCAACATCATTTTAGGAGTGATTGTTTTGCTTGTGATTTACAACTTGATTTATTGGTTAAGTAAGTTTTTTGTCGCAGATGTTCCTGCATTCATGATTTCCTTGTATGTGGAATTCAAAGACAATTGGAACATTATGGTGCTTTTGGAATTTCTAGCTGTCGCGTCCATTTTCGTTGACACCATAAGTAATTATGATAGTTTGGTGCGTAACATCCGCAGGTTCAGGTTTACTGCAATGGTACTACTCACGGCAGCTTTTATTGCTCGCTTTATTATCGGAATGATCGACCTTTATGTTGGTGGAGGATTGGAATAATCTTAAATACCGAACATTTGTTCGGCTGCTTGAAAAGGTGTGATTTTTTTGTCTTGGAGAAGGTTCTTGACTTGTGTGAGTTTCGACATAAACTCAGGATTTTCGAAGTATTTGCTTAAAATTAAATCCTTTATATTGTCTTCCATCCATTGGATGTCTTGTTGCTCTCTTAGTGATTGTAATAATCCCCTTTCAGTAAACCAGCGATGATGTTCTTGGATAATATTGTAAACCTCATCAATTCCTTTGTTTTCGAGAGCGCTGCAGGAGCTGACTCTTGGTATCCAGCCTGATGCTTTGGCAGGGTAGAAATGAAGAGCGCTGGTGTATTCGGCTTTTGCACGGAGGGCCTTCTTTTCGTTTTCGCCGTCAGCTTTGGTTATAATAAGGGCATCGCACATTTCCATAATCCCTCTTTTAATCCCCTGTAATTGATCTCCAGCACCTGCGAGCATGAGCAATAGGAAGAAGTCTGTCATTTGGTGGACAGCGGTTTCGCTTTGCCCAACGCCAACCGTTTCGATGATGATAAAGTCAAAGCCAGCGGCTTCACACAAAAGCAAGGATTCTTTTGTTTTTCTTGCAACGCCACCTAGTGTTTCAGCTGCGGGTGAAGGACGAATAAAGGCAAGTTGATTTTGCGAAAGATTTTCCATCCTTGTTTTGTCCCCGAGAATGCTTCCTTTTGTGATTGGACTTGAGGGGTCAATGGCCAAGACGGCAACGCGGTGTCTGTGTTGCGTGAGAAAGGTTCCGAAGGATTCAATAAATGTGCTTTTACCCACGCCCGGTACGCCAGTAATTCCTATTCGAATGGCATTGCCGGCAAAAGGAAGGCATTTTTGAAGAATCTCTTCACTGAGCTTTCTATGTTCTGGTTTGGTGCTTTCTACCAAGGTGATGGCCTCTGCCAATAAACCAATGTTACCATTTCGAATTCCATCGAAATAGTAATTCGCATCATAAAGACGCTGTTTTATTTTAATGCGATCAAGTGCTTTGTCGGCAGCCTTGTTTTTGGCGTTGCTCATATTCTTTTTCAAAGAGAAACAAAAAAAATGGAACATCAAAATCTATTGACTAAATTCGCCCTTAAATGAAACCGATTCGTGCTATAGCTCTGATATTATTCTGCGGCTGCGCCGCAAGTCCAGACTATTCGGGCTCATTTGATCTTGCAAAGCTTCATGGTAGATGGGAGTCGTTAAATCAGAACACAACCCAGATAGAGGAGTGGGGTTTGATTTCTGAAGGGGAGTTGAAGGGAAGGGGCTTTGTATTAGAAGGAAGAGATACCACGTTTATTGAATTTCTTTCAATAAAAGAGATAGATGATACATTGAGGTATTTTGCTCAGGTTTCTGATCAGAATGATGGTGAAACCGTAGAGTTTAAAGTGCGCTCCCAATCCAAAAATATCATAGAGTTTGCCAATCCTGCTCACGATTTTCCTAAAAGGATCGTTTATGAAATCGAAGCAGATAGCGTTTTACACACATTCATCGAAGGACCGCGCGACGGTCGCACGATTCGAATTAACTTTGATTATATCCGAAGGTAATTTCTAAAGTTCGGATATAATTTGATTGAAGTTATCCATCGTTACAGGCTTGTAGTAATAGCCCTTTATGCAAGAGTAGGACTTGGATTTTTTAACATCGTTAGTATCGATAGAACTTGTCATGATGACAATTGAGATTTCTATATCACTGAATTCTTCAACAAAATAATCTAGAAACTCCCATCCATCCATGACAGGCATATTGATGTCGAGCATTATCAAATCTGGAAAAGGCAAGCCTTCATCCCTACGTTTTCTCATTTGCTGAATAGGTAATTTTCCATTCAGAAAAGCCACTGTGGTATGTGCAAATTGACCTCTCTCGATCAATTTTCGCAATAACATGCTGGTGATTGGATCGTCTTCTACGACCCAGATTTCATTAATTTTTTTCACGAAAATAGATTTTAAAGGTTGTTCCAACGCCAACTTCGCTATCTACATCAATCTTTCCCCCCATTGCTTCTATTTGAGTTTTGGTGATGTATAATCCGAAACCTCTGGCGTCTTCATTGCCGTGGAAGGTTTTATACATACCAAACAACTTATGTGCATGTTTGCTCAAATCAATTCCAAGTCCGTTGTCAGTGATTGACAAAACAATATAGTTCGTGATGCGCTCAGTAGTAATTTTAATTCTACATGGACGATCAGGCGAGCGATATCGAATAGCATTGCTCAACATATTAAGTAAAATACTATCCAAGTACGTGGGCACAGCATGTACAAGCAAATCCTCAGGTACTGTATTTTCAGTTTGCACTTGCAACTGGAAAATGGATGCATTGAGGCTTTGCAATGCTTTATTCACTTCATGGTGCAGACGAAGCGGTTCTTTTGTTTTATCTGTACTTTCTTCAATATTGATGATATCACTCAGGTTACGAATCGTTTCTTCCAGCTTTTGCGTGCTAATCTTCAACATATTGATAAAATTGCTCTTTTCCTCCTCATCTTTTGTTTCTGAGATAAACTCAGCAAGAGAGAGCAGGTTGGCACTATGTGAACGAATATTGTGAGAAACTATATGGGAGAATGATTTGAGTTTGAAGTTCTGATCGCTTGTGATTTTAAGTAATGTTTGCGCTCTCTCGAGATTCTCTAATTGTTCGGATATGTCATATCCAACGCAGAGTATTTCTATTGGTTCGCCACTTGAATTTGTGATAGCTCGAAATTCCCAGCGGCCACCTTTCATGCTGCCATCGCGGGTTGGCTTACGAATAATCACTTCATGCGGTACATTTGGTTCGGCAAAGCATTTTTGAACAGTTTCGAACGCCTTGTGATGATCATCAGGATGAATAGTTGTCATGGAGTTAATCCCAATAATAGCATCATCAAATCCAAAGAAGTATTTAAAATACTCATTGGCGTAGGTATAGAAACCCTGCATATCCGTCTTGATGATAAAGACATTTTGTGAGTCAAGTATGTTCTTATATGACTTGGCAAGGTCGAAAGCTTGTTTTTCGGAAGCGATAAGGCTTTCCTCAATACTTTTTTCTTTGGTGACATCGCGTGCTACACCTAAGAATAATGTCTCGCCTCCTGACTGGAAAATTTTTCCTTTAGCTGCATACCACCTCCATTTACCGTCGGCATGCATCACGCGATAGTTTATAGGATCACGGTAAGGTTCATTGTTAAATGCTTTTTCGATGTAGTGGAAACAGGCATTGACATCTTCGCGATGGACCACAGCCCCAAAGCTGGCCCCAATCATTTGATCCATCTGGTATCCAAGAATGTCTTGACTATTTGGGGTAATATATTTGAAGGTGCCGCTTCTATCTAAAGTGAAGATAATATCGTTGAGATTTTCAACGAAAGATCTGAATTTTGATTCACTTTCTAAGAGCTGTGCTTCCGTTCTTTTTCGTTCGGAAATATCCTGTATTGAACCATACATTCTAACACATCGATCTCCATTCCACTCACCTTTACCAGTCACGAATACCCAAACTTCTTTTCCTTCTTTATCGATAATTTGAAACTCGTCTGCAAAAGGAATTTGTTCTTTTATCAATGCCGTTAGTGCTTCTTGGATGCGCTCGCGACTTTTTCCGTCCTTATAAAATTGAATTGCATCCTCTGAGCGAGGAATAAAGTCTTCGGGAAGTTTATGTATTGCTTTAGTGACCGATGACCAGTAGAGTTTGTTTTGCCCAAGGTCCATTTCCCATCCACCCACTCTTGCAACCTCATTTGTCTGTTCGAGCATTCTTCTTACTCGATGATGCTTACGCTCTTCTTTTAGGATATGAGTAATATCCTCTCCGCTACCATAAAGTAGTTCGTTTTTATAGATTGCTTTCCACTCAATGACACGATATGTTCCATCCTTGTGTTGAATTCGAACAGTGAATTTTGTTATTGGCTCACCATGTACGATGGATAGCAATTTCTTTCTCGTATCGGGCCAGTCATCAGGATGCACTACCGACTCAAACGTTCTTCCGAGGATGTCGCTGGGATAGTATTCAAGGATGTTTTTGAATGCGAGATTAACACGAAGGAATTCGCCTCTTACATGGCCTATACAAAAGAGCTGATTCGACAGAAGAAAGAAGTCTTGGAACAAGGTGAGATTATCGTCACCACCCTTTTGATTTTCTATCTCTTGTGTGATATCAGTGTGCATACCCATAAGCGCATTCGCTTCGCCGCACTCATCTTTCAAGGCAATAGCTCTACAACGAATCCAAATCGTAGATTCATCCTTTTTTCTAAATCTTCCGACGATATCATACTTATCACTAATGCCTTTTGCAACATCTGAAAAGTATTTCAAACCTGATTTTAAATCGTCTGGATGTACAAGTTGTTGCCATTTTGAGGTTTTGGTAGAAGCCTCTTCTGCTGGAACGCCGAGGGTTTCCCAAAAGTTAGGCGTCGTATAAGTGATTGAGGGATTATTGAGATATACCAACCATAATCCATTGTCCACGCCGGTATTTAGAAGCTGGCGAGCACTCTCATTTGTTTCAATAATAGATTGAATCAGAGAATGCCCTTCGAGTGTTTGGCTGTTCACGTGTATTGCGGTTTAATCAAGAGTTCAATTCAAAGTTAACAAAAAACCGAACGAACAGTCAAGATTAATTTGTTTCTACTCTAGAATGGAGTATTAGAACTGGAAATAGATAAACGGCTGCAATTCTCCGGTGGTCATCTGATAACAAAATACCACAGCAAATAGTGCAATCAAGGCCATGACTGGGATAGGTAGGGCACTAAAGCGATTTCGATAACTCTCTTTGAAAGTTTCCGGAAGCCAATGAATAATCATTCCCACCGTGATTACAATGAACACTTTCCAATAGAAAACGATGACACCTGGTGCTAATGACCAGTCCATTTTCATAAATATCATTTCAAGCATTTTAAGGGCGGAAGTAAACTCAGACCCGATGTCGTGCTTTTCTTCCATTTCGCTCCAACTATTGCTGCTGCCTGTTCTGAACCAAACACGAGTGAATGAGATGAACAGAAATGTGAGGGCAATGCCAATGGCGCGATTGTACCAGCGCGATTTATCACTCCACGGACTGATCTTTATCCACAACTTAGATACGACCAAACCAATACCGTTCAAGCCGCCCCAAATGATGAAGTTCCAGCTCGCGCCGTGCCAGAAGCCACCCACGAGCATGGTGATCATCAAATTGATGTTTGTATCTAACCATTTTTTGAATGTGGCTAAGAGAGCACTCAAAATAATAATACTCAGCACAACAAGCGCCGCCACAATCATCGCAACCCAAGAACCTGAAAGAAGGGTAAACAGAAGAATGAACGCGGATATCACGATATAGGATGCTATCGTGCCTTGCTTGTTTCCTCCGAGTGGAATGTACAGATAGTCGCGCAGCCAGCCAGAAAGGCTGATGTGCCAACGTCTCCAGAAGTCTGATACATCATGCGCCTTATAGGGGGAGTTAAAATTCTTATTCAGCCTAAAACCAAATAGCAGCGAAATACCGATAGCCATATCGGTGTAGCCACTGAAGTCTGCATACACCTGTAAGCTATAACCAAGAATCGCCGCAAGATTTTCAAATCCTGTATAAGCTTCTGGTGCGGCAAAAACGCGATCCAGAAAGTTTACTGCAATGAAATCTGAGAGCACCAGTTTTTTAATCAAACCATTTAGAATCCAAAAAATAGCAATTCCGAATTCGTGGCGTGAAAGTCTATATTCTTGATAAAGCTGGGGAATGAACTCTGTAGAGCGAACAATCGGTCCTGCAACCAATTGTGGGAAGAAAGAAACGAAAAATGCAAAGTCAGTAAAACGTTTAACAGGCTCCAATTTGCCCCTATAGATTTCTACGGTATAACTGATACTTTGAAATGTGAAAAATGAAATGCCGACAGGAAGAATGATCTTGTCGATGCTAAAGTGTGTCCCAAAAAAACTATTTGTCCAGTGAGCAAGAATATTAAAAGCTTCATGATTCGTTGCGAATACTTGATTGAATGCATCTGTGAAAAAATAGGCATATTTAAAGTATGAAAGAATGCCTAGATTTAAGATGATACTTGCCACCAATAACAGCTTTCGCTGAAGTGGTTTTTTTGACGAGTGAATGACTTTCCCGATGCCATAATCCCACGCTGCGGTGAGCAACAAAAGCATGAAGTAAAGGTCAGTTGTTTTATAGTAAAAGAAAATACTGACCACAAAAAGAAAACCATGTCTGATGGCTTTTTGCTTATAAACAAATGCGTCTATTAGGAGAACAAAGAAGAGAAAAATCCAAAATTTTTCAGCGGTAAAAATGAAAGGTGATTTGGGGTCAAATAGAAAGAAACTCCAAAGCTCAGCTTTGAATAATTCAAACCAATTGATGGTATCACTCACTGTGGTTGTGCTTATTAGGGCTTAATTTTTTTCTCCTTTGTTGAGCTTCACTCCAAACTTAGTAATGACTACTTTTTGTTCCTTGTACAAAACACCCACAGCTTTTTTGAATGTTTTTTTAGACATTCTCAAGCGCAATTTGATTTCTTCAGGATCGCTGTCGTCATTAAGGCGAATGTAGCCATTATTATTTTCCAGAAATTCCATGAGTCTATTTTTAGCATCGATGATGAGTTCTTCACCTTCTTTGCTCATACTAACTTGAATATCTCTGCCCTCTATTTTTCTTACATAACACTTGATTTTGTCGCCTTCCCGTAACGTTCTGAGCATTTCTTGAGCGAAGATAATTCCTAGAAATTTTCCATTGATGATCACTCTTCTACCGATATCAATTTTATCGGCTACAATAACGTCCACTTCTTGACCACGCTCAAGATCAATGAAGTCATTTTTAAAATACATGCTAAGTCGCGTTGATGCAAACAATCGCTCGTTTTTATGGTCAACTTGTAAAGTGACCAACGCTAATTTTCCTGCTTCGAGTGGCACACGCATTTCTCGCATTGGGATAAGCATATCTCTCTTGGTACCAATATGAATAAATGCACCAAGTTGATTGACTGTTGCAATTCTAAAGCTCCCAACTTCCCCTACCTGTATGTCTGGTAATTTTGTAGTAGCCTCCAACTCTCTCTCTTCATTGTAAAAAGTAAAAACTTTAACAGTATCTCCTGGTTGTAAAGGCGCTTTAACATCTCGCTTGGGTAGCGAAATCGTATAGGCTTCGGTACCTAGAAGGTAGCATTTATTATTTTCATCGAAGACAGGAAGATCCTGTATTTTCCCAGCGGGAATTCTCATACTTATTTTTTTGCAAAGGTGGTGATTGTCTTGTTTTATTGCAAAAAGTATATTAATTTCGTTCAACTACTAACCAATGCCGCTTAATCATGAGAAAACGCTTTCCTTTGGTCACTTTATTTCTTTTGCCACTTTTATGTATCTCACAATGCGAAGAAAATCAATTTGAATTTGAATTTGTTTTCTATACCAGCGATAATACCCAGAAAATCTATTGGCAGTTGGACTCGGAACTAATTGGTGACTACGATTGTAATGACACATTTCTTTTTGAAGGAGGAAATGTTGAGTCGGGTTGCCAAGGCTATATAGAGGGCACAACATCGGGTTATGCTCCTAATTCAGCCATTACAGAGGGACCATTTTGCCTTAGTCAGAACTATCACTTTCTTCATGTTGTCTGCGGTTCCAATCAAATTACAGAAGCTATTTCACTTGAGTGCTACGTCAACGGACAATTACAAAGCGTGTGGGAAAATATTAATTATGAACTTTACCTGGATATCGATCCCTATTTCCAGCGCCCAGCTTTAGATTCGCCATGTTCAGCAATGCCCATTTTAGTGGGTGCTGCTCCCATTAGCACCAATTTATATTCGATAATCGCAAATATCAATGAGATTCATCCTCCAATGGGAGACTGCAGAGCGCAGGGCTTTTGGTGCGATACGGAAGTCAATAAAACAGCTTGGTTTCAATTTGATGTAGAATATGGTGCTTCATATAAAGTTTCTACCTGCGGCACCAGCGCATCAGCAAATACAAGAGTGGCTGTGTATGAGGCAGGTCTATGTGATAATTATAATTCTTACACTTTGTTAGGTGCCAACGACAATGCAACTATCCCATGCAGTTCTGGGGGAGTTAATGCTTCAGAGGTTATCTTAAAATGCCTTCCATACTCGGGCACTGCTCTTGTTCAAGTAGCAGTTGGTTCATCTTATTCAGGACCTGTGCTGATAAGCGTAGAAGAAATAGACCCAACTCCAGTGGTAACAACTAATGTTACAAACATTCGTTGCCGTGGATTTGATGATTTTTCTGGATATGGAAAGGTGGTAGTCAATTTTCCAAACCTGGCAATGAATGAGGTGTTTCATTGGGAAGGCCCAAATGATTTCGTGAGTTCAGAGACAACCATCGACAGTTTGGCTGCAGGTATTTACTATCTAACAATCGACCAGGATTGTGGCTTTCCCCTCGAATATGAATTTGAAATTACACAGCCAGATACGATGATGGTGTCATTCACTCCCGAAGCACCATATTGCAACGGAACTGAGGATGGGGCTATCCTCGCAGAGATTATCGGCGGCACACCTTTGACTGTTTCATGGTTTGAAGCGGGGCAATCTCCTTCATTTTTGAATTATGGCTATTATGTTGACAGTCTCGCTCCTGGGGGATACCGATTCAAAGTTATAGACGCCAACCAGTGCACACATTGGATTTACTATGGTTTACAGCCTGAATATGAATTCGAGTTTGAAATACCGGCTATTGACACCATTTGTATCAATCAGCCTTTTCAGCTGGTATTACCAGAAGAATATACCTATGCTTTTCAGTGTTGTTATTTTAGTATTAAAGAAAATATCCTTACGATTTATCCTGAGCAGTGGGGTCTTGGATATGATGGTTTCTTACTAGGAACAATATTCGACCAAGATGGTTGCAGTAATCTTGATAGTGAGAATTTTTTCATTGAAGACTGCTCAAATATTTTAGAAGGCTCTCGCCTTGAAGCCAACGTATATCCCAATCCTTTTCAAACCACTTTTCATATCGATTTGAATAGGACAATTGTAAACGGTACTCTTGAAATTATTGATAGCTCTGGGAGGGAAGTAGAACATGAAGAAAATCTACAAGGAAGTTCCTTCGAGTTATTCTATGATTTGGCTCCAGGATTTTATATAGTCAATCTATTTGATGAACTATCTCAAGCCTCGTTTCCCTTGATCAAGCAATAGAAGCCTTAGGATTATTAGCAAGTGCAAAAGATGATTGTTTCAAGCATAGATATTCAAATTATATTTGCTTGAAACCAAAACCAAACCTGCACTTGTTATGAAGTATCTTTATTCTCTCATTTTTCTTTTTCCAATACTTTCTATTGCACAATGCGCAGAAGGCGAAGTCTCGGTGGAATTGCGAATTTTCACAGATGCCTGGGCTTATGAAGCGTACTGGCAATTGACGCCGTCCGGCGAAGCATGCGGAAGCAATGTAATTGCAGAAGGAGCCAACCTGAATGTCGGATGTGAAGGCACTGATGCCGAAAACTCTCCAGAGGGTTATGATAACAACAGCGTATATATTGAAGGCCCGTTTTGTCTGACACAAGAAGCTTTTTATGACCTTCATTTTGTCGATAGTTATGGAGATGGCGGGCTTACTATCGAGATTTATGAGAATGGTACGCTTGCAGGATTATTCACAGGACAAGGGGAAGGAAATATTTATACTTTCCAGGTAGGGGTTTCAAACACACCCGTTTATGACCAACCTTGCGGAGCCTTAGAAGTAATGCCTGATATGGGTGCTATTGAGTTAGACAATACATACGCCCTAGCTGGTTTTGGTGAAATTGCACCCGAAGGCAATGGCTGCAATTTTCCTGGTCGTTGGTGCGAAGGAGCTTCTACTAAATCCGTTTGGGCATATTTCGTAGCACAGGAAGGCCAGGCCTATCGTATTTCAACGTGCGGAGATATCGCAAATTCTTTTGACACTCAACTTGCAGTGTATAGAGCTTCGGATTGCGGGGCTTTTGATTCATATACGCTTCTTGCCTCTAACGATGACCGTCCAGGAGGCTGCGCTACAGCTAATCAATATTCTTCTGAAACCTTTGTTTCGTGTGCCGAGCAAGGTGAAATTTTGTATATCCAAATAGACGGCTACTTTGGAGAAAGCGGGATTTGTTCTTTAGAAATTACCACATATAACAACGAGCCTCAACTAGCTAGTGTTGTAAATAATATCAATTGTCCAGTAAACAAAGGAGAGCAAGGCACCGGAGCGATTACGGCTTATGTGCTGGGAGCTGGTCTTGATTTGACTTCCTATTGGACGGGTCCACAAGGCTTTGAATCTTATGAAAATGTAATTGAAGAATTGAATGTGGGCACCTATACTTTAGAAGTTATCACTGCGTGTGGAGACATTTTTACAAGTTCCTATGAAATATCGGAACCGGCTCCATGGAATGCCTTTATCACATCAGAACAACCTTCATGCGAAAACAGCGATGATGGAACATTGAACGCTTTTGTAAACGGTGCAACAGCGCCTTACAGTTTTGAGTGGACTGGACCACTTGATTTTACTTCAGAAAATCAGGTAATCGAAAATATTGAAGCTGGTCAGTACTTTCTATTAATCACTGATGATAATGATTGTGAGTTTCCGTTGAATTTTAATCTGATTGCAGAAAATGATTTTGAATTCAATTTTGGTAATGCAGTTTCAATTTGTAATGATGAGTCTTATACTTTGGAAGGTCCAAGTGAATATTCTTATCAGTGGTTTGATGGCTCGGAAGAAGACGACTACACCATCATGGGAAATGACTGGCCCGTGGGTCAGCACACAATAATCGCAACAGTCACTGATGAAAATGGGTGTAATGACGAGAGCAGCTTCAGCTTTTTTGTTCAAGATTGTTCAATTGGAATTGATGAAATGAACTTAGCGTTCTCATGCTATCCGAATCCTTTTGATAAGAATTTAGGGTTGAACTTTAGTCATGCCATTTCGAATGCAAGTATCTCTATTCTTGACCAAACTGGCCGAATCTGCTGGAAGAAAGATTCATTCACAGGCAGCAACCTTTTAATAGAAGCGGATTTGGAGAGTGGATTATATCATATTATAGTTCAAACTTCATCACTCAACCTCGTACAAAAAGTGATTAAGAAATAGATTTAATTTTTTCAAATAGGTAATCATATTGGCTATCACTAATGTCAAGATGGGTTACCATCCGAATTTTATCTGACCCAAAAGGAAAACAAAGCACTCCTAACCGTTTGAGTTTCTCGACATATTCAAGTGCGCCATTTTCTTTTTTTACAGAAAATATTACAATGTTTGTATCAACTGGCATCACTGATTTTACCCACGTTAGAGGCTGTAATTCAGATGAGATTTTTTTTGCCATTAAATGATCATCTTTGAGTCGTTCAATATTATTTTTAAGCGCGTAGAGACCTGCAGCGGCAATGATTCCCGCCTGACGCATTCCACCCCCAAAGCTTTTTCGTCTTCTGCGGGCTTTTTTAATGAAGTCTTTTTTTCCTAACAACAAACTTCCAACTGGAGCACCGAGTCCTTTGCTGAGGCAAATGCTAATAGAATCAAAAGGCGCAGCATACTCCGATGGTGAGAGATTGTTGACATGCAGTGCATTGAAAAGTCTGGCTCCATCGCAATGCAGAGCCAGGCCATTTTCGTTTGCAACGGACTTTATTTTCATAATTTCCTGAAAATCATATACAGCTCCTCCGCCTTTATTGACGGTGTCTTCAAGACTAATCAATCGGGTGATTGGGCGGTGAATGTCATCTGGATTGATCATTAGTTGCACATCTTGTGCACTAAGCCTTCCGCGATCGCCCTCTATCATGGCCATGGAGCAAAGAGAGTTGAGCGCCACACCTCCTCCTTCGTAAAGATAAATGTGAGATAATGAACTACAAATTACTTCATCACCGGGCTGAGTATGAACATTGATAGCGATTTGATTGGTTTGGGTACCGCTGCTACAATAGAGAGCGTCTTCCATTCCAAATAATTCAGCTGCGTATTGTTGCAATTCGTTAACCGTTGGGTCCTCGCTAAAAACATCGTCACCTGTGGGTGCGGAGATCATGTATTCAAGCATCTCCTTGGAAGGTCTGGTGACGGTATCGCTACGTAAATCTACTATCATTGTATTATTTTTACGGGGGCGATGTTACGCAATAAATTTTATGTTTTGTCGTCCGATTCAGAACAACAATATTGTTTTTTTGTTGGCTCATTCCAAATAACGCCTTTTGAAGAATTATTTCACAGTCCTAGGCCTTACTGCAGACGCATCTGATGATGATGTGCGTCGGGCATATAGGCGTCTTGTGAAGATATATCACCCCGATGTGAGCTCAGAAGAATCAAGTCAGGAACGATTCATTGAAATTACTGAAGCCTATGATTATTTGGTGGATCCTGCACGACGAAGAAGGCATGCGGCGTATCATAAAAAGGAATTGACGGGCTATTACTCAAAGCCCGCTCAAGAAGCAGCTTACAAAGCCTGGGCTGAGAGAGAAGCTATGTTGGCTTATGTTAGAATGAAGCGTAAGCAGCAGCAAGAAGAAGAAGAGGCATTTAAAAATTCTCGATTATATAAGATTATTCAAGGCGCAAACCTTGTATATAACATACTATTCTTAGTGTTTTGTGTCGCTGTAGTAAGCATTCCAATCTACAGATATTCAAATCAAGATGACATACCTGAAGATCAGCGACAGTCATTTATTGTTTTTCTTATTCCAATTGTATTAGGTTTGTTCTTTGCCTTTGCGGGCTATTATTATTTATTCGTTATAAAAACAGATGAAAAGTAGATTTTTACAAGCTATCGCAGCATTGATTGCGATTTTCTTTTTTACAATCAAATCAATTGCTCATGAAGGCATGTGGGTGCCTTCTGTCCTCGGTTCCATTCATGATGAGATGAAAGCAATGGGACTAGAGCTTTCGCCCAACGATTTGTATGATATCAACGAGGGAAGTTTAAAGGATGCGGTTGTTTTGTTCGGTGGTGGCTGCACGGCAGAAGTAGTTTCTGACAAAGGTCTCATGTTCACTAATCATCATTGTGGTTTTGATTATATCCAGTTTCATTCATCATTACAAAATGATTATTTGAAAAATGGTTTTTGGGCTATGAATCAGAATGAGGAATTGGTTTGTAAAGGACTTACTGCAACATTCGTGGTGCGATTAGAAGATGTCACCTCGAGGATGCTTCAAGGAATTAAAGAAGGAATGACCCCAAAAGAAATAGAAGAGATTCGCGCGGCCAACAAAAAAGCGATAGAAGGAGAATTCAAAAGTTCAGGAAGCACTGATAGCGGAGTTGTAAGAGCTTATAACTATGGCAACCAATACTTTTTGATTGTAATGAGAACGTTCAAAGACGTTCGTTTGGTTGGGGCACCTCCAAGCGAGATTGGTAAATTTGGTGGTGATACAGACAACTGGGTTTGGCCTCGTCATACCGGTGATTTCAGCGTCTTTAGAATCTATGCAGATGCGAATAATGCGCCAGCAGAATACAGCGCAACAAATCAACCATTTAAGCCTGGTCATTATTTTCCAATTAATCTCGGAGGTGTTAAGGAGGGCGATTTTTCGATGGTATATGGATTCCCTGGACGTACCGAACATTTTCTCACAAGTTATGCAGTTGACTTCGTATTGAATAAGTCGAATGCTATGAAGATAAAAATGAGAGAAGCTTCTCTCAGCATCATCGACGCTAGAATGAAGAGCAGCGATCTCTTACGAATCCAATATGCTGCGAAACAAAGCGATATTAGTAATGCTTATAAAAAATGGATTGGACAAGAGCTGGGGTTGAAAAAATACAATGCTATTCAAGTAAAAAGAGACGAGGAAGATCTTTTTAGGAAGAAATCCTCAGAGGCCGGAAAATATGTGGGGCTTCTTGACAAAATTGAAGCTCTTTATCGCGATAATCAAGTGAATAACATAGCGCGAGATGGATTTGTAGAATACGTGTTCTATGGTCCAGAAGTTTTTGCTAAGGCTAGAGAAATCAACGATTTCATAGCTTCTTATTCCGAGTTAGAAAAGAAGGGAAATCTAGAGGAGGAGCGCACCGCCTTAATAGCATCACTGAGATTGTTCTACAAGGATTTTGATTTGACTACCGAAATCATGTTGTTTGAAAAGATGTCAGCGCTATATGCACAATATGTGAGTGCTGACTTGGGTCCTGGAATTATTCAGCCATATATGAAGAAGGGAGGAGTGACTGATCTATATGGAAAGTCAATAATGAGTGATAGCTTAAAGGCAATCAATTTTGTGAAGAATCTTTCATCAAAGCGCGCGCTTAAGTTGAAAGGAAAACAAAAAGATGCAATCCTGGTTACCTCTTCGAAATTATTTGAGATTTATGCGAATCAAATCACACCAAATGCTCGAAAATATAGCAGCGAGCTGGATGCATATATGTTCGAATATGTAAAAGCAAAGCAGGAACTTATTCCTTCCAAACTTTACTGGAACGACGCCAATAGCACCCTGCGAATATCATTTGGAAAAGTGGAAGGCAGCGCTCCACACGATGGAGAGATGTATAAGCATTACACCACCGCGGATGGTATTTTGAGCAAATATCAAACTGGTAATCCTGATTTTTATATCGGTGAGAAGCTTCGTGAAAAATTGGCTTCGAAGAAGTACGGAGCTTATGGTGTGAATGGGGTTCTTCCTGTTTGTTATACAGGAAGCAATCATACTACCGGCGGTAATAGCGGAAGTCCTGCTCTCAATAGCAAAGGGCATTTGGTAGGGATAAACTTTGATCGATCTTGGGAATCCACTATGAGCGATATTTTTTATAGTCCTGAGATCTGCAGAAATATCATGGTGGATGTTCGATACGTACTATGGGTTATTGACGAATACGCAGGAGCGGGATATTTGATTGATGAGATGAAAATCATTCGATAATAAAAAAGGCCACCGAAGGTGGCCTTTTAATTTTTTTACATCTATCGCTTATTGTGCCCAGAAGTATATAACCACAATAGCAACAGCCAAGCAAAATACTGCGAAAGTCACAGGACCTCCAATTTCATTTTGCTCCGCCTCTTGATGACCGTGATGTTCTTCGTGATGTCCCATTTTTTTACTTATTTATTGAGTTGTACTGCTCCTGTTAAGTGGCAAAAATAATCATTCATGTTCATATTTGGGCAGTTGATAGAATAAAAGAGTTAAACTTTTGGGTACTCTATTTCTTATTATTAAGTTTGCGCCACTCGTATAGGGGATTCCCCTGATACGGGGTGATTAGCTCGTTTAATCAATTAGTTTTAAGTGTTTCAAGAACCCTTCGGAGAAGTCTGAAGGGTTTTTGTTTGTTAGGAGGGTATTAATTCATTGTATTGTAAAGGTTTTGTACTTTTGTATTTATCTTAAGTCTGACGCAACTAAATGAACTTTAGTTTGGTCAGTTATAAAGAAGGAAAAGACCATAAATCTGCACAACGTGAAAAGACAATTATTAATCCTAGGATTACTGACGCTGAGCGTATTTGCGCACGCTCAAGTGGTGTTGAACGAGTTTAGTTTTGCCAATTACAATGGCGTTGCTGGATTTGAGAATGAAGATTGGGTTGAATTTTACAATCCTACCTCAGCAGCCATCAACATTGGTGGATTTTACATCTCTGACAACATCAATAATCCAACAAAATGGGAAATACCTGCTGGTACTACGGTACCTGCTAATGATTTCCGTTGTGTTTTGATAAGTGGAACTGGTGATTATGATCCAGGTTTCTTAGGTCAATTAAACACTTCTTTCAAAGTCACTCAAACAGCAGGAGAGGAGATTGTATTTACCAATCCCATTGGAAATGTGTTGGAGACTTATGATTTTGAATTTATCTCGCCTAATCAGGCCAATCACTCTTGGGGACGTTCTAGCAATGGAGCTACAGATTGGAGAATATTTGCAACACCAACTCCGAATGATGACAACGCTGGTCCATCAGCAACTGCCTACGCAGCAAATGCGGACTTTTCCTTGCAAGCAGGTTACTATCCAGGTTCTGTGTCTGTTACAATTACCACCACTGAACCAAATTCAGTAATTCGTTACACCCTTGACGGTTCAGAGGTGACAGCAGCAAGCCCCCTATATTCAGGACCATTGAGCATTTCTGCCACTACTGTGGTGCGTGCTCGTGTTTATAGCAATTCAACAGACATCCTCCCAGGCTTTATTGAGACCAATACTTATTTTATAGGTGGTGATCAACACACAATTAAAGTCACAAGCGTTTCTGGAACAGAGTTGGGCGACGGAAGCTGGTGGGGAGATGAGTTAATGCACGTTGAGTTCTTCGACGAAAACGGGCAGTTTCTCGCAGAAGCAACAGGAGATAGCAATGAACATGGCAACGATAGTAATGCTTATGATCAGCGCGGCTTCGATTACGTGACGAGAGACGCTATGGGGTATGACAATCAAGTACAATATCCCATTATCAATACGAGAGACAGACCTTCTTATGAGCGTTTGATCTTTAAGGCAGCTGCAAATGACAACTACCCGTTTGCGAACGGTGCTCACATTCGCGACGCTTACTGTCACCAGCTTTCTATCCTAGGTGGTCTTCACTTGGACGAAAGAAGCACTGAGTCATCTATTGTTTACATCAATGGCGAATACTGGGGAGTTTATGAAATTCGCGAGAAAGTGGATGACATCGACTTTACAGAATATTATAAAAACCAACCAGAGGGCTTTGTTGACTTCATCAAAACTTGGGGCGGTACATGGGTAGAATACGGCAGTGATGCTGATTGGACTGCCTTGGTTAATTTCGCTACCACCAATGACTTATCAATTCAGGCCAATTATGACTACGTATTGACTCAGTACAATACGATGAGTTTGATAGATTACTTTGTTTTGAATGGATATGTATTGGCCACTGACTGGTTGAATTGGAATACGGCATGGTGGAGAGGTCGTCACCCTCAAGGTGATGCAAAGCGTTGGCGCTACGCCCTTTGGGATAATGACAATACTTTTGGTCACGGTACGAATTATACAGGAGTTCCTAGCACTAATCCGAACGCAGATCCTTGTCAGATTGATGAAATGGGGGATGTAGGAGGTCAGGGGCACGTTCCGATCTTGAACGCTTTATTCAATAATGAGGATTTCCTCGCCGACTATGTGCAGCGTTATGCTACACTTTCCAATACAATTTTTTCATGCGATAGAATGATTGAAGTGCTTGATAGCATGGTGAATGTAATCGAGCCAGAAATGCAAAGACAAGTTGAGCGTTGGGGTGGTACTTATGCGGGTTGGCAAGCAAACGTTCAAGAAGTAAGAAACTTTATTCTTCAGCGCTGCAACAGCACCGTTATTGGAGGACTTGAAGACTGTTACGATGTGACAGCTTACACGCTGACCATTCAAATCATAGGTGATGGAGAAATTCAAGTTCAAGAGATTGAGATCAGTGGCGCTGACTCGCCATTCACAGGTACTTATTTTGGTGGTTTACCAATAGACCTTGTTGCGCAAGTAGCCGACTGCGGTGCATTTGGAGGTTGGGAAATTGTGAGCGGTGATGCAACGCTGTCAAGTGTTTCGGATCCAATTACAGAACTGATCATCAATGGTGACGCCACAATATCTGTCACATTCAATACAGGAACTGGTCTTTCTGAAATGAATCTGTTGGTAGAACCAGCAGGCGCGGGAACCATTACTTTGGATGGAAATGAAATATCTACTTTCCCTTACTCGGAAGAGTTTGAATACAACCTTGAAAAGACCCTTTCTGTAACGGCCAATGAATGGTATGAATTTGAAGAATGGCAAAGTACAGACTATGACATTGAACCAAATGCCACGGCAACGGAAATTACAGTAAACACTTGTTCGGCTGGAACGATTACCGCTGTTTTCACCGAGTTACCTCACGCATCACTTACCGTTGAAGTATTTCCTGCAGGAAGTGGAAGCGTTGAAATGGAAGGTGCATTGTTAACTGGACTGCCATGGACCGATGTGATTGCAGCAAATGTGAGTTATGATTTTGAGGCAATTCCAATTGCAGACATTTCGGTGTTTGACCACTGGGAAATCAACAATAACGTCATTACTCCGAATGACCTTAGCGCGTTAATAGCTTTGAATCTGATTGAAGACGACACCCTCGTGGCGCATTTCAGAATTTTACAGAGAGCGAATCTTGAGGTACGTGTTCAGCCAGAAGGTGCGGGTACTGTTTCAAGAGATGGCACAGAGCTCGAGCTGCCAACAACATTGAGTCTTCTTGTGGATGAGACTTATGATTTTGTAACCGCACCAATAGACGAATGGAGCACTTTTGTGGGGTGGCAATTGAACAACCATATACTATCTCCAAATGCAACATCTTTGGCTGTAAGTCTTGATTTTGAGATGGACGATGAGTTGGTTGCTATTTACAATGTGAGGCCTCACCAACCGGTCACGGTTATAGTGGAGCCACCTTTTGCTGGTACCGTAACTTTCAATAGCGGAATGATGACGATGGACAACAGAACTGAAGTAATGGCTGGTTTAGAGAACATTGATTTCAGAGCTGTATCCGAAGAATATTTCGATTTCAGTCATTGGGAAATTAAGAAAGGTGCGATTGTGGGACCTGAAAAAGAGGCTGCAACAACAATGATATTCAATCAGGAACCTGATACTGTTGTAGCACACTTCACAAGACAGGACTTGCAATGGTTCGTACCGAATTCGTTCACTCCAAATGGCGATGGTGTAAATGATGTATTTAAAATCTTCACCAACGCGCAAGACCCTGAGTATTTTGAAATGCGCGTTTTCAATCGTTGGGGCGAAGTAATGTTTGAGACAAACGACGCCGATAAAGCTTGGGAAGGAGATGTCAGAGGCGGTTCTTATTATCTACCTGATGGTGTATATACGTATTACATCAAACTCAAGTGGATTCACGCTGAACAGTTTGAGGAAGTCAGAGGTACTATTGTGATGTATCGATAAAAGATTTTTTCAAGAAAAAATAAAATAAAACGAAACTTCTTTTTGGTAGGAGGCGTTAAAGACAACAAACAACGCTATCTAACATTTCGGTTTAAACAGATGCACCCTATCATCTGCAAGGCATGAGAGCTCGTGAAAGAGATTACAAGAGCACCTAACCTAACTTTAAACACGTATGTTGGACTATTATAAAGTAGTTCTGGGAAACGTAACATTTGATGCTATGCTTTTCCGAAAAGAATTGCGAAAAGCCATGAGACATCTCACCGTCGACGATAGAACACGGTTGAGAGATTGGTTGAAGCAAACAGGATTGGTCTAATCAGACTAGATCATCTAAACAAGTAAAAATAGCCCTCCAAATTGGAGGGCTTTTTTTTTGCAATAAATAGGTCGAATTATCGTTATTTGCCGCCGTTGCCATTAACCTCCCTTTATGATCAAACCAATTTTTATTCTTCTCTTCACCGCCTTGTCATCTGCGGCTTTCGGACAAACTAAGCTTACAATTTCTGGAATAATTACTGAAGCGGGCAGCGGAGAAACACTTCCCGGTGTTGTAGTTTATTGTCCTGAACTTGAGGTTGGGACAACTACTAATAACTATGGTTTTTATTCCATCACTTTAGATGTTCAGGAAGCAACACTCATTTACAGGTTCACAGGCTTTGAACAAGTAGTGAAAAAAGTTAACGCTTCTACGCCTGCACGAATAAACATAGAGTTGGGCGGAGCAGAGACAACTCTGAAGGAAGTGGTTATTTCTGCAGAACAAACGCGCAAGGTTTCCGAGGAAACCCAAATGTCTTCAATCGACATACCCATTGATCAAATCAAAAAAATTCCAGCGCTCTTAGGTGAGAAGGACGTGCTAAAAGTGATTCAACTTTTACCAGGCGTACAAAAAGGAAGTGAAGGAAATTCTGGTTTTTATGTAAGAGGTGGCGGCCCCGATCAAAATCTGATTATTCTTGACGATGCCGTGGTCTATAATGCCAGTCACTTGTTCGGATTCTTCTCTATTTTTAATGGAGATGCATTAAAAAGTGTGGAGTTGGTAAAGGGTGGATTTCCCGCGCGTTATGGAGGACGCCTATCCTCTGTGCTTGAGATGCAGATGAAGGATGGCTCTAAAGAGAAATTAAAGGGTGAAGCGGGCATCGGTATCATTTCATCAAGACTCACATTGGAAGGGCCAATTAAAAAAGGAAAATCCTCATTCCTGGTGAGCGGCAGACGCACCTATATAGATGCGCTGATCTATCCGTTTTTACCAGCAGATCAAAAAGCAGGTTATTTCTTTTACGATTTTAATGCAAAGGGCAATTTTATACTGGATGATCGCAATCGTCTTTACATCAGTGGCTACTTTGGAAGGGATAACTTTTATTTTAGACCACGACGAGCCGATGGAAGTACTGAAAGAGGAAGTTTTCTTTGGGGAAATGCCACTGCAACGGCACGATTGAATCATATTATCAACGACAAGGCATTCAGCAATACTTCATTTATTTTTTCCAGATATAATCTGGGAATCAGGTTTGAAGAGCAAAGCACGAATAATAATTTTGAGTTGGAGTTCAACAGTGGTATTCGCGACTGGACAGTGAAGCACGATATCGATTTTCGACCCTCAGCGAAACATTACATAAGAACAGGTGCGGCTGTCACTTATCATCGCTTTACTCCTAGCGCATCTGTAATTCGAAGCAGCGACTTGTTCGAGAATGAGAACGAGTCAGAAATTTATGATTGTTTGGAAAATGGAATATATGCTGAAGATGATTGGACAATTACCAATAAGTTGAAAGCAAACATTGGTATTCGTTTGAGTCATTTCTTATATAAAGATCAAAATTATTTCGGCCTGGAACCGAGATTTAGTGCGCGTTATATGATAAAGCCTGATTTGAGTTTTAAGGCCAGCTACGCTATTATGAATCAGTATTTGCACTTGTTGTCCAATACTGGAGTTGGCTTGCCAACCGATTTGTGGGTTCCAGCCACCGATAGAGTAGCACCGCAGCGATCGCAACAAGTGGCGGCTGGTTTTGCTAAAGATCTCGAAGATCCAAGATTAACCATTACTCTGGAAGGTTATTACAAGAAGATGAATAATATTATTGGTTACCGCGAAGGTGCAAGCTTCCTTGCCGTTGGAGCCTTTGGTGAAGAGAATCAAGTTTCGTGGGAGGATAATGTCACTTCGGGTCAGGGAGAAAGTTATGGAGCGGAGTTGATGATTCAAAAAAAAGTAGGAAAGCTCACTGGCTGGATAGGGTACACGTTAAGCTGGACCATTTTCCAATTTGACGAACTTAATAATGGAGAAAAGTTTTTTGCACGACACGATCGTCGTCACGACTTTAGTATCGTAACGATGTATGAAGTCAAAGAGAACTTTAATATAAGTGCAACATGGGTTTATGGTACCGGCCAAGCGATTACTTTGCCGCTCGCGCAGTACAATGTCGTTACCCACGACGCAAGTGGTAGTGTATTTCCGTTCAATGGTGTAACTCAAGCCACAGATTATGGAGGGAAGAATAGCTTTAGAATGGCACCTTATCATAGATTGGATATTGCAGCTCAATGGCACAAGAAGCTGAAACGATGCGAAAGGACTTTCGAGCTGGGTGTTTATAATGCATACAATCGCATGAATCCATTCTTCTACACAATAGACACACGTGCGGATGGCTCCTCATTCTTGAGCCAGATTTCCTTATTCCCAATTCTTCCATCTGTTTCATGGACTTTCAAATTCTAAGAAAAATGAGAAATTACTTTTATATCATTCTTACAGCAATCATATTCGTTAGTTGTCAGCGCGAAGCCGATATTGATTTGCCAGATACCAAGCCTAAATTATCTGTAAGTTGTTTTATCTCCGATGATATAGATACAATTAGAGCAACCGTATATTGGTCTAGTCCTGTTTTTACCAATAGCAATAATTCGCAGGAACGTCCGAGTGACATGAATGTTCAAATTAGAAGAGGTGGTTTGACAAAACAGCTCAACTGGGATGCAAATTTGTTTCAGTATGTATTAACGACTTCAGAATTTTTACTCGAACCTGGTGGAAGTTATGAGTTGGTCGTAACGGCTCCAAACGGAGAACGTGTGAGTGCAAACACAACGATTCCATTGGAATTACCTGTTGTAGAATCAGCGACGTTAACGAGGGATAGCTCCATTACCAGCTGGGGAGAAATAAGCTATGAGTTAACTTTCAAAACAATTTTACGCGATCCAAGTCCATTGTTTAACCGCTATCGCTTTGCATACTTCGAGTATTTTTCGATTGAGAATGAATTTGAGGCAGAATATTATCGAGCAAATTCTTTTAAAGACGATGAGTCTCTTTTGAATGGAACACTATACGAAGAAGAAGTGATTGAAAATTTTGGATTCGGTAGCGCTGCATTCCCGATGGTGATGTACGTGATCAATTCATCAGAGGAGTATTACAGATTTCATAATACTATTAGCAATCAAAGCAACGACAATCCATTTGCAGAACCCACGATAGTTTATTCTAATGTTGAGAATGGACTTGGAATCTTTGCAGGCTATCGTCAGGTAAGAGTGGCCTACTAGCGCATGAGTAGAAGGTGGCCTGTCATTGTCTGTGCATCGACATTGGTTGCAGTGAATTGAATTACGTAATGATAAACTCCATTCATTGCATAATACTCGCCACCGTTCACTTCACCTGTCCAATATTCTGTGGGATCAATTGAGGTAAATACGGTGTTGCCCCAACGATCGAATACACTCAGTTCGTAAGTGATAATATTTACAGTTTCGGCGCGCCAAACATCATTCGTTCCATCACCATCTGGTGTGAATGTATTTGGAATAAAAATAAAGTAGTCGCATTCAACCAGTTCTATATTGACTGTATCCGCACCAGTTCCACACTCATTCGTCACTTCAATTGAGTAATTGCCAGAGTCGGTAATTCTTCTCGTAGCACTCGTAACGCCATCGTTCCACAGAACATCAAAAATATCGAAGGTAGTGGAGCCGATCGTAATATCTTGATTCAAGCAGCCTTCAATATCTTCTCCCAAGTTCACAATGGGTATGTCTTTAGACGTTACTTCTGTTACGCCAAACGAAGTGCAATCGTTTTGTGTTACCTCAATAGAATAATTTCCTGGTTGAAAAACTGTAATACTATTTCCTGTGACTCCTGTGCTCCAGTTCCCGCTGAGATTTGATGTAATGGTGACGCTTTGTCCCAGACACAACTCAACACTCTCAGGGACTACGATAACAGGACTTGGTGAAAGATTGACGTTGATCTCGTCACTGGTTTGGCAACCGAGAATAGTAATGGATGCCGTATATGTGCCGCTTTCAGTGACTTGAATTTCCTGTCCAAATTCTCCTGTGGACCAGTCAACAGGAGTAGAGGCTTGTAGTATAATTAGATTGGCATCGCATGCTTCAACGTCTGGACCCAAGTCTATTTCAGGTAAAACAACAGTGTTCACGCTAAAGTCAAAGCTAACACTACAATCGCCAGTGGTCACAGTGACAGAGTGATTGCCTTCACCGAATGATTGTTCGGGCGCTCCTGGACCAGCTAGATTGGACCATTGGATCAAGTCATATCCATTTCCTACATTGAGTGTTACCTCTTCTCCTGCACAAACATTATAATTGGGATTAAGATTAATAGGTGTAACTACTGTCTCTGTCACGACTACTTCGTCATTTGAAGAGCAACCCGCAGCGCTTTCTGCTGTGATGATATAGGTTCCAGGTGTATCAATGATAGGGTTCTCAGTATTGATGCCGCTAACAATATTTCCGTCTGTAGTGTTCCAGGAAATGGTGGTGTTTGCATCCACGATTCCATTTAAAGTTGGTGTTTCTCCTTCACAAAAAGTAAAATCGAGTCCAGCAAACACAGAAGGTGTGGGTTCAACAATCACTTCGAATTGTCTTGTGAAGATATTACCACATAGGTCCGTGTATTCAAGAGTATAAATGGTTGTCTCTGTAGGATTAACCGTTGGTGTTTGAGAGTTAACGTCGCTGATGGCGACATTTGGAGACCAATTGAATGTATAATTGGAATCACCGCCCGCGGAGAGTTGAACCGATCCACCTTCACAAATGGTGACAGTTTCATCAGAAGGTATGATATCTGTGCTGAGGCAAACTTTCTGTTGATTATTGAGTCCACCTGTTTTACCAGTAAATCCAAAATAAACGAATGGAGCGCTGGTGAATATTTCTCCAACCAAATTGATAACCCTCGTCAAACGTTGCTCACAATCAAAAAATAGAGTTACGGTAAAAGTTGATGGATCCCAAACAAGTCTAATGATGTGATCTTGATTATCTTCAATATTGGGAGAGTTGACGGATGCTTGCACGGGCCCAGCTAAGTTTGTCGGTGAAAGGTGGTTGACAACGCCATTCTTCAAAAATGCCACATGATCAAATTCTGGATCATTCATGTTTTGGCCAGTGTTGGGATTTGAATTGTTACTATAAGTATCGAACTCTATTCCGAAAGAAGGGCTAAACCCCTGATACCCCATTCCGGACCCTTCACCAAAGATTATGGAGTTCGGTCCTTGTTGTTGAAAAACGAAGACCATCCCATCAGCACCTTGGTCATCATTCATCCCGAAGTTCATGTAGAATTGAAGATCAAATGGCTCGTTAAGATTTATTTGCTCTGAATACCAAATAGTGCCCGTCTGCTGATTAAGAGCAGGTGTCACATTATAACAGCCATTACCTAGACTTGAAGCACTTCCATTGGTGATATACGTCTGTGAAAGCACAGAATGTTGCACTAAAATGAAAACGAAAATATTGGTTATACAGGCTAATAAACGCATCACACGAATAAAGTGTAAATATGACACTTTTTATTCAAACTTGGTTGCAATCTTCAATCGGTGAAGCGATTAGGTCTAAGCCCTGACACCTATTATATTTGAAAAAAAATAAGTGATTAGCTCAAATAGATTGATATGAAGAAAGTTAGATTGTTTTTTTCTCTCATAGTTATTGTATTTTTTACAATAACTAATGCACAGGGTCAGGAAGTAAATGCAAAAAAGAAGAAGTCGAAGAAGGGCGCGAAGGAGGTAGCCGAACCCAAAAAAGAAGACAAATACGGCGATTTGATCAAAAAGTGCGTCAAGTATGATGGATTATTTACCCTTTACAGAGATACGGTTACGGGTAAAACCTACCTTAATATCAAAGAAGATCAGTTGAACAAGGAGTACATTTATTTCAATCATATTGAAAATGCCCCACCACGTACAGGATATTTCCGTGGTTCTTTCGGTGGCTCGAAAATTATTCGTTTCAATAAGAATTTCGAAAGAATGGAAATTCTCCAAGAGAACACAGATTATTTTTTCGATCCAGAAAATGCTATTAGCAAAGCGTCATTGGCAAATATCAATACTCCAGTTCTGGCGAGCGAGAAGATAGAGGTAGTTTCCAATGACAAGAAGAATTTTCTCATCGATGGCGATGCTATTTTTTTATCAGAAAAATTTCAGATTGTAAAAATGCCAAGTCCTCCCGGATCACCATCGGTGCTCGGCGGCTTGAGTTCTTCTAAAACGAAAGTAGAAAAGATCAATAACTACGCGAAGAACACCGAGGTAATGGTATCTTATGTTTACGAAAATTCTTCGCCTTCAATGTTTGCGGATGCAATGACCGATGCTCGCAATATCACCATTACCTATCAGCATAGTATTTTGGAAGTTCCTCAAAACGATTATAAGCCGCGCAAAGACGATGCACGTGTGGGATATTTTTCTACTCAAGTAACCGACATGACGAGCTATGATGCGGCTCCATATAAGGATATGATTCATCGTTGGAATTTGGTGAAGAAAGACCCAAAGGCTTTGGTTTCTGAACCTGTTGAACCCATTACTTATTGGATAGAAAATACTACCCCTGTTGAAATGCGTCCTTTGATTAAGGAAGCTTGTGAGCGTTGGAATGAGGCTTTTGAAATAGCAGGTTTTAAAAATGCAGTGGTATGTAAAATTCAATCTGATACAGCTTCATGGGACGCTGGAGATATTCGATACAATGTGATTCGATGGACGAGCAGCGCTGAGCCTCCATTTGGTGGCTACGGTCCAAGCTTCGTGAATCCGCGTACTGGAGAGATTCTCGGTGCGGATATTATGCTCGAATGGGTGGCTATCAGTAATAGATTAAAATTTGACAAAGCTTTTGAAACAAAAGGCTTACTCACCGATGAGAAGTTGGATTTTATGCAACAGCATCAGATGCGCAATCCGATGTTCTGTATGGCAGGTGAGTTGTCTGCTTATCAAGGAGCTTTTGGGCATGTGATGGCAGATGCCATGTCTGTGGGCGACGCTATGAAAGAAGAGATTACCAAGCAAATGTTGTATCGTTTGGTATTGCACGAAGTAGGGCATACACTGGGATTGACGCACAATATGCGCGGTTCGACTATGCAGAGTATTGCCGAAATTAAAAATCCTCTAGTGGTGGAGAAAGAAGGCTTGTGCAGTAGTGTGATGGAATATCCTGCATTCAATTACCAAAAGAATCCGAAGGAGCAGACGTTGTTTTGTGATGTAAAAGTAGGTCCTTATGATAAGTGGGTGATTGAATATGGATACAGCCCTGAGGCGGCTGATGATATCACCGAACAGCTTCGCTTGAAAAAGATAACGGATCGCAGTGTTAGTCCAGAATTAGCTTATGGTAATGACGCAGACGACATGCGCGCGAGCGGCAAGGGCATCGATCCAGACGTGAATATTTATGACCTCAGCAACGATCCAGTGGCTTATGCTATCGAGCGTTGTGAACTGGTGAATTCGATTCTTCCTACCTTAAAAGATAAGTACACCAACTCCAACCAGAGCTACGAAGAATTGCTACAAGCATACATGGTAGTGACTGGAGAGTACGGCAATCAATTGCGTATTATGACGCGTCAAATAGGCGGTGTTCATTATGACAGAAGTTATTTTGGTCAAGCCACTGATAAATTGCCTCTCAATCCTGTAAGTGAAGATAAGCAGCGTGCTGCCATGGCTGCATTAAAAAAGTACGCCTTCGCACCAGACGCATTCAAGGGAAATGAGACCATTTATAATTATTTGCTTGCTCAACGCAGAGGATTCAATCATTTCATGGAAAGTGACGATCCCAAGATTCATATGCGCGTTGGAATGATGCAGTCGGAATGTCTCAATCACTTGATGCACCCGGCAGTGGCTCGTCGTATTGTGGATAGCCAGCTGTATGGAAATACCTATTCACTTGATGAGTTTTATATTGAGCTCACCAATTCGATTTTTGAAGCAGATTTAAAAACACAGGTGAATAGTTTCAGACAATTGCTTCAGATTATGTATGTGAAGCGATTGATAGAGAATTTGGATGTCAAGAATGGTCAGCCTACGGCGGCTCGCAGTATGACGCTAAGTGAACTCAAGCGCATCGATCAATCGATGGCTACAGCAGCTTCACCTGATGCCTTGACGAAGGCTCACAGAGAGCATGTGCGTCAGCTTATCAAGGATGCGCTCACAAGATAGTTTTGTGAATGATCCGATTTAGTATATTCGAACTATGAAACCATCTACCGGAAGAGCCATCGTCCTCGGCATTGCTGTGTCAGTTTGCAGCGGTTTATATCTTCAAATGAAGCCTCATGAGGAAAAGAAGAACCTCTATTTTCATCATGGGCAAATGCGCGGCAACGGTCTGGACTCCTTGTATGAAGGGGAGAACGCGATGTTTGCTTCTGCAGGTAAATGTGACCACTGCCATGGTGCTGATCCGAATGGTATCGCGAGCGTTGACTTTTTTGGCAACGATGTCAATGTGGTCGATGATTGGAGTAGCTCAATGATGGCACTCTCTGCGCGCGACCCGTATTGGCGCGCCAAGGTAAGCCACGAAGTGGCGGTGAATCCTGGGCATCAACAAGAACTCGAAAATCTTTGCACGAAATGCCATGCTCCTATGGGCAATTATGCTTCGCAGTCGCAAGGCTTCGATCATTATAGTATCGATCAAATGGTCGAGGATAATGTTGCGCTCGATGGTGTTTCATGTTTGGCTTGCCACCGTCAAACGCCACAACCCGAGGAGGCGCTTCACACAGGACAATTGTTTTTTGACCCTCTAAAAATTGCATACGGCCCTTATACCAGTCCATTGATTACACCCATGGCACTGAGCAGCAATTACTCACCTGAGTATGGCGCTCACATTACGAAAAGCGAGCTTTGCGCAGGTTGTCACTCATTAATCACACAATCGGTCGATTTGGAAGGAAATGCCACAGGTACTGAATTTGTAGAACAAGCCACATGGCACGAATGGCTCAATTCTGCTTATCCAAATGAAGGCGTGAGCTGTCAGTCTTGCCATTTGCCTCGACTACCCAAACAATCCGTGATCCTTGCTGCAGGATACAATACACCAGCGCGCGAACCATACGGACTGCACGAAATGGTGGGAGGCAATGTCTTGATGTTGGCTTTGATGAAAGAGAACAGATCTACCCTTGGTATTGCGGCTACAGAAGCAGCGTTTGATGAGACAATCGCCAAGACTGTGGAAATGCTCCAAAACAAGAGCATTACCACACAGATCACACAAGAGTATCGCAATGCGGATACGCTTGCTTTCAATTTGAAAATCACAAATCTCGGCGGACATAAAATGCCAAGCGGCTATCCAGCGCGCCGAATGAGTGTGCATGTGACCGTCACCAACGACCTTGGTGAGGTGATATTCCAAAGCGGTGGATTCAATGAAGATTTCAGCATTGTCGGTGAAGACAGTGACTGGGAACCGCACTACCAATTCATTCGCAATGAAGATCAGGTTCAGATTTATGAAATGGTAATGGGCGACGTGAGCGGCAATCGTACTACCGTGCTCGAAAGGGGGTATTCTCATTTAAAAGACAATCGCCTCGTTCCGCGCGGTTTCTCAACACAGCACGCACAGTATGATACCACAGCAGTGGTGCTCGGAATGCAAGATGCGGATTTTATCATGGAACCTGTTGCCAATAGCGGCAGCGATCGTGTTCATTATAGAGTGCCGTTGAATGGCGAAACATCCCCTTTGAGTGTTGAGGTGAAAGTTTATTATCAAAGTGTTCCTCCTAATTGGGTAACCGATATGTTCACCTACGACACGGATCCAATAAATGCATTTGAGGATATGTATGCACAGGCTGATAAAAGCCCAGTGCTTATGAAGAGTCTCGCGTTTGACTTGGATGAATATGTTGGAATAGGCGAACAAGAGCGCAGCCTTGTGCAGATGCGTTATGTGCCTTTACAGCAACAGCTATCGGTGAAGTCTAAGAGTGGGGGAGAGTTGCGCGTGTTTGATCACAAAGGAGCATTGGTATTTTCACAAAAAGTATCAGCAGGCCAGCAATGGTTGCCGCTGCAACTGAAGGCTGCAACATACATGGCGGTGTTGAATGGTGAAGTGTATCGATTTGTAATCCAATAGAAAGAAAAAAGAAATCATTCACCTATAAGCCGAGTTCTGTCTGCATTGCTGCAGCTTCATCATTTATCTATGCGACCTACCCTCCGGATTGGACGAGCAGCCCTACCCGAACGTTCATTCGGGCCGGTATACATGGTCTTACAGCCCTCAAGGTTTTCTGGCGCATGTGATTACTCACACACGCAGTGAGCTCTTACCTCACTTTTTCACCCTTACCAACTCTTGCGAGTTGGCGGTTTCCTTTTCTGTAGCACTTTCTGTCATGCCGCAATTACTCACGACACGCCCCCACTTTTAACAGGGTGAGGCGCTCTGCGCTGCCCGGACTTTCCTCCCTTTTTTCAAAGAGCGATGAAGCAGTGAATGATTTCGGTGCAAATATAGCTCGTGAATAACTCTGTTGATATGTACGAATTCATCATTGGTTAATATCGTGTTGAGAAACTTACTTTTGAATGGCAGAAATCGTAAACCTAATATTGAAGACATGCTAACGATTTTTGGAAGAAAGAAATTAACTCCCGAAAGAGCAGCACATATATTCACGCACACGATCATTGAGACCGTTGAGAACGGTTTTCCTGAAGTGGCGGGATTCATTAACGACAGTCCTGAGTTCGTTACCTCACCCAATGTGAGCAGCGAGGATATTGGTCGTTTCTTGCTAATCGTTGCCGCAGGCAACTTTAGTTATATTCCACAGCATTTTACAGAAGGTCAGGATAAAGAGATCATAGAGCAGTGCGTTTTGAAATTTGCGCCTGTATTTGACATGACGCCAGGTGAATTCACCGTTGTCGTGCGCGAATATCAGAGCTTTATGAATCGCGTGAATGCTCCTTCTAAAAATACACTATACGCCATGAGCAAGGCTGTGTTTTACAAATACAACCTCATGGAATTTCAGGATGATTATTTCAAGTCGATGAAGACGCACAATCCAATTTTCTGTAAAAATTTGGATGAAATTATGCGAAACTTCCTCTGGGATTGGGAAGCATTCAATGAAAAATACAAAGTGATTAGTCAAGGGGCATTGTAACAATGTCGAAGGTCACCAAGGTCATAACATACAGCGATAAAATTTGGGATGCAATCGTGGGCTATATGCCCACTTTGCTTTCCAGTCTGGTCGTACTTTTCGTTGGCTTTTATCTTATCAAATTGCTTTCTCGCTTGGTCAACAAAGCGATGGAGCAACGTGATTTTGATGTTTCGCTCAAAGGTTTCATTCGAAGCCTCATCAACATCGCCCTTAAAATCATCCTTCTCGTCACCGTGGCAGGGATGCTTGGAATCCACACAACATCATTTGTTGCCATCCTCGGTGCTGCAGGTTTAGCAATCGGTCTGGCATTGCAAGGTTCACTTTCCAATTTTGCCGGCGGCGTTTTGATTCTCTTTTTTAAACCCTATAAAGTAGGTGATGTCATCGAAGCGGGCGGCGCGACAGGTAAGGTTGTGGAGATTCAAATTTTCAATACCATTCTTAAAACCATCGACCATCGCACGATCATTCTTCCGAATGGTGCTGTTTCTAATAATACCATTATCAATCATACCAAGCTCGGTACTTCGCGTACGACGCTCGATTTATTTTTTGATGTAAAAACGAATGTCGAAAAAGTAAAGACGATCATTGAAGATGTGGTAAAGTCAACCGATGGAGTAGAAAAAGATCAAAACGTTTCGTGCTATTGTATGAAAATCGGAATAGGATTCATGCATGTAGCTTGTTTCTACTATACCAATAATGACAATGGTTTTGAAGTGAAAGATGAAATTCTCAGACGATTGATGAAAGAGTTTGAAAAGAATGGCATCGAATTGCTCAATGATTTTCCTGACCGCGAGCCCAATCCTGCGGTTTAATTTTTCAAAAGTGTTTTTCTCAATTCTTCCAATTGCAATTTGTAAAAATTGTCCTCCACGGCGTTGCGGATGTGTTGCTTCTCTTTCTGCGAAAGGTGCCAGCTGAGCGATACATGCGATTCTGCTGTTTGTGCCAGTTCGAAGGATATCAGCTTAATGGTATGCCCGTATCCTGCACGGAGATATTCTAATATTTGATCGTTGTTGTAATCTTGCCCCTTGGTCATATTTCCGTAAATGCTGCCAATGGGAGCCATGAATTTGCCAAAGAGCGAAGATTCTTTTTCTCCCAAATCCAAATATTTCGGCAGGTCGCGCACTTGTAGTATTACAACCTCCGAAGTATTGTTCTTAATCCACTCATTGAAGGTATGTAAAAATTGTGCGGTAGTTTTCATACCGAAGTTATCCCGCACACCTGCATCCATGAGTTCTATCGAAGGCGTGGTGGGGAGTGTTGTCATGGGGAAGATGTAAGGGAAGGTGGCATTGATTCGCAGCGCTGTCACCCATTTCAAATTGTACGGATCATGTGCCTTCATAAAGCGTGTGAACTCCACATCTTCGGGCAAACTATAATTGCTTGCTTGATGTGTCAGATAGCCCACGGGCTGTGCTGAAATTAGCATGCGGCGACCATCATTTACAATTGTAGGGGAGAGCACCATCATTGGGATGGTGGCGTTTTTTTCAGGAGCGGTATAGTCTTCGAGGCGCTTGTCCAGAAGATACTGCGTGTTCAGATTAAACTGACGCTCAAACGCCGTGGCGCGGTCCTCAGTGTATTCAAATTCGCCATCACGCACTTTTTGAAACTTGAAAAACCAATCATTGGTAGCTAAACTCAAAATGACTGGATTCAATAAATCCAACGCCATGCGTTCTGCGAACGTGGTATCATTCATATCGCATTTGCCTTGCGATTCGAGTAGCATCATCTCGCGAAGTGTGGCGGCACCAAACATTCCGCCAGAAGCGCCAGTGAACAGAACGGTATGATTGAGGAGTTTATCATCGCAAACGGCATTCGCACGCATAAGACTGCGCATGGTCCAGAATGCACTTCGCGAGCCACCTCCGCTGCAATCGATGATAACCATCGCTGGCTTTTCTTCACCCGTTTTCTTTTTCCAATGTTCTAAAATTTCAATGGTATTGGCGATATCTGATTGGATGGTATCGGGCGATGTACGCAAGTATTGCGGTGCATAGACCGTTTTGTCAACCTCGTAGTTCAAGCCAATGGCGCGACTTTCAGAAGATATCCATTTGAATTCTTTGTAAAATGAGTTTAGTCCAACGAGCAGTAGAATAAATAATGTCAAGGTCCAGCCTTTGATCCACGAGTGCAATGCGCTGAGCAGCATTAGCATCATGGTGAAAAATAACAAGACACTGGCAGCAGCAGGAATGATGAACAATTCATTGAATCGAAGATTGCCGATGACTAGAAAAGAAACGACGAGCACCAACTCGAAACGTGCGGCATTGATGTGGTTTTGAGAAAAGACTTTTTCCAAAACCTCTTTGTCGTAATGTTGACTCTCGCGAGCTCGCGAGATTTGATGAACACTCGACATGTATGTTTCTACATGCCATTTAGCAGCCTCTCGTCTAAAGCGCAACCAACGCATCTTATGGTGCAACGGCGCGGATACGGGGGCTTTTTCACTTTCTACAAAACGACGCCCCGTTCCAAATGCCTTTGCATCCTTATTGGTCATCATAAAATAGAAGTAACTCATCAATTGAAAGGTGATGATACCCGCAATAAATCCCAGAAGATTTTGAATGATTTTACCTGTAGAAAAATATTCGCTTTCATACTGAAAATCCGCGCTGCAAAAGCAATAGGTGAGTACGAAGACGCTCGGGATAAAGAAATTATTTAATGAAAATTTATGAAAAGGACGGCTCAAGGTGGCGATGAACGGAAAGCGATATCCGTGCATGATATAGGTGTACAAGTTGAACCCCGTAATGAAACCACCCGTTGCAAAACCGACAATTGCAAAGGAAAGAAAATTGATTTTTCCTTGATACTCTGGAACCAGGAACTGTTGAGGAACGCCGAATCGGGGAGCGAATGCACCGAGAGCGAAGCCGAATAAGAGGACCCAAAGGAGAAGGAGGAAGTGGTTCTTTTTGACATGAAGCACCGAAAGTTGGAAGGGAAAGAAGTATCTAAAATTCTTCCAGGAGCGTTTATGTGGTGCTTTGTTTCGAACCATACCGCAAGCAAGATAGTTAATGTTGGAACGAAAAGAAGCAAATAAATGTTGCTTACATCAGTATATTTGCGCCCCCCATGGCAGTAGAGATTAAAAATAGAAAAGCCGCCTTTCGTTATTTTTTGTTAGACGAATTTGTTGCAGGACTTTCACTTACCGGTTCGGAAATCAAATCGATTCGAGCGGGCAAGGCGAATATTGCCGAGTCGTATTGTAAGATGCGAAATGGGGAATTGTTTGTCATCAACATGAACATCGCGCCCTACGCGAATGCGGGATACGCGCAACACAAAGATCGACGCGAACGCAAGTTGTTGTTGACAAAAACAGAGTTGAATAAAATCAATCGCAAACTCAAAGACACGGGTGTCACTGTCGTTCCGATTTTAGTTTTTATTAGTGAAAAAGGGTGGGCGAAGATGAAAATATCTTTGGCCAAAGGAAAGAATCACGGAGACAAGCGCGCCGATGTGAAGGAGAAGGATCTTCGTCGCGAAGCCGATCGCAGTTTGAAATAATCTATAGCCATGACGATATGTGTTTATTGTGCCTCGAGTGATGCTGTGCACGCAGAATACTTTAAGGATACCGAAGATTTTGCAAAAGCTTTATGCGATGCGAATATCGGCGTGGTCTATGGCGGCGGCGGCAGTGGACTGATGGGACATCTTGCTACTACCATGTTGGCGCATGGCGGCCGTGTGAAAGGCATCATGCCTCATTTTATGAAAGAGATAGAGTGGGCGCACAAGCAAGTGACCGAATGGAAGTTCGTGGGTGACATGCACGAGCGCAAGCGTTCCTTCCTCGAACATGCGGACGCTGTGGTAGCGCTCCCAGGCGGCGTTGGCACATTTGAAGAATTGTTGGAAGTGATTACTTGGAAAAAACTCGGCCTCTTCACCAAGCCTATCGTGATTTTGAATACGAGAGGTTATTACAATCCCTTGTTGGAAATGTTGGACAAGTGCATCGCCGAAGGCTTTATGAGTCCCGTCCATGGCACGATGTACGAAGTAGCCACCACGGCCTCCGACATCCTCCCCGCCATCACCCGCAGCCACCCCTGGAGCGCCGACGCGATCAAGTTTGCGAAGGGGTAAAGGCGACGGGCGATGGGCGAGGGTGAGAATTCGCAATGACTAATTCGCAATTCGCAAAGACTAACCTACTATCTTATTGGCCTATTGCCTTAATACCCTATTATCTTAACCCGTTTAGCGGATTAAATTAGGTCTATCCAAGGCCCGCACCACCCTTCGACAAAGCTCAGGGCGTGCCTTCGACTCCGTTCATCAACTGCGCTTACGCTTGTTGATTCACTTCGCTCAGGGACCGGTACATAATGCCGCCAAAACTGAGAGGTAGGGCAAAAAAGAGAAGGGGTTGGAAAACTACGTTTTCCAACCCCTTCTCTTTTTTGCCCTTTTGTTGATCCAAACAGCCCGGTCCCTGAGCGGAAAAAATTATCGAGCGTAAGCGATGATAATTTTTGGAGTCGAAGGGTGGTGCAGGCCGTGGAGAAACACATTTGAATCCACTAAACGGGTTATCTTATTATCTTATTATCTTGTAATATTTCCCCCCTCCTTGCGACATATATTGAAAAGACAGAAAATATGAAATCAATATTTTTAGCAATGAGCCTTTTATCTTTCAACACCTTCTTTTCGAAGTTTTTTAATTCGGATGAAAAAAAGCAAGTTCAACCGCAAATCGTACTGCAAGAAGGGGAGGAGCTGATTTATCAAAAGCGTTGGGGTACCGATAAATGGGCGGTGATTGGCAAGAGTAGCAATGGCCTGGTGTATCAAAAATGTGGTAAAGACAAATGGACGCTCGTAGGGAAGGTGGAAGGCGAGGGGATTTTTCAAAAATCTGGCAAAGACCGTTTTACCCAAATTGGGAAATACGAGGATGGATTGATTTATCAAAAAGTAGGGAAGGAGCGCTTTGGTGTAATAGGGAAATTTGAGGATGGTCTCATTTACCAAAAGCTCGGCCGCAAAGACCGCTGGGGCGTCATCGGTAAATCCACCACCCCCGCCGAAGCCGCTCTCTTACTCCTCCTCAAGCCCTCAGACGACGCAACTGCAATTGTGGTGATGGTTTAGATACTAAAGACTAGCGACTAGATACTAGTGACTAGCGACTAGTGACTAGTGACCACCTATTCCTATTCCTACTCCTATTTCCTATTCCCTATATTTCCCTCGCCCCTCTGATTCGCCCCTCGCCTTTTACACCAACCGAACCTTTGTTCGGTCAACGTGATGATAATTGCTTTCGTAAATATCCGTCTGCACGGCTGACGTCACTTGCTTTTTCGCGCTGTGGTGGTATTCTATGATGTAGGGGTGTTCGAGCAATAACTGGATATTGTCTTTGTTGACGCCGCCGCCGGGGAGGATGATCACGTTGGCTTCGGCGGCTATCTCGGCCATCTCGTGCACCACGGCAATGCCGGTCATATCGAGTTTGGGACGGCCGCCGCTGGTGAGCACGCGCGCACATCCCAGTTCAATCACATCTTCAAGACTTGCAATGGGGTCAACGCATACGTCGATGGCGCGGTGGAAGGTGACGGGCAAATCGCCCGCAGCGTCCACGATGCGCGTCATCTTGGCAATGTCCACACCGCCTTCGGGGGTGTTCACTCCGCATACAATGCCCGATGCGCCCGCTTTTTTAAACCATTCAATATCTGAAAGGATCACGTCCATTTCATTTTCAGAATAAATAAAATCTCCTTCTCGTGGTCGGATCAAGACAAAAAGCGGAAGGTCTACCGCTTTTTTTATTTCTAAAAATAAAGAAGGCGAGGGGGTGAGTCCGCCCGTGGATAGGGCGCAACATACTTCCAATCGGTCTGCGCCTCCGGCCTTGGCTTCGAGAGCGTCTTGTACTGTGGTGGCTATTACTTCTACCGTGTGCTTCATGCTACGAATATAATGGTAAAAAAAAGCCCCCGTTCCATCGGAACGGGGGCTTAAATCAGGCAAATCAACCTATATTCTTATTCAGCAACTGCAGTTTCTGTAGCAGCTCCGAAATATTTTTTCTCTTGAATGCGGCTCGCCTTACCTGTGCGCTTGCGCAAGTAGAAGATACGAGCACGACGTACACGACCACGCTTAGTAACAGTGATAGTGTCCAAAAATGGTGAAGCGAATGGGATGATACGCTCAACACCAACACCACCGCTCATCTTGCGAACTGTGAAAGTCTCGGTAGAACCAGTACCTCTGCGTTGAATAACAACACCAGCGAATACCTGTATACGCTCTTTGTTACCTTCTTTGATTTTATAGCTAACAGAGATTGAATCTCCGGCTTGAAATGCCGGCCATTCTTTTACCGGATTGATTTTCTTTTCGAGTTCCTTGATGCGATTCATGGCGCTATATTTTTAAATGTACTACGGTACGGATTTGGGGGTGCAAACATACGACTTTTCTTTTAATCCCAAAGGAATATTGGGAAAAAAATTATTGTGGTCGTTTGTGCTTCCATCTTTTGTGCGACCAAAGCCAGTATTCTGGGGCTTTTCGAATGTCTTTTTCCAACCGTGTATGCAATAATTGTGTGATCTCACCTTCGGCAAAATCTCGCGGATTTTCCGTAAGGAGCTCATATTTAATCTGATAATGGCCGCGGCTCAATTTCGATTGCTCGCCATATATAATAGGCATGTTATAATCCTTGGCGTATTTCTCCGCTCCGTAGAGAGCCCCAGTCTCCTGACCGAGGAAGGTCACCCACACGCATTTCTTAGGATTGGCGGGCGATTGGTCGAATCCAAACACCACCGCAATGTTTTTATCATGTTCTCTTTTAAAAAGATCACCGGTATCAAGCGTTCGCACGAGTCGGAGGCCAAACTTCCCACGGCTTTCCTGCATTTTTTGATCGAAATAATCGTTGCGGAGCTTCTTGTAAAGTGCTACCACATTGTGCTTCAGTGATAATGGTCCAGCTACGGCCCAAAATTCCCAATTGGCATAGTGACCGCCGCACAATAGTACGCTTTGCCCTTTTTCAGCATAACGGTTCATCACCTCCGCATCTACAGTCACCATACGGCGCTCCGCCGAGGCTTTGCTGATGCTAAAGTTCTTGACGCTCTCGACCACAATGTCGCAAAAATGCTTGTAGAATTTCTTCATAATGGCATTCAGCTCTGCGTCGGTCTTTTCAGGAAAACTGTTTTTGAGGTTTTTAAAAACAACTTTCTTGCGGTATCCCACAAGATGATAGATTACCACAAAGAAAAAATTCGATACCCCATACAACACGCGATGAGGTAGCAAGCTGATGGGTTTTAAAAGAAGATAATATAGTATCGCGCTTCCGATCATGCCGCAAATGTAATGCACGAGTTCCGTGATACTACCAGAAGGTATTTAGAGGGTGGATGGGGTTGATCCACGGTCCGCGCCACCCTTCGACTCCGTTCATCAACTGCGCTTGCGCTTGTTGACTCACTTCGCTC
>CAYRZQ010000025.1:0-58679 GCA_964428835.1 uncultured Comamonadaceae bacterium | reverse complement strand
AAAATGTAGCAGGATCGGTATTTATCGAATTATTCGGTCTGGGATATTCAACGATTTTGAAAATGTAATTCATACTTAAAGATTAAGGTAATTCTATATTAGGTAAATATGATCAAATTTCACTATCAGGTGACATATCCGTTCTCATTTTTAATCACTGGCCAACAAGTATTGCCCGATAAAACACTTTTAGACTTCCGATAAATTATTCAATTCACTTTAAGGGTGCATTCGCGAAATCACGCCACTCGATTACTATTTGTCTGAAATCCTCTGATGGAATTGTTCGTAACAATGTACCCTCCATCTTCAGAAAAACTGAACTTGCAGTAAATTCAATTGTCACTCCGGGGTTAGTATCAAGGGACTCCATTTCTGTAATAGTTCCATCAATTAATGCCCCTAAGGGTTCTATAATGAGATAGTCTATCGATGGTAGAATGCCTAGCAAATAAAAGCTATCAATTACTGTACATAACCAATCTGGATTACCGTCAATTGGATTAGCTCTCGTCCCTAACCATACACCATATTTTTTTCGGTAAAAACTTATTCCGTATTCTACATGCTTCATATTATCTATTGTGATTGTGCATTCTAGTTTCAACTAATTGCATCAAAAATAATAAAAGAATTTGTAGGTTGGAGCCCCTATAGCAATCGGGAGAAAAAGAGACAAAGGAACAAAGCGACAAGCGACAAAGCGACAAGCGACAAAGCGACAAAGCGACGGAGGGACTTTTTAGATACTAGTGACTAGTGACTAGCATTTCGCCAGAGAAGCCTGTTTTTTTTTTGCGAATTGATTATTGTGAATTGTGAATTGTAGTGCGCCATTGATGACAAACCTCTCTGCGCCGCGCTCCTTTGGAGAAACTCTGCGTCCTCTGAGCCGCGCCCCTTCGGGGCCTTTGCGGTAAAAAAAGTTTGCGACTAAGCTCTGATTCATCATTTGAAAATTTGAATTTGCACCGAGTATTTAATATAATCGTAAGCAATACTATCAGTCATATCCAAGAATGCTTCTGGTGAAACTTTCGTTGAACAACGTTCATTGATACCTGTATCATTGCACCCATCACTCAACAAGGCTAGGAAAATAAAGAGAGGTAAATTAGTATCACCTCAACGTGAACCCCACGGGCAGGCGATATCGGTATCGAACGGTTTGACCTGATATTTGAGCAGGGCGAAAAAAACCTAATTTGCTTACCGCATCAGCAGCTGCCTTGCTCAAACCCTCACCATTTTCCACCCCCCTATCCACCATAATATTTGAAATACTTCCATCCCATTCCACAACAAAGGACACATATACAATTCCAGACACCCCCGCACTTTTCTCGGCCTCAGGATAGACTATATTTCTGTATAGGTCGCTCATGAGTTCTCCCATTCCTCCAATATAAGAGGGTTCTTCTGAAACGAAAAGAACCACTTCGTTCGGATCATTTTGCGAATGGGGTGGTGGAGGTGCCGTCAAACCTCTTGACACCTGCTTTCTGGGATTTTTGTTCGATTCTGAGAGTGTTTTCCCCAGTGATTCCATTTCCTGCAAAGACACAATCTTTCCTTTTTGATTGAGCCCAACTTTCATTTTAACTAATCTAAATTCATATTTATTTATCTCAGGTCTGTAGCACTCTACTTCTGTCCAAAACGAATAACTCAAGACTCCCAATTCAAAGCCTATAAATTCGAAAGAATTCTTTTTGTATATATAATGTAGCTTTGAAAATGAGGTATTCTGATACAATAATTCGTTTATCTCAGATGAAGGCACATTCAAACTATCACCAATTCGAACTGTTCCATTTCCAAAATAACGCTCGGTATTCACGTTACCGCTATTAATTTCATTCGTAAAACCTTCAGAAAAAATGGACAACCGATTTGCCGCATCACTTACCAACATAGGTTTGCCCGAGAAGTCTATACCAATGTACGGAAAGGTTCTTTCTTCGTATTTACTGTCCTTGTAATCATCGTCAACTGATGATATGAAATGAATATCAAACACATTAAGACTTACTGAATCTATTAGCTGTTTTAAAGCCATTTTCAACTCTCGACATGTCGCATATTGGTGTTTTGATGGAACCGTTGTTTTTCCTAAATAGAAATGATTCGCCTCAATCTTGCTTGGTCTTTGATATTGACAAATACCATATGGCTTTAACAGCATGGGATTTGGTTGTATTTTCGAACGCCATTCCGGATTTTTAATATCCTTAACGCGATCCCGAAAATCCGTTTTACCGCCATCTGTCTTACTGAATGTTTGTTCAGCTAGCCGATTTGAATAATCTTCCCGTCCTAGGTAAATTTCGGGAATGAATTCCTTCTTCGAGACGGTATAGACGTCATAAAATGTCATGACACTATCCTCAAAACTGGCTCTATTCGCACTCAATGGGCCATAAAAATGCAGCGTAATGATCATGTTTTGACAATCTACAATTTTGGACAAAAGAATTAGTCCAATGCACATAGAACGAAATAGGGTCTTCTTCATATCTCTTAATTCTATGCTAATGTAAGATTAAAAGCGACTAGCGACGAAGCGACTAGCGACGAAGCGACAAAGCGACCTGCTTTTCCGAATTCAGAATTCAGAATTTATAATTCACATTTTATTTCTTTTTCAAAGAATAATAAAATTTATCCAAATCAAATTCTACTTGATTTGATCTGAGCTGAATTTTCTGTGGAGTTTTGGTTACAACCACGCGCTTGCGCTCACCATTCTCAATATATTCGATTGGCATGGAAAAGTCAGCATCCGTTTTCGCCCAACAAACAGTCATCAAATAACCTTTTGATTTCTTTTTAATGGAATAATTTAATTCAGGTAAATGTGGTTTTTTCACATAATGCTTAAAAAATGGACTTAAATCCATTTTGGCTTCACGCGAGAAAAAAGCAACCACTTCATCATAGTTGGTAGTTTTAATTTTAAACTCTTTATCCGCCATATTCTTAATCATCGCCCACCACTGCTCATCATTATTAATAACATGTCTTAGAGTATTCAGAAAGAGCATTCCTTTTACATACATATCTGAATGCCCTTCTTTATTAAATCCATAAATACCTATAATTGGCTCACTATTCGAAACACTAAATTTTAGTGCATTTACATATTTTATAGCTGCTTCATAATCCCATCTGCACTCGACATAAATGGCTTCGGTGTAGGTGCAAAAACTCTCATGAATCCACATATCAGCCAAATCTTGCGCTGATACACTGTTGCCCCACCACTCGTGTCCTGTCTCGTGAATGATGATATAATCAAACTGAAGTTCTTGCCCACTTCTATCCATTCCTAGGTATCCATTTTTAAACTTGTTACCATAGGCGATTGCACCTTGATGTTCCATTCCCAAATAAGGCGTTTCTACCAAGGCATATCCATCTTTGATAAATGGATAAGGGCCCAGATATTCCTCATAACACTCGAGCATGGGCTTCACCTGCTCAAACTGTTTCTTAGCCTCACTCAAACTGCTCGGCAAAACATAATAATCTAAAGCAAGGGTATCGTTCGTTTTGGTGATATAGATATCATCAAAATGAACGTATTTGGCCACGTTCAACGTGACATTATAGTTGTTGATGGGATAACTCACTTTCCAATTGTAAGTGGTTTTATCATTTTCTTGTTTAGTCGAAGGTTCTTCAATCCCATTGCAGACGGCATAAAGTTCTGACGGAACCGTGCAGTGAATGCGCATGCTATCGGGCTCATCGCTATAGACTTCTTTCGTGGGCCACCACAGACTTGCACCGGTGCCTTGACAGGAAACGCCCAACCACGGCTGGCCGTCTTTGTCTTTGGCCCATGTAAAACCTCCATCCCATGGCGGAAGCTTTGCTATCTGTGGGCTGCCGTGATAATAAACCGAAATCATTCCTTTAGATCCAACCTCCTTTCGAGGTATTTCAACAAATACTGCATCGAAATCACGCGTAAAGGTTAGAGCGCGCCCTTCACTCAAGATACTATCCAATATCATATTCTCGAAAAGGTCAATTTGAATCCTTGAACTGGCTTGTTGCATGTCAAAATAAATATGATTGACTCCACGAATACTTTGACTTTGAAAATCAAGTTCCACATTCAAATCATAGTAATGAATGTCATAGCAGGTGCGCTCCATACGCTCCCCTCCCCTCAAACTGTCTTTACGACTTGGCTTGAAATCTTTCGATCCATAAAGTTGTGCCGACGAAATAAGTGATGAAAAACAAAAGAGAAACACGATAATTAGATGCCTCATAATACAAGATTGTGAACAAATGTAAAGAAAACCATCAATACCATTTTTGAGGTATTGCAGACCTTGCGGCCTTCCAATTTCTTTGCCGCTATGAATCCAAAGGCACCGACAAACTGTAATATCACAATATCATGCCCCTTGCATGAGCTACTGCGATGCAAGAAAGATAAGTGCTGTAAAAACTGGAAGCATGGCAAACGTTGCAAAAAATGTCCGAAAAAATAGGACATCGCATTGGTATTTCGTTCCTTTGAGCAATGGACATCTCAATTAATACTCCAGCGCTATTATTCCCTGCCATCAGCCTAATAATGCTAGCTTACACCAATCGTTTTTTGGCGTTAGCCAATGTTGTAAGGGCACTTCACGATCGTTATAAAAACCCTGACGGCACCGTTAATCAAAGTATTCATAGTCAGATTAGAAATCTGCGCTTCCGACTTCGATTGATTAAAAACATGCAAATTTTGGGTGTATCTAGTTTTTTAGTGGCAATGGTGAGTATGTATTTAATATATATTCAACAAATGCCTGCCGCACGCTGGACCTTCGCATCTTCACTTATCTTATTCATGATCTCACTAGTTATCTCTCTCATAGAACTTTTCAAAAGTACTCAGTCATTGGAAATAGAACTGAGTGATATTGAGGACTAGTGGAGTGTTTGCTTATCAAAGGTGAATACCATAAGTGTCCAATGAATGTTTAAGAGAAAGTTGGGTTAAAATAACTTTTTTATGTACATTTATTGAACATTTACTACTTACATGAAATACATACTTGGCGCATTGATAAGTATCTTTACGCTTATTGCGCCAGCGCAGGAAATTAGCTGGCAGTGGCTTAAAATTTCAAATAACGACGCTAATGCTCGGCTCACCTGTCTTAGCCAATTAAATGATCGTATGGTCGCTGGAGGTAGCGCATTTTCTGAAATATATTTTGGAGAAAATAGTATTGCCTGTAACACTGAAACAGCGCTACTCTATTGCATGGATCTTTCAGGAAACATGCTGTGGAGCAAGGCCCTTACAAGTGAAGTAGCATCAACTCTTATAGACATTGATTTTATGTCTGATGGTAGTATGGTTGCTTTAGTTCATTATAAAAATAACCTAACCATAGATGATTTAACCATAACAACTAACAATGCTGATACATTTTTCAGTGACAACCAGGCTATCATTCGTCTTGATGCGGGTGGAGAATTGATCTGGTGGAAGAATACGTCTGCCTCCTCATTATTGGGGAAATTAGCCGTTTCACCGCAAGACGAAATTATCATCTCCGGACACTGCGCGGATACTTTGAATTTTATGACTACGGAAGTTATAGAGACTCTGGACTCTGTGCTAGTTTCAACACCGACCGGTGAGACCTACTGGAGTTATTTCCATCAACAGTGGCCATACATTTCAAAACTTGATTCCGATGGCAATATGCTATGGATTAAGGATAGTGATGGTTTTGTAAATGATATTAAAGTAAATGAAGCCGGACAAATATTTATAACAGGCTTCTTTCAACAATCGGCCATTATACAAAATCAAACATTTACAAACTATGGTACCGACACGGGTTTTCTCAGCCATTTCGATAGTGCTGGCAATCTGCAATGGCTGAAAAGGGTTGGTGGCAGCGCTAACGACAATCGATTACAAGCTTTAGAATTCGACCCTCAAGGAAATATATATGTATCAGGCTCTGTATTAGGGAACAATGTTCGAATAGATAATTTCGATACTGTCCCTTGGTCCGAGCATAATGCATTTATAGGCAAACTTAATGAGGAAGGTAACTTCATTTGGTATCGTATTCTTGGAGAGGATAACCAAGGTTTTGATGAACCTAACTACAATTCAGGAATGGCAATGAGTTATGGTGACAATGGAATATATCTGACCGGCTTCTTTTCAAATCATCTCGTAGCGGATATGTGCGACTTATGGAATGAAGGCGCACACGATTTATTTGTTGCTCACTTTAATGACAATGGATATTGTAATTATGGGCGAAAACATGTAACATACGGTTGGAATGAAGGCAATGGTATTACATTTTTAAATGGCGATCTTTATATTTCTGGATATACTTACCTCGAAAACTGGTCAACTGTATTTCCCTCGCATCTTCTTCTGGGGAAGATAAGCGCTCAGAATATTTCCCTCAATAATTTTGAATTAGTGAATCAGGATTCTTTTGATGTTTACCCTAATCCCTGCAGCATAGATTTAATCATTGTTAGCTCCGATAATCTGAATTCCACTTATTCTATTTTGGATAACACAGGAAAAGTAGTTCGAGAAGAATCAATAAATCACCTTCAAAGCATATATATCGGAGACCTGCCCCAAGGTCATTATATTATCCTGGATAAAAAATCTGGATATCGAAAAAGTTTTATCAAAAAATAGATACTACTCACTCATACCACGGTATTGCAAATCAAGCATCTAGAACAAAGATATTGAGCAGAACCATAACTATTTTTGTTATCTTTCGGTAGAAACACAAAAATGCATTTGTGAAATCAGAAAAGGCGCGTTTACAAGAACTCAGGGAGTTGTCTATTATGGATACCTTACCTGAGAGAGAGTATGATGAAATCACGCAGATTGCCTCATCCATTTGCGGCACCCCAATCAGTCTAATTACCCTTCTCGATGAAGAAAGGCAATGGTTTAAATCAAAAGTAGGTCTCGACGTACCTCAAACTCCTAGAGATATAGCTTTTTGCAATCACGCAATAGAGACTCCTCAAGAAATATTCGAGGTCATTGATGCCAGACAAGATGATCGATTTAAATCCAATCCACTCGTTACAGGCGATCCTGATATTGTATTTTATACTGGAGTTCCGCTGGTCACAGCTGATGGGAATGCACTTGGCACTCTATGCGTAATTGATAAAAAGCCCAAACAACTCAATGACGAACAAAAACAATCATTGCGGGCACTTGCCAATCAAGTGATGCGTTTGTTTGAGCTTAGAAAAAAGCAAATTGAACTCGAACAAACCAAAAAAATTCTCGAACAGCGCTCTGAGGAACTTCAAAAATTTGCCCACGTTGCCGCGCATGATCTAAAGTCACCACTTGCGAATATTACAATGCTCACTGACATGCTCAAAGAAACCAATGGCGACAAAATCGATGATCAAGGAAAGGAGATCATTGAAATGCTTCAAATAACGAGTGCCTCTCTTCGCACGCTGATTGATGGAATTTTGAGTCACGCCAAGAATGATCACTTAGTGCATAAAGAAGCTAAAAACATCAAGTTAAAGGACTACTTTAAGTCTATCGCCGAGCTTATTCCATTGAATGACCGACAATTTATCCATTTCTATTCCGCTTCAGATAGCATTGAAATAAATACTCACGCGATTACACAAATACTCTTAAACCTGATTGTTAATGGTTTAAAATATAATGAAAGCGCAGCGCCTATTGTGAATGTGACCCACCAACGCAACGCTTATCAGGATATATTCGTTGTTTCCGATAATGGCATTGGAATCGCGCCAGAAAACCACGATCGTATTTTCGAAATATTCGAATCCTCAGAAGACATTGATAAATATGGCAATAAAGGTGCTGGCGTTGGCTTGTCAACGGTTAAAAATCTAGTCATAAAACTAAAAGGAAGCATCAGCATAGAATCACAGCTGGGGCAAGGAACCAGCATTTCAGTAATGTTGCCGTATTAATGTAAAACAACACGCGCGGGCGCGAATTCCTTTCCTTTTAAAATATAATGTCCTGAAGATAGGAATGTCAAATCAAGCATTTGTGCAGTCCATTGCTTGTGCACTACCCTTCCCGTTAAATCGAGAACCTCGACCACTTCATTAATTGGATTACTAAAGTTTATTACTCCTTCGGTCGGGTTTGGGAAAATTGATAATGTCGAACCACTAAATTCAGAAGAAGAGAGAATGCAATTATTTACTTTGATTGTTTCGAAATAATCCAGTCCGAAAAGTAAGGCTAATGGAGCGCATCCCGCGTGATCGAGTGCTCCCAAATCAACAGCTGTAACTGAGGTAGAACCGAGTTCCAGGAAATTTTCGAGGGCCACTTCCGTATTGAGATAGCTTACTTGGTCGTCGGCATTGCAATAAAAAAGTCTTGTCGGCACTTGCGGCGCCCAATCCATCACATCATTATCAGCAAGTGCGACTCTCATAGGGTGATTAGGGTCGCTATTATATGCCTCTATAAAGGCTGGCTGCAACATTTGCGATGGTATAGACGGAAACGCATTATTAATAATGCCCATGGTAGTGTTGCCGTCAAACAAATCAGGAATGATAGCTGCATACTCTGGCAAAAAGACCTCCGTTAAATCATTATAGATATTTCCATAAACTTCTTGATAGCTCAAAACCACGTAGGGCAGATATCCTGGAGTCGGATACTCCTGATCCGAAGTGAGCACTCCGGCTTGCACACCGCTTATATCATAAGGCCCGCTCATCGGCGCGCTGGCTGTGATCGTAAATTCATCGCTAAACTCCGTTTCAATCAATCTTTGTAAAGCAGCAGTCGCATGACCTCCTTGACTATAACCAAATATGAATAATTGATCATCCCATGAGTAGTTCAATTCGTCTTGTAAATCTCTGGCGGCGCGAATGAGATCTAAACTTGTTGAAGCTTGTGAATCTGCGTGAACATAGGGATGAAAAAGCTGACTGTCACCTAGCCCAATATAATCGGGCATTACTACTATATAGCCAACTGAGGCATAGAGAACCCCAATCAACGCCTCTCCGGTGGGGTTAGAGGGAGCCTCGTTTCGCGCACTTATGGTACCATGCTGATAACTCGCTATTGGTAATTCACAGTCCAGATCAGTGGGAACGCAAAGTGCTCCAGAAACCTCTACCATCGAACCGTCAGGATGAGACGTCATATACTTTATTTTATAAAATGAAACCTCTGATTGAACATCCAAGAGGCCTGCGGGAATTCCCAAAACTTGCATATAGATGTTTATGGCTGCTTCGGTAAAATGGGTCTCTAATGTATATTCAGTAATCTGCCCTTTGACATCAAGAGTTGAAAATGAAATGGTAGTTGCTAAAACTAACGTTAGTAGATATCTTAACATAGCCATATTGGTTTGCGGTGAAGATAAAAAAAAACCGGCAACACTAAAGTATTGCCGGTAGCTCATCGCGTTTAAGTTGCGGAGTTAGAAATTATAGTGGATTTTACTTTGTCAGGAATTAAGGAATGAATTCTACATTTCAAAAGTCGATAAGGTTAAGATTCCAATTTTGTTAAAAACTGAATTTGGCAGAAAAAAACCAAAAAGTGGCATAAAATGACAAAAAAGCGGGACAAAAGGCCAAAATCAGCCCATCTAATTTTCCCGACAAAATCCAATTAGAAAGAAAATGCTCCCAAAAAAATAGTATAGCGAATGCAAATACCACATATCACTCAGGAAGGAAAATGGAATGAACGCAACCAAAAGAACAGTGCTAAATTTGTAAATAAAGAGACCTGAAAAAAACCAAAAATCAGGAATTCGCAATACAGAGTCATCATCACTTACCATCTTAAACAGAATTACCGCAGACATCAAAGCAAGCATTGCATTGGTGATTGTATTAAAAAATGGGGTCACATCAAATGGCCATAGTTCCGACCAGACTTTACCAAAAGAAAAAAACCAGAGTAATACAATGAGTGAAATCCAGATTTGTCTTAATGAACGCAGGCTGGGTATGAATTTTAAACTAAAAAAGTAAATAAACACAGATTCCAACAAAGACAATATCGAAAACATCTTCCATCTCAACCCTGATGAATTGAAGAAAAATGTCGGAACATTAAGTGCAAAACTGATAATTATAAAAATCAAAAAAAATAAACTCCTCTTGGTTATTCGCCGTCTGCGCAATACATAGCAAAGCACTATGATAGGTATAACAGCCCTCGATCCAACGTCCAATGCAGTAAGTAAATTTCTTTCCTCCATGCTAATACAGCTCTATCCAGCCTGCTGCAGTTCCATCTTGTAATACAAGAATGTTTCTTCCTGTAATATCAACCGGGCATAAAATAATGGCCAATTGATTTCCACTTGCTTTTCTCAAACCAAAGAAGTAGCGAACATATAAAACTTCTGTTTTCGGGATTTCGAGTAGTGACTTCAAAAGGTTATTCCTCTTCGATTCAATAAGAGAATAGGAAGCTTGTGCACTGATGTCAAGACGTGATATTTTATCTAAAAACAATGAATAATGCGCTTGAAATGACGCTGTCCCGGCATCCAAAAAATCATCACCGCTTTTTCTTTGACGATGCACGAAAGAAAGCATATCAATATCAGAAAATAAAGAGGGCGCAGTAAAAAATTGCTTGGGAAAAACTGAAGTTGACCTCGTTTTATCAGAGACAAATGAAAATAATAGGTCCGAGGCATCAGATTGAAATTGTGGTATGATGGACAAACCACTTGAATCATTCAAAAAACTCTCAATGTTCAATTGACTCGCATCGAAGAGCCCGCCAATCACAATAGATTCTACTGATTGAGATTTTGAAACATGCGTTATATAGTCAGAAATCAATCTGGCCGCCTTCACCGCGTCTATTACCTCTTGCCCCATAATTGATGTTGAATGTTTCTAGATTAGGCGGCAAAAGAACAACTCTAGATTCTTTTAAAAAGGTAAATTCAATATTAGGTACAATAGATTACATATTTGGTCAAAATCAAATCAAAAGTGGTAACTTATAACTTCTGAAATGCTTCAATAAAATCATCTTTTCTTCTACGCGAAACTTCTATGTTACTACCATCAGACATGACTACAGTTCCACCATCCCCCTTATTAAACTTCTTTACATGCATCAAATTCACCATGTGTGACTGGTGAATTCTAATAAACTTCCGCGAAGGCATGATATCCTCACATTCTTTAAGTGTTCGCGAAACAATAATTTGCTCCTTATTCACCATAAAAAATGTCGTAAGATGAGCTTGAGATTCTATTCGAATGATTTCGTCAATTCTCACAAATATGAAGCCTTGTCCTGAAGGAAGCGCCAACTTCTGATCGCCTAAATTTTGTAAATCTATATTATCCCGAAAATTTTCAAGAAGCTCTGCTTTTTCTTTAATTCTATGAGTTTCTTTGAATCGCTCAATTGAAGCTTTCAATTGCTCAACACTAAATGGCTTTAAAAGATAATCAAGCGCCGCCACTCTGAATGCATCCAAAGCATAATTCGAATGGGATGTTGTAAAAATGACTGAAAAATTAATGGTTTTAAACGACTTGAGAAACTCAAACCCATCCTTCTCTGGCATCTCTATATCAAGGAATACCAACTGGGGTTCGTGTTTTACAACAGCAATAATCCCTTCGTCAACACTTCCACAAATAGCGCACAACTCTATTTCTGGAAAGTTTTCTTGGATTTTTTTCTTGAGTAATTCTTGCTGTCTTTTTTCGTCATCGATAATTATTGCTTGATATTTTACCATTTTTAATTCAGTCTTCTTAATGGCAAATATATGCGCACTTCTCTCCCAATTCGCACTCCCTCGCTATCAAAGAAATCTTCAGTTTTAATTTCAGTATGACCTTTTTCTAATTCGCTGACAGCCCTAAGCTGATCCTGAACAAGCGCAGTACCCAATGAAAGTCGCTTTGCCGCGCTGGTAGATCTCGAATTCTCATCAATTATTGTCTGTCCATTATCTCTAACAGAAATACAAAGGGATTCTTTTTGTTGAAAATAGTGGATGGTCACTTTGCAATCTCTTTGATCTCTTTTGAAACCATGCCAAATGCTATTTTCCACAAAAGGCTGCGTAATGAGCATCAACGTCGATACCTCTTGAGTATCCAGCTGATCGTCAATAATCATTTCATGTGTAAACTTATCCGACGATCTAAATTGCTCCAAATCCAGATAAGCTTTCAGCATATGTATTTCTTCTTCCAATGAAACCCATCGTTTGAAACTATTTTCCAAAATTCTTCTCAATAGAAATGAAAACTTCAATAGGTAGTCCCCAGCTTTCTGCGGATCTTCCATTTGAATGCATTGATAAATTGAATTTAGGCAATTGAATACAAAATGAGGATTCATTTGTGCCCTTAGAGCCTTCAACTCTAAGTCCACTTGTTGTCTCTTCAATTGATGTTGTTTGCTCTGCTTGTAAAAAAGAAAAAATATGAAGATAAATCCCAGCGCAAAAGGTATAATCGAAAATAATGCTATTTTCGATACCAATCCCTGATGTTCGGATTGCAAAAATATATATAGAAGCCTCACGGCGGCTGCGATAATCAATGCTCTGGTAACTTAGTCTGAAGTGCAATTTTACCAATTTAATTAGCACTATGAAAGGAATGTTAATTATTAATCATAAATGCAACTTGAACATGTTGGAACTTTGTCTGTCTTCCAGTTAGCGCCTCATGAGACACATTTTTATCACTATTATTTTCATTTTAAGTAGTTTAATTACTACTTCACAGGTATGCAATCCCACTGGAAACCTTGTCATTTACTCTAATTATGACGGGGGCATTCTCACTATCAACGTGGATCAGGATATACCCGACCTTTATATTGGCATTTGCACTTACGAACCTATTCAGGTGGACATCACGGGCCCTTTTGTTGGTAATGTAGCTGGCGTAATCTACGCTGGTTTTAATAGTGCTCAAGGCAATAACAACTGCGGTTTGGGTGATTTCCCAACATACATTACCGGTGTTCCAGCCAATATCATAGACATCAACCCTCCGCAGCAACCTCCGCAAGTAGGTTATACGCCCGCCCACGGAAATGGATCAGGTCCTTGGGGAGGCGGTATGCTCGGCACCAGCGGAGCTTGCGATACTCTTGTCGATGGCGGCGGAGGCAATACACCCGATGAGATTGTTTATTATTTTGAAAATGCTTTTGGTGCTGAGTTGATTTCGCACTACACTCAATATGACTGCTGGATTAATGAAACGCTCAATATATCTGAGGGAGGTACATGTTGTATCGAACCTCCTCAACCCGGCCAGGGCTGCCAACCGAATAGTAATCTAGTGATTTATAGTAATTATGAGGGAGGCACCTTTACTATTAATGTAGATCAAGACATCCCCAATTTAAAGATAGGGATATGCAGTTATGGGGCGTCTCAAGTAACAATAACGGGGCCCTTCGCGGGAAATATAACCGGGGTGATCTACGCAGGATTCAATGCGCCTAACAACACAGATTGTGGTGGAAATATTCCAACGACTACGATCAATGGCGTTCCAGCTAATCTGGTAACTATTTATAATGGTTCAGAAGGAAATATTGCCTTAGCTCCTTATCTCGGTGAACCTCCGTTACCAGGTTTTCCTCCACTCTCCAACTGCATACTTGGAGCCGCGGGCACCTGTGATGGATCTAATGGTGGTGGTGGAAACAGTGCACCACAAATCGTTCAGTTTTTCCTTCAAGAGTTTGGCGCTGGCACAGCGCTCTATGCCCATCATTTGAGTTATGATTGTTTTAATCCTAGCTATAATATTTCAGAGCCGGGAAACTGTTGCTTGATAACACCCACAACCGAACCGAATCCTATTTATACCGGCGGATCGAGCTACAACTTCATTGAAGAAGAAGAAACGGACTTGTGCAACGGTCCTATTACAATCGATCTTTCATTTTATCCTGTATTATTTGATCCTCCCCTCTATCCTGGATACGTATGGAGCGATGGAACTACCGGTCCTATCATCACTATTACTGAGCCTGGAGTTTACTCCTTCACTGTCGGGGATGACTGTCACTCCACACCTGAGACTTATCTGACCGACACTATCGTGGTAAATGCTTGTTGCGCCCAACCAGAGCCTCCAGTGATTACGGGTGGCGCTACTTATTGTGCAAATGACAATATCTCTCCCCTGTCAGCTCAAGGTGTAGCTGGAGGAATCATCAACTGGTTCACCACTGCTTCCCTCACCACATCCGTTGCAACAGGAAGTACTTTCACCCCTACACCTATTACGGGCACAAATACGTATTACGCCACTGTAACTCTCGATGGATGTGAGAGTGAGTCAAGCTCCGCTCAAATCATCATAAATCCCACACCAGTCGCCAATATCAACGCCTCACAAACACAAGTTTGCGAAGGCGAAACGATAACACTCACATCAGCTGCACCCACTGGAAACTTATGGAGCACAGGGGCAACAACTAATAGCATAACAGTAAATACTGGCGGTACTTATTCATTGACAGTTACATTAAACGGTTGCGTTAGCGCTCCGGATCAAGCAAGTGTATCGTTCTCTCCCGCTGTACAGTTAGAAATTACTGGGCCAGCTCAAGTTTGCCCTGATACACCCATAACGCTTACAGCCTCTGGAGCCGGAGCATACGTATGGAGTAATGGTTTATCTGGCCAGTCTATCACATTTATTGCTCAAACAAACGAAATCATTACCGTCTCCTCTCCTCTAGGCATCTGCACTCTTGAAGGTGAATTTGAAATCAATATTTTAGAAGTTTTGGACCTCAATCTCGGTGAGGATATCACAGCAGAATCAGAGCAGCAATTTAATCTTCAAGCTCAAAACCCTTACGATAATATATTCTGGACGCCCTCTGAACCCTTGTCTTGCATTGACTGCGATAGCCCAAGAGGAGTAATAATTGAATCTACACAGTTCATTGCAACAGCAATTTCGGATAATGGTTGTATTGTTTCAGATACAATCGTAGTGAACATCGATAATCGCTGCACCAGCTTGTTTATTCCAAACTCTTTTACTCCAAACAATACACAACCCAATGAAGTATTCTGTATCGAAAGTGAATGTATCAAAAGCATGACACTTCAAATATTCAACCGCTGGGGAGAGATGGTTTTTGAAAGTAAAGACATTGCGGATTGTTGGAATGGAGGGCAAAACGGTTATTACCTGCCTGATGGAATTTACAACTACCGACTGGCTGCCGTTCTATTAAACAACGATGCAATCGAACGATTTGGTTTTGTGACCCTTATTAGGTAATTAATCAAGTAGCTGAAATTTGGCTGCTTGCGCCACGAGGGCTGCGGTATTCATCACATTGAATTTATGCAAGAGATTCTTGCGATGACTATCCACCGTCGTGGTGCTCACAAATATCTTGTCGGCAATTTCCTTGTTGGTCAGACCTTTGGCGATAAAATTAAGCACCTCTCGCTCGCGCCTCGTCAATACAGGATGCTCGCCCTGCGGCATTGACGGGCGAATCGTCTCTTCAAGATTTTTTCCAATTACTATCTCACCACCCATGATGCGAATAATCGCATCTTCAATTATTTCTTTATCGCTATTCTTAGAAAGAAAACCACTTGCACCATTCTTAATCATTTCACTTACGTAGGAACGATCTCCAAAGGTACTCATGGCAAGAATCTTCGTGACTGGATATTCCTTTTGAATATGATGTGCTAATTCAATCCCTGATTTTCCTGGCATATGAACATCTGTAATCACAAGATCGAAATAGCTCTTTTGTAAAAACTCTACTGCTTCCTCCGTATTGGCAGCAATTGCAATACTCGCAATATCTTGTATGGATTGCAGCAAACCTTTGAGTCCCTCACGGACTACAGGATGATCATCTACTATGAGAACACTTATCGATTTCATTTTGCTGGAAACTCTATCAATATTGAAACACCCTTGCCCTCTTCACTTCTCACGTCCATTCTTCCTTTTAAATATTGAACACGGTTATTCAGACTTTCCAAACCCATTCCTTTTCCATCTTTTGAACTCAAATCGAAGCCCTTTCCATTGTCCTCCACAATTAATGTTACCCATTCATTCGAGGCTGAAAGCTGCACAATTACTTGCGAACCATTCGAGTGTTTGATAGCATTATTTACCAACTCTTGAGTGATTCTAAAAGCAATAACTTCTTTAGACTTTTCTAATTCTACATCAAAGTGTAAAGATTCGAAAACAACCTTAATTTGATTTGAGTTATTGATATCATCACAAAAATTCTTGGTCGCATCTACCAAGCCATATTTGACTAATGCCTCAGGCATCATATTATAGGCAACTCTTCTCATTTCAGCGATTGCCGCATCCAATTGGATAATTGAGCGCTCAAACGCTGTTGCCATTTCTTCGCTAATCACCATGTTACCTTTCATAGCTGATAGAGATAATTTTACACCGCTTAATAAACTACCTACTCCGTCGTGCAGATCTTGAGCAACGCGTGAGCGCTCGTTTTGCTCACCTCGAATGATCGCATCCATTGCCACCATTTGAGCCTGTTGCTCCAACTCGCGAATTCTCGCCTCATTGATTTGTATCTGCTGTTTTGTAATCGCAAGATTTTTCCTCGCATTGTATCTCCAAACAAAAAATAAAGTCAATGCCAATAGTAATAGCAGGCCTAAGAAAATAATCCAATAAAATCGATTTTCCGCTTGCAGCTTCAAAATTTCTTCACTCGCTTTAAGCGAATTAATCTCATTGATACGTTGTTCCTTTTGATAAGCCGCATCCATTTTGGCAGAAAGAACTTTCTGGTCTATAGACTCCACCGAATCTCTGTATGCCGCGTAAGACTCATGATATAAAAGCGCATTTTTGAAGTCTCCCTTTATTTTGGAACATTCCGATAGCGACAAATACACCTGAGCCAAAGTCGAATAGTCGTCTATTTCAGAAGCTAAACTTTCGCTTTTTTTAAAAAAATCAAAAGCCAAATCGATATTGCCTTTTCCTTCCAATGCCCTGCCTTTAGTGAGAAAAATACTGGCAGCATATAATCCACCTTCTTCGGCTACCAAATACTTCAATGCACTATCTGCAAATTGATCCCCCATTTGATAGTTTCCCTGATCATTATAAATGCCACTCAGACCTTGATAAGTTGAAGACTTAAAATAATTACTCTCTATCTGAAGTGCAGTTTGAGCAGCAAGTTCAAGGTATTCTAGCATTCGTTTTTTATCACCAAACGCTATTGCATTTTGCGCTCCACCCAAACACAATCGTCCCTTTGAGACCGGATCATTTATTTTTTCCGCCAATTCCAAACCCTTCTCTACCCAAACCATGCCTTCACGATAGAGCTTTGCATCATCATAATAGCTTGTCAAATTGGATATAGTTGTAAGAGCTAAAGCTGAATCACCTTGACTTTGATAAATCTCATAGCTTTTCAAGCCATAATACAAGGCGCTATCATAATCGTAGATTAAAAAATGTGTATTAGCCAGATTTGTAAATGCCTTTGCTCTTCTAATTTCATGTTTACCCAATATGGCGTGATGAGCGCTCTGATGGTAATAAAACAATGCGCGTCTATAATTTGAAAAATTATAATAAACACTTCCCTGATCCAGACATGCCGCGCTCTTCCACTCGCTATTGTTTGCATCCGAAGCCAACTGGAAAGCCTTACGGTAGTACTTTAATGCTTGGGCTGAATCACTAAACTCATGTAAATAACCTAAATCACGAAGTATATTGAACTTATCGGAAGCGTCATTTGACGAATTGAACTTGGCGAGCAGAGTCTCTTCCTCCGATTGCGCGTGAGAAACTAAAATACTTATTGTAAAAAGTACAAAAAGAATGCAGTGCTTCATTTCAACGAAGGTATTCGAATCCCTCGAAAAACAATAGAGTTTCAAAAAAATCCCCTAAAAAAGGGAGAAAAAAACTCACCATAAAGGGGATTGATTAAAAAGACTTGATTTCGAAACATTTGAAGACCAAAATTAAATCAAATGAAAACAATCTTACACCTATGCATTTTGAGTTTTCTTTCTATAGGATTGAATGCTCAGAACCTTAATCTATCATGGGCAAAACAATTTGCCGGACCTTCAAATCAAAAACCTGAAAACAGTATTATTGATAATGCTGGAAACATCATTTCAGTGGGTTTCTTTGAAGGCATTACTGACTTTGACCCCAACGCTGGAAGCTCTGTACTCAGCAGCCAAGGGGCGAAAGATGGTTACATCTCTAAACTCAATTCTAATGGTGAATATTTATTTGCCATTGCTTTAGGTTCTACTCTTGATGATATTGTCTATGACGTCTCTGTAGATGGTGCAAATAATATTTATGTGACAGGTGAATTTAGAGGCACTGTTAACTTCGATCCAACGGGAACCGGAACCGGAAGTCCAACCACACTAACTGCTTTCTCTGGTTACAATGCATTTGTGGCAAAATACAATCCAACAGGAGGTCTTCTATGGGTTCGTAAAATCGCCAACTCCAATACCACTGGCGCCGAAACGGGACGTGCCATTCACGCAGATATCGATGGAAATGTGGTATCCACAGGAATACAAAATGGTATCGTAGACTTTGACCCAGGAGCTGGTGTAGCTGAGTCTGGACCAACATCGGGTGTGAGCGCTTACATCCAAAAATTAACTACAGACGGTTCGTATGTGTGGGCAAAAACATTTACAAATGCGTGGGCCGTACCAAGTAAAATCGTTCAAGATGATGCCGGCAACGTGTTCACGATGGGAATTTTTTATTCTAATATGGATTTCGATCCAGGCGCTGGCTCTTTCATCCTTACAGGTCAGTACTACGACAACTACATCCTCAAACTAAACAACCTCGGTAATTTCGTTTGGGCAAAGCACCTTACTTCCTCTGGCACCGTGAATGGAGATGATCTTCAATTCGATTCTCAAGGAAATCTATATATCATAGGAGGTCACAATGGTAATACCGACTTCAACCCAGACTTGGTTGCTACCGAAACCTTGACTGCACCAAGCGGCCAATATCGCGCTTATATCCTTAAATTAAATTCTCTCGGATTGTTTCAATGGGTGAAATTACTGGCACCTAACTCCGTTTCAAGAGCCTACTACCTGCAAATAGATAGTGAAGATAATTTCCACATCGTAGGTACATTCCAAGGATCAAGCGACTTTGATCCCGATCCACTTTATGAATTCCCGCTCACTGCAGCTTCCACTTGGAGCGATGATATTTTTATCACCCGACTTGACAGTGAGGCAAATTTCGTAGCGGCTCATAAATTTGGAGGAACAAACGCAGAAAGTATCAACGGTTTTGTTGTCGATGCAGAAACGAGAATCACGTACATGACAGGCTTCTTTTCTGGAACAGTGAACTTCGATACATCTGGCGGCAACGTTTCACTTACAGCAAATGGTGGTAACGACGCTTATGTTTTGAAATTCACACAATGCGACGCCACTTCATTCGAATTCAATGATAGCGCATGCGGATCCTATAATTTTAATGGAACAATCTACACAGAGTCTGGCGTTTACGAGGCGCTTCTCACGAGTGTGGCCGGTTGTGACAGCCTCGTTACTGTAAACCTTGAAGTTTTCGAATCCGACTTTAGTGATGTTGTTTTGATTACATCTGACGCTATCATTTATAATGAAGTATCGTACACCGAAGCGGGAAGCTACACACAAACGTTACAAACAGTAAACGGTTGTGACAGCATTATTTACATTGAGGTGATTATTCAGCAAGATGGATGGTCTCTGGACGTTGAAGATGGCGAGATTATAAATGCTATCGACGGTGAAAGTTACCAATGGGTTGACTGTAACAATGACAATGCACCAATTCCAGGAGCAACTCAACAGAACTTCACCCCAACTCAAAGCGGAAACTATGCTGTGATTGTTTATGGCACCGAAGGTGAAACTCTTTCTGACTGTATTCAATTCACCTTCGTAGGTGTCGAAGATGATGAAACCAGAAACGTTCGAGTATATCCAAATCCTTTTACGGATATCATCAACATTGATTTGGAAGATACCAATGCGATGTATGCCATCACGGATATCAGCGGTCGTCGCGTAAAAGAAGGAATGTTGAATCAGCAACAACTTTCACTAAGCGATCTGTCAAATGGCACTTATACACTTCAAGTTTACACGAGCCAATCCAATTTTGCATTGAAAATTGTGAAACAATAGGTGTAAGCATTTCAATGCGTTTAACCCGGATTCAGAACATTTTCTTTCAAGAGGTGTTCTGAATCCGGGTTACTCATTACTATGACAAAGACATTTTTACTCAAAGACATTATGGCTATGGAACAACGTTTCAGAGCCACTTTCATAAATTCACTTGGCGGTTTCAAGAGCGTGTTGCTAGTTGGAACACGCAGTGCGAGCGGCAATGAAAACCTCGCCATCTTTAGTTCCTTTTTTCATTTAGGAGCAAATCCTCCCCTGTTTGGTCTAGTGGTAAGGCCCGATGTTTCTCCCAGACATACCTTGGAAAACATCATTGAGACGGGATCATTTACACTTAATCAAATCAGAGAGGAATTTTTCGAAAAGGCGCATCATACATCTGCGCGATATCCCAGAGAAATTAGTGAATTCAGCGCCGCAGGACTCACCGCTCATTATCGTGCTGATTTCTTTGCTCCAGCTGTAAATGAATCGTACATTCAAATAGGTGCGAGCTTTAAAGAGCGAAAAGATATTGAGCTCAATGGCACCAGTATCATCATCGGTCAAATTGAATGGGTGAATATTCCTTCAGATATAATTCAGGAAGATGGATATGTTGACCTCGTGAAAGCAGGCACCATCACCTGCTCAGGCCTTGATGCTTACCACAAAGCAGAAGAAATCAAAAGATTGCCATACGCGAAGCCTCGGATTTAGTCATAAGTGATTAAATTCGCCCAATGATGCGCACGGCAAGCCTTATTGTTTGTTTTACAATATCTTCTTTATTCGCATTCGCTCAATCTAATGATTTTCAGGGCCAGCTCGGGACATGGAATGTTCTCTCCCTGCGCAAAGACTTAAATGAAAAATGGGAAATATATAGTGAAGCTCAACTTCGAAGTCTCTCATTTTATAATGAGTTTCATTATTACGAAGTCAAAGCTGGAATGCAATACAATTTAGACAGTGTCTTCTCTGTGCTTGCAGGCGCTGGTTCGTATAATACATATAGCGCAGGCGAAAGCTTTAATCTTCCAATTCAAAATCGTGAGATAAGATCGTGGCTGGAACTTCGAATGAAGCAACAATTGCGACGTCTAGCATTCGATCATCGCTATCGTGCCGAACAACGTTTTACCTCCAATGGCTATCGTAATCGCTTTCGTTATCGCCTTTCTCTGACTATCCCCATCAACAATCCAGAAATAAAGGTGGGAACCTATTTTATCCAAGCATGGAACGAAATGTTCTTTACCGACCGCGAGCCATTCTTCGAGCGCAACCGACTATACATCGGAGGCGGCTATCGTCTAACCAAAGAGCTGACTTTTCAAACCGGATACATTCATCAGTTTGATTACAACCTCAACGATGAGATTGGTCGCGATTTCTTCATGATGTCTTTTGCCTTTGGTCTTTGATTCCATTCTTCACCATTATATTTTACTCGAAATCAAAACTTTGAACGATGCGATGGAATATTAAAATATGTCATCGCATCAATATTACGTGACCAGACTTTTGAATAGTTATTGAGCTGTCCTCATCGTAGGTAACTACAAAATTGTAAATCCCATCTGGACAAAAATATTCTCCACCTTGATATGAGCCGGTCCATGCAGTCTCGATGTCAGTGGACTCAAAAATTTTGTCGCCCCAAGTATTAAAAATGGAGAGTTTGTACTTTCTAAACGGTCCCCCCTCCACCTTGAAGACATCATTGATACCGTCACCATTGGGCGTGAATGCTGTTGGGATAAAGAGCAAAGGAGCCGGAGTGAATTGCCATTCCTTTTGAGACTGACATCCCAATTCATTTGTTACGAATAGGAATACACTCGAACGATCAATAAACTGGTAATTCACTTCCTCCGTTCCTGATATTTCATTGCCATCAACCAACCATAGATAATTACAATTTTCGTTTTCACATCCTATTGCTTGTGCTTGAAATAGAAATTCTTGACCACCAAGATTTGTTACCGAAAAATCACTTTCCACATTAAAAACCTGAAGGAATTGGCTGAACTCACCAGATCGAGAACACTCATCGTTCACAGAAATAGTGTACAATTGCGATTCTGAAGCTTCCAAATTCCAGGTGCCAACATTACTTGGACTATTATTCAAGCGCCATTGAAAAGGCCCATCAGTGTTTGAAACGCTAGACTGAATGATGAACTCAGCATTTCGGCACAACGAATCAGGCATTGTTACTGCAAGCTCCAGAGGACTTTCATCAATCGCTATATTAACAGTAACCGATGCCTCGCGATTACAAAAATCAGTAACCGTAAATTCAGCTGTTCCACCAAGTAAGTCTTCTGCATGATATAAAAACTCTTCCTCTTGCGAAACAATATCTCCATTTTCATCCCGCCATCTGTACACTAGAGGTGCCGTTCCACCAACTACAATTGGATTAAATAAAATACTATCAGAACATTGGATGAGATAATCAAGCTGGGACAAAGTAGCAGTGAGATTGGGGGCATTGAGCACGGTTATCTCGCATGAAGCGACTACATCCGCTATGGTGCAGTCGTTTGACAAAGTCAAAACCACAGTGGTGTTTTCCAGAGGCTGTAAGGTAATGGTCTCGCTTGTTTCGCCAGTACTCCATAAAAAAGAGTTATCACCTGTGGAAGCACCAATCTCAGGAACAATAGTGACTTCCTCACCGGGACAAATCGTGAAATCCGGTAAGGTCAAAGATGGAGCGGGTAATTCATCACGAATAATCAATTCAATTAAGCTGTTTGCGTTTGAACAACTCGAATTAGCTGTAATATCTATATTAAACGTTTCGTCGGCCTCCGCTATCAAATCGTTGACTATGATTAACGGAATCACAACAGAGGCCTGCCCAGCAGGAATCGACAAATTGGTCGGCAATGACTCGTAATCCACACCTGCTACCGCGGTGCCTGATGTGCTTATTTCTATTTCAATCACATCATCAAGACTGGCACCCGGCGCTCGGGAAACCACCAATTCATTGTTGCCACATGCTTCGAAGAAATTATTATTTTGATTAGCAATCGAAGAGTTAATAGATAATTGAATTCCAGGACTAGTCTGAAATGAATTTTCTTCTATAAATACTGCGGAGTCATGACTGTTATCATAAACGTCGGCTATTGCTATCTTGAAATGATAGGTTTGTCCACATTCAACTACTGCTCTTGCCGTCAGCACCACTGTCATACCGTCAAATTGAATGTAGCTAGCATTCCCATTTTGAGGTGAAGATTCGCCATCTCCATTGCTTAAGTAGTATTGGTTATTGTTGGATGCATTGACATTATTCACAGATACAGGAATATTAGTTCCTGGCAACAGCGCGATATTAATGGCATTGTTACTAAACGTTCCGTTTATCCCAGGACCACTTATAAAAAAGGCAAATACATCATTATAGTTTTGTCCTACAAATTCTGGATATTCTTCAGAAGCGAAGACATACCGAAATGATAATGTATCACCAGCGGGAATAAAATCAAATTCTATAATTGCCCAATCATTAAAGTTAGCATTGTCGGTGAGTGTGTTTAGGTCTGGATCATTTCCATTTGATAGATTAAGCCCTGTTTCCTCGTCTGCACCTGCTAAATTATTGGGGCCACTAGCAACAGCTGCAGAACCTGTGGCCATGATCAAGCCAGAGTTTAATCCAACATTTGCATTTTGACTATCAAAAGAGGCTACTTGCATACGAACTGTATTCCCTGGAAGACCATTGAAGGTAACATTCGTAGCAGTGACTCCCTCACCTAATAAAACATTCTGAACTAAATACTCCACAGACTGGGTACCGTCTAATATCAACTGAGCATTTGTGTTGGTTGCAAGTATGACGACCAAAATAAAAAACGATACGAGTGACTTCATAACTACTTGTTTTTGTGGCAGTAACTCCAGTACATCAACAAGTGTTAATCCCCCACCTAATTCATAGTTCACTCAATTAATAGGATTCCTTTAATTCTCAAAAAAAGTTGTAGGTAGATTTATAATACATGCTTGCATTCATCACCTATTTGTAATGCTGTCAACAAGAAATTACCCGAAAGCAGCAAACAACGTCGAAAATAATATTAATAAACTTATAAGTCCTAAACCAATCAACACCAATACCGTTATTGGCATCCATCTACCGCCAAATTTTTGGGGATTATCCTTAAATCTTACCAAACTGACAATAGCCAATACTATGGATGCAATAAAGAGCACTAATCCAGGTGTAGGGGCGAAATTTCCCATAGCAATGCACAATCCTAAAGACAAAAAAGAAGCTAATCCAAAAATCTCGATAGGTTTTTTGATTTGTGTTACATCTCCTGGTTGTGAGCTGTTTTGAGCAGACGGAGCGCTCGTATTGTAGTCATTGTTATTTAAACTTTGTGAATCTATTTTCTCTACCTTACCATTAGCAAAACTCAAATAATCAACTTTAACTAAGCTCTCTTCATATATTGGCCCAGACAAATTATCACATTTACGATAGGTGACTTTACTCTCTGAAATGGTCTCAACCTTAACAATCAATTTGTCTCCGTTTTTTTTCACGATAGTGTCACATGGGTTGGTGTAATTGGCGAGCAAAGGTTTAACTTCCAAAGTTCTTTGTAAATCCTTGGTGTCAAACTGCGGAGACTCTTCTTGTCTTGATTTCAATTTTCTTGGCTCATGTTTATGTTCTGACTCAGCCACAGATCTACTAAACAAACTGGACTCAATGTGATAACCTGGACGATATAGTCGCTTTTCGATTGTACAAGAAGTAATTAAAGTAAGGCAAGACAAGAAGACAAGAAATTTCATATTCAATCAATTTAGACCCCGAAAGTAATGAAAATAATCCAAGTAACACCCGAATACGAATTTTTCGCACTTTCGCGTAATGAATCGATATTCAATCGCTCTATTCTTTTTGTATTTCTTACAATATCATACAGCTCATGCACAGCGCAACATAGAACTTACTATTCCTGCTTCGGTGCAACTGGGTTTGAGTTTTGCAAAAAAAGAAAGTGATACAAGTAATGTATGGATTCAGGGTCTTGGCAGCGCAGTGGTGCTCAATACTGGCGTTGGAATTTTATATAAAAAAAGAATCGGATTTAATTTAATGTGCGCTGCGTCGGCGAATACTTATCAATTCAATAAAAATAATGGAGAATATTCCATTTCTAAAATTGGTTTTGCACTGCATGGGAATATCTACTATAGACATCCAATGAAAAGACGTAACTATATTCTATTTGGGTTGGATGCCGGAAATATCTTTCAGTCGCAAGACCGTGTGTCGTCGATTGAACCGACTTTTAATGCTGAAACAACATCTAACAGTTCTACTCGGCCTTTTATAGCTCCAGAACTAGGGTTTGCCTTCGATGCTGGAAAGAGATTTTACGCGAGTTTACTCGCCACATATCAATATCAATTCGAGCGCTCCAAAATAATGACCATCAAACTTACCGACCCCAGTGGTACCATGACTGCCTCCGCTGTTGGTGATTATTTAGGATTTAAAATTAGATTTCATTATACCCTTTATGGTCATCTCGAACCCAAACACCACACGCTTAATCGCCCAATTGAACACGAAGAGTTCATTCAAAGAGAAAATAAAACAGTAGAAACATTTTCAACTAGATCAAAGAATTTAAAATTGAAATTATTTGATAATGGAGAAATTGATGGTGATATTATTTCTGTAATGGTCAATGATGAATATGTTCTTGTGGAACATTTACTTTTCAAAAAACCATTAGCCCTAAAAATTAGACTTAATAAAGGGGTTAATCATGTTATCATCATTGCTCATAATGAAGGAGATGTTTCGCCAAATACAATGGCATGTGAACTCACTTCGGGAGGTATAAGAAAATCTTTGACCCTCAGTTCATCGCTGAAGTCGAACGTAAGTCTTGAAATTAACGTTGAGTAAACAATCTGTTTTTATTAAGGAAAAAAACCAAGCCTTTACTTAAAGATTTGCTAAGGCTACTTTCATCATGGTTGAGGACGTGTGAGGATACTTTCACACCAAACTATATTAATAACCATGAGAACACCTATTTTAAACAGAAGTCTGAAAGGACTTGCTGCTACAATGCTTGCTGCATGCAGCATTTCGGCATTTGGTCAAAACACCACCTTTCAAATTTTGCATGCTTCAGATTTTGAAGCAGGACTCAAAGCAGTGAACGATGCTCCTCGTTTTGCTGCCATCGTCGATGCCCTCGATGATACCTATGCAAACACATTGATTCTTTCATCAGGAGATAATTACATCCCTAGCCCGTTTTTGGCATCTGGTGAAGATCCATCCTTGCAAACTCCTTTGCGCAACGCTTACATTAGTTATTATGGAAGTAGTTTCGCTAATAACGATTTGCGCGCTGGTATCGGACGACCTGATATTTCTATTATGAACTTCATCGGTATTGAAGCCGCAGCTCTCGGTAATCACGAATTCGATTTGGGTACAAATGAAATCAGAAACATAATTGGTGGTCAAGCGAGCGGCAGCAATATTCGCTGGTTTGGTGCACAATTCCCATACCTCAGCAGCAACCTCGACTTCTCAGGCGATGCCAACCTCTCTCCTATTTTTCAATCAGCAATTGTAGAAAACACAAACTTTAGAAGTAATCCAACTCAAACTGCCGCACAGATTGCAGCGGTTAGAAAATTAGCTTCATCTACCTTCATCATTAAAAACGGAGAGAAAATTGGCATCGTTGGAGTTACTACTCCGATTCTCGCTGCAATTAGTTCTCCTGGCGCTACTACGGTAAAGAACCCTGGAGCAGGAACAAACAATATGGAACTTCTTGCATCTATCGTTCAACCTGTAATTGACGCATTAATAGCACAAGAAGGCGTGAATAAAGTGATTCTTCTTGCACACCTTCAGCAGCTCACTTTAGAAAAACAATTGGCTCCCCTTCTTCGCAATGTCGATATCATCATTGGTGGAGGAAGCAATACACTTATGGCAGATGCTCAAGACCGTCTTAGAGAAGGTGACGTAGCTGCCGAAACATATCCATTCCTAACAAATGACGCTGATGGCAATCCTTTAGTAATTGTCAATACAGATGGTGAATACAAATATGTTGGCCGTCTCGTTGTTGACTTCACACCTGAAGGATTAATCGTGCCTTCATCAATCAACGAAAATATCTCAGGAGTTTTCGCGGCAGACAACGCGGGTGTTGAGGAATTTTATCCCTCTGTGAATGATGCCTTCACTATGTCTATCAAAGCAAGCCGTGTAAAATCTCTTACAGATGCTATCGGTGCTGCTATTCAAACTAAAGAATCACGCACTTTTGGTAAAACGAATGTTTATTTACAAGGCTTACGCAACTTCGTAAGAACAGAAGAAACCAATCTTGGTAATATCACTGCTGATGCAAACCTTTGGCAAGCAAAGCAAGTCGATAATAGTGTTTTGATTTCATTGAAAAATGGCGGTGGCATTCGTTCGGCGATGGGCGTTGTTAATGCTGTTGGTGATCAGGTTGAATTTTTACCACCTGCCGCAAACGCCGCAGCAGGTAAAGAAGAAGGCGAAATTTCCCAGCTTGATATTGAAAACGCACTTCGTTTCAACAACCGCCTTTCTTTGCTTACGCTCACTGCGACGAATATGAAAGCTATCTTGGAACATTCTGTAGCTGCTTCAGGCCCTGGTCAAACGCAAGGTCGTTTTCCCCAGGTATCTGGTTTGAGAATTAGCTATGACCTGACGCAGCCTGCAGGCAGCCGTATTCGTAATGTTGCCGTTGTAAATGAAAATAATGAAACAGTTGATTCACTTATCGTGAATGGTGCTGTATATGGTAATCCTTCACGCACCTTCCGAATTGTTACGCTCAACTTCCTCGCAGGCGGTGGTGATGGCTATCCATTCAACACACTCGCAACAAACAGACTCGATATTGAAACTGTGTTGACGAATCCTGGTGTTGCTACCTTTACTACACCTGGCTCAGAACAAGATGCTTTTGCAGAATATATGGCGCTTTTCTATGGCAACACGCCATACAATATTGCTGAAACTCCTGCTTCACAAGACACACGTTTGCAAGACGTGAGCCTGCGCAGTGACTGTGTATTCCTTCCTGTCATCAGCGATATCGAAGGAACAACGATGCTTTGCAGCCCTCGTCAGTCAGGTTCGACCACTTTGAGTATTGACGCTGTAGAAGGTGCTACAAACTATGCATGGTCAGTGCCAGCTGGAGCAGTAATCACTTCAGGACAAGGCACTCCAAGCATCACTATCTCTTGGTCGCAACAAGCCATCACTGTGGGTGTAAATGGAAATGTTTGTGTTGATGTTACAACAGCATGTGGAGTAATTAGTAAGTGTGAAGAGATGAGCATCAATTACCAAGCTCCTGTTCGCCCGGGTACTATCATTGGATTTAACAAAGTATGTCCAGGTGAAGTGGTGACACTCACTGCGCTAACTGCCGCGCGAGCTGCAGAATATTTGTGGACAGCACCAACTGGAATGACGCTCATCAGCACCAATGGTCGTGAGGCTACTTTCCTCGTTTCGCCATCATTTGTGGGTGGTAACGTAAGCGTAGTAGCAAGCAATTCATGCGGAAGCAGCAGCGCAAGAACGCGTTCATTCACACGCAACAATCCTGCAAGACCAGCATTGATCTCAGGTCCTGTTGTGGTAGAGGCAGGACAAACAGCGGTATCATACGGCGTAAACAATGGATTTGGAGTAGAATACAACTGGACTGTTCCTTCGTCATTGGGTACGATTGTTTCTGGTCAACGCAGCAATCAAATTACAATCAATGCAAGTAGCGTACTTAGTAGCGGAAATACAATAAGTGTTGTTGCACAAAATGGTTGTGGTGTATCAACCGCGAGAACGCTTACCAATATCTCTGTCATTGATCCGGCAGTTGGCGAGGCACGTTCTGCATTTGTTCCTTTTGAAAATGAACTGAGCAATGTGGAAGTATTCCCTAATCCATTCGAAAATCAAATCATCATTGAAATTGATGCAACTGAAGAAGAAACTTCAACAGTAATGATTCATGATATGTATGGAAGAATTATTGTAAACACTATTATGGAGTCGAATCAATTCGTGCTCGACACACCATCGATCACCGCTGGTGTTTACTTCCTCACGCTCCAAAACTCAAAAGGCACACACACCGTGAGAATGGTGAAAAACTAGAATTTGGAAGTTGGAAGTTGGAATTTGGAGATTGGATTGATTCTAAACTCCAAATTCCAGATTCCAAATTCTAACCTCCAGTTCCTCCCCCCGCCTCTATTCCACGGAGTCTGCGTTCGATGGCGTTGGTGCGGGTGCCGATGAGGTCGTCGATGTTGTTGCCTGCAGCTTCGATATTCTTTTTGGCTTTGTCTAATAGGCCACCAAACTTTTCAAACTCTGATTTTACCTGACCTAGGATCGTCCACACTTCGCTGCTGCGTTTTTGTAGTGCCAAGGTGCGGAAGCCCATTTGCAAACTATTCAAAATAGCTGCGAGCGTCGTTGGACCTGTCACAATAACCTTGTATTCGCGCTGCAATTGTTCGATGAGATGCGAGCGACGAATTACCTCTGCATATATTCCTTCAAATGGCAAGAACATAATCGCAAAATCTGTTGTGTAAGGCGGATCAATGTATTTCTCACTAATATCCTTCGCCATTTTCTTGATAGTGTTTTCTAGATTTTTGTTCATCGCCTCGATCGCAGCTGTATCGCCACTTTCATAAGCATCTACCAATTGTTCGTAAGCATCCTTAGGGAATTTCGCATCGATGGGGAGCAATACTTCCCCTTGTTGTTCGTCGCGACCAGGGAGTTTAATAACAAACTCTACTACATCTTGACTCCCCTTTTTCGAACGCACGTTTGCTTCAAATTGAGATGGAGCAAGAATCTGCTCGAGCAGCATTTCCAATTGCACCTCGCCGAGACCACCGCGCATTTTTACATTACTCAATACTTTCTTGAGACCACCGACATCTTGAGCTAGATTTTTCATTTCGCCCAAGCCTTCGCGCACCGATTCGAGTTGTTTGTCCACTGTCTCAAAAGATTTCGCGAGGCGTTCGTTGAGAGTTTTAGAAAGCTTCTCATCAACCGTTTCTCGCATTAGGTCGAGCTTCGACTCCGTGGCGCGGATCATCTCTTCTTGACGTTTCTCTAATGCGTCAAGTTTTGTCTTTAGCAACTCATTGAAACCCGCTGCTTGTCGATCCGAAGCAGTATTTAATTCAAGTTTGAAAACACTCAATGCCTTCGCTAATTCCTCGCGATTCTCTTTTGCTTGACGAGTGAACTCTTCACGATTTTGTGCAAAGTCCTGTTTGAGACTCAACTCCATTCGATTCAGTACGGCGAGCATAGGCTCCAGCGAAAGCGCAGCTGCATTGGGTTTGGGGATTTTTGTAAGAATAATAATCTGAAAGACCACCAAGATGGCCAATAGCGCGACAATAATTAATTCCATTAGCTTATAATTTATACACAAATAAACGAGCCTTTATTGTAATGTATTTACAATGAAAGAAAATTTAAGTGAAATATTTTCAAAACAATCAACACAATTCACCTTGTCAATCTGGCAATTCATTCAGGATAAATTTTTTCAAGCAAAAAAACCATTCATATTTGAACTATGAACCTATTGCTAGAACTGCGCGACCGCAATGAAATCCTATTTTGGATCAACGCCCTTCACATTATAGCGGCTGCCGTGGTGTTTGTTTTATGCCTCAATACCAACACCCAGATATTGGGCATCAACGCTTATTACAAACCACTAAAGTTCTTATTATCGTCGATTCTCTTCATCGGCACTATGAATTGGTATCTGGGGTATTTGCCGATGGACAATGGCATTCGTTTTTACTCCATATTCATTTCTATATTATTCATATTCGAAAATGTGTATATAACTGGACAAGCCGCCCGTGGTGAGATGTCACATTTTAATATAGGCACCCCATTTACGAGCACTATGTGGGCATTAATGGGAATCGCCGCTACCTTGATTGCGATTTCAACGATAATAGTAGGATTTAAATTTTTCTCCATGGAAAAAGGCATCATTAGCGAACCGCTGAGGGTGTCAATTATCTGGGGTATAATGCTAGCCGGCATTTTCGCGATGGAAGGTTTGGCAATGGGTTCACGCATGTCGCACACTGTGGGAGCTCCCGATGGTGGTGAAGGAATACCATTTTTAAATTGGAGTAAACGAAATGGCGATTTGCGTATCGCTCATTTTGTGGGTATGCACGCGCTTCAGATGGTTCCTCTTCTCTCATTGTTCTTCGCCCAAAAAGTGCGTGACGTCATACTTATCGCCCTCGCCTACGGCGCGTTCGCAACATACACTTTTGTTAAGGCAATTTGGCGATAATGGCTTAAATTTCAACATCAGCCTTCCAATAAGAAAAAAATAAAAACTATTTGTTCTGTGTCTTCGTATATAAATTGTACCGGATTTACAACTTTTGTACATGAAGAAATGGTTATTTGTTTTTATTGCTCTTGCTAACCTTAGCAGCATCAGCTACTCACAACTGGTTATCAACGAAGCCTCCAATAGAAACTTCAATACGCTGCTCGACGAAGATGACGAATCTGAAGACTGGATTGAAATCTATAATGCTGGGGCACAAGCAATAAATCTTAATGGCTACTCCTTATCGGATGACTTAGAAAACCTAAGTCAATGGACCTTCTCCTCCTACATCCTGGAACCTGGAGAATTCATCATTGTGTTTTGTAGTGGAAAAGATCGTTATTTCTCTGAAGCCTATCAGAACGTGGTTTATATAGAAGAATTTACTCCTGAAGTAGGCTGGAACCAACATAATTTTGACCAGCCATTTATGTGGGACGGAATTTCGGATATCATCGTTGACGCCTGTTCCTATAATAATCAAACCTACACTGCTAATTCTATTTTCCGTCAGACAGCCACATCGTTTGTATCTACTCTTGCTTCATTTGTTGATGGCAGCGACGCAGCGTGCGGTGCTGAAGGAGGAACCCCTTATTCTATACGTCCTAACATCCGCCTAAATGGACTTCAAATCGGGAATGGGGACGAACAAAACAATGGAGAATCATACCCAGCTCCATACGGAAACTGGTATTGGAGTGCTCGAAATCAAATGCTCATTAAGGCCGAAGAACTCATCGAGGCAGGCATCACAGCAGGGCCTATCACAGACTTAGCCTGGGATGTTGCTGCAACAACCGGAGAGTTATACACCTATATCAATGTTCGCATGAAACATGTGGAATTGGATGAGCTGAGCACCACATTCATCAATGAAATTGGAGCATACTTCCATACTAATTTTAGAATAAGTTCAGAAGGTGAAACAATTTATCTCACAAATACATCAGGTGAAATAGTGGACGATCTGCTCGTCGATCTTCCATCAAATCTGGCCACCGTCGGTTCTCTTCCAGACGGAGCAGACAATGCGATCTTACTTTCTACCGCTACTCCAGGGGCCTCCAACAATGAAACGTCCCCTGTAAGTGGCATCTGCTCCTTTCCATTGTTATCGATAGAGGGAGGAATTTACACTTCGACGCAAAATGTATTGATTTACGATACAGAGCCCGGTGGTTCTCAAATCTATTATACCTTGAATGGAGAAGAACCAACAGAAAACTCTACGCTCTACACCGGACAAGAAATTCCAATCTTCTTTTCATCTGTACTTCGCGCGCGGGCTTTTTCGCAAGGAAAAATACCCAGTGAAATCACTACAGCCACATACCTCATCAATGTGTCCCACATTACACCGATTGTGACCATTGCTACCAGTCCAGAAAATCTATATGGTGAATCGGGAATATTTGAAAATTGGTGGACGGATTGGGAACGCTACGCTCAAATGTCATTTTATGACTCTACTTCCACTCATTCATTCGTCTTCGATAGAAATTCTGCTATACAAGTAGATGGTGGCGCTGGAGGTAGTCGCTCCAATCCGCAAACATCCTTTAGACTTGAAATGGCAAAAGGAGCTTTCAATGAGCAGCCAGTACTCTTGCCTCTTTTAAGCAATCGTCCCGAACGATCGTTCTATACCCGACTTTACTTTAGAAACGGAAGCAATCAATACCTCGTGCTTCCTTACAAGGATGCCTGTCAACTAGAAATGATGGTTGGCGGAACGTTTGGATACTATTCAGCCATGCGCCCTGTCAGTGTATATATCAATGGTCAGTACTTCGGATTGTATGAAATGAGAGAAAAACTGGATGGTGAGTACTTCCGTGTTTACGACAATTTCGACAACAATTCTGCAGACGTTCTCTCATTGAGTTTTTGGAATAATTCTGTGTTACGCGCCACAGAAGGTGATGCTGATAATTATTGGCAATCATGGGAAAACTTTACTGAACTAGATTGGGAAGCAGATGATTTTATTGAACAAGCCAATTCAATCTACGATTTACAGAATTACACCGATTATGTAATTGGTCAAAGTTGGATTGGAAATACAGACTGGCCTCAAAACAATATTAAAGTTTATAGATCTGACTCATCAGACATGCGTTGGAGATTTGCCTCCATTGATTTTGAGTTGAGCTTACAGCCGAATGGTTGGACAGACTGCTTTCACAATGGTGTTCAGCACGTATTAAATCACGGATTCGATCAGCCGTTTGTTGGTGCGTGGAATAGAGCTATGCAAAATCCTCAATATTTCAATTACTTCATCAATCGATTTGCTGATTTGAACAACACCTTATACAGAGCCGAACGTCTGCTCAGTATTGAACAAAAGTATTTTGATGAATGGGTATTGGAAATGCCTAAGACTTACGCTCGCTGGTCTAACCCTTGGGATATAGCAAACTTGATGTCACAATTTTATGACAACCATATCACGTTTCAGGAAGAAATTCTTTGTAAAACTGAAGTTATACGAGATCAAATCGAAGAGTCATTACAGCTTGAGGGTCAATTTGAACTAACGCTTGAAACTGTGCCTGCGGGTGCCGGAAAAATTCACATCAATACGATAACCCCCGAAACGTATCCGTGGGCAGGAATCTACTACAAAGGCGTTCCTGTGCAAATAACTGCCGAAGCCAACCCTGGCTATACTTTCCTATTTTGGGAAAACAACGAAGAACTCACTGACGTTTTCAACCCTGCCTTTGAGGGTTCCACTAATTTGGATGACATTACATTCACAGCCGTTTTTGAAGAGTTGGTAGGAGTTGAAGAAGTGAATGGTGGCTCCAATTCTACGCTCAGTGTATATCCTAATCCGGCCATCAACAATCTGTTTCTACGAAATGACCAAGAGTCTATACATCATTTTGAAGTATTTAATGTCTCTGGCCAAGTAGTGCTCACACAAGCTGCAAATGCCATGGATCACTTGGTTACTATTCCTGTAAATAACCTCTCGAAAGGTTTGTATGTAGTCAAAGTTTATTATAGAGATGGAGGCATCGAACAAAAACGTTGGATGAAAAATTAAAAAGAACAAGGGGATTTGGGAACAAGGAACAAGGGGGATTGGGGAACAGGGAATAAGGAGAGACACTGTTTCAAAAAGTGTGTAAGTTTTTTAGATCAGGGTTTAATTCGTGATTCAAACGTAATAACAAAATGTTGTAAAATGAGTCGCCAGTTTGGGATGGGTTGAGTCCATTTTTTGAAGATTCGATCACAGCAACATTTGCTGCCTTTTTTAGCGATTCATCCATTGGAAAGGAAAGCTCATTCTTAGGATACTTTCTTATCTCTCATTTTTTCAATCTAGCAATCTTCCTCTCGATAGCTATCGGGACTTTAATTCTTTCTTTTTCCCGATGGGACCGCAAAACTTTACCGCAAAAAAAATCCCCACAAACCGTGAGGACTCATTTTTTTCTCTCGAAGCGGAGAGTGAGGATTATGAACCTCAACTCCTAAGTATCTAATTTCCTTGATGTTACTTACTTGTCTTGCCAAAGGGGTCACCGGAAGGAAACCAAGTCCGAAAGTTGGGGGACTTGACTCTCAATTTAGTCACCTCTTTGGTGCAACAAATATAATGAACCCTCCGGACATGATAAAATCTTTAGCCGCTTTTTTACCTCTACTCCTTTTCAAATGAAATGAAGCATCTCTTTCGCTCACCAGTAAACGCTTTCGCAAACAGAATTTTCGGCAATTTTTAAAATCATATCTCTGTTGGCAATTTGGCAATGGTATATATATATCCATTGCCAATTGCCAGACGGTGATTTTACCATCTTTTCACGGTGTTTTTCTCCTAACCATTGACCCTATTTGACAGTGATTGATTGTTAATATTAGGCATTTAAAAAACAACCAATTCATGAATCAAATCCTTAACAACGCTTTGGAACAAGCCAGGATGGCTAAAATCCAAGTTTTCCCTCGCTCTGCCAGAAGGCAGACCAGCTTGTTTGATGACGACATGACATCAGACATCAGTTTTAACGGCTTTACCAATGCTTCGGCCTATGGGCATCACCTGGATAGCTTCTACGCCGTTTGTAAGCAACAGGTGGGCGCAGACATCGCCCAGGGGTTGAACGACCTGGATGGCCTTAAAAGGCTCTTAGATCTGGCTAAATTCGAGGTCAGGGAGTTCCGACTCCGGCACTTCCCCAAAAACGATTCCTTCCTCCTGCTGGATCGAATTGAGTTAGTGAAAACACCTCGGTCAGAATATCTGAACGATGAGGGGATAAAAAAAAATTCTGAACTATTTCCATATCCAGTACAGATACCTGGAATCATTAGAGCAGCTTTATCAGCATAGAATTCAACACCTGGAGCGTTTTTTCAATTCACAGCAGGAACCGTCCAGCACGCCTAATTCCATTCCTACAAGGCAGGAAATTAAAGATCATCTCAGTGGCCAGCTCAGCCTCTTTCCTCCGGGAAGTCCTACCACCCTGATCCAGTGGCAAAAGGAAAAGGTTGATTTTGTCGAGCTCTTTGTGGCCGTCTATGAAAGCAAATCCGTAAAACTGATCAACGACCAAAAGCTCTCTAAAAAAGACTTCTTTGAAATCCTGATGTGGTTTTTCAATATCCGGATTGGTCATTGGCCAAGCACGCTAAGTGCAGCCAAGGGAAGAAAGATTGATAAGGGAAGTCCGTACCTGAATGAACTGATTGAATCATTTTCCAACTATACCCTGAAAGGTTTGTAAGAAAATCTTATTCAAGTTGAATTCAACTACAATAATAAAGTTTTTGATTGTCGGTAGCCTTGCACTCGAATTCAAAATCGTGTGCTTATGTGGCAATTAAATGATGATAAGTCTAAGGACAAAAAAATCCAGGAACTCGAATCCAGGCTGGAACAAGTAGAGAAAAAGCTAACCCATTTAGTGACGGTAGTTAGGGAGCCAGGAAAGGAAGACCGATACATGGACTTAATTGGTGCATGCCGCTTTCTTGAATGCGGCAAGACACTGATTTATCAGCTCATGAACTCCGGTGAATTGGCCTATACACAGGTCGGCAGACAGAGACGCATTCTGCTCTCCGACCTACGCAAGTATGCGAATAAGAATTACAACCAGGCCAAGCCTTCCATTCTGAAACCCTAACCAAATCACTATATATGGCATTAAACAAAGACAGCGTTCTAAACGCCACGAACAAAGGGCTGGATGTATTTAAGCATTTCATCGGCAGCCGATTCAGCAAAGTGGGCAAATCATTTAAAAGCCCTTTCTACCAGGATAGCCGGGCATCCTGTTATGTGTATTTCGACAACAAGTCCGGCATTTACAAATTCAAAGACTTTGGCGATTCAGAGTACAGTGGCGATTGCTTCTTCATGGTGGCTAAAATCTTTGCCCTGGAATGTGACGACCGATCCGATTTCCTGCGCATCCTGGAAATTATCGATCGTGAATTGTATCTCAACCTGGAAGATAACCCACAGAAGCTGGATCGCTTGGTGCGAGAGAATACGCCCATGCTCACTCGTGCCAGTAAAATTTCCTCCATTCACGATGGATTTGAAACAGCCAAACTAAAGCTGCCACTAAAGACAAAAGATTTCTCTGATTCTGAGCTTGATTTTTGGTTACAATACGGTATCACTAAAGAAGTGCTGGAGCGTTACCATGTCTCCTCGATTGAAGCCTTTCATGGCATCAACAAAGAAGGCAAGGAATATGAGTTGAACTCCACAGAACAAGAGCCCATATTCGGCTACCATGGTCGCAGACACACCAAGCTATATCTGCCAAATTCAAGGCTTCGCTTTCTCTACACCGGTGAAATTACAGAGAGCTATGTTTTCGGGATTGAACAGCTGCCGGTGAGAGGCGATATTCTCTTTATCACCGGTGGCGAAAAGGATGTGCTGAGCCTTGTTTCACATGGATTCAACGCCATTTGCCTGAATAGTGAAACAGCCCACATACCGAAAAATTTATTACGAGGATTGAGCTACCGATTTAAGCACATCACCCTTTTGTATGATGTCGATGAAACTGGTTTGAAGTCCATGGAGAAGCTCACCCAGGATTTGAAAAGCTATCAGCTTCAAAGCTTGAAGCTGCCTCTTACCGGAGAGAAAACACAAAAAGACATTTCTGACTTCTTTCGCCTAGGGCACACAGCCGATGATTTGATGATGCTCTTTGTGGAAATGCTCGATCAGATTTACGAGGATACCCTCTCGGTCATAAGAAGCTGTGAAATAGACTTTGACAAACCACCCAAAGCTCCCGATCCGGTAATCAAAATAAACGATGTTACGATTGGCTCCCCTGGGAACTTACTCTGTGTAGCCGGTTCAGAAGGAAGTGGAAAGACCAATTACCTGGGTGGTATCTTATCCGGCTGCATCAAACCGGATGGTGTTGTAGTAGATACTCTTGGCACAAGCGTGCAGGAGAATGATAGCCAAAAGGCTGTTCTGCTCTATGATACAGAGCAATCAGAATACCAGCTCTATAAGAATCTCACCTACATCATGAAACGCTCTACCCTGGAGCGACCGCCTTCCTGGTTCAAAGCCTTTTGCCTGGTAGGTATTTCACGAAACGAGCGCATGAATCTTATACTCGAATCCATGGACAGATTTTATTACGAGTATGGTGGCATTCATCTTATGGTGATTGACGGTATAGCAGATTTGCTGGGTGGCGTGAACGATGAGGAAAGTTCAGTAAAACTCATTGAGGAACTTTTCAGACTGGCTGCTATTTACAATACTTGCATCGTTTGTGTGTTGCACATGTCTCCGTCCGGTATGAAACTGCGAGGGCACCTAGGATCGGAAGTACAGCGCAAAGCAGCTGGTATCATTCTCATCGAAAAGGACGATAACAACCGTTGCAGCGTGGTGAAAGCCCTCAAAGTGCGAGACGGTTCACCGCTGGATGTGCCACTCATTCAATTTGGCTGGGATAACAACGAAGGACGGCATGTATTCATGGGTGAAAAGAGCAAGGAAGATTCTGAAACACGCAAGATCAATGACCTCACAGAGGTTGCCAAAGAAATTTTCAATCGAAAATCATCAATGACTATGGCAGAACTGACACATGCTATCATGGATGCCATGGATGTAAAAGATCGAATGGCAAGGAACTACATCAAATACATGAAGGAACACTCAATCATCGAGAAGAATCCCACGAATAGTGCTGAATTAAGCCTTACAGGTATGCCTTTCTAAAGATATTTCGCTGGTAATTACCACGAAACTGCCGGTTTCAACCCTCCATTTTCCGGCAAAAGTCCCTCGGTTTTACTGTGGGACTTTCTTTTTACCATGCTTTTGCCGCGAGGCTCCGGACTTTGACCTTATATGGCAAAAAAGTTTCCCACAATTTTGAATAAAAACATATAAAAAAGCTACTTTTGACAAGTTTGTCTAAATAAAAAACGAGACTGATGAAATCTGATATTGAGATTGGTAGCTATTTGCAAAATCTCCGAAAGGAGCGCAAAATGTCGTTAAGGGAAGTAGCAGAGCATGTAGGCATTGATATATCCATGCTGAGCAAAATTGAACATGGAGAACGACAACTTCAAAGCCACATGATTGCTCCGATTGCAGATTTATTTGAAATTGATTACAAGTCAATTCAAATCCAATTTATCAATCAGAAAATATTACAGGAATTCGGAAACGAACCCTATTTTGAAGATTCGTTAGTGAAGATTCTAAAACTAAAAAAAGTAATCTAAGATGAGTAGGAAAAATAAAAAGTTTCAGTTCATTGATTTGTTCGCAGGGATAGGTGGATTCCATTATGCAATGCATTCTGCAGGTGGAGAATGTGTCTTTGCAAGCGAGTGGGATAAGTATGCAAGAATCACATACGAACACAACTTGAAGAAGATCTCTCCTCAACTTTTTAAAAAAGATAATTTCAACTGGGATATAAATAATGCTGATCCAGAAAAAATCCCATCTTTTGATATTTTATGTGCTGGATTTCCCTGTCAACCGTTTTCACATGCTGGTCTAAAAAAGGGATTCGAGGATACAAGGGGAACTCTGTTTTTTAACATAGCTGAAATAATAAACACAAAACACAGTCAAGATTATTTGGGATGAAACCTTATTTATCAAATTTGATAATCCTGGTAAGGTGATGCACTCTGGTGTAAAATATAATGAGAGAAACAGTAGTCAGCCACCAAGCGTAATACCTGGTGGTACAGTGCATGAGGATGTAATTATACCAACCGACAATATCTATTGGAGAGATGGTTATTACAGTTCAGGATATTCAAGGCCTGGAGGCTGGGAAGAAAGAGATTTGTTCGCAACACAGGACTTAAATAAGCCCGATATTAAAAATGCAATATTGGCAAGCAAAGGACTAGAATTCAGGGTATTTATGCCTCTTCAAGTAAATGGTGTAAACAAGGAGTATAATTTCAAATTCAAAATCCTTAATGTCGCTCCGGTTGTTAAAACCACAACTCGTTAGATTTTCATTTGCCCACCGGCATTAAACCTGCCGGTGGCTTTTGCTTCCCCTTTGCCAACTTCGATAATCACATCCACTTCGTGAGCGTGTGTATTCACACCCTTGAAACGACCTTCCTTGGTGGTGTGATAAATGAAGATGAATGAAACACCTGGATATTGCTTTCGGAGTTCTTCCAGGTCAGCTACATCCATTCCGGCTTTGGAAACTGAATCAATGAACACAAACTGATACGGTGTAAGGTCTGTCGGAATCCTATCCGTGATAAAAAGGTTCCGATGTGAAGCATTGAGCCTCTCAATCTTTTCTTTTAGCGTATAGCCGAATCCTTCCTCAACGGCACAGTACAATACCTTACCATGATGCTCGGCCAGATGCTTTGCAAAGTCGAGGCACAGTGTTGATTTGCCGGACTTGGGCAATCCGAACACCATGGCAGAAAAGCCAACAGACGGATCACCAATTAGCTCACGATATTTCCCCTTGAGACCGATCGTTTCAAAGTCCATACCGAGCAGCTCACCCGAAGGCACTACAATCGCACCTTCCTCATCATCTTCGTAATCGGTTCCGTTTAGACTTTTTTTTTGACCGAACAAATCATCACCTACAATTCCCATTAAGCCGTTGAGTTCAGCTCTGCTTATTTTCAAGGTATCGGCATTACCGGCTACAAAGTTTTTCAAGCTCTCAAAGGCATCATTAAGGCGCTTGGCGTATTTGTCGCTCTTGTGGATTTTACCCTTCTGCACAGCCTTGGTCATGCGTTCAATGAGCTTCTCGGCTCGTTCCTTCATTCCCTTCTTACCGTTCAAGCTCACATAGGCTTTGAGTAAAGTAATGGAGAGCATGTTCTCCTGGCTACCGGCAATCTCCAGGTAGCGTTTCAGGTTCTTGGCATCAATCTTAATCTCTGCCATGTCGCCCATTTTCTCATAGGCTTTGATGAGCTGCTCCTGCATCAAATTAACTTCCTTGGCATAAGGTGAATCCTTTCGGATCCTGCGCTCCAGAATAGCCTTTTGCAAGCCGGATAAAAGGTTCAATACCTGGGCTTGGGTTTTCACTTTGCCGTGCATGGAGGCATATCGCTTGATGAATTGCACATCAGTATCAATGCGCTCAATCGGTGTGGCTTCTTTGTCATCTTCGTCCTCATCCTCATCGCTGGGCTTGGGCTTGTTGGTAGGCTTCTCTTGCGGTTTGGGAGCTGGCTTTGAGGCAGTTTTTGTAGCCTTCTCCGGAAGGGCTTTTGTCGCCTTTGCCGGTGTGTTCTTTTTGAGATAGTCACCGAGCTTAGAGAAATAGGCATCTACCACACGCTTGATGTTCTCGTTGGTGTTGTAAGCCGACCAGTTGTTTTGAGATGATCCCACGACCAGGTTATGTCCCTTGGATAGGGCTTCCGGCATGGATGCCCAGTCAATGTCCTTTATTTCGGAGAAGTAGTTCTTTGTTGTAAGCATGATTTTCTGTGTATTTGATTAAAAGTCAAGTAATTCCAATTCGAGTTCCAGTGCCAGGGCTTCCAGCTCCAGCTCGTTGGATACGGTTTCAGCTGCCGGAACCGGTGCAGGCAGGCTCTGTTTGTATTCCAGTAGGTAGTTCAGTCGGCCAAATTCCTCAGCCCGGTTGGTAGCTGTTCGACCTTCCACCTGGAGGGCTGATTTCTTTTGCTCGATTTCACCCCTTAATTCGCTCCAGCGAGGCGAGTTCTGCTCTCCCTGGTAAGTTTCCGCCCGAAGCTGTAAAGCCGCTTTATCGGCCTCGTATTGGCCTAAAACGGGGCTCAGGTCGCTAGTCAGGCTGTACCCCTTGGGTTTAAGGATGGTTCGCTCGGTTTTTCGCACCTTGCTCACATACTCCTTGAAGTACCCCAAATAGTACCGGTTGGAGAAATACACCCCCAGCACCGGGTAGCTATTCTCGATTTTACGCCCCATGGAAAGGATGTCCTTATCGGGCTGATCGGTTCCGTTCAGCAGGGCTTCAATTTCTTCTTTAAGCTCTTTGGCCTTTTTAACCTGCTTATTCTGAATCTCACCGTCCTCGGCCACCTTGGGTATCTCTTTCAGAAAATCGCTGTTGAGCAGTGAGGTATGGAACGCTCGTATGGCTTCCAAGCTCTTAGTGCGGTATTCGTTGTAGTCCTTGATGTCGCTCTGTACTTCCTTGATGGCTTCAATAGCTGTTCCCAGCTTTTTGTATTCCCGGTTGAGCTGCTCTTTCTCTTGGTCGAAAAACATCTTCACCAAACGATCCACATCGGTAATGAGTGCGAGCTTAATCTCCTCCGGATCCAGGCTCTCTAGGTCGAGCACATTTCCCCGGTCTCCACGGAACCAAATGTCATTGATACGAGAGGTCTTTTCTTCGAGCTTTTGAAATACAAATACATCCATGGAATCCTGGATCAGTGGCATCACAATGCGCACATAGCTGAACTGATTGCCCTGTCTCCAAATACGCCCTTCAAGCTGACGGATATCGGTTGGATTCCACTCCGGATAACAGTTGTAAATCACAGTACCACGCTTTTGCAAATCAATACCCTCACGGATAGTCGCTGTACCAATGATGATTTTCACCACACCGTCCAGGAACGCCTCTTTGATAGTTTCCTTTCGGGTATCGTTGATTTCAGAGGAGATTATTTCCACTTCATCCACCTTGGTTTTATCATACATCACACCTCGTTGGTAACCAACTTCATTCTCCAGGTATTCTTTGATGAGTGGGAAAAACTGTTTGCCTCGGTTCATGTAAATCACCTGACCGGAAACATTTTCCTCATGCTGTTCATGCCAACTCTTTACAGAGCGAATGCACTCCATGACATACTGAATCTTTGGACTTTCCTCGACAAACTCTTTGTAGTCCTCCGGTTGTCCGTTGAGAATAAACGGAGACAATGCGTTGTCCAGGCTGTATGCTAATGCTCTAAACAGGTTGCCCATGTCGAGCTTGCCCTGGGTAGATTTTTTAGCCATGGCTACAATACCATTTTGATTCTCCCTTTGCTTGGGTGTCATGTTGATGTAGGTCAGCACTTGCTTGTCCTGCGCCAAACGAATCTTGGTATTGTTGAAGTCATATAGTAGTGGCAGGTTGATCTTCTTTGGTCGTACCACACCGGCTTCTTCACCGGTCTTGTAGAGGATATGATTGTAGATGAGCTTTTGTAAAATCCTTCGATTGGTAAAGCTCTTTATCACTTCCTTCTCGACAATTTCCTCTTTGTAATTGGCAGTCCATTCAACGGTAGGAAGCACAAACAAATCAAAGAAGGTGTCGAGATTGGCAATACCGTTATCACGAAGCGAATCATACGCCACAAGGGATAGCATGGAATAAATCTCCAATGGCGAATTGGTAAATGGCGTTGCCGTGAGCAGCATAGTATTTCGTCCAAACTTTCGCTGAATGAAATTGAGAATCAAAAACGCTTTCTGTCCGGTTTCAGAGGTAGCCGACTGAATATTGTAGCGCTTGTTTCCGTCATCATCTGCTTTCACCTGGCTAAATACATTTTTACATCTGTGCGCTTCATCTATCACTGCATAGTCAAAGCCCAGTACATCCACATCTGCAATGGTATTCTTTAAGCCAATACCGATCATCTCACGGAATTTCTGATACTCGATTTCTTTATCTCGGTGTGTTTTCTCTTTGGATTGTCCGAGCACATTCACAAGCTCCGTAAAGAGCTCATCCGAAACAGAATCACCAAAACCCAAACGCTTGAATCCTTCGTAAGTCACAATGGTGATTGACTTCTCCGGCACAGCCTGATTGATATTGATTTTACTAACTACATCCGTTCCCAGGTTAAACCAGTCGTTCACTGTAATGCCAGTATGAGACAGTACACCTGATACAAACTCACCGGTCTTTTTATCGGTGAATCCAATAATCTCATTCATCCACTTTTTATAGGTGGGCTTGGGAACCACTACCAGCGGTCTTTTGCACTTGCCCGAAAAAAGATTGTGAGCGAGATTGACAATAGCTGTCATGGTTTTACCCACGCCCACATCAAAGGCATTGATGCCGGAGCCCATGGCTTCCATAAACGCAACGCCTTCACGCTGTATGTCGGTAATTTGCAATAGTCCCGATTTGAATCGAGCAGAACACTCAAAGCCAATAGGTACTTTGGAATAGTTGATGTCTGATTGTCCATTATATAAACGGTTCCAGGCATAGTCCAAACGCTGCTGATCCTCGAATGCCAATACCTCATGCAGGAATTTTGAAAAGAGCTTTTCACCCTCAATACGAGCGTTAGCTTTCAATTCAGCTTTTTCTTCCTTACTCATCTTATCGTCACGCAGCGCACGATTGGCGATATAGTAATCTGCAATATCTACCGGTGAACTTTTCTCAAAGTCAGTGTCCTGGTTGAGCGTAAAGAGCCATTTGATATACACATGTTGCAAGGTGTATTTTGCCTCACCGTCAAAGCGAATATTGATTTTCTCACGGTCACGCTTGCGTTCAATTTTGCCATTTACCTTTTTGAGTTCCTCGGCATTTTCCAGCTCCATAAATTCCTCACGAACCTGAGTGATATAAAACAGATTGCCATCCTGGGCAAAGTCGGATATGGCTGTAATGATTGGTCGTTCTTTCTCGTCTGGATTGGTAACGGTGAGCAGTTCAGGCTTCGCATCAGCGATCGCCTTACGATGTTTCTCAAACACATCCTCATCCCAGTGTTTGAGTATTTCTTCCTTGTCCTTTTCAAGCTGCAATTCCCGGTCATACATATTGCCGTAGGTGTAGATCGGAAAGGGAAGGAGCTCTCCAGAGGTATAGAACAAAGCTCCGGCACGCACCAGGTCAAATAGTTTTTCTTCCAGGGCTTTGCCGGTTTGCTTCAAATAATACTTCTCCCAACCTTTCATCGGTACTCCGAGCTTTCGCTTGTACCAAATCCAGGCAATGATTTCCTCTTCGGAAATACCTTTGTTATAGCGACTAACCACATCATCAAAGGACAATACCTTTCCTTCGGTATCTCCCAACCCGGAGAGTTCATTTGCCTCTTTCAGCACACGATCAAGAATATGCCGGTTGCCTCTTATCTGAGTGGATAGATATGGATTGATTGCGCCCAGTGCGCTGCTGTGGTGTATGCCTGATAAATAACTCATAGTTCGGTCATTTGTAATTCTAATTCAAGAGCCAGGGCTTCCAGCTCCAATGTTTTTGATGATGCCTGTCCTCGGTGTGCTTTCATGAAATTCATCAGATGCAGGTTTGCATCCCGGATGTCTCTGAAATTCACATTGTCCTCGATGTAATCCCCTTTGTGGATTTGCAGATTATAGTCCACGCCACTCTGGTATATTCGGGCGTTGTATTCCCCATTTGTGTACTCCACATCAAAGTCAGGATCGGATGCATCGAAGTATTTGATTGACCATTCAAAGGGAACCGGCAGAATCAATCTGTCCTCTCCAATATGATGTCCAATCGTATTTTCAATCCATGTGCGGTCTCCCTTGATGGATATAGGAAACTCCCTGGAAGTAGTAATGATTTCCTCTCCGCATACCTTCTCAGGATGTTTGGCAAACCAGGTATTGAAGCTGCAAACTTCCACCAGCGATAAGGGGCTGTTCGGAAATTCCTTTTCCTTCATCCTGGCTTCGCTTAGCATTTCCTCTGTGGCTTTGTTTCGCATTACGCCATTGCGAAGCAGTGCTATATCCGGATCATCATTTTGAGCATGGGCAATAGCTTCCCTGAACACTTCAAGTCGTGCTCTCCAATACATCGGAAGTTCCTGCGCATAGCTCATGGTTAAATCATTTCAAGTTCTTGTTCGATTAAGGGTATCACCGCTGCCGGTATCATTTGGTCGTGAATCACTTTGCGAATCACCATTTCCTCTGCCTTGGCATATCCCTCTCTGCTGTGCAACAGCTCATACAGATTGGGCGCATTGGCTTCGGTTACTCGTTTGAGTTGCTTTAGGATTTCCTCACGGAGCTTCGTTTCAACCGATGAATGCTTCACCTCCATTCCCGATAGGCTTCTGTCACCTTCATCGGCAAATGAATAATAGCCCTCCCTGGTCACAATTACATGATCGAGCAGTGCAATGTCAAATAGCTTCAGGGCATCTTTCATCCTTTTGGTTAGCACACGGTCAGCTTCGCTCGGCTTTAGGTTTCCGCTTGGGTGATTATGCGAAATGATGACAGCCTTTGCCAGTGTCTTCAAGGCAACGGCAGCAACGATTTCAATATCCACCGGTGTTGAATTGATTGTGCCGGTTGAATGATGGTAGTAGCCTATAATCTTATTGGCTTGATTAAGATATATCGCCACAAAATGCTCTTGAACCTCAATGCCTTTGAGGATAGTATCTCGAATAAATTGATAAGCATCCCGTGAGGTAGTTACATTACCAAAGAATAAACGCTCTCCAGTGAAAGTCACTTCAATTTCACGCACATTCAGCTCTGCATTAAGCTCATCGAGCTGTTGTTCCAGCTCGTCAAAGCTGGCTTTATCGTACACGAAATGAGGTTGGTATTGTGGTATCTTGTATGTCATGCTGTTGCTTTTCTTCTAAATACTAAAATGTCTGTTGGGACTTGCGATGCCTTGAACACCGGAGGTAGCCGGTAAGCATCCACGAAGTCGGCAATCTCCTGTATCTCCATTTTTTCTCCCTGGTAGCTGATGCCGTTTCGCATGAAATTGCTTGATGTCAGATACGCCAATAGCCCACCAGGGCGAAGCATCTTCAATCCATAATAAATGAAGTAGAGCTCTATTTGGTGCATCTTCGGCTTTGGGAAATACGAGCTGTATTTGTTCTTGTATTTGCCATACGGAGGATTGCCAATCACCAGCGAAAAGGGATAACCTTCCAGCCAGGTGAGCTTGTTTTTAAGTCGTTGTGTAAACCTTGGCGGCTCCAGGAATGCGGTCTCAAAATACCCTTGGTAAATGTGTGCATCCGGATAGGTGATTTCAGCAATGCGCCTTGTAACAGGATTGATTTCAAAGCCATAACAGCGTTCTTTAAACGGAGCTGGTGCAAAGAATCTTCCAGTGGCCAGCGAGGGTTCCAGGATGTTGCCTTTGGCATCAAAGCCATGGCGCATGGCGAGTTTCCACATCAAGTTCACGATGTACTGAGGAGTATAAAACTCATAGAGCAACCCTTCACCGGTTGCTCCCTTTGATCCTTGTCCGCCATCACCTTCATACTGCTGGATAAATTCAATATCCTCGACAGAATAATGTTCCCCCTTGCTATCCTTCGCTTTGATGAAGGCTTCTATTTTCCTATTGAGTTCAAACTGATTCATTTTGATTTTCGTCTTTGAATTTGAATGAACTCGGAATAGGTAATTCGTGCATTGGGATTTTTAAGTGTAACCCTTTGCTGCAATTTGCGAGGTGAGAATATCCATAGCCAGGGTTTCTCTCTTGGGCCAAGGTAAACCACCTGAACCAGGGTGTCCTGGTACTTGATTTTGACTTCTTGTGTGCTATCCTGTGCAATTCCGTGCACTTGATAGTAGTTGTCCGTGTAGGAAAATACTTTTACCGCAACGGTATCGTGAATGATGCTATCTCGAAGAACGGTAGTGATCCGCTTTTCGGTGTTGATTGCAGTTGAGGAAACACTTTCAGCACGCTTCGGATTGATTTTAAGATTCCGGATTTCATCGAGCAGCTTGGGATATAGCGTACTCAACTCCTTTAAGCGGAGTTGCAATACTTCATTCTCAACTGCCAGCTGTCCTGATTGTGTTTGAATTTCTTTAAGCTGCTGAACAGTCTGTGCCAGTGTTTTGCTTAACCTGTCATTTTCCCGGTTCTGTTTTCTCACCAGACTTGTCAGTTTGATAGCCATCAGGAAAAACAGAATTGCGAATACGCAAAGCGCTATCGTCCTCGTTGTTCTGCTCCTCAGTATTTGTATCAGGTAGTTCATATCCGGAAGGTCTTTTGGTTTGTGCCCAGATGTATGCAGATAAAATGGTCATGATTCCTGCTATGCTTGTTGTGGCGACAACTTCCAATTTCATGATAGTAGCCATAAGAGTTATTCCACCCAGGAATAAGGCTGCGATCACGGTGAGTTTCAGTCGTGTTTTGGTATTCATTTGATATGTGGTTAAATAGATTCATGATTATATCGGATAGATTTCCCAGTTACCGCCTTTGCAGACTTCTGCTACCAGCCTTCTTTCAGCTCCAATTCCAATTCGGTAATTATTGTCCTGATTCAGGTTGGTTATGTCCTGAGCCCAGTATATCCAAAGACCTTCTATCCGAATGGCATAAGCGCCTTTCTCCAGCACAGGTGGCTGGAAATTGACCGGATCATTGAAGGTTTTTTCTCCTGCAATGGATTGCTGTGTGGTGTTATCTACAACACCTTCGATTTGCTTAGGCTGAATCTTATCCATGGCGATTAATAATTGTAGCAAACGACAATGGTGTCGGTCACTTCGGTGATATAGGGCACATCGAATGTTACAGCATTAGAACCTTGCTGTGCACTAACATTATTCAGAAATACACCATTGAAAAAGACCTGAACACTGTCCGGATCATTGACAGAATATGTCAAAGTCAATGTAATTGTTGTTCGGTCTTTGGATTCAAGGTTTGTGAACACCTCACGAGCATTATTGGTATTGCTCAATCCGGCTATTATTTCTTTGATCTGAGCTATTTCAGCTTGCGCTGCTATAGCTGTGTCAAGTGCTTTAGGAATTTCCGCAAGCTCTTTTGCGAGATTCTCAATCTGTTTGATTTTTACAAAGTCTCCCATGATTATATGATTTGCAGGTATTTCACCAGTATGACATCCGAGGTTTCCAGGTTGAATGAGCCATGCCAATAAAGTTTCGTTCCGTCTGTATGGAAGTCCTTATCGGTTCCGTATTGATACAGTACACCATTGATTGAAAAGAACAAAGCCTTTCCGTCAATACTCAACGCAAACGGAAAGCTGTTTCCGGTCTTTGGGGAGTATATAAGTTGGACTTGATTCCATTTCAAAGTTGGCAATGTGCCATCACCGCCATCCGAGCCCACATAGGAGCTGATGCGATACACCTCATTGTGAACGACTATCTCATCATTGACAGGATCACCCAACATCTCCAGGACTTCCTTGGTAGAGAAAGCCTTGACCTCGCCAGTGCGTAGATGTCGTAGTGTGAATCCCATTGTTTAATTCTTCGTCTTTTTGTTGTTCAGCTGCCTCCATAACCACCTTCCTCCAAAAAACAGCAATGCTGCTCCAGCCAGACTGATGCCCCCTTTAGCAGCTACTTCAGGAGTTATGTCAAGGCTTTTTTTTTAACGGTATCTATGATGCGCTCATAGAGATTGATAATTGCACTACGGTAGCCTTCACGGCTGTCACCGTTTGCTTCGCTGATGTAGGGCGAATAGGCAATACGCTGTGCGTAGGTCTTATAGTCCTGGCCGGCAGCGTGTGCCGATTTGTATTTGCTCGAAATAAGCCTGGCAAAATCGTAGAAGCTATCCTGCGGTGTTTTATATACCCGGAATTTCAGCTTGTATTTATTCTGTGCCTGGTAGTAATTACCATCCCAGTATTCATTCTTTGAACCACCGGCAGTGATACCGAAATAGTTGTTGCTCTTGGTTGCCAAGCCGGATGTTCCCCAGCCGCTTTCATGGGCTCCTTGAGCCAGGATCACCATTGGATCCATATTGTATTTCAGTCCAGCAGCTTTTGCGTACTGAAAGTTGTTTACCACATAATTTTCGCTTTTTGTGCTCATGATCTAATCTCTTTTATGAAGCGGGCATTCACCCAGCGTTCGGTGTTGTCCACTGTTTTGAATTTGTAAAACCGATCCTTGCCGGTGTCCATGGTCATAATCAATAGCCCTAGCAATGTGTTTCGGTCAGCGTTTGCAATGGGTTGCAACCTTTCATTCAGCACTTGCACATAGTGGGTGGTAATGAGCTTGGAAGCATTGGCAGGTATGCCTTTAACCGTCTTATCCTTTGAAGGTGGTGCATCGAAATAGTCTAAAGGCTTCATCCAGGGCGTAGCGTTTACCGTAGACGGATAGCGGTCAAACATGGGTTTATAGTAATCGAAAATTTCTACATAGTTGGATGATGCACTCACCCAGAAAGTGAATTTCTTTTTGTTGAATGCCTTGAATGCAGCCGGTGCTTTTTCACCTCTTACCACATAGCCGACTTCAATGAATTTCACATTGTTCACTTCATCGAAATGCTGATTGCCGGTAGCATAGCCAATAAACTCACCGGCCTTGGCCGTGCGAATGATATTCTTTTCAGAAAACACTTCGTAAAACGCTCCATGGTTGGAAGCATCCGGAGAGCTTCGAATGGTAACGGCTTTTTTGGCAACGACCAGCTGTGACTTCTTTGCAAAAGTCACCGGAGGTGCAGAGCCTTTCTTGGTTGATTTGCCGGGGTTGGAACTGACTAGTGTAAGAAATTTAGAATAATCCTCAGCAGAGAGTTCTCTTTGTAGATCGTCCAGTAAGTTAGACTGATACAGATCTCGGTAATTTTTCGATACTTCATCCAGGTCGGTAATCTGACGGGCTGTATCTAAAATGAGCTGCTCATTTGTGCCGTCTGTACTCATCATCCAGGACACGCCGCTACGATTCATAGCGTTGCGAAGTGTCATGGCTTGTCTTACAGAGGGTTTATCATCGGTTTGAGCCTGAGCAGCTGTTTTATTGATGTCACCAATGATTTTTTTGCCAAAGCGATAGGCGAGATAAACACCACCTACGATCAAAAGACCGTTGATAATCTTTCCCCGGTTATCGGAAACAACTTCTATGACCTTTTCTTTAATCGGCATGGCTTAAATCATTGAGCGTATTTTTAACAGCACTAATGGGTTATCTATCTTCTTTGAAATGGAAACCAACTCCTGTGGCTTGAATGTTTTTACAATGGCTTCAATGGCCAGTTGCACTTGCTTGGCTTCAATATCATTGCGCACTGGTACATTCACGGTGACACTATTGTTCTGCATTGGTTTCTTTCGTTTTTTCGGTTGTTACTTGGGTAATGAATTTGAGAATGCGTTGGATATTCTCCTTGTCCTTCTCCAGCTCAATGAATAAGAGGTAAAGCGTTCCCAGTTCCTGATTGCTCAATGTGGCACTGAACTCTGTCATCAGGTTGATGATGCTTTGCCTTTGGTCATTTTGCTGCTCTTTGCTTTCTTCCTTTTCAGGGGAATTGAGCTCCTTTTTCTCTTTGTCTTTTTCTTCGGTTCCGGCTAAAAAGCTCATGGCTGTACCTACCGGTGAATTGGTAAAGAACTTCGCCAATCCGGGAAGTGCCATGCCAATAATGTTTGAGTAGTACTCCACTTGCTTTTTAGCATCGAGGGTGGTTTGCAAGTCGGTGACCTGGAATTGCAGCTCCTCGTTGAGTTCCTTTTGCTGTTGCAGTTCCTGCTGGAGCTGCTCCAAGGTCTTTTGCCTCTCCATTTCGTTGAACTTGCGCTGAACCATATCATTGATTTCAGCTTCGCCAAGCCCCTGGAAACCGCTGATTGTTCGGTTGTGTATTTCTTCCTCAATCTCGTTTACATCGAAGGTCTTTGCCCAAATGAGAATGCCTTTCTCCGTGTCTTTAAATTCAACCTTTACCTTATCAGGACTTTCGCTTTTCTCATAGCTTCTGATGAGCTGCGAGAAGGCTGATACATCGGCCTGTTCAATGGCATTGAGTTTCTTTCCGTTTCTGTAAAATGTGGCGTTGAATACCACAGCACTATATCCCTGCTTCGGAAAGGTTTTAATCATCTTCCGGCAGACTTCAATAAGGTGATATATTCTGCGTTTGCTCACTTAATTACAATTTGAATGAACTCCATGGTCGTGTCCACTTCCAGCGGAAATGGAAACTCAACAGAGATAGTTCCTGAATAGTCCTCAATACCTTCTAGTGACTGCACATCAGAGGGAATAACTCTTGCTCTTGAATCAGAATGTATCAGTGTTCCCGGAGGAAGCGTTGCGGCATTCGTTAAAAACAACAGTTCGTTGTAAGCATAGAACTGATAATGGCTTGTACCCACCGGCAGCTCAATGCGGTAGAACTGCTGAAGTGCTGGCTCAATTTGCCGCTGCTTCAGCTGCGACTGGATGAATACAAGATGATCGTACATGCTGTTTACCGTTTTGTATTTCGCATTTCAAATAGATGGCTATCTGATAAGGGCGAAACCATTCCTTGAGTGCATTTAGTGGGTATGGATTTATCTGCGTGTCGTGGTAATACCCGGTCACCAACTGTCCTGATTCAAGCAGAATGTTCAGCTCCCGAAACTCCGGCAACTGATCTACCTGGGATTCATAGCCAACATAATCGTTGACATACAGCTGCTTTCGAGAGTTGAACTCAAGTGCTACCAGTCCGATTTCCGGTATGTCCACATCCGATCCAATTCCCTTGACATGTCGAACAGCATATCCTGTGCAGCGTCCGTAATTAGAGGGCAAACGGTGGCGTATTTCAACCACCTGTTCGTACTCCGTTACATCGAGCTGAATGATATGGTATCGAATCTTTGTCATGGGTGTTTTTCCGGATGCTTTTCGCCGTGTTTATCCGGATGATGCGGTTCATTCACCAACCACAGATACAGTTTAACATCGTATGGATATAAAGCGGAATTCATGCTTCTTGGATCAGTATATCTGCCTTCCACAGATGAGCCACCGGCTTCAATATGTTCCTCGAAACGAAAGAACTTATTGTTGGGAGCTACCTGGTTTCCGCAGGTGATCATTCTCACTTCATGAGCATCGTCAAACACATCCTGTCCGTTGATCTTCAAGCCCATGGTTGCGCCAACAAGCACTTGGTCACTCGGAACGGATGCAAACACGCCTCGGACTTTAGCAAATAGCTTGTCCGTTTCGGCAGCAAATCGTACCGAGTCACCTGGTGCATTAATCCTGATTCGGATCTGTTGGAACTTATTATTCTTCATGGCTCAGAGCTTTCGCTGTTTAGGATTTAATGACTGATGTGCCGCGAAGGATGGCTTTCAAATAAGACTTGTCCGGCGCATTGCTTCCCCATTCCAAGTTGAACTCAATGGACTGCTGATCCTTGATAACCTTCGGGTTGTCCAGGATATACAATCCCTTGAAGATGTCTTTACCTTCCGTGAAGAACACCTCGTTGGATGTGTTGGGCACAAGCACTGTTCCGTTGGCTTTGAACTCAAACTCACCGTTGCGCACATAGTCTGGAATGACATTGAACGCCACATCGGGAGCGGTTTCTGTTCCTTCGGCAACACCGGCTAACAACTGCATTCCATACAACAGGAAGAAGTTTCCTTTTTCCAATTTTCCGGATGAGATGTTAGAGATACCGACAACTTTGTTGTCATCATCTTTGAACATCTTAATCACTTTGCTACCGGTGATTGACTTTACCACATACAGTGCGGTATCAACTGCTTGCAAGGATTGGTTTGCAAGTCCCTTTTGAATCTCCGAAGGAAGCATGTGAATTCGTTTTTCAAATTCGGCACGGCTGCGTGAGCTGGCGGTGGCGGTTTGAATGCGAGATTGCATTTGCATCTTGCGGAAGAACTTCTTTTTTGCAGGCATAGGCGCTGCATCCAAGGCCTCCAAAAAGTCATCTTCGTTGATGGCTCCCAGAAGGTTGTGTTCGCTTTGTTCGATTTCTCCGAGCGTAAACATGATTATTAATTTTTAAGGTTGAACATTGATTGAATTACATGATTTCGATGAAGGCTGGTTCGCTTTCGCTTCCAGAGGCTCCAATGTTGCGCTCAGGCATGTCGATTTCTTCCTGAACATCCATTGGATTAGGGTACGGCATATACACAGCGTTGAGAGCTGGTAAGTCCGGATTGTAGCGTTCTACGGCAAGCTGTACCGGTTCACGGAATACCTTCACAGGTGCGCTGGGCATTTCAGAATCATCGTTGCCAAGACCGCTGAAGTCAGCCAGTCCGGCCAACAGGTCTTTTTTCAGAATGACCTTCACGCCACTGAGCACCCCGGCAGCACCGACACCGGTAGCAAGGAGCTTCATGTTTTTTTCTTTGAGCATCACCGCTCCGGCAGCACCGGCTGCGATGAGAACTACTGGACGAGCCATTGCTTTAGCATTGAAGCCGGTTTCTGTACCGTCCACTTTCAAAACCTTGTCAATGAGCCTACCGCCCACAGAACCCAGAACGACACCACCTCCGAGCATCGCCAGGTTTTTTACTTCTTCCATTACAGCCTGGCTGCTGAGTTTGGAATTGGTTTTTCGTTGAGTTGCCATGATTATTGATTTTATTGATTGCTTATAAGAGTTTTACTGCTTTCACAGGTAATTGCTTGTTGCCTTTACTGTGTTTCTTTTTGGAATGATTTTTCTTCCTGCTTGAATAGCCCGATAGGGAAGTGGATTTCTTCGGCTTTGATACCATTTTGTAAATACCAAAGGCAAGTAAACCACCGCCAATCACGGCTGGTACAGGATTCTTTTTGATGAACTCCATGACACCGCCTCCGGATCCTGTTGTCGCTGCATCTTCAGTCCCTGTGCTTGCCGACTTTTGCGCAGAGGCATCACCACCGGATTCTGTGCCGCTTTCAGATCCTGCCTTTTGCAGAGCTTCAGCAGCACCTGGATCATTGGCCATTTCCTTTGCTAAATCATTTGGATCGACATTCTCGTTTTTGTTGAGTAGTCCTGAATCCTTTAATATCTTGATAGCAGCTACGATGATAGGGGTTGCGGCTGCCAGCGTTGCAGCTGTTACAGGCTCTCCCAAACCTTGAAAATCTTCTTCGATGATTCCGTCCAGGTTGCCTGCTTTTCCTTTCAATATAGCGTTACGCAAAGCATCACGCTTTCCCTGGAGCTTGTCCGCAAACAGGCGCTCTACCTTGGCAAGAGCCTCTTTACTTTTGTTCCATTGAGCTTCGCTGATTCCTTTTGCGGCAGCTTGTTCTTTGGTTGCATAGCCCCATTTGAGTTTAGCAGCCATTTTACCCAGGTTCGTTTTCATGGCAACCAGGAAGCCGCCACGGGCTGCAATAGACACCGGATTGAAGCGGACAACAGCCTTTCCGACTTCCTTCAGGCCTTTACCAACTTTCTTAACGGCATTCTTGATACCCTTAAAAAATCCTTTCTTACCTGGGCCGTTCAACGCATACTCATCATGATCGAACACATCATCACCCAATCCGGAAAATCCATTTCGGAAGTTGAGCTGTTCTTCATTCTTTTCAAGAATAGCCAAAGCTTCATCACGCTTATCGGTATAGAAATACTGAATGGCGTAGTCGAGCATTTTAATCAGTGCCTGCGGATCGTCAATGGAGCTAACCATTTTCGGATTTTCGGCAATGCTTTGTCGGGTAGCTACCAGGTGACGGTAGATACTGTCCAGGTCTTGTTTTGCAGTAGTTGCTCCTAAATCGGAGCCTGATAAACCTGCACCCATTACTACGGTGTCCAGGTCGCTATTTAAGCCGCTGAGCACAGCGACATTGATTCCATTTAAACTCATGGTATAGTCCATTTTATCTGTGAAAGGTTTCTCGTATCCAAAGGGAGAGACTACCGCATCTATGTTGATATATCCACCTCTGTTGTCCGGAACAATCACATACACATGCTGCCAGTGATCGGTAGAATAGCGAGTGATCCGGAAGCTGTGAGGGATTTTTAGATTGGTTAGAATACTACTGATGAAAATGCTCATACAGTCGCAATCCACACCGGTTCTGCGCTCTGCCCAGGAGCGAGCAGGTCTTCGAAGTTGCTCCAGTCCTCGCTTGTCTAGCTTATACTGTATGTGGTTGTAAACAAAATCGTAGATGGACTTGCAGGTTTCCTCTATCGTGTTTCGCCTGAGCACCGGAGCAATGCGAGCTGTATCGGTCAAGTACTTGTGTACTACTTTCTCCATTAGCTCCACTGTATCGCTTACTTCACCGTCTTTGATGATGATGCGATCTCTTTCATCCGGCTTCGGGAAGTAACGGTCATACTGTTTGCCGTCACGAATCCGTCTTTGTCCGGAAGTGATTTCAAAATCGGGCGATATGGTACGAGCCAGCTGCATCACAATACTTTCTGTGGCGTTGATTGATAAAAGATGCCGTTGGCGTAAGTAGAGAAAGTCATCTCGACAGGAATGCCGAGAATCTGCCCAATATCGTTGGTGCTTCCTGGTTTGAAAGCAGCAATGAGCTGAGGGATTTTCTTCAGGATACCGGTTACAAAGGTTCCAATGGTAGTCCAGCCAATCACCAGCTCAATCGTGTCGATCTGTGACACATTTAGCGGTTCTATGGTAATGGTTTTATTTTCCGAGTTAGACTGAGAAAGAAGTTTACCGTTGGTGGACAGTGTTACAACAGGCTTCGTGATTTTCACTGAATCTTTCGTAGGGTTGTTGATGGCAACCTCAGTGCGAAACGAAATACCTTGAAGGGTAACTTTATGGATTCGGGGATTGACCAAATTGGTAGAAATGGAATCGCCCACATTTTTCATGCGGAGCAATTTGATAAGCCCGTAGGCTCCCAAACCAATTAGTCCTATGCCCAAAACCTTATTCATCAGTCTTTGAATTTTGGTTTTGGTTAAACTTCGAATTGATGCGCTCTGAAATTTTATCGAGTCCCTTCTTAACGATGTAGCCTATGCCCGCAGAAGCCGCAGCATAGATCATCACATTAGCCAGTGAGCCAAATGTTATAGCCATCATTACCGGCTTTACGGAAATTGCTTTTACCACGCCACCAATCATTCCTGAGACTGTGGTAAATGCGCCGGTATCGTGTGGTTGATTCATAAATCTTGCCTTTGTGGAAGACAAGATTCGGGAGAAGTTTTGAGAGGGAGTTGACGGTTGTTGACCGTTGTAGGTAGTTGTCGATTGATATAGTTATTCTCCTGTTTTATGATTAATTTTGAAGGGCTTATAAGTCAGATGATATTGCGCATATAGACCTTGTTTAATCTAATAAGCGAATAATCATTGCGCATATAACTGAGTTATGTGAAAGAATAAAACGGCACCTCCAAAAAGAAAGTGCCGTTTCGAAATTAAATTTATAAATTCTCAATCCACTACTTCTGAAACAGTTGATTTTTCTATTAGAAAAATTCCGTCAAAAGCTTCTTCTATTTCAGTTTTTAGGCACATCGAATCAAATCGAATCTTATTACAATTTTTTAATTCCGTACTTCTGTTCATTAGTAAACAGCATTCTTTTCCTCCAAATTCTTGCATAATAAATTCAACAGAATCCGACTCTGGAAAATCAAGTGGAAATTTATCAACCCTAAAGCCAAATTGATAATCATTATCAGGATACAATGCCGCAGTTTCTCCACGTAGATTAGTTATTGCAAATGCTTTATATTTTTCTCCAAAAGTCATCGAAAGTCTTTGCCCCATTGGATAACAACTAATAAATCCATCAAAATCTACCGGAGTTTTTTGAATGTGAGCATTGTGGGCAACCAAAATAATCTTTTTACCAAGTGAATTTTTCAAAAACCAATCAATGCTTTCTGCCATATACTGGTCTTTTGCTCCCATATCTCCTTCAATTCCCCTTTCAGTAATGAAACTTTCCATAGCATCAGCATTATAATTCATATAAATCAAGCCTTTAACTTGATGAACTATCGATTGAAATTCTAAACTTTCTAATTTTGGTTGAAGAGTAATCAAACGAATGTAAACTTTTAATAGCAATGCTTTTAATTCATTATGTTCAGCTTCATCAAAAAGCGATAAATTTAACGCAAGCTGAGAAGTCGAATAGAAATCAAATTTCTCAGCAAGATTTAAAATCTTCTGTAAGACATCAGAAGAAACGATTGAAAGTCTTTGCAAATAATCAGATACAATACGAAAGTTTGGAAAATAAGAACCTCCATTTTTAGGAATATCCACACCTAAAAAGGTAATTTGATTATTATTGTCTTGATTATACCGACGAAGCCATAGCAAAGTATCTTTAAACTCATTTGGATAATAAAAGTGTGACAGTAACTTATCCAAATCGTCGAATGGAATTTGTGATTTTATCCACTTATCAACTTCTAATCCTTCAGAAAAACCAAACTCAAATGCCAAGGTGTCAAAATCACATTCAGTTACTAAAAACTCAATAACTTGATGCCTGAATGTAAAAAACTCTTTTATGAAATGTGCGTTTTCGCCTAAACCAACAATTGTAGAAGAATCAAAATATTCTCGAAATCGAAAAAGACTTTGTTTTATGGATGTATTATTTTCCGAATTAAACGGAAAAGTTAAGGGTTTTATATTTTTCATTATTACCTTATTTTAAATTAAAAATTAACGTACCAAATAGCAACCGTCTCAAAAAGACGATTTAATA
>CAYRZQ010000024.1:0-60068 GCA_964428835.1 uncultured Comamonadaceae bacterium | reverse complement strand
TAGTAACTGGGGCTAAGTCGTAACAAGGTAGCCGTACCGGAAGGTGCGGCTGGAATACCTCCTTTATAGAGATGTGCTTGCTTTGTGTACTGTTTTACTGTTGCATTTCCATTTTATTTTTAGTCCTGTAGCTCAGTTGGTTAGAGCACTACACTGATAATGTAGGGGTCAGCAGTTCAAATCTGCTCAGGACTACGGTAAAAATAAAATGGGGGATTAGCTCAGCTGGCTAGAGCACTAGCTTTGCAAGCTAGGGGTCATCGGTTCGAATCCGATATTCTCCACTTGGCTCCTGAAAAATGGAGTGTAGACGTCGACGTAGGTTGGCTGTCGAAAAGTTCTTTGATATATTGATAGAGTTTAATAAGCAATTAAGGGCGCATGGTGGATGCCTTGGCTCTTGGAAGCGATGAAGGACGTGATAAGCTGCGATAAGCTGCACTGAGGCGCAAATAGCCTTCGAGGTGCAGATTTCCGAATGGGGCAACCCTCCCGATTGAAGATCGGGAAGTCGAAAGACGGCAAACCCAGGGAACTGAAACATCTAAGTACCTGGAGGAAAAGAAAATAATAATGATTCCCTTAGTAGTGGCGAGCGAAATGGGAAGAGCCCAAACCAAAGTTGTTTCGGCAACTTTGGGGTTGTAGGACTGCATTTAGATTTCATATAGATTTTGGAAGAGTTTTGGAAAATACTCCCATAGAAGGTGATAGGCCTGTACAAATGCTGATATGAGATTGAGCAGTATCCTGAGTAGCGCGGAACACGTGAAATTCTGTGTGAAACTGCCGGAACCATCCGGTAAGGCTAAATATTCCAAGAGACCGATAGCGAACTAGTACTGCGAAGGAAAGGTGAAAAGAACCTCGAACAGAGGAGTGAAAGAGAACCTGAAACCATGCGCTTACAAGCGGTCGGAGCGAAAGTGACGGCCTGCCTTTTGCATAATGAGCCTACGAGTTATTCCTCTTTGGCAAGGATAAATCACTCTGTGATGCATCCGAAGCGAAAGCGAGTCTAAATAGGGCGTTTAGTCAGAGGGGATAGACGCGAAACCTTAGTGATCTACTCATGACCAGGTTGAAGTCTCGGTAACACGAGATGGAGGACCGAACCCGTTAACGTTGAAAAGTTTTGGGATGAGTTGTGAGTAGGGGTGAAAGGCTTATCAAACTGGGAAATAGCTCGTTCTCCCCGAAATGCATTTAGGTGCAGCCTCGTGGTTGAGTGCGACGGAGGTAGAGCTACCGATTGGGCTAGGGGGAGTCACATCCTACCAAACCCTGACGAACTCCGAATGCCGTCTCATATACACGGGAGTGAGGGTATGGGTGCTAAGGTCCGTATCCGAGAGGGAATCAACCCAGACTATCTGCTAAGGCCCCCAAGTCTATGCTAAGTTGATAAAACGTGGTGTGGTTGCATTGACAGCTAGGATGTTTGCTTGGAAGCAGCAATTCATTTAAAGAGTGCGTAACAGCTCACTAGTCGAGCGATCATGCGTGGATAATAATCGGGCATAAGCATAGCGCCGAAGCAGTAGATTTATGGTAGGGGAGCATTCTAAACAGCGTCGAAGGCGATTCGTAAGGATCTCTGGAGCGTTTAGAAAAGAAAATGTAGGCATAAGTAACGATTAAGGAAGTGAAAAACTTCCTCGCCAAAAGACCAAGGGTTCCTGATCAACGTTAATCGGATCAGGTTTAGTCGGATCCTTAGGTGAACCCGATAGGGGCAGCCGATGGAAATCAGGTTTATATTCCTGAACCTGCTTATCATTAAAAGTGACGGAGAGACGTGGTACTTGCGTACTGACGGAATAGTGCGCGTAGCCGAGCCTTCTGGCAAAGCGAAAGTATAAAATCTCTTCCAAGAAAAGCGAGATAAGCGGTCCGTACCCGAAACCGACACAGGTGGTCGAGTAGAATATACTGAGGCGCTCGAGTGAATCACGGTTAAGGAACTAGGCAAATTAGTCTCGTAACTTCGGGAAAAGAGACTCCCTCGCAAGAGGGACGCAGAGAAATGGCGGTGGCGACTGTTTATCAAAAACACATGGCTATGCAAAATCGAAAGATGAAGTATATGGCCTGACACCTGCCCGGTGCTGGAAGGTTAAAAGGAGATGTCAGCTCACGCGAAGCATTGAATTGAAGCCCCAGTAAACGGCGGCCGTAACTATAACGGTCCTAAGGTAGCGAAATTCCTTGTCGGGTAAGTTCCGACCTGCACGAATGGTGTAACGATCTGGACACTGTCTCAGCCATGAGCTCGGTGAAATTGTAGTATCGGTGAAGATGCCGATTACCCGCAACGGGACGGAAAGACCCTGTGAACCTTCACTATAGCTTAGCATTGGTGTCGGTTAAACGATGTGTAGGATAGGTGGGAGACTTTGAAGCGGCCTCGCTAGGGGTTGTGGAGTCGTCCTTGAAATACCACCCTTTGTTTAATTGATATCTAACCACTGGGACAGTGCTTGGCGGGTAGTTTGACTGGGGTGGTCGCCTCCGAAAGCGTATCGGAGGCTTCTAAAGGTACCCTCAGTACGGTTGGTAATCGTACGTAGAGTGCAATGGCATAAGGGTGCTTGACTGTGAGACTGACATGTCGATCAGGTACGAAAGTAGAGCATAGTGATCCGGTGGTTCCGCATGGAAGGGCCATCGCTCAAAGGATAAAAGGTACTCCGGGGATAACAGGCTGATCTCCCCCAAGAGCTCATATCGACGGGGAGGTTTGGCACCTCGATGTCGGCTCGTCACATCCTGGGGCTGGAGAAGGTCCCAAGGGTTCGGCTGTTCGCCGATTAAAGTGGCACGCGAGCTGGGTTCAGAACGTCGTGAGACAGTTCGGTCCCTATCTGTTGTGGGCGTTTGAAGCTTGAGAGGACCTTTCTCTAGTACGAGAGGACCGGGAAGGACGCACCTCTGGTGTATCTGTTGTGGCGCCAGCTGCAGTGCAGAGTATCTATGTGCGGATGAGATAAGCGCTGAAAGCATCTAAGCGCGAAACTCGCCTCAAGATGAGGCTTCATTGAGAGTCGTCAAAGATGATGACGTTGATAGGCTGCAGATGTAAAGACAGTAATGTCAAAGTCGAGCAGTACTAATTACTCGAATGCTTATTAATTACAAACTCTATCAATATATCTCGATTTTAGGTGACTATAGCGACGGGGTACACCTCTTCCCATTCCGAACAGAGAAGTTAAGCCCGTCAGCGCAGATGGTACTAGGGTAACACCTGGGAGAGTATGTCGTTGCCGCTTTTAAGAAAGCCCTCACGTTTATCGCGAGGGCTTTTTTTTTACCCTATTTTTCAAAAAAATATTACACCCATCTCAACCATGAACTACACCGTTGCTATCGTTGGTAGACCTAATGTCGGTAAATCAACACTCTTCAATCGCCTCACAGAATCTTCAGAGGCCATCGTCGAACCTACCGCCGGTGTCACCCGAGATAGAAAATATGGTGAATCTTCTTGGGGTAACAAAAACTTTATCATTATCGATACAGGTGGTGTTATCACCGACTCATCCGACCAATTCGAAGATGATATCAATGGTCAAGTAAACATCGCAATCGAAGAAGCAAACCTCATCCTTTTCGTCGTAGATGTCCGCGATGGCCTCACCGAATGGGATAGAAATGCTTCGAAAATTCTCAGAAAAGCAAATAAAAAAATTATTGTAGTCGCTAATAAGGTTGATACCAGCGATAAAGAAATACTCTCCACTGAATTCTACGCGCTAGGTCTTGGCGAACACCTCGTGTCCATCTCAGCTAACAATGGCTATGGAACGGGTGAACTTATGGATTTGATCGTTCAAGATATTCCAGACTCCCCTGAATCAGAAGAAGAAGAACTACCGCGTGTGGCTATCGTCGGAAGACCAAACGTAGGAAAGTCAACATTGCTAAATACACTCATAGGTGAAAACAGAAGTATTGTCTCAGACGTCGCTGGTACCACCAGAGACTCTGTAGATACTCCATTCAATGCCTTTGGAAAAAAGTTAATCCTGGTCGATACTGCAGGTCTTCGAAGAAGAAAGGCAATCGAGAATGACATCGAATTCTATTCCACCATCAGAACGATCAAGGCTATACGCCAGGCTGACGTCTGTATGCTTCTCATCGATGCCACAGAAGGAATCACCAAACAAGATCTAACCATCTTCGGTGAAATTACAGAAGCAAACAAGGGCATTGTGATACTCGTCAATAAATGGGATCTTTATGAAAAAGATCATAAGAGCGTTGATGAATTTACTAAACTCATCAAAGAGCGCATCGCTCCATTTACAGATGTGCCCATTTTCTTTACATCCAATGTAACCAAACAGAGAATTCTTAAAGCTCTTGAAATGGCTTTGGAGGTTTACGAAAATCGCCTGCAACATATTCCAACTTCAAAGTTGAACGAAATCATGTTGCCAATTATCGAAAACTATCCTCCTCCAATTGTGAAAGGAAAAGAGGTCAAAATAAAGTTTGTCACCCAACTTCCTACAAAATCTCCTGCTATTGCATTCTTTTGTAACACACCTCAGAATGTGAAAGAGTCTTATCAGCGATTTTTGGAAAATAAGCTTAGAGAAAATTTTAATTTTTCTGGTATACCGGTTCGTTTGTATTTTAGACAAAAGTAATTTTCATGTCTAAATCGGGCTTAGTTTCGATACTCATTGGTGCGATAGTTATAGGTTTTGCTTCTTCCTGTGAAAAGGACAAACAAAAACCAAACGCTCCAAAAGAAGAGATACCGATAAACGAAGATTATTATTCAGGAGGAACGACTACGTCTTTTGTCTCAGGCCCAGGTGCATACCGCCAGCCGCTTGCCAATCTTCAAGGTAGTGATCTAATGAGACACTTTAATGGAGATGCATTATTTCATCAAGCTTTCTCACCGTTGGGGACTTCTGAATTTTCAGGTCTCGGTCCTTTATTTATAGAAAATTCTTGTGGTGCGTGCCATGTTGAAGGAGGGCGCGGAGGTTTGGCAACAGTTTCTGATGTCGGACTTTTGTTGAGAGTGAGTGCCCAAGGCTCAGGACCAAACGGTGCGCCGCTTGACCTTCCTGGATTTGGTACCCAGCTTCAGTCGAAGGCAATTGAAGGATCATTGCCCGAAGGACAAATGCAAATCGATTGGGAATTTATACCCGTCCATTTCCCAGATGGACATTTGGTAGTTTTAAAACAGCCATATTTTTCTATAACAGAACCATACATTCAACTTCCAACATTCTATTTGAGAGGAGCGCGACATGCACCACCTGTTTATGGAATAGGTTTATTGGATGCTGTGCCGGAGGAAACGATTTTAGCGTTAGCTGATGAAAATGACTTGGATGGTGATATTATCAGCGGTAGGCCAAATTATGTTTGGAATAAGCAAACTCAAAGTTTGACTATCGGAAGATTTGGATGGAAGTCAAATAATCCCAACGCGCTGCAACAAGCAGCGGATGCATTTCACCAGGACATGGGAATTACCACAGAGAATTTCTTCACCCTAGAAAATTGTATTGGTCAAAGTAATTGTCAGGTCGGAGTTCAGAAATCTCCGGATGTATCATCCAATGTTCTTAACGATATCACATATTATTTCTTGACACTCGCGCCTCCAGCTCCTAGAAACTTGGAGGATCCCGAGGTAATGAGAGGCAAGGAGATTTTTAATGAAATAAAATGCGCAGCGTGTCACGTTCCTGAACTCACCACTGGATATCATGAGATTCCTGAGCTCAGAAATCAAACCATTCGACCATATACTGATTTGCTTTTGCATGAATTAGGAGCAGGTCTTGGTGATGGTCGACCAGATTTCGAAGCAGGTGCCAATGAGTGGCGGACACCACCTTTGTGGGGAATAGGCTTAACGAAGATAATTTTTCCTAATGCAGGATTTTTACATGATGGCCGAGCGGCCACTTTAGAAGAAGCAATACTTTGGCACGAGGGAGAAGCTTTTCAATCACGTCAAGCATATATTCAACTTTCCGCTCAAGACCGAAAGGCTTTAATTGCTTTTTTAGAAGCGCTCTAGTTTTAGTCTAAAATGACTTTAGTAATTCCCCCGGCGTAATTCCTTCCTGTTTCTTGAATGTTCTAATGAAGTAATTCGGGTCGCTGAATCCGCTTGCATAGGACACTTCTTTCACAGAAAGTTTCTCATTTGTGAGTAGGTTCTTGGCGAATTGAATTCGTTCTTTAATAATGAGCTGCTTTGGCGTAATTCCATATTCATGTGTAAAGCTGGTGTAGAATGCGGACTTACTCATACCCGCAATTTTGCATAGATCTGCCAGTGTTATTTCCGCGGTGATGTTGGTTTTAATATAAGCTATAACAGCTCGCATGAATTTTCCAGAACTGTTTCCATCGTTTTGATTCTGGAGATTTTGAAGTCTTAGAATACACAGCACAAATTCTTTCAGAGCCAAATCAATATAAATGTCTTTTAGAGGATTAGAATCCGCAAAGAGCTTCATGAGTCGGGTGCTCACCACAGATAATTCATAGTTGTTTTTTAAAACTATTTTTGATAAATCTAAATTCCAATCTCCAAAATCTCTGTTCCGGCCACTTCTTTCATTGATGTATTCAAGCTGTTGACTGAGATAGCTATTTTCAATGACAAGTGCTGTGCATTGAGTTGGACGATTTAATTCTGCCTCAGGAAAATCAATTCTCATCAATTGGTCGGCGGTTGCCATCACACTTTCCCCAGGTAGGTAATCAAATTTTTCGAGCCCATCCAGATGCATCACTTTTTTTCCTCTGAGCATGCTTGTAAAGGTGAATCCAGGAAATCTCAAATGAAAATCATGCGCCTGTTGGTGCGTTTCAAATACATTGAACTGACATCTATTCGTATCATAGGAGGTCCGCTGCTCGACGAGACTCGTAAGTTTATCTTGAGGAGTGAGGGCAAATAAGGCGGGTTGATACATCTGAGCGGGAGTGATTTGGTTTGGTATTAGCGAAGATATTAAATCACGATAGCTAAAGACTGACAATTGTCATTTTTGGAAGATTGTGCTATTCGACAGGAAAAAAATGCTGAGTGAATGGGAGTGAATATGTCAGATTCGCATAAACCAAATCACAGAAATAATGGAAACACAAACAGCATCTTTTCCTTTTGTAGGAAAATCAGTACAGTTTAAAGAGAAGTACGAGCACTTTATTGGCGGCCGTTGGATTGCTCCTTCAAGTGGAGACTATTTCGAAAATATTTCACCAGTAACGGGTGAACCGTTCACCTTGGCCGCTAGAGGAAACAAAGAAGACATTGAAATTGCTTTGGATGCCGCACATGAGGCTTTCAAAACGTGGAGTAAAACTTCAGTCACTGAGCGCTCAAATATTCTTCTCAAGATTGCTCAAATTATGGAAGACAACCTTGAGTATTTGGCTACAGTAGAGACTATTGATAATGGTAAAGCAATTCGCGAAACACGTGCAGCGGACATTCCATTGTGCATCGACCACTTCAGATACTTCGCGGGCGTTATTCGCGCTGATGAAGGATATGTATCTGAATTGGATGAAACCACAGTTAGTATGAATATCCATGAGCCTCTTGGAGTAGTGGGGCAAATTATTCCCTGGAATTTCCCTCTGTTGATGGCAACTTGGAAAATTGCTCCAGCATTGGCGGCGGGTTGTACAGTGGTTGTGAAACCTGCAGAACAAACGCCAACATCCATCATGTGCTTGATGGAACTTATCAAAGATGTGATCCCCGCAGGCGTTGTGAATGTGGTATCGGGCTTCGGTGTGGAAGCTGGTAAACCTCTCGCAACTTCAACTCGTGTGGCAAAGGTGGCATTCACCGGTGAAACTACTACAGGTCGTCTGATTATGCAATATGCTTCAGAAAACCTTATTCCTGTTACGATGGAATTGGGTGGAAAGTCACCAAATATTTTCTTCGAATCTGTGGCAGCAAAAGACGATGAGTTTTTTGACAAAGCAGTGGAAGGAGCTGTAATGTTTGCACTTAATCAAGGAGAAGTTTGTACTTGTCCAAGCCGCATTCTTGTTCAGGAAAGTATCTATGAGAAGTTCATGCAACGCGTGATTGAACGCACACGTGCGATCAAGATGGGCAATCCCTTGGATGGCTCAACAATGATGGGCGCGCAAGCTTCGAATGATCAGTACGAAAAAATCATGTCCTACATTGAGATTGGTAAAGAAGAAGGAGCAGAATTGCTTTGCGGCGGTAACGCGCATAAGATGAATAGCGGTCTTGAAAATGGATATTACATCGAGCCCACAATTTTTAGAGGTAACAACAAGATGCGAATTTTCCAAGAAGAAATTTTTGGTCCAGTCACATCAGTAACTACTTTCAAAACGGTAGAAGAGGCTATTGAAATTGCGAACGATACATTATATGGTTTAGGCGCTGGAGTTTGGACGCGCGACACACATGAAATGTACCAAGTGCCCCGCGCAATTCAAGCGGGTCGCGTTTGGGTAAACTGTTACCATGCTTACCCAGCACACGCGCCATTTGGAGGTTACAAGAAGTCTGGTTTTGGAAGAGAGACACACAAAATGATGCTTTCTCATTATCGCCAAACAAAGAATATGTTGATTTCATACAATAAGAATAAACTCGGCTTCTTCTGATGAACTCAACGCTCTTTAACCAAGTGGACGCTACCGATGAGGCATATTGAATTGAAATAAAAAAGTCCCGAATTCTTCGGGACTTTTTTTATTACATCAAATAATTTCTTATCGAATGACTCTGCCGCTGATCAACTGTCCATTTGCGCGGATAGTGTACAAATAAACACCTGTAGGCATCATCTCCATATTCACACCACCAATCAAACGATTGGTTTGAAGAATATTTTGACCATTGCTGTTGTAAAGAGTGAATTGCTCTACGTTCAATCCTTCCAAACCTTTAAATTGAAGAATACCTCCATTGATGAATGGTGTTACATTCAACTTTTCTTTCTCTTGGATATTTACACTAGCTTGTCCGATTTGGACTGTGTAAACGTAAGAAGAGGTTAGTGCTGGAACACCGTTATCGGTTACGTTTAACACGAATGAATACAAACCCTCGGGTGTATTTGGATCGATGCGCAATGCCAACGAAAGATCACCATTGTCGCGATCATCAGTGTTGCGAACGTTTTGCGCGATCATGCCATCTAAAATTACAAAACCAGCACCTGTGCTATCGATAGGGTTGAAATAACCAGAGCTATCTTCTACATCAAATTCCAAATCTTGATCGATTGCATCATAAAAGAAGAATACCAAAGTGTCACCAGCACCGCCGAAAATAGTATCACAAAGGTTAGATACATTAATTGGTGCTTGGTTTTCTGTTGCTGAGTTGGTGGAGAAAGTGATGTTAGAATTGTCCAAGAAGTTTACATCATCTGGATTGTTATAAGGTCCGTCATATACAGTTGACTCCTCGTTAAAACGTCCAATTTGAAGAGCAACATTTCCATTTCCTGCGTTGGCGCCAACAGTAGCAGCTGCGCCAGTTGACCACTGCATATCACCGTAGCAGAAACTAATCGAATGTCCATTCGGGATTAAGTCACTTGTGCCATCGGAAATAATGATTTGGAAATCGTTCAGTTGATCTGCAGAGTTTGGAAAATATCCTACTTCGTTGTAGCGCACCACTAACGCATTTTCGGTCATTTTATAATACACTAGACCACTTTCGAGATTTCTAGTATCAACATCTGCCCAATAAGCAGACACCATTGGGAAATTATCGATTGGAAATCCACTAGCGTTAAAAGCAGAATAACCGTTGCCGAAGCTTAAATTCCCATTGTTGTTGATGAAGATCGAATTGTGATCTTCGCCGAAAAAGTTGAAAGTGAATGGTAAGCTGATTTCTGATGAGAACCCATCATCGTTACGAAAATCTGGTCCTGTGGCCATGCTCATTGGTACAATGCTGAACGTGTCATCCAATGGAAGCATACAATCGCAGTCTTGAGCATTCGCTTGGGTAAGCATCGCTAACGAAAGCATAGAAAGTAAAATTCTCTTCATTTTAGTTGGTTTTGTTTGATTATGGTTTGCGGAGCCAATTTTAGATAAAAAAATCTAATCTTCAATGTTTTAGAGATAAAAAAAAGGTTGCACAATGACAACCTTTTTTTGAACTCATTTAATGAGTTATTTATTAAAAAACCGCTTTTGCAATCTCTGCAGTTGACTTTGCTTTCCCCATGGTGTAATAATGTAGTACTGGTACGCCAGCAGCTTTGAGCTCCTTCGATTGTTTAATGCACCATTGAATACCAATGTCTCTTACTTCGGCATCAGACTTAGCTTTCTCTACCATTTCAACAAGTTCATCTGGCATATCAATATGAAAATGATGTGGAATAATGCTCAGTTGGGACTTGGTGGAAAGAGGCTTCAATCCGGGGATAATTGGCACATTAATTCCCATTGCTTTACACTTTTCTACAAAAGAAAAAAACTTTGCATTATCGTAAAACATTTGAGTGACGATGTATTCCGCGCCTGCGTCCACCTTCGCCTTGAGGTATTTTAAGTCGGTATTTAAGTTGGGGGCTTCAAAGTGTTTTTCTGGATAACCAGCTACTCCGATACAAAAATTGGTTCTCTGAACATCTTTTAAATCCGGGTCCAAGTAAAGTCCCTTATTCATTTGAACCACCTGTTCTACCAGTTCGGAAGCAAAGGCATGACCTTCGGCTTCAGGCTTAAAACGACCTTCACTTTTAATAGGGTCACCTCTCAAAACTAGGACGTTGTCTATACCAACAAAATTGAGGTCTATCAATGCGTCTTCTGTATCTTGTTTGGAGAATCCACCGCAGATAATATGCGGAACAGTATCAACGCTATAACGATTGGTAACAGCGGCGCATATACCAACGGTGCCTGGTCTTTTTTTCACCACATGTTTTTCCAATAGTCCATTACCTGCATCGCGGAAAACGTATTCTTCCCTATGATAAGTGACGTCTACAAATGCGGGTTGAAACTCCATTAGTTTGTCCATCGTTTCGAAGATAGAGTTGATGTTCTGTCCTTTTAATGGAGGTAAAATTTCAATGCTGAAAAGCGTATTTTTTGCTTCTTGTATGTGTTGAATTACTTTCATTTCTTTTCTTATAAAATATTCGGCGCGAGCCAGCGCTGTGCCTCTTCTATTGTTATCCCTTTTCTTACAGCGAAGTCATTTACCTGTTCGTCTGTGATCTTTCCTAAACCAAAATATTTTGCATCTGAATGCGCGAAATAGTATCCACTTACACTAGCAGCAGGATTCATTGCCAGCGACTCGGTCAACGTCATTTCAGTATTTTTTTCAACGTCCAACAAAGTCCAAATGGTCTTCTTTTCCAAGTGATCCGGGCATGCGGGATAGCCTGGTGCTGGACGGATACCTTGATACTCCTCGTTGATTAGCTGCTCATTGGTAAGCGACTCTTCTTTTTGATAACCCCAATAATCTGTTCTCACCAAATAGTGAAGATATTCAGCAGCTGCTTCTGCTAAGCGATCAGCGAGTGCCTTGGCGAGTATACTGCTATAGTCATCGTGATTTTTCTCAAATGGTCTTATATACTCTTCAAGGCCAAAACCTGCGCTAACAGCGAAACAACCAATATAATCTTCATTTCCTTCTGGAGCAATGAAATCACTTAATGCGATGTTGGGCTGGTTACCAGCCTTAGATGTTTGTTGGCGTAGCGTTCTGAACACAGTGTTTTCTTCTGGCAAAACAATATCATCGTTCGAATTGCTGAATGCCTTGAAAATGCCAAATACAGCGCGGATTTCTAGTACCTTTTTAGATATTATTTCATCCAACATTTTCTTCGCATCAAGAAAAAGATTAGCAGCTTGTTCACCTACCACTTCATCTGTTAAGATTGCGGGAAACTTACCATGCAGCTCCCAGGTTTGAAAGAAAGGTGTCCAGTCGATGTATTCAGCTACTTTTTCTAATGAAATATTTTTAAGAACGTGAACTCCTTTTTTCGACGGTGACATTATAGTGCTTGCGTCGAATTGAAGCTGTAACTTATTTTTTCTAGCATCAGCGAGCGACTTCAGGGCCTTTTGCTGATAGTGTTTTTCATAATTAGTGCGAACTCCTTCATATTCATCTTTCACCTGTTCAATGAAGGACAGGCGTTCGCCTTCATTTTCGCTCACCAGTTGGGTAATCACAGGAACTGCTCTCGAAGCGTCTAAAACGTGAATTACACTGCCAGAATAAGAAGGTGCGATTTTAACCGCCGTATGCACACGAGAAGTAGTAGCGCCACCGATGAGCAAAGGTAATTTCATATTGCGACGTTCCATTTCCTTGGCTACATAGATCATTTCATCCAGAGAAGGAGTGATCAGTCCGCTTAGACCGATGGCGTCAACATTTTCTTTTATCGCGGTCTCAAGTATTTTCTCGGCAGGCACCATGACTCCGAGATCAATAATTTTATAGTTGTTACAGCCCAATACTACTCCGACGATATTTTTACCAATATCATGAACATCACCTTTCACAGTCGCTAATAAAATTTTACCAGCGCCATTAGAGTTTTCAGTTTCACCAGAAGCAGCGGACTCTTCGAGGAGATAAGGCTCCAAAACAGCAACAGCTTTTTTCATCACGCGAGCGCTTTTTACAACTTGTGGTAAAAACATTTTACCTGCGCCAAAAAGATCGCCGACGATATTCATACCTGCCATCAAAGGTCCTTCAATCACGTGAATGGGGCGTCCGTATTTGACTCTAGCTTCTTCTGTATCCTCTTCGATATAATCCAATATCCCCTTGACTAATGCATGCTCGAGGCGCTTTTCAATACTATCTGATCTCCATGCGAGATCTTCAACTTTCTCTTTACCCTTCGTTGATTTATTCGCGTCTGCATAAGCGAGCAATCGTTCGGTCGCATCTTCTTTTCTATTTAGAAGAACATCCTCTACGAGTTCAAGAAGGTCTTTTGGTATCTCATCGTATACCTCAAGCTGCGAAGGATTCACAATGCCCATGTCCATGCCGTTGTGAATGCCATGAAATAAGAAAGCACTGTGCATGGCTTCTCTTACTTTATTATTTCCTCTAAAAGAAAAAGAAACATTAGAAACGCCGCCGCTGACCAATGCCCCAGGAAGATTTTCTTTTATCCATTTGGTGGCTCTAAAAAAATCAAGAGCATTATTTTTATGCTCTTCCATGCCCGTGCCGACTGGGAAAATATTGGGATCGAAAATAATATCCGTAGGAGGAAACTTCACTTTATCGACTAGCAGTCTGTATGCACGTTGACATATTTCAATTCGTCTTTCATAGCTATCTGCTTGACCGTTTTCATCAAAGGCCATTACAATCACTGCGGCTCCATAGCGTCGAATTTTTTTGGCTTTTGCTAAAAAATCTTCTTCACCTTCTTTTAGAGATATGGAGTTGACGATACTTTTTCCTTGAATACACTTTAATCCAGCTTCAATGATCTCCCACTTGGAGGAGTCAATCATGATAGGTACACGAGCAATATCTGGTTCTGATGCAATAAGGTTTAAGAATCGAGTCATTGCTGCAGCTCCATCAATCATCGCTTCGTCCATATTGATGTCGATGATTTGTGCTCCTCCTTCTACTTGTTCTCGTGCAATATTGAGTGCTTCATCGAAATTCTGATTCTTAATTAGGTCCAGAAATTTTTTCGATCCAGTCACATTCGTTCTTTCTCCAACATTTATAAAGTTGGAGTCTTTGCGGGCAATTAATCCTTCGAGCCCACTTAGTTTGATTTTAAATTGTGGTGTACTCATGATTGAATAGTCGCAGATTCGTGAATAGTTCGAGGTTGAAAGTTTTTGGCAACGTTGGCTATCGCACGAATGTGGTCAGGTGTTGTTCCGCAGCAACCCCCAACAATATTTACAACACCCCTTTCAAGATATTCTTTTATTAAGCCTGCCATTTCTTCAGGAGATTGATCGTAATGTCCCATGGCGTTAGGTAGTCCGGCATTTGGATAAGCGCTTACCATGCAACTGCATTCGTCAGAAAGCACTTGCACGTAAGGCTTGAGCTGTTCAGCGCCCAGTGCACAATTAAATCCGATACTTAATAATGGTACGTGTGAAAGTGATATATGAAATGCTTGAGCTGTTTGGCCGCTTAATGTTCTGCCACTCGCGTCGGTAATAGTTCCACTGGCCATAATAGGCATGGTAAGTCCCAGCTCATCGAGCAATTCTTCGATGGCAAAAAATGCAGCCTTAGCATTGAGGGTATCGAATATTGTTTCGACTAAGAGTGCATCCACGCCGCCATCGATTAACCCTTTTGCTTGTTCTTTGTATGCTTCTACAAGTTCATCAAAGGTTACTCCTCTATATCCAGGGTCGTTTACATCTGGAGAAAGTGAGGCAGTTTTATTGGTTGGACCAAGGGCTCCTGCAATGAATTTTGGAACCTCTGTTCCGTATTGCTGATAGTATTTTTCTCTTGCACGAATGGCGCATTTGGCGGCCTCCACATTGATTTCATAGGCCAGCTCTTGCATTTCATAATCTGCCAGAGATATACGTTGCGCATTGAATGTATTCGTTTCAACAATGTCTGCTCCTGCCTCAAAATATTGAAAGTGTATTTCTTCAATTATTTGGGGTTGAGTAAGACAAAGCAAATCATTGTTACCCTTAATAAGACTTGGATGATTTTTGAATCTTTCTGCACGAAAATCCTCTTCAGTAAGGCTGTGACGTTGGATCATAGTACCCATGGCACCATCCAAAATGAGAATTTTACTTTTGGCTATTTCCTCTAATCGATTTGACATATCTGATAATTATTTGCATTATCAGAAGCAGGAGGAATTCAAACGATGAATTACCTTTATCTGTTCCCGTAGTTTACGGGTTGGAATTGGCACCTTTTCCATTCATTTTGGCCGGTTGCCAAGACATCATCGGGCCATTTCCCTCCGTCTTTCTTGATAAAGCGGTGCAAATATACAAATTTCTTTGCACTTTTGAACCAATCAAACCAAATACCCATGAAAAAGGCGACGCTTTTGCTTTTAATGACTACAACTGTCTTTTTGTTACATTCTCAGGTTTCAAATCCATTCTTCTTTCTCACCATCGGGCAAGATGATTACACTCCTCTGAGTGATCAGAATTCATTGACTCAAGGCATTCCGTATGATGATCCAGATTATATCGTGCCCATTGGTTTTGATTTCGAATATCTCGGTTATTCCTACCAAACACTTTATTTCGGTGGCTTTGATGCCTATGGGATGGAGCTCGAGTTCAGAGGGGAAGATCCCAATTATCCCGTTTGTTTCATTTCCCCTTGCATGTTGGATATTATCGATGGTCAGTACGATGATAATGGAAAGGCCGATTCTGATATTCGATACGAAGTTCAAGGGCCTCCCGGTAACCAAGTTTTTAAGTTAGAATGGAGCAACGTTGCTTTTTATAACCAAGACGCCCCCTATACCATGCGAATGAATGTACAAATGTGGCTCTATCAAAGTACAGGTATGATTGAGTTCCGTTATGGTCCAAGAACAGAGCTTGATTATAATATAATTTTAGATTACGAAGGTCTTCCAATAATTTTTACAAGAGATGTAAATACTACAGATTTCACATGGGAGGCAGCACAAGCACTCTTGGGAACACCTGCAGCGCCTGAATTCACCGAGATTCAAAACGAATTTGATTTAGCTACTTCAACATTTTTGAACGCTCTTCCAGATGATGGAGTGGTATACGCCTTTTCTCCACTCACCGTTGGGCTTAAAGAAGAAAACAAGTCGATTAAAGTATTCCCAAATCCAGCTGATGATGTTCTGTTTATTGAGCGAGAAGGTTATGGCAAACAAGATTGGCATATCACAAATACAAGTGGTCAAATAGTCTTACAGTCACAAACCCAGCGCCAGTTGGAGTCAATAGATGTAAGTAGTCTGCCTGCTGGCGTTTATTTTATTCAGATTTTTGATAATATTAGTTCTCATGTTGAGAAGGTAGTTATCAAATAAGTGTTCAACTTATTACATTTGCCCCCGATAAATAATAAAATACTCACGTTATGTCATATTTATTTACATCTGAATCGGTGTCTGAAGGTCACCCAGATAAAGTAGCCGATCAGATATCGGACGCACTCATTGACCACTTTCTAGCATTTGATGCAAGCAGCAAAGTGGCATGCGAAACATTGGTCACTACAGGTCAAGTGGTACTCGCTGGTGAAGTGAAGTCAAGCACCTATCTCGACGTACAAGAAATTGCTCGTCAGGTGATTCGAGAAATCGGATATACTAAGAGTGAATATATGTTTGAAGCAAACTCTTGCGGTATTCTCTCTGCAATCCACGAACAATCTCCAGATATCAATCAAGGTGTTGAAAGAAAAAAGAAAGAAGACCAAGGAGCTGGTGACCAAGGAATGATGTTCGGTTACGCTTCACGTGAGACAGACAATTTTATGCCTCTTCCTCTTGAGTTGTCGCACATGTTGTTGCGCGAGCTCGCTGCTATTCGCAAAGAAGGTAAGACTATGAAGTATCTACGCCCTGATGCTAAGAGTCAGGTGACAATCGAATACAATGACAATCACCAACCAATCGGTATCAGTGCGATTGTAATCAGCACCCAGCATGATGACTTCGATAAGAGCGACACTAAAATGTTGGAGAAAATCAAGAAGGATGTTCAAGATATTCTCATTCCAAGAGTGATGAAGCAATTGCCTGCTCGCGTTCAGAAGTTGTTTAAGTCAAAATATACTCTTCACGTCAATCCAACAGGAAAGTTCGTGATTGGAGGTCCACACGGAGACACTGGATTGACCGGTAGAAAAATAATCGTGGACACTTACGGCGGTAAGGGTGCACATGGTGGTGGTGCTTTCTCAGGAAAGGATCCAAGTAAGGTAGATAGAAGCGCAGCCTATGCCACAAGACATATCGCCAAAAACCTCGTTGCTGCTGGTGTGTGTGATGAAGCTCTCGTACAGGTAGCTTATGCTATAGGTGTTGCAGAGCCTGTAGGTCTTTATGTGAATACTTATGGAACTTCAAAAGTGAAGATGACGGACGGTGAAATTGCGAAAAAATTAAACGAGCTGTTCGATATGAGACCTTACGCTATCGAGAAGCGTTTCAATCTTCGCACACCAATCTATCGCGAAACTGCTGCCTATGGTCACATGGGACGTCCTTGCGAAACAAAAGAAAAAACATTTAAGGACGGTAGTGGTAAAGTGAAAAAAGTGAAAGTGAAGTTGTTCCCTTGGGAAGAGCTTGACTATGTAGCTAAAATCAAAAAATCCTTCGGAGTAAAATAAGATTTTTAAAATTTTTAAAAGCCTGTCAGAACATTTATCTGACAGGCTTTTTTATTTATCAATATCTTCGTGACAATGAGAAATATTGGATTACTTGCTGGCTTATTTCTTTTTTTGTCTAAAACTATTGTCGGGCAACACTCTGATAGCCTTGGAGTGCAGGAGCAAACCGATTTGAAGTTTACTAAGCCTATTGCCACCTTTCGAACAACATCGGCACCTAATGTCAGAGCAATAAATAAAGCTCTAGATTGGGAGTGGCAATTCATGGGGCCAGCTTCGATACCTGTTCAATTGAATGTGGGTGGCCGAGCTCTACCTCAGTATGCGCTCAATAGAGGCAATGGGACGGGAAGGATAAACTACTTGGTTCAACATCCCAAAAAGCATGATTTACTCTGGGCTTGCAGCCCTACGGGTGGGGTGTGGCATTCAAAAGATCATGGCGAGTCATGGGCGATTGCTGGCACGGATGCACTTCCTATCTCGGGCGTTTCATCCGTTGCTCCAGATGCGCGTAAAGAAAATCGCTGGTGGATTGCCACTGGCGATGGTGACGACTTCTTTCAATATTCCGACGGTGTGTGGCTCACAGAAAATAGCGGTGGAACTTACACCAACATAAATGGTAGTGGCGAAGAAAGATTACCATACGGCTTCGTCAATGACATCGGTGCACAAATCAGTGAAGTGGTTTCAAATCCAAAACGTCCTCGCCAATTATTCGTAGCAGGAAATCGAGGATTGTTCACTTCAGCGGATGCGCGCAAAGCAGATGATGTAAAATGGACGAAGTGCTTTGATGGGTACTTCTATGATGTTACGATAATCAACAAAAAAAGAAGATCAAGAGATGTCATTATCGCTTCTGGCGATAAGCTTGTTCGGAGTACCGATGGCGGCAAAACATGGAAGCAAGCCTCTCAACCGCCGTGGGAGCCAATTACTAAATTTCCTTTTGTTAGAATGGTCGTTTCTCCTTTGAATATCGATCAATCTTTAATGTATGTCACAGTCACTTGTGCTGTTTCAGCTTATCAAACTGGTACCGGCGAGGCTGGCTTATTTACCTATAATTTTAATGAAGATAAATGGACATTTATTAGCTCATTAAAGAAGCAAGCTGGCAATATGCTTACATCGAGAGCACGCGCTATTGCTACTAATCCGCGCAACAGAAATGAATTGATTTGTGGAAATGTTCAGCCATTATTTAAAAGCACCAATGGTGGTGTAGATTTTAAAAGAGTAGAAAAAAACCAAATGCACGATGATTGCCATCATATAGTTTATTCCTTAAAAGATAATCGAATTTGGGCAACACATGATGGTGGTGTGAGCGTTAGCATGGATAATGGTAATACCTGGACACCAAGCGATGTAGGAATAGGAGCTGCTAATATTTTTGGAATATCAACCTCTCAGACCGTGCAGCCTCAATTTCTCTACGGAGGCTATGATACTGGAGGTAATCTCTATCGCGATTCTGTGTGGTATCATGTAAGTTGGGGAGATGGTTTTGAAACCATTATTCATCCTAATAATTCCGATGTGATGTTTAGTACAATGCAAAATGGAAATTTGCAACGTTCTATCAACGGGGATTCATTCGATACAGGAAAAAATCCTTCAGGCGCGAAATCGGAATGGCACACTTGGATTCGGATGCATCCTGTAAATAATAACCTTGTTTTTTGCTCGGGTGCACGACTGCAAAGATCTAGTGACATGGGGGATAGTTGGCAAACGATTTTTGATGCACCCAAAACGAGTTCAGCTCTATATAATGTGTATCGCTTTTTTCTCTCTGAAGATCATCCAGGCGTGATGTACGCTTATGTTTTAGATACCACCAGAATAAACCCTCAGATATGGCGTACATATAATGTAACTGCTGAAAATCCAGAGGATATCAAGTGGTCTAAGGTTCAAGACATTCCTGTACAGGGCTGGATCATGAGCATTCAAGTCGATCCAAGCGACCCCAATAAGTTTTATCTACTCTATAACAGTGGGGCAGAGAAGGGTAAATTCTGGTATTTTGATGGAACTCAATATGTAGATCAAACAGCTAATCTCAACAATTTTATCTGCGAGTCTATGGTATTACAAAAAGGTCCTGAAAAAAGACTTTATATAGGAAGTAACGCAGGTGTTTTTACAAGACGTGAAAATGAATCGCAGTGGACTTTACTCAAGGGATTACCCGGCACTCAAATAAAATCCCTTGCGATAAATTATGCAGCACAAAAACTAGTTGTTGGAACCTACGGAAGAGGCGTGTGGTGGGGAGATCTTGTTACTCGTTGATTACTTATTGTAAAAAAACAATAACTCGTCAATCCCTTGAGAATCGGGAATACTTCCTATCGAAGTTAATGATGATATATCATAAACATTCCATTGAGCAGAGACATTCACATAGACATTGCCTTCCAATTTCTCATAAGCAAGATTGATTCCATCAACCGCAGTGCTCGCCGTCAATGCTCCGTTAAATCCGTAAACCCTCAGCTCATCGTTGAAGAGCATTAGCAGCCTATTTGAAGCGGGAACAAACTTTATAAGTTGTCCTTCTTCTGCAAACCTAAACAGAGACCATTCATCAATATAGTTTTCGGTAATCTTATACACTTTCATTTGCATGCTTGATGAGCCTTGATAAATCCATACATCATTATCACTTAAGGCATATAAGAAGTCGATTTTTTCAGCGACTGAAGTAGAATGAATCAGCTGACCTGTTGTTTTAAGATAAGTATCGATCCGATGCATGGTTTGCGCTACATTACTCGCCGATACGATGATGTGCTCATCGCTGATGGTAATTTTATTTGGAATAAAGTTATTGAAAACATTGAACTGAAATCTTGTTTGTGCGGTTGAATTAAACGCGCGGATACTTCCATCTTTACAAGCGAGCCACCACCATTTTGTTTCATTATCGAAGATCGCGTCCTGCCAGGCAGAAGTGAAACTTGTCGGCACAAAAGACTGACCGATCAATGAACCGGCTTGAGGTTCGAAGGCCATTATACCTTGATCAGGATTTCCTGCAACAACCAGATTTTGAAAGTACGAATCAAAAGTGGAGTAGAATGCGTTCACAGGAAGGTTATACTTTAAAAGCCAATCTTGATCGATATACTCAAAAATTGATGTCTGCGTTCCTGTCGATTTCAGACCAACACGAGCTGTAAGTACACGAGGAGCTCCATAAATCGTAATTTCTTTAATTGCTGCATTTTCCTGTTCGCCGTCACTTGCAATGGCTTGAATGTAATAAGCTCCGCTTTCCAAATGAATATCATTAATGTAAATTTCTCCTTCGAATATTTCGGAATTTTTGGAAGACGTAAAAATCAATGACTGCAGAACTTCATTATTATCCATATTCCTTACCGAAACAGAAACACTCGCGATTTTTGCGTTGTCTGTTACCTTGACTTTTATGGGAATGTAATCTTGAAATGAAAATGTACTTACAACAGGCTCAAGTAATTCAATCATCGGTGGATCCTTGTCTTCTTTTTTACAAGACACCAAGGTTACTAAAGTGAATATGATGATTAAGAATCTCATTTTTGGTTGATAACTCATACAAGTCGAGCTTCTGTAACCCGCCTTTTTTATTGTAAATTTATAGAAATCAGATGGATAATAATTTCAACACCCTACGTTCATTAAATCATTGGCAAGGTAATTTTTATTTAGTGTAAAAACGACACTTGCTTATAATTTTGACCTCCCTTACCAAAACATGGAACAAGATAGCAGACAAAAGAGAAGAGATCGTATTCAAGGCATTCGTGATGCCATGAATAGCGCAATGGGAGTGGAGATTGGAAAACTTCCACCTCAAGCTGTTGACCTCGAAGAGGCGGTGCTCGGTGCGATGATGCTCGAGCGTGAGGCGATGAACTCTGTTATTGATATTTTAAAATCTTCAAGTTTTTATAAGGACGCAAATGCGCGAATCTTCGCGGCTATTTCTGATTTGTTTGCAAAAGGTGAGCCTGTTGACATCCTCACAGTCACTCACGCGCTGCGCAAGGCTGGGGAATTGGAACTCGTTGGCGGGCCTTTGTACATTTCTCAATTGACAAACCGCGTTGCATCAGCGGCCAATATCGAAACACACGCTCGCATTATTGCTCAAAAGCACATTCAGCGTGAATTGATTCGTATTTCTGGAGAAATTATTAGAGATGCATACGATGAGACATCTGACGTGTTTGATTTGTTGGATAAGGCTGAGAGCAATCTCTTTCAGGTAGCTGAAGGAAATATTCGCAAGAATTACGATAAGATGAGTGCGTTGATTAAAACAGCGCTTGACCAAATCGAACAAGCTCGTCAAAATACAAGTGGGGTAAGCGGCGTGCCTACAGGTTTTACTGCTCTTGACCGCGTCACCAGCGGTTGGCAGCGAAGCGATATGATTGTTGTGGCTGCTCGTCCAGGTATGGGTAAAACCGCTTTCGTACTATCGATGGCTCGAAATATGGCCGTTGAGTTTCAGATTCCTGTTGCAGTGTTCTCCCTTGAAATGTCGAGTGTTCAGCTCGTGCAACGTTTGATTGCAAGTGAAACAGAAATCGATGCAGAGAAATTGAGAAAAGGAAACCTTGCAGATCATGAATTGCATCAGTTGCATCAACGTATCTCCAGAATTTCCGAAGCACCAATTTTTATTGATGATACTCCCGCTCTTTCTGTGTTTGAACTGCGCGCTAAATGCCGCCGTCTGAAGGCACAGCACGGTATTCAGATGGTAATCATCGACTACTTGCAGCTGATGACCACAGGTGGTGAATCAAAGGCAGGGAATCGTGAACAAGAAATCTCGACTATCTCTCGTTCGATTAAGCAAATTGCCAAAGAACTTGATGTGCCAGTGATTGCTCTTTCGCAGTTGTCACGTCAGGTGGAAACAAGAGGAGGCGACAAACGTCCTTTGCTCAGCGATCTTCGTGAATCTGGAGCGATTGAGCAAGACGCTGATATCGTAGCGTTCATCTATCGCGCAGAGTATTATGGCATCGATCAAGACGCTGATGGCAATTCGACGCATGGCAAAGCCGAAATTATTATCGCAAAGCACAGAAATGGTTCACTGGAAGATGTGCCGCTTCGCTTTATCGGACGACTGGCCAAATTCGCCAACCTCGACGGTTTCGATTACGACAACAACGATTACGGAAAGTCAATTCAAGCCAATACATCATTCACGTCTGGAGCCTCTTCCACAGAAGGAGGTGCAACCACCATTACCGTGGCCTCAAAGATGAATAGCATGCCTGACGACGAGGAGCCTTTTGACACAGGTGGGGGAGAAGCGCCATTTTAAAATGTTTTGGCGTTTATAGACTTTAAAATCCCTGATTTTTATCTATATCTTTGTTTGGTCCGATGGTTGTCGGAAGTGAAAGCGCATGAAAAGAAGTATTCTCCTATTTTTTCTACTCATTGGAATGTTGTCTGCACAGGCAGGAAAAATTCTTATTCCAATGGATGAAAGTCAAAAAAATCATTTGAAGGCCTACGGCATAGCCTATTGGGTGCTCGAGAATAAAATTAATCTAGAGTGGCTGCTCAATTATCGTGGAGGTAGCTTTCTGATCGATAACTATCCCGATATCACCAAAGAATGTAATATCAGAGGCGTGAGTTATCAAGTGATTGCGGATGTTCAGGCTCAGCAGATTTATAACGAAATCGCCGATCCGGAAGTCAACATGGAACGCGTAAAATTAGAGGCGGCTCCAAAAATTGCTGTTTATACTCCGAAAGGAAAACAGCCTTGGGATGATGCGGTAACATTGGTATTGACTTATGCCGAAATTCCATATACCGAAATTTACGATAGAGAGATTGTTAATGGTGAATTACCAAAATATGATTGGTTACACCTACACCACGAGGACTTTACAGGCCAGTACGGGAAGTTTTATGCGAGCTTCAGAAATACAGCGTGGTATCAAGACGAGGTTAGAAATCAAGAAGCTCTTGCAGCAGAATTGGGCTTTACCAAAGTCTCTGCAATGAAGCGTCAGGTTGCGCTTAATATCCAGGGATTCGTTGTGGGTGGTGGTTTCTTGTTCACAATGTGTAGTGGCACCGATAGCTTTGATATCGCCTTGTCCGCTCAAAATGTCGATATCGTTGAAAGCGTTTTTGATGGTGATGCCAGCGACCCTCAGGCACAGTCCAAGTTGCAGTTTGATCTCGGCTTTGCTTTCAAAGATTATCGTTTGGAAAAGAACCCAATGGTTTACGAATTTTCCAATATCGATGGCACTGACGACCATGGAAAAATCGGCGAGCTCAATGACTTTTTTACACTCTTTGATTTTTCTGCCAAATGGGATATTGTACCTACCATTCTAACGCAGAACCACACTCAAGTGATCAAGGGTTTTATGGGACAAACTACTTCTTTCCGTGAGCAGTTCATGAAGAGCAATGTTACTATAATGGGCGAAATAAAAAGTATCAATTGTGCCAAATACATTCATGGAGAATTGGGACAAGGGCAATGGACATATTACGGCGGTCACGATCCGGAGGATTACCGCCACCTTGTGGGAGATCCGCCCACAGACCTCAACCTGCATCCGAACTCCCCTGGTTATCGATTGATTTTGAATAATATTTTGTTTCCTGCTGCAAAGAGAGAAAAACAAAAGACTTAATCAGTTGTGACTTTCAGTAACTCCGCTGAAATGATTTGGTCACCAACTTGCAATTTATCCACGATATCCATGCCTTCAACTATTTCGGCAAACACAGTGTAGCGCCCGTCGAGATGAGGTTTGGGAGAATAGGTGATAAAAAACTGGCAACTCTCAGTGTCTTTGCCTGCACTCGCAAGTCCAACACTTCCACGTCTAAATCGCAGGTTAGAAAATTCGCTGCGAATTAAGTTTTCACTTCCTCCCATGCCATTTCCAATAGGGCAGCCTCCTTGGGCTACAAAGTTTGGAATCACTCTGTGGAAATATTTCCCGTCATAAAATTTTTGTTCGATTAATGAGATAATGAAAGCAACACTGCCTGGTGCTTCTTCAACATAAAACTTCATTTTGAAGGTGCCTTTGTTGGTAGTAAATAGAGCAGTTTGCTCCTTAGAAATATATTGAACCTTCTCCCAATCGATCATCTTGCTATATGGAGGTTTCAACTCCATTTGTTTCGCACCTGAAAGGCGATTATTAAATCGGATAATGTGATTAGCGATTTCAATCTCTTGCGGCAACTTGAGCGAACCGAGATAGGTGTCAAGTAGATATCGAAGGGCTAGAAACTCTGATTCACTTGGCATCTTCGATTCTAGCGCTGTTAGAAATAAATCACAAACACCGGAATCATGTTTTGCGATGGCAGATTTTGCGATTTCGATGAATGAAGTTTTACCTTGCCAAGTGCTGTTTGTATAATACTCGCATAATGTTTCTGAGAGCGCGTATAGTACGACTGGATTTTTTTCTTTGTAAAATTCTCTAATGAGATCATCACAACGTTCTGGGGCATTTCCCAGTGCTCGAATAAAATGCGCTTTATCATAAGGTAATTTGGCCGCTGCCATTGCACTAAGACAAGCTTTTCCATCCTTATTTATATTATGATGGTGCAGCAAACGAAATAGTGCTGATTGCACAGCTGTTCCGCGCTCGCTCACTGCGTCTTGGATATTGATTTGATCTTTCTTAATGTTACATTGAGATAGAGCTTGCAGCGCTTCTATTACTACTTTGTCATCTGGGTGTTGGAGTGCTGGTATAAATAATGAAGCATCCTTTGCTCCTTGTTTTACTAATTGTTGAATTGCCACAATATTTATTTGGTGGCTCGCATTGAGAGCGGCTGCATATAACTTTAGTGTGGACTCGCCATCACTTGTTGAATTGGAGTACGCAATAAGCAATGGTAATTTAACGTCGCTGTTTCGTTCGGTTTTCAACCAATTAGAAAAATACTCGGATTGGGTTTGGATCCACATACCATTGAAAGTGGCCATAGCCCATGCCATGGCTTCTCGGGAGTCTGCGTCACTCAACTGCAATGCAAATTGACATCTGCGCATCAACGAGCCACTGTAAAGGCCTTTGCGGTGCAAATGATGAAGCATTACTCCAAAGCCGGTCTTAATTTCTTCATCTGATAGTTCAATGTTGCGCAGAAATTCTGCGACAGAGCTCGTCTCAAAAGATAATTTTGATTTCCCCTTTAAGGTTTTACCAATCGCGATGAGTATTTCTCTTTTAACATCAGAAGCGGTCTCTATTGGATAACGCGAAATCAATTTATCTACAGAGCTTTCTTGGCTATTATTGCCGATTGCAATTGCGGCATATAGTCTTGTTTGTTCGTTTACATCTCTTAGCAGATTGTATAACTGAATGTTTAGAGAAGAGTCGGTCATTGAAATCGCGCCCTTGGTAGCCTCCAGACGCGTGGAGTCATCGCTACTTTTCATAAACTCAAGAAGTTTTGCAGCGTTGCGTTGGTCTGCAGCTTCTCGGATAGCGACGTATTTTTTATTGCCATAAATGTTTTGAACCACAGGAGCATCGTGGCAAGAAATAACAGCAATAAGGATAAATGAAATGAAGGCCAGTTTTTTCATGACCTCAAATAAATGGAATTATTCTAAATCCATTAGGATTTCCATCTGGAAGTAACCAAACAATTCGTCAACAGCGTTTATGGAATAGAGTACTGTCTCTTTTGAGCGCTTTGCGATTGTGAGTAGGCCAAGGCCAGCGCCGCCTTTGTAGGTGAAGTCTTCATTGCAAAGCGTTTCAATAAACAACTTACGCAATGCATTTTTATCCAATGATACTATTCCAGCCATCTTGTTTTGAAGGCGGGAGATATCATTCTTTAAAATCAAATTGCCTGTGTAGATTTTATATCCATTAGCTGCACGGCTAACGATGAGATAGGCATGCATTCGACCATTGCCGTCTTTAGCTGCATGCAAGGAAGTATTTTGTAATACCTCAATGAGCACACTATTGATGCGGCGCATTGTTTGTCTCTTATCTCCTGACTCAAGGATAGAACTCTCAATGAGCTTAATGGTAGAATCAACTTTGGATTGAGAAAAGTCTCCGAAATGACTAAAAATAAGCGTTTCCTTAGGCGACGCAGAAAGCGTTTCCATCACCATGCTATGGTAGAAGGATTGAATTTCTTCAAGTGACTTTCCGGTTATTGTCGTCATCTGGGGCTAAGGTTCTTTTCTATTGTTGTGCAAATATACTCCTTTTTCGACGAAACCTCAAAAAAATATGACTAATGTCGTTTTTTTGTTGCTGAACGTCTCTTTTTCGAGTATCAACTGCATCAAATGTAGGAAACTCAAACACAGATTGGTTGGTTCAAAAATAGAACTTATAAACAATAGCCCCGTGAGAACCAACACGCTTTGGCCTCAACGGGGTATTGCAGGGGTTAATTAATAAAGAAAACTGCTTGTCAACCGTTACTCAACATGCGAAAAGAATTCTTTGGCAGAATAAACTCCCCATCTTCTGGTCTTCTAATCATTTGATAAAACTCTTGACAGAGATAATTCACCGGCCTGCGAAAAGGGCGATTTTGCAAATAACTCTCCCACACTTCCAACGCCAGTCGCTTGGTAACGTTCCATGCATAAGGACTGTAGCCCTGTGGGCGAGAAAAACTGTCAATGTGCTTCTGAACTTCCGGTAATGTATTCATCGTATCGTTGTTTAAATTTCACGATACAAATCACCACCTGCTCATTGTAATGGATTTACAATGAGATTTTTTTTTCAATAAAAATTTATTGCGGCTTGCAGTCTTTTTTTGATTTCACCTTTCAATCGCTCCGGAGATAAGACTTTTGCGCGATTGCCGTGGCCAAGAATAAAAGAATACACTTCTTCAGTAATCAATATATTCCATTCCAAAACGACCTCCTTCTCGTTTTCAGTCAACACGGTTTGAGATGGATGCAGTGGCTGACTTATTAAATATCTCCCAGCGTATGGATCAAAGGATACGCGCACGGCCTCGGGCTTAGATGTATTTTCGGTAATGCCAATGCTGTATTTGAAAAATAAATCAGGATTGAAATTTTTCTGAATTTCAAACTTTGCTTTTTGTTTTTGTAACTCCTCAATTCGTTCGAGTCCAAAGGTTACAATGGTTTGACGCTCTTCATTCCAGGCAATTACATACCAACGGTTGTCATACTCTTTCAGTAAATAAGGGTGAATGAGATATTGCTTTAAGACATTGTCTTGAAACTTTCGATAGGCAATGCTGACAACATTTTTTGACTTAATGCACTCTAGCAACTCACCGAGCCAAGCCGTTCCTTTTGCAACGGAGGACCTTTCAAATTGAATAAAGTTGTCAAGTCCCTTTTCGTCAGGTCGCGGACTGATATTTACACGACTTATCAATTTTTCAATTGCACTTTCATATTGTGAAAATATCGGAACACTCTTGAATTGATCGAGGGTGGCTACTGCGAATCGGAGTGCTTGCAAGTCTTCATCGCCTAGGCTCAGCTCAGAAATACTATACTCAGGATCTTCATAGAAATAGCCTCCATGAGTTCGGCTAAATGAAATAGGAGCGTAGTAACCTAACTCACCTTCATTTTTCATAGCCCAAATATCTTTGTCAATTGTGCTCAAAGAAATGGCATCGCCTCCGCTACCATATAATGCTTCTTCGCATGCTGATCTCAAATCCTCGCGTGAAGGATATGGTTTGCCGGGGTTTTTCAAACACCGATCAATGATTCGATAGCGCAGGAGAGCGTATTTGTTGGCTGGCATGACTTCAATAATTCTCGCGCCATAAAAGTAATTCAAATTGTATCTTCGTGTTATGAAAAAGCGTTGGACAAAGCGAATAGTTATCCTCAGTATTATCTTGTCTCTGGGATATATCGCGTTTAGTTTGCGCTACGAAATATCTGAGTACATGTTGGCGATGTTCGGTAGAGAAATACCCGTCAACCCGCGACCAGAAAACATGTCTACTGTAGAATGGGCAGAGCTCAACTATGCTGATGAAATGAAAAAGCTCTCCCAAAAACACGATGTACCCTACGAATATTTAATGGCTTTAGTGATATTGGAATGCGGTGGAGATAAGCCTGCTGGTCATCGCTATGAACCTTCCATCATGAAACGTCTCAAACGCGTAAAGGATGGGAAAGTAGATAGACTGGAGAACATATATCAACACCATTTAGAAAATTGTGATGATGGTTGTTTGGAAAATTTAGCTACGTCGTGGGGACCTTTTCAATTGATGGGATACAAAGCAATTCCGCTTGGTGTAAGTGTTACTGATCTTCGCCATGAAGATGATGCAGCCGAAGTGGGAGTGGAATGGATCGCGCAGGAATACGGCCATTTTCTCAAAAAGAAAAAATTCAAAGACGCATTCCACTACCACAATACCGGGCAGCGATTCCCATTATCGGGAAGGCCAAAGACACATAGTCCTTACTACGTGTCAGATGGCCTCAAATACATGAAGATTTTTGAAAAAAGAAAAAATCAGAATCCTTCTTAGAACGGAAGATCGTCAGAGATAGGATCGTCCTCAATTGGCGGTAGGGGAGGAGGCATGTCTGCCTGTGGCGGAGCACCGGCGCCCAAACGATCTACCTTCCAAGCTACTAATGAGTTGAAATATTTATCATTCCACTCGCGGCCGCGAATGTCAAATGATACTCGAACGCTTTCGCCTGGATTAAACCCTTGAATAATCGAGGTTTTTTCCTTCAACAATTCAAACATGATATGTTGAGGATAACGCTCCTCAGTGGTAACTACAAATTCTCTTTTTGTAAAACCGCCGTTCAATACTTTCTCTTCGAAAACGGCTTTTATTTTTCCTTCTAATTCCATCTCTTAATTATTAAACGTTAGTAGTGTAAGCCACGCATGGTGCACATCACCGGCATCCAACAAGGTCGCAGCGCGCTTATGCAGCTCAATTTCTAAGCTGGCTTGATCATTTTCAAATTCTATAAATAAATCTGCAAGCTCAGTCAGTTTATATTCATTTACGCTCGTCTCGTCTGGCAAGGATTCTACATTCCCTAGCTGGCCAAGATGATTGCCTGTAAGAATTTTTGAAAGGCGAATATCACTGGGTATTTGATCGACCCCAATACCGAGTTTTGCATTGGGTTTTGCCACCTCAAAAAGTCCTGGTCTCACACGAGCATACCAATCGCCTCCAAGTCGCGCTACTTGGTCAATTTTGAAAGGATCAATATGCCCTTTCTCATCCAGTATTTTTTCATCAATATGAATTCTCAGAACTTCACAGATAACGAGATTTCCTGCGCCTCCATTCGAACCCAATTCGATTACATCATTGATTTTACATTCAATCTGCACAGGAGATTCCTTAACACGAAAAGGTTTTACCACATCACTTGGTATGGGAGTCAATCCAGCCTTTACGAATTCATTTACGCCTTTTGCATACTCCACACTCGATAGCGACATCTGTTGAACGATGTCATAATTGACGATATTGATGACACACTCGCGCACCACTTTCGCATTTTCATAAGTATGCTTGGTGGTATTGTCGCGGCCACGGCGGGCAGGCGAAAAAATCAATATCGGTGGATTCGAGCTGAATACATTGAAAAAACTAAATGGGGATAAATTCGGATTGCCTTCTTCATCCAGAGTGCTCGCAAATGCAATCGGACGTGGCGCCACCGCCCCAAGCAGATATGCGTGAAGCGCTGGTACGGTCAATTCTTTTGGGTCGATAGTCAACATCTTTCTTTTTCTTAAGAGCGAATATTTCCTTCGGCATCGAGGCTCTGCATCACCTTTTCCTTCAAACCTTCTTTGAAAATAGCGATGCGCTTCAGCAACTCATCATCACCAGCAGCAACAATTTGTGCTGCAAGGATTCCTGCATTACGCGCTCCATCAAGCGCGACGGTTGCTACCGGCACACCTGCAGGCATTTGCAATATGCTCAATACACTATCCCAACCATCAATGCTATTGGATGAATGAATCGGAACACCAATGACTGGCAATGGAGTAAGAGACGCTGTCATTCCTGGCAAATGCGCGGCTCCGCCTGCTCCAGCGATAATTACTTTCAAACCTCTCAATGCGGCGCTTTTAGCATAGTCAAACATCCTTTCAGGTGTGCGATGCGCGCTCACAACAGTCATCTCATGTTCTACACCAAGTTCTTTTAAAACAATCGATGCTTCTTGCATGATAGCGAGATCGCTCTTGCTACCCATTATTATTCCGACTTTGATCATGTTTTTTTTATCAGTGAATGATGCCTGCTAATGTGGCCGAAAGATACGACGCTAAGGTTCCGCAGAGCAAGGCACGCATTCCCAATTTAGCCAAATCTTTTCTACGCTCAGGTGCCAACTCACCAATACCTCCGATTTGCATTCCCACACTGCTGAAGTTTGCAAAACCGCATATAGCGATACTCACAATCACAAGTCCTTTTTCTGTGGTGATTAATGGGGTTGCAGAAGAGGTAAGGTTTTTAAATGCTACAAATTCGTTGATAGTTAACTTCTGACCCAGCAATGTAGCAGCATTGGAAACATCGGCCATAGGAATTCCCATTGCCCAAGCAATTGGATAAAAAAGTTTAGCAAAAATTACATCCAGGCTAAGTTCAGGACTAATCAACCCTAAACCAGAGTTGATGAGTGATACAAGTGCGATGAATCCGATCAACATCGCTATCACATTCAAAGAAATCTTCATTCCATCGGCAGCACCGTGGCTGATAGCGTCGATGAGATTGCTGTATGATGATTTAACCTCAAGTTTTACTTTGCCCATTGTTTCGCTTTCCTCAGTTTCTGGGAATACGATTTTTGAAATGACTAAAGCGCCTGGAGCTGCCATCAAACTAGCGGCAATAAGGTATTCAGCCTTTGCTCCCATATTCGCGTATACAATGAGAATTCCGCCCGCGATACAAGCCAAGCTTCCACTCATGCTTGCAAGTAGCTCACTTTTGGTCATTCCCTTTAGGTACGGGCGAATCATAACTTGAGCCTCCACTTGTCCTACAAATGCACTGGCAACGTTGCTCAGAGCTTCGGCTCCGCTCACACGCATTATGAAATTCATGGCTCTGGCAATAACAGCAACTACCCGTTGCATCAATCCGATGTGATAGAGCAGTGCCACCAATACTGTAACGAGAATAATCGTAGCAGTAACGCTAAAAGCGAATACAAATCCACTTTCAGCAAAGTTTTTTATCCCGTTTGGAGTGTCCACCATTATTCCGCCAAACACAAAGGCAGCGCCGCTTCGGGCGAACTGTTCTATTTTTTCCATACCATGACCCACTTGTTGGAAAAACCAGGTCACAGGAGGAAGTTTTAGGATTAAAACAGCAATGATGATTTGAAGAAGAATGCCCGAGATAACCAGGCGGTAGTTAATTTTTTTTCTATTGTTAGAAAAAGCGAATGCAATACCAAGGATTAGCAATATCCCGAGAATGCCATGAAATCTCTCCATCGTTTTGTTTGGTTAAAGGAAGCGGCAATGTACTAAGGAATTTTTCTCCTTAAGACTTTCTGCGATTGATCTCGTCGCGAATTCTACTGGCCTTCTCGTATTCTTCTCGCTCTAATGCCTGATCTAATTGCTTTTGGAGCTCATCGATGGATAAGTCAGCGGGTTCTTCCTCACTGAAAATTTCCTCCATTTGCTCATCAATACTGGCATCTGTTTCTGCTCCTGCAGCCTCTTCTGGATTGATACCAGCTTGCTGAAGTATAAATTCTTCACAAAAAACTGGACAATTGAAGCGCACTGCAATTGCAACGGCATCGCTTGTGCGTGCATCAATTTCTGCAACGCGATTGCCCATTCTGGCTATCAATTTTGCAAAAAAGATTCCTTCCATGAGGTTATAGATGAGCACTTCTTCGATGTCGATGTCAAAGCCGTGGGCAAGCGATCTAAATAAGTCATGTGTAAGGGGCCGACTGGGCTGCATCTTTTCAAGCTCTATGGCTATGGCCTGCGCTTCTACTCCTCCAATCACTATTGGAAGACGTCGATTTCCATCCACTTCTGCTAAAATCATCGCGTAGGCCCCACTGGTGCTGCCGCTGGGCGCGATGTCGGCGATCTGTAATTCAATTTTGCCCATAAGTTCAATAGACAACTTTCGAGTTGCTGTTGTCTTCTTTACGAATTTAGTAATGAATGTTTCATTAAACAAAAAAAAGAGATGCCTTATGTCCAAAGGCATCTCTTTTAAGCTTGAAATTCTATTTAGAAGCGCTGAATTGCTTGGCTGCTTCAATAAGTTTTGGTACGACTTCAAAAGCATCACCCACGATTCCGTAGTCTGCCGCTTTGAAAAACGGTGCTTCTGGGTCTTTGTTAATTACCACTATTGTCTTGGAACCGTTTACTCCAGCCAAGTGCTGAATAGCCCCGCTAATACCAACTGCAATATAAAGATTCGGACGAATGGTGATCCCGGTCTGTCCTACGTGCTCGTGGTGAGGACGCCATCCGATGTCTGACACTGGACGTGAACATGCCGTAGCAGCTCCAAGAGACTTAGCGAGTTCCTCGATAATGCCCCAATGCTCAGGTCCTTTCAATCCTCTACCAGCAGACACCACAAGTTCTGCTTCTGGAAGTGGAATTTCTCCTTCCTTTTCTTCGCTTTTTACTTCTTTTACCTTGATACCTGAAGCGCCGAGGTCAGCATTGAATGCCTCTACTGGCGCGGTATTTCCTGTGTTCAAAACGCCGATTGAATTCGGTAATACACTGATTACCTTATTAGCTGTTTTCAACTCGATGTCGGCGAAGGCTTTTCCTGAGAATACATTTTTTCTCACAGTAAATCCACCCGTAGTTTCAGGTAATGCGATAGCACCAGGAACTAAGCCTGCGTCCATACGCGCAGCAACACGCGGCGCAATGAGTTTACCTGAAATATCATGTGTGAAGATGATTACAGATGCACCTTCTTGAGCTGCGGCAGCAATCACCAATCGAGTGAGTTGTTGCGAATCTGTGGTATTCACAGAAGCAGCATTTAGAACTTTAGCAGCTCCCGCACTTCCCAATCCACCGTCGCCATTGATAGAACCAATTGTCAAAGCCGTAGCTTTTACTCCGAGCTTTTCAGCGAGTTGTGCGCCATAACTAACGGCTTCAAGGCTGCTTTTTGGGAATTTTCCGTGATGATTATCGGCAAATATTAATACTGACATCTCTTTAATTTTTTTAGGTTAAATCACTTTAGCTTCTTCGTGGAGGATGCGAATTAAATCTCCTGCATTTTCTACATCAATGTATTTACAAGCTCCTTTGGCTGCAGGCAAGCTGTATGCTTTCACTTCAGTAGAAGTTTCTACAGCGGCTGCAGGAACAACATTGAGAGGCTTAGTGCGCGCTGCCATGATACCGCGCATGTTTGGAATGCGCTGCTCCGCCATTCCTTTTGCTGCGCTCAATACATAGGGTCCACTCACTTCTACAACCTCTTCGCCGCCAGCAATCTCGCGGTGAATCGTTGATACTCCGCCAGCTACATCCAACTTTGTTGCAAGTGGAATGTAAGGAATATCTAACAATTCAGCAATCATCCCAGGCACAACGGAACCATTATAGTTGATTGTCTCTTTTCCACACATGATAATATCGAAACCTTTGTCTTTGGCAAAGGCTGCGATTTGTTTGGCAACATATAAAGAATCACTTTCTGGGGCGTCGATACGCACAGCATCATCAGCTCCAATGGCAAGTGCCTTTCTAATTACAGGCTCATAGTCTGCGGCTCCTACCGATAGGATAGTAACATTTCCACCCTGTGCTTCTTTGATTTCCAAAGCTCTAACGAGTGCGTACCACTCATCGTAGGGGTTTACAATAAACTGCACGCCATTCTCATCGAACTTCGTGTTTCCTTCAGTGAAGGCGATTTTTGAGGTGGTATCAGGTGCTTTGCTGATACATACGAGTATTTTCATTGAAATGCTTTTTATGTATTCGGGATGCGAAAGTAATTACGAATGCTTATTTTCGCACCCACATTTATAACAACATGAGAGAAATTCAGTTCAGAGAGGCAATTTGTGAAGCGATGTCAGAAGAGATGCGTCGCGATGAAAGCGTCTTCCTTCTAGGCGAAGAGGTGGCGGAATACAATGGAGCTTATAAAGCTTCCAAAGGAATGTTGGATGAATTCGGTCCAAAAAGAGTCATCGATACTCCTATCGCGGAGCTTGGCTTTTCGGGGATTGCTGTTGGTGCAGCTATGAATGGTCTGCGCCCTATCGTAGAATTTATGACTTGGAACTTTGCAATTCTTGCAGCTGACCAAATCATCAATTCAGCAGCAAAAATGCTTCAAATGTCAGGAGGCCAATTCTCTGTACCTATCGTGTTCAGAGGCCCTAACGGCCAAGCTGGTCAATTGGCTGCTACGCATAGCCAAAGCTTCGAGGCTTTCTATGCTCACGTTCCCGGTTTGAAGGTGATTACTCCTTCCAACCCATACGATGCGAAAGGCCTTTTGAAGGCGGCAATCCGAGACAATGACCCAGTTGTTTTCATGGAATCTGAAAAGATGTACGGAGACAAAGGCATGGTGCCAGACGGTGAATATATCATTCCAATTGGTGTTGCGGATATCAAGCGCGAAGGAACAGACGTAACAATTGTTTCTTTTGGTAAAATCATGAAGACTGCCCTTGCTGGAGCAGAAGAGCTCGCCAAGGAAGGAATCAGTGCTGAAGTGATTGATCTTCGCACGATTCGCCCATTGGATATCGACACTATCGTGAATTCTGTTAAAAAAACAAACCGTTTAATAATCGTTGAGGAAAGCTGGCCAGTGGCGAGCATAAGCACTGAAATTGCATACCGTGTGCAACGTCACGCGTTTGACTATCTCGACGCTCCTATTCGCCGTTTGACTCAAACGGACACTCCGTTTGCTTTTGCTACTACACTCATTGAGGCATCACTACCTCAAGTGGCTGACGTGGTGAAAACAGCGAAAGAATTGTTGTATGTGAATCATTAATTTTTCGAAAAAAGAATAAAAAAAGCCCGCATATTTCCATGCGGGTTTTTTTATTAATTTTAATTTTTATGGAAAAAGTTCAAAAATTTTTAGAAACGCGACTTGGAGTCATATTGACATTCTTTTTTCTTTCTTTTCTTCTTTTTCCTCAAATCGGTTTGTTTCAAAATGTGCTCAAATGGGATGCTATAGATTGTTTTTTACCTTGGCGATTAAATGTTAGCGAGGCGCTAAACTCAGGTGAATGGCCATGGTGGAGCGCGTTTCAACATTTGGGTTTTCCGCTACATGCAGATCCCGATACAGGAGCTCTCTATCCCGTAGTTTGGATTATTGCTTTAGTGTATGGCTACGACTTCTACGCTCTGAATTTCGAGTTTTGCTTTCATATTTTTTTAGCTGGCTGGGGAATGTATCGCCTCGTTCGATACCATGATATAAATCACACAATAGCATGGTTGGCCGGTCTTGCATTCATGAGTAATGGTATCTTTATGAGTAATGCTCAGAACTATGCTTTTCTTATAGGTATGGCATGGTTCCCATTTGTCTTTTTAGCCATACTAAAATCCCTCCAAGCTGCTAATTGGCGCAATACGCTTGAGCTATCTATTTCAAGTTTCATGTTCATCGCCGGGTCATATCCTGGCGTTGTGATTATCGGCATTTATGTTCTCGCAGGCTATACAGTTGTTCATTTTATTAAGCAATTTGTTGACTCAGATTTTTCAAAAGCGTTAAAACATATCCGACATTTCATCTTCAAGTGCGCGCTTCCTGTCGCTGCTGTTTGCGCCTTTCCAATTGTTGCTTCTTTCGAAACGTACAATGAGATTACAAGAACTGCTGGACTTAACGAGAAAAGGCTAAATCAAAATCCATTTCCACCCAAAGCATATATTTCTATTCTGACACCTTACGCAGTAGGAACAACCGAGAATGTAGATTGGGGCAGTGACTTTTCCATGATCAACTTTTTCATGGGGCTGCCATTTATCATCGGGTTTGTTTCTTGGTTATTTAGTCGGGATAAATCACGGAAGGACTGGATTTATTTGATTGTCGCAATTTTTCTGATGCTTGCAGCTCTAGGTGCACACACGCCACTGCGAACATGGCTCGCAAACCTTCCTGCGATGGGACTATTCCGGCACCCTTCGATTTTTCGATTTATAGCGGTTACTTTCTTCATTTTAATAGCTGCACGAGGACTGACAAGTTTTTTTACGCATATGCATAAAAAAAAGGCCATTATTCTCGGCATTTCCGCAATTCCATTTTTGCTCCTTTTGGCACCTAACATCACGAATTTAAACATAGAATCCATAAGTGGAGTCATAGCCGAATTTCAGTCAAAGGATGGATCACCGCATGTTTCATTGGGTGGTCGTATAGCAATTCAGTCATTTTTGTTTTTAGTGATTATCTCAGTTTTACTGATTTCTTCTCGTCCAAAAATGTTTGTTTTTACCAGTGTATTTATTGCGTTTGTGTGCATTCAACTGAATATCTACGCTACGATGGTAAACAATCATCTTGTGGCAAGGGAAAATAAGAAGTTAGAGAATTTAATAGCTTCCAGAACTGCGTATAATGGTGAAGCCATAGCATCCTATCATTCAGACAGCGTGGCATTCGAGATTCCGTTTATTTGGCGAAATGAAGGAATATATATCCGTAAACCAGCTTGGGATGGCTACAACAGTTTCATTTTCGCTCGTTATAATAAGTTAGAGGAATCAGGTAAGCTACTTGATTTCAAGAACAAACCTTTAGCATTTTCATTCAAAGATGAAAGTCAGATGCGATTTTCAAACTGGCAAATTACAACCAATAAAATCGCGTTTGATATTGAAGCTATCACTCTTGATAAGGTTGTACTACTTCAAACGTGGTTGCCCATGTGGAAGGCTAGGGTAGATGGGAAGCCGGTGAATATTGGCATTTTCCAAGACGCTTTTCCTGAGATTGAAGTTCCTATAGGAACCCATAAGGTTGAGTTTGAATATGTGCCCGAGAAAACACAAATAGCAGGGATTTTCAGTCTTTTAGCTTTTTTAATTGTCTTGTTTATGGCCTCGAGATTTTCGGGGCGGTGAACGAAATAAACTACCGCGTATTAATTGGCTCTAATACCATTTTGTGAGACCACAAATGCGGTGTATATTCGCGCCCGTTTCAAAATTGAACCAATAACCAATAGTTATATAAAATGAACAATTTGATTTATGTGCCAATCATCTTGGCAGTGGTAGGTCTAATCTTCATGCTCATTAAGATGGCATGGGTAAAAAAACAAGATGCAGGAAATGAGAAAATGCAAAACATTTCTAAAAGCATCAAAGAAGGAGCAATGGCTTTCTTGAGCGCTGAATATCGCTTGTTAGCAATTTTCGTTGTTATTGCTTCTGCAGCCCTCTTTGGAATATCAACAATCGTGGATACTACAAGCTGGATGATCGTTCCTGCTTTTGTGGTGGGTGCAATTTTCTCAGCAGTGGCAGGCAATATTGGAATGCGCATCGCAACGGATGCCAATGCCCGCACTACTGAAGCAGCCCGTACATCTCTTCCAAACGCTCTTAAAGTTTCTTTTGGCGGTGGTACAGTTATGGGCCTTGGCGTTGCTGGTCTTGCTGTATTAGGCCTTAGCCTTTTCTTTATGGTTTTTGTTAGCACTTTCATGTCCGAAGGTGGCGACTTCTATAAAGAAATGACAATGGTACTTGAAGCTCTTGCAGGATTCTCTCTCGGTGCTGAGTCTATTGCACTTTTCGCTCGTGTTGGCGGTGGTATTTACACCAAAGCAGCTGACGTAGGTGCTGACTTAGTTGGTAAAGTGGAGGCTGGTATCCCAGAAGATGATCCAAGAAACCCAGCTACAATCGCAGACAACGTTGGGGACAACGTTGGGGACGTTGCAGGTATGGGAGCTGACTTGTTCGGTTCTTACGTAGCTACAGTATTAGCTTCTATGGTTCTTGGTAACTATATCATCAAGGATATGACCGAAGCCAATGGTGGAGTTCAATTCACAGATGCCTTCAATGGTATGGGACCAATTCTTCTTCCTGTTATGATTGCAGGTGTAGGAATTATCGCTTCTATCATCGGTACTTTCCTTGTTCGTATCAAGGATAATAATGCTAAAGAGGCTGAAGTACAAAAGGCACTTAATCTAGGAAACATCACATCTATCGTTTTGTCGGCTGTTGCCGGTTGGTTCCTCGTGGACTGGATGTTGCCTGAAACAATCAACATGGAGTTCTTTGGCGAAGGCGTTAAAGCGATTCCAAGCCGTCACGTGTTCTATGCTACATTGGTAGGTCTTTCAGTTGGTTATTTGATTTCTGCTTTCACAGAATATTATACTGCTCTTGGTAAGAAGCCTGTTCTTGCAATCGTAAGAAACTCTTCAACCGGTGCAGCAACAAATATCATCGCAGGTCTTGCTACAGGGATGATTTCTACTTTCTCTTCTGTAATTCTTTTTGCAGTAGCTATTTGGGGTTCATATGCGCTTGCTGGTTTCTACGGTGTGGCAATCGCTGCATCAGCGATGATGGCAACAACTGCGATGCAGCTTGCAATCGATGCTTTCGGCCCAATTGCCGATAACGCAGGTGGTGTTGCTGAGATGAGCGAGCTTCCAAAAGAAGTGCGCCAACGTACAGATATTCTCGACTCAGTGGGAAATACTACAGCGGCAGTAGGTAAAGGATTCGCTATCGCTTCCGCTGCGTTGACTGCACTTGCACTCTTCGCTGCTTACGTTACGTTCACCGGAATCGATGGTATCAATATTTACAAGGCAGATGTTCTTGCAGCATTGTTCATTGGTGGTATGATTCCAGTTGTGTTCTCAGCTCTCGCAATGAAATCAGTTGGTAAGGCTGCTATGGACATGGTAATGGAAGTACGTCGCCAATTCAGAGAAATCCCAGGTATCATGGATGGTACTGGAAAGCCTGAATATGGCAAGTGTGTTGAAATTTCTACGAAGGCTGCTCTCCGCGAGATGATGTTGCCAGGAGCTATTACCATCGTTTCTCCAATTATCATTGGCTTTGGAATGGGCGCTGAAGCTCTCGGTGCTTACATGGCAGGTGTTGCTGTATCAGGTGTTCTTTGGGCTATCTTCCAAAACAACGCTGGTGGTGCTTGGGACAATGCTAAGAAGTCTTTCGAAGCCGGTGTTATGATTAATGGTGAAATGACCTTCAAAGGTTCAGATGCTCACAAAGCAGCAGTAACTGGTGATACAGTGGGTGATCCATTTAAAGATACTTCAGGTCCTTCGATGAACATTCTTATCAAATTGACATGTCTTGTTGGTTTGACAATCGCTCCGATACTCGGTCATTCAGATGAAAAGAAAAATGAGGCCTCAAGCACGAACGTGGAAGTAGTAGCACCTGTTACTTCAGAGGTATCAAAGACTATCGAAATTCTAGACTTAGGTAATGGCTCAGTTAAAGAGATTGTAACGACTTCTAAAATAGTAAACGGAGTTGCTGAAAGCCAAACCTCTTCAACCATTCGTCCTATGACAGAAATGGAAAAGGCTAAAGTTGCAGCAGAAAAAAAATAATAATTGAAAATGAATAAAAGAATTCTCTATATCAGTCTTTGCATAGCACTTGCGTTTTACGCGTGCGGAGGCGGGACTACCAATAATACCGCAGAGCTCGACGCATGTGGTTGTGCAAAGGAATCTGTGAAGGGAAGTCCGAGTGCAGAGAGTATTGCTAAGTGTCAAGAGCTTCGCAGTGCTGATGCAAAATTTGAAGCAGACTTTCAAAAGTGCCTTGTGGCAGCTCGCGCTGGTTTGGATACAAGCAAGGTGAATGTGCAACCAATGGATGCTGCAAATGGCCTCAATCTGCCAGCAGCTAACGATGGTATATACACATTCGCAACTGATGAATCAAACATTCGTTGGATCGGAGCCAAAGTAACAGGCAAACACAATGGAAGCATTAAGTTAAAATCTGGAAAGGTTGAGTTTGTTGGCGGTGCTATCAAGTCAGGAGAAATTGTGATTGATATGCCAACATTAGTGGTTGAAGACTTATCTGGAGATGCCAAAGCTGAACTGGAAGGCCATCTAAAAAGTGACGACTTCTTTGCTACCTCAAAATTTGCAGATTCTAAATTTGTTTTCAAATCAGGTACTGCAAAAAATAAGCACCAGTTTGAAGTAACTGGTGATCTCATCATCAAGGGAATCTCAAAGCCACTTACAGCCACTTTGATTTTAGTGCCTACGGCAGACAATATGATCAAGCTCAATGGTGGATTCGCAATTGATAGAACACAATACGATATCAAATTCCGCAGCGCTAAATTCTTCAGCGACCTTGGTGATAAGATGATTGAAGATAACTTCCTTATCACTCTTGATTTGAAGGGAAAAAAATAAATACTAGTTACAAGCGACGGAGCGACGGAGCGACTTTTTTTAATGTATAGTGCTTCGAGCTATCAGGAATAATTCAGAATTCTGAATAAAACAAAAATGACGATTGGCAACCTAATTTAGTTTGACAATCGTCATTTTTATTTATTGGAATTTTATTTTCTTGTTGTTTGTTGCATTATCCCTAACCGGCCCACGAATGGGCAGGCTCGTAAAAATAATGCTAGATTGAGAATTCAGAATTGTTTTGCTAATCTCCTCGTCGCTTCGTCCCTCCGTCCCTCCGTCCCTCCGTCCCTCCGTCCCTTCGTCCCTCCGTCGCTTCGTCGCTATGTTCCTTGTTCCTACTTAAACAGCCCATTCAACTGCGCGTCAATGCCAGAGATGATTTTTCCTAGATCCTCGGCTTTTTCATGAAATTTGTTATCATCAATATCGATGACGAGAAGTTTGCCCTTATTGTAGGTGCTAATCCAAGCTTCATAGCGCTCGTTTAGTCGAGTGAGGTAATCTAAACGTATAGCTTCTTCATATTCACGACCGCGCTTTTGGATGTTTTCTACCAAAGCAGGAACAGAAGCTCTGAGATAAATCAACAAATCTGGCGGAGTGATGAATTCATCCATGACACCAAACAAATCTGCATAGTTTTCAAAGTCGCGAGTAGTCATCAAACCCATCGCATGCAAATTGGGAGCAAAGATGTAAGCATCTTCATAAATCGTTCTGTCTTGAACGATTTTCTTAGAGCTTTTCTTTAGCTCAATCAATTGACGAAAACGACTCTTCAAAAAGAATACTTGCAAGTTGAATGACCAACGTTGCATGTCTTTATAAAAATCAATTAAGTATGGATTGTCATCCACTTCTTCAAAGTGGGGCTGATACTTGTAATGCTTTGCAAGTAGGGTGGTAAGAGTAGTCTTACCGGATCCGATATTTCCGGCGATCGCGATATGCATAATTTGTCTAGGTCAAATAAAGAAAGGTGCAAAGTAAAAAAGAATATCCTTTTGAGAAAGAGATGTTAGTAATTATAACATCACAAATATTTGCATCCGTTTGTTGTGTAAACAATGGAGCCTTCTGGAAAAGAATACAACTTTGCCTTGAATCTCCGATGGCAAGGGATAACTCATCTCATCAAATTTATTGGAACCAATCACTTTCAATGACTGCTGATGAGTATAAATGATGCGCTCATTATCAATTTGAACATAACCATCAAATTGCAGTGGAATGGAAGATCGGTAATTACCATAGATATCAAAAATCATCACACCATAGGCGGGGTCTGTAACGTATAAGTTATTACCAGATTCCTGAATTTGTGTTGGATGTATCTCGCGTCCTAATAATTGAGAAAGGTTTCCAGAAGAAGATAAGCGTACAAATTGTTTGTTTACGCGCACCAACTCCGTACTGCTTACATCCCACAACCAGTATGCGTCGCCGCGCGATCCGCCAAAGCATTCTATTTGTCCAAAACCATAATCGAAAAGATCAATCACGCTTCCTTGCAAACTGAGAGTATTATCTAAAAACGCTATTTTACCTTGCTCTTTGTAAAATATAATGGGCTGAAGAGGATTGGTAAGGTCTATTGAATAAATGTTGCCATAATCGAGCTCACTATTTTTAAATAGTAAATTTCCACGTTCATCACGCTTTTCAATGGTGCGGCCTTCGACAAAATAATAATGTCCAATTTGATCAATGGCAAATTGATTTGCATTAACATCGAAAGAAGATTCTAAAGAAAAGCCATTAAGAAAATAGAGTAGGGCAAGGATCATCATAATTGCACCGCTTGCAAATTCAATACCTCTTCTAACAATTTTCGCTCATTGCTCAATCGAGGCACTTTGTGTTGACCACCCAGTTTGCCATTTTGTTTGAGCCACGAATAGAAAGTTCCCTTGGGAAGCACGCGCACCACGGGCGATTTGAGGTTGAGGTCAAAACTGCGCTTGGCTTCATAGTCTGTGTTGACAGATTTTAAGGCACTATCCAACTCTCTGGTAAATGTGTCGATGCAATGAGGCTCTTGTTCAAATTCAATAGCCCATTCATGTGCTCCACGCGCATCGTCTCCCATATAAATCGGAGCGGCTGTATAATCTAAAACGAGTGCCCCAGTTTTTTGGGCTGCTGCAGTCACAGCGAAATCAGAATTCTCCACCATCAATTCCTCTCCAAATGCATTGATGTAATGCTTGGTGCGTCCACTTACCTGCACACGGAAAGGATATTTAGACGTAAATCTTACGGTGTCGCCAACTAGATATCGCCACAATCCGCCATTGGTGGAGATAATTAATGCATAGTTTTCGCCTATTTCCACCTCATTCAATCCAACAGTGCGCGGATTCTTGCTGCCATATTCAGACATCGGCATGAACTCATAGAAAATTCCATAGTCCAACATCAAGAGCAGATCGTCTGCTCCCAATCGATCCTGTATTCCAAAAAATCCTTCGCTCGCATTGTAGGTATCAATGTAATGCATATCCCCACCGCGAATGATCTTCTCAAACTGAGCTTTGTAGGGTTTGAAACTCACCCCTCCATGCATGAATAACTCCAGGTTCGGCCAAACATCTTTGATATTATCAGTTCCTTTAATCTCTAATATTCTTTTTAATAGAACCAATGTCCAACTGGGAACCCCCGCGATATTGCTCACATCCTCATCCATGGTGGCTTTGGCCATCGCTTCTATTTTTTCTTCCCAATTATCCATCAAAGCGATATCCCGCGAAGGTGTTCTCTTCAATTCTACCCAAATAGGCAAGTTTCGAATGATAATCGCAGACAAATCACCTGTATATCCTTCTTCATTGAACGAGTTAATTTTTGACGAACCGCCCATTACAAGCGACTTTCCATCGTAAATCTTCGCATTTGGCTTTTGAGAATAATACAAAGCCAACAAATCTTTGCCACCTTTATAATGACATTCTTCTAACGCTTCTTTGGAAACAGGAATGAATTTACTTTTTGCATCCGTAGTGCCCGAGGACTTCGCAAACCATTTGAGTTTACTCGGCCACACTACATTCTGCTCACCTTCACGGAGTAGGTCGATATAGGGTTTGAATTGCTCATAGTTGCGGATGGGTACGCGATTTTTGAAATCTTTCAGACTTTTTATTTCTGAAAATTTATGTTCCAAACCGAATCTGGTCAAGGCAGCTTCATCGACAAGCTTTTGAAATAACTCATTTTGTACCTCCACAGGATACTTCATAAAGAGCTCAATCTGATGAATGCGCTTCTTGATTACCCATGAAAAAAATGAATTTAATGCCATCCGTAACTTTGGTTAACTATGGTGCAAGATAGATAAAATCTTGAAATCCTAAATAGCTAATTAACCTTCTTTAGTTATGGATAACAACGCAAAGCGAATACTTCGTTGACTGCGTTGAAGTACAGCTTCAAGATCCTGGATGTTATTCGTTAATTGTACCATGTCATGCAAGAGCTTGGTTTCTTCATCGCTCCAGCGTTTACCAGAGCGTTGATGCTCTTTTTCTTTTACCTCATCTCCTACGATTACAGGCTCCTTTTCAAATATTTTCTCAGCCACTGACTTGAATTCTTCCAAATCCCTTAGGTTCAGAGATTCCCTGCTGTAGTAGTTCAAAACCTTATCGGAAGCTTCTATTAACTTCTTTTCCTTTTCTTCGTCGATTTGTTTCTTAACAGGCTCGACGTATGGTTTTATCTTATCAAATAATTCCTTTGGCTTAAAGCTGTCTTTAATGATACCATAGAAACTTACCTTGTCACGAAGTTCGCTCAGTTTTTCGTCGGTACTTCCCAACAATAATTTTGAAATCAAAGTGGCATTAACCGAAGCACCGGCCTTCTGAAGCTCTTCCATATAGCGGGTTAGATTATCATTGGAAAGCGCTTGATCAACAGGAACGCGGGTCTTGTAAACAGGTGGTGCTGACTTTACCAAAAGATCCAAAAACTCATTTCCATATTTTTCATACTTACCTTCGCTCATTCCGCTGATCTCCAGCATTTCTTCGCGTGTTAACGGCAGTCTCTCCACCATTTCATGCAAAGTGACATCATTGAAAATGATATAAGGAGGTACATTTTCCAAGTCTGCGAGCACTTTTCGATATCGTCTTAATGTTTCGAATAAATCACTCTTTTCATCGGTATTCTTCGGTGCGACCTTTCGTTTTTCTTTCGTTTCTTTCGAAATAACTTCAACTTCTTGCTTGATCAAATCCAGCGTGAATTGGCCTTTCACAATCATTTGTCCAAATGCAGTCACCTGAAGCGTATTTCCTTTTTCATACAATATTTCTAAGACTCCCAATTGAATCATTTGCATGATATAATGATTCCAATCTGCATAGGACGTGGCTTTTCCGACGCCATAGGTTTTAATAGTATTCAGTTTTTTCTCTACTACCTCTGCATTATGACTTCCACGAAGACAATTGATGAGTTGAGAAATGGTAAGGTGTTGTTCGATCTGCGCTGCTCTCAAAACTGCGGATACCGCCATTTGCGCGAGTTGGGTACCATCAAAGTGTATCGGAGGATTTTTGCATACGTCGCAATTACCACAATTTTCACGAAGATTTTCACTGAAATAATTTAGAAGAATTTTCCGTCTGCAAATTCTCGATTCCGCATACTCTTGCATGCGCGTCAACTTCTCGAGATTCACGCCTGGCGCTCCGCTGCTCATCGCAAATTCTCTCAGAAGAATGACATCTCCAAGCGAGTAGTACAGACGCGTTTCGCAAGAGCCGCCGTCGCGACCGCCGCGGCCAATTTCTTGATAGTAATTTTCAATAGTTTTGGGTAAATTATAATGCAATACAAATCGCACATTGCTCTTGTCGATACCCATTCCAAAGGCCACCGTAGCGCACACTACTTGAATATCGTCATTGATGAATTTTTCTTGCACACGATTGCGATCCTCGCTGGTCATGCCTGCATGATAGAATGCGGCTTTGAAACCCAGATGTTGCAATTCACCAGCAAGAGCCTCTGTATTCTTTTTTGAAGTGCAATAGATGATGCCGCTGTCTGCTTCGTACCGTTTGAGTATCTGCACGATATCGGCTAATTTTTCTTTCGCCTTCATTCCAAATTTCACCGAGAGTGAGATATTGGGACGGTCGAAAGAGGAGATGAATACCTCTGGCGAGCGCAGTCCGAGCGATTCGAGAATGTCCTTTTGTGTGAGGCGATCAGCAGTGGCAGTGAGCGCCATCATGGTGGCGTTGGGATGTGCCGTTCTGAGCTGATGCAACTCTTTGTACTCCGGACGGAAGTCATGCCCCCAGGCACTGATACAATGCGCCTCATCAATCGCTATGAGACTCACGGGCAGCGAACGAAGGAGGGAATTGGCAGAGGAGAGGGCCTTTTCAGGTGATATGTACAAAATTTTGACTTCTCCTGAAGTACACTTGCGAACAATGTGATCTGCGTCTGTTCCCGAGAGAGAGCTGTTTAAAAACTCCGCCTCGATGCCATGCGTTTTCAGCGCATCCACCTGGTCTTTCATCAATGAAATCAGGGGAGAAATGACCAGCGTAACGCCCGGGAGCGCCAGGGCAGGTATTTGATAACAAAGACTTTTACCGCCGCCGGTGGGCATTAATACAAACGTGTCTCGACCGCTCAGAATCGTTTCCACAATCTCCTTTTGTAGGGGACGAAAGGTGTCGTACCCAAAAGAAGCCTTTAAAATTTCTTGAATATTCTTCATCCTTCTCGCAATTACTCCGCAAAGAAGAACATCATTTTCCAAATATCCTATTCATGTTTATGGATTGGAATATTTGTGAATATGTTATTCTTAAAACTTTGAAAGGCACAAATCAAAATTCATTATATTTGAATACAACTTAGAAGCATGAAAAACTTTCTCTTACTTTTCTTTTTACATCTTACATTTTTGGGTGAGTCTCAGATGACCCTTATTCAGGGTGACCTCATAACGGGCGACGATGAATTGCTGGGGGGTGACGAAAATAACCTGGTCTTTAAAAAAGAGAATGAAACATTCATTTGGAATGTGACCACTAACCAAACTACAACATTAGAAATTAATCCAACAGAGCTATCTTCTTGGAATCAGACTAATCTGTGGATGCCCATTTGGAATTCCCCGCTGATAGGTGCTTATAAAGGCATAGGCACGAATGGTGAAACGTTCTTAGTAGCTCTAGATGATTCACATCAAGCTCATATTATTCAGATAGAGAATCAGCAAATTCCTTTTTTTGTATTGCAAAATGCGATTTTCACTTATAGAGAGTCTTCTCAGGGATATGATGTTCTTCGCTTTGCCGCATCGAATTTACAGTGGGATACAATCTATTCTTCAAATTCTCAATATCTTTCTATAAGTGCATCGAATAACAAACTTTATATATCGGAAAAATTAGCATCTACTAAGTATTTATTTGAGCTTTCGGTAGAAGGGGAGCGAGCTGATATTTTTAGTCTAGGAAGTGATAATGAATCTGGTTGGAGCTTATCTGGCGAGCATGAGAATGGTTGGCTTTTCGTCCAAGATACATCCTACTCAGCAACAGCACCGTTTTGGAGAAATTTGTACAAATTGGATACAAACACCAATACCCTGTCATTTATCCGGCCCTACAAGTACGGGGGGTGGATTTATCTTCGAGACGACTCAATTTATGGTCATTGGGGGCGGTCTCACTTAGTTCAACATGTTGATAGTATGTTTTCGGCTGAGATAAATTTTGGCCATGATGCAATGGCTGTTCTTTCCCCTATTCCTTGTAGAAGTAAAAGATTCTTTAATATGGCTCATCCAAAATACGGGCATGAGATAGCATATCTCAATGATTCACTGGAGTTTGAGGTTATTGAGAATTTTACTCCAAATGGACCTTCTGCAGGCAGGGGTGGGCGAGAAATAGACATTTGGGAAAATCAGTTTGTTTTTGAGCTTTTTGATACCTACGATCAAGAGATTCTTACAACTATTTACATTCCAACTAATGATAGATTTTACTTAGCAAAACTGGTTGACTTGGAGTATCAGCTGATTTGCGAAGTCAACGATGAAGCGGGGCATAGAGGATACCAACATCAAATAATTAAATGCTCGGGTAGATATTTCATTTTTATGAAATCGTTCTGGAGCTTTCAAACCGATAATACAGGATTATTTGAAATCACTCCAACCAATCCAATTATTGATTATACGCCATGCTCAAATAATTTGATATTCGAATTAACCTATTTTCAAAAAAATAGAATGTACTATGATCTGGAAGACAATGGAGTTTCTGAAATATTAGTTCAGGATTCTGAAATATATGTATCGTCATTTCTGAAGTTCGCCTGGTCATATTTTTACGACTATCATGTTTTAACGAACAATGCCACGGATCTTCTGGAAAATCAAGAGGTTCTTTCCATCTCAAAAATTGATAGCTGCGGTAATGTGGACTGGCTCACGAGTATTGGAGTAGTTCTGAGTCATAAGGAATACTCACCTATGAAATTTCTCGGAAAAGATAGCCTGATTATTACGGTGAATGTGCGTGATAGCCTTGTTGTAAACGGGCAGGTTTTGGATTATAGAAATGGAGTTTATATGATCTGCTTGAATAAGCAAACTGGGCAATTAGCTTGGTTTAAAGCGGTTGATACTAGAGCTCCAGGCTCTATACTTCCAGCTTTATGTGAGGAATTGTTGGTGTTGCCAGAAGACAAGATTGCATTGACACTAAGAGCAGAATTACCTTTGTCTATTTCACAGGGCTTGACATTAACACCTTTTCCGTACTACCCAGCAAACATGGTTGTTGTGTATGATAAAGAGGGAAAGGCTCTTTGGGGAAAGCAAACTCATGCACTTTGGAATCGCATTTATGGGTCCAATAAAAAGCTACTTTACGATGCCACTTACAACGAAATTGTTGTAATAACCTCAGATGCTACTATACATTCGTGGAGTTCTTGCGACTACACTGATTTTAATACCTACGTTCATCGTTTTGATTTGGAGGGAAATCTTGTTGCTACAGCCACTTTAGCTTTTAGTGATCTTGGCACAGTTACGGAAGCGTTTTTTAATTCAGTAGGAGAGCTGGTCCTTGTCGGAGAATATAGAGGAATTTTAAAGGCAGGTGATCTTGTTATTGAAAGTCCAAAATATGAAGGAGATGCATGTCATTCATCGACCTATTTTGCCATAAGAATGAGAGATCGATTTCGTTTTGCAAATGCTTGTGTGAATGGTAACATAGAGAAATTAACTCCACTTGGGCATTCAGTCACCGCATCTGGTAAGCATTTGCTACTCTTATTAAAGGATGGGGAGGATCTTTATTTAGCTGAGATAGATGATGACGGCAATATAGTTGAAGCTCTTGATATTGATCAGGAGTCAACAGTTTTTGAGCATAAAAACTACCACAAAATAGTTACGTTAGGGAATGCCGTTTTGATTGGAATGCAAGACGTAAACATTAGCCATGATTTTGGAGTCTTCCCTACGTTGAAATTAAATTCTTCAATTGGGATAATAAAAATTGCTCCAAGGGAATTTGAATCGGTAAGTTGGACCTCTAAAGTTGACCGCATTCGTCCAGACTTCCCAGAAGATCTTTGGATATATCCTAACCCAAGTAATGGTGAAATATTCATCTCCTTTGATCCGAAATTCGAAGCTTCAGATATGGTGGTGTACAATAGCATTGGGCAACCAGTAATGAATGCGAAAGAAATTTTACCTTTTGAACCCGTTAATGTGGGTTTACTTCCCGCTGGAACTTATGTTGTTAGGTTAATACTAAACGGCGAGACGCGCGCGGCAAGATTTGTAAAGAATTAGCTTGATTGAAATTTTCATTTGAATATCCTATTAACTTCGCGCCACCTTTTGGCCTCGTAGTTTAATGGATAGAACGAGAGATTCCGGTTCTCTAGGTAGGGGTTCGATTCCCTTCGAGGTCACTTAGAATATTTGAATTTAATGAATAAAAAAAAGCGAAGCATCTGCTTCGCTTTTTGTCTTTTGTAGAGAGAAGCCTTTCAATATCTAACCAACGGTTAACCAACGATTTGTTGCAAGTGTCTCGTTTTCACTACTTTCTAAAAAACGAGGGAGTTCTGGATTCTCAGGACGAATGGTAGCCACCATCAATTTTTAAAAAAAGTTTATGTCTTTCGGCCTTTTGCCTACGACCGACATATTTATAAGAAAATAAGATAACCTAGCGAGGAAAAAAGATACTTTCCTAATGGGTTTGATGTAATAAAAAGAATAGATATATGAATGTAAATGACTACAAATCAGTAGTAGAAGTAAGTAGGTTAACTCAACAATCAACAAGAAATGTGAGAAGAATAATTGATAGAATCAAAGAACAAGTTGATACTACCAAACTATTCAAAGATGAGGAGAGCCATGTTTGGAACATTCATCCAGAGATTCTGGATAAGTTCAAACCGCAGCGAATAAGAACAAATAAGTTTTACGCCATGACCATAGACCCATGTGCAGTTTTTAGCGAACAGGATTTGGATAAGGTTATGAAGTATGTAATAGAACTAATGGGAGAAGTGGAAACCGAAATCCACTATGTGGTGGAGAAAAAGAAGTCGAACGCTCAAAACCACCTTCATTGCTTTGTGAAGTGCTCAAACAAGCGTAAACTCATTCAAAACCTTAGGTTGGCATTTTCTACCCTTAGCTACCATCAGAGCGCGATTTTCGACCTTGAAAGTTGGAAATCCTACATAACAAAAGACAATAACAACATTAAAAAAGTAACAAACTAAACTATGAAAATCAATAACATCGAAATCGAATTTGGTTGTAAGTTAAACCCCTACATGTTTGAAGAGTTTAAAGCTTTCAATCCATCATTAACCAAGGAAGTCTATAATTTTTTACGTGGCAATGGTTCAGAGTGGAAGATTATATGTGGTCACCCAGTTCATGTAAAGTACACCAATCACAAATTGGAAGGCAATCAAAAGCTCACGCTTGCTAACCTAGAAGTTTTTAAATACAGATACCTACCAGAATATTATCTGAACCCTAACAACTGGAAGCATGAATGAAATAGACGATAAAATAAGAGTGAAGCAAATGGAGGTTAACTTGGAGAATGACCCCGCACGTAAGCAAGACCTCCAGAAGCAGTTGAGAAAATTACAACTTCGAAAGGAAATTGAACAAATCAGAGCGCGAATTGAACAACTAGGTTAGTCGTGTTACTTCACTTATAAGTGAGGATTTTGAGATGAAAAAAAAAGGGTATGGATTGGCTCAAAAAAAATTTCCAAAAATTTTCGCGCTAAAAAAAGAGCCCCTTTTGGTTGATGTTGGACAAGTCGATACTGACGTGTCGAAATAGAAAATAGATGATTTTATTGGAGAATTGGACAGTTTCAATAGATGTTCAAGCAAGGTGTTTTAAAAAATGGGTGGATCGTGCGGAGCACGATCCATTCATTTTTTAAGCCATTGCTTTCTTTACTTTTTGAATCGTACCGTTGGCCTTATTAGTGAGCTTCATGATGTTGCGCACCGATTGACCTTGGCGAATGAACTTGACAATATCGGAATGTTCGCTTAGAAGTTTAGACTGGTCTTTGGTGCTTCCAGTCTTACGGCCTAAGCGCCCACCTTCACGAATGTATTTGGCGCGTCCTGAGTTCAGACGTTCTTGGATAAGCGAAAGCTCCATGTTCGCGAATGTGGACGCGATGGAAAGCATGGTTTGAACCATTGCGTTCTTCTCCCCCGTTGGTAGAAGGGTATGAAGCTTAAAATTGTCAATGATGATATTGATACCATTCTCATTGCAACGCTCTAGGAACAAGGCAAAGCTTGATATTTTTCTAGAAATTCTCGAAATTTCCAAAGCGATGATATGCTTCACCCCGTTTTGGATGGCAAAGTTCAAAATCTCCGTGTTCACCTCATCGTTCTTTGTTCCGCTCTTGTAATAGGTGAATTCTTTTACAATTTGGTACTGTTGACCATAGGTTAAAGTTAGCTGTTCCGATTGACGGGTTACATCCTGTTTTGTTTCGTTGGTTGAACAGCGCGAAATGATGATTGCTTTTTCCATGAAACAAATGTACCAGGCATTTTTTGAGTATCAAAATAAATCAAAGAATAATTTTGATACAATTTTCTGTATCACGTTATGTCCTGTATAGACTTTTTTTGATACAGTTTGAAGTTTGATACGCCAACACTAGCAAAACCATTAGGAGTTATCAAATAAAGGTAATCTGAAAATGTATCTTTGAGATTCATTATGAGAGTATTTCTTGAACTCTGTAATGTTTACCATTCTAGTATCAATTGGGGGAGCATTTAAATAAACTCTGAAACCTAAAGGTGGAAAAAACATTTCAGTGTAGTTAAAGATGCTTCCATGCTCATATGTAGTTTTGTTTCCGTGCCAGAATGGTGTAATTTTAGTTGCTGTATAAAGGTATATAGAATAATTATTTGGGAACTCTTGATTTTCCTTTTCCAATAGGAATTTTTTAAGCATATCCTCGTCATCATCTAGGTAACCGTTGTTAAGAGTTATAAAATTTGAGATTATATGTTTTAAAAAGTTCAATGGTTGGATAGAGAGTTCTATATCGTTGACCTTTCCTAATTCATGTGTTTCAAAAAATAGATTGATTTGTTTTACTATTGAGATGTAAGATTCGTTATAATGGGCTCCGAAATATTTGTTGCAATCTTCACATATTCTATATTCCCCGAAGCCTCTTCGCATCTTTTTAGTCTTACCATATAAATAGCTATCCTTTTGAAATAGATGTTCATGACCTTTAACTGCGATAGGTTTGTTGTTAAACGCTCCATCAGGAGGGATATGTTCAAATGATGGATAACATGACTTTTGACAAACAGCACAAAAAATTTTAGGTATACTCACAATATATTTTTTTTAATCAACGGGGCTATTTTTTCTTGCTCGCAACTTCGACTAGAAATCTGAATTGCAATATCACATTTAAAGCGATAATGCAACAATGTAGTTTCAAAGGATTTTGCACAATTCTACTTGTATCTTCAAAAAAAAGTTAGTATTTTTGTACTATAACCGTCAGAGGTTGTCTTGGGTGTTATGCCTTAATTGTCATATACATACCACTAATGTTTCTGAATCCTCCTAGGGGATTCCTCTTAAAGTCTAAAGAGGAGGCGAACGTTTTCGCTCAGGGTAGCGCATAAGCCCCGAAAAGGGGAATATCAAAACTTAAACATGAAGTGAAGACAACCGATGTCAGAGACGGTTTTTCTGACAGCCAATTCTTGAACTTCGTTGATGGGTTACAGCCACACAAACTAAGCATAGCTCAGTTTAAAAAGGTCAGTGGCCTAGATTCCATCTCCGAAGATGTTGCTCTCAAAATTATTGACGAGCTATACCAGCTTTCCATTCTCACGTATGGATTGCAAAAAATGATATGACCTTAAAATAATAACTTAAAATTATTTAAAACAACAAACTATGAGCATTGCAGAAAAATTTAAAGCCTTTGTGAAGGGATGCGATAAAAAGGTGGAGACAAACAAAAATGTGATTATTTACACTAGGGTCAGTTCGAAAGACCAAGAACAAAACAGAAGCTTACAAAACCAGCTTGATCATTCGAGGGCGTTCGCCCGAGAAAACGGTTATAGAGTTGTCGGTGAATTTGGGGGTACTTATGAGAGTGCGGCTGGAAATGTTACGAGGAAGGAATTCGATAAACTTATCGCTGAGATTGCCAAATCAAAACAAAAGCCCCACGCCATTCTTGTAAACACCATCAACCGATTTTCAAGAGCAGGAGGTAAAGGAGTAGTTATTAGTGATGAGCTTATCGAAAAGCATGGTGTTCATCTTATAGACGTATCCTCTGGAATCACCACTGAAACCGAAGAGGGGCGACTAAGAATATATGTTGAGTTGATTAAGGCCAAACAAGAAAACCTTGATAGATTGAAACATACTGTACCTGGTATGCGAAGACACATCAAAGAAGGCCACTGGTTGGGAAACGCCCCAAAAGGATATGACCATTTCGGCCCAAAAGTGAAGGATATGAGATACTACTCAAGAGAACAAAGAATTGAGTTGAACGATGAAGGTAAGCTATTGAAGAAAGCATGGCAATGGAAACTTCAAGGAGAGAAGGATTTTATGATTCTTCAACGACTTGAGGATATGGGATTGAAATTATCCAAACAAATGCTTAGTGCGATTTGGCGAAATCCATTCTATTGCGGTGTTAGCGTTCATAAAATGTTGGAGGGTGCAGCTACCAAAGGTAAATGGGAAAGTATGATAACAGAGACGGAGTTCTTCATGGTTCAGGCTATTCTGAAAGAAAATAACTTTGGTTACAAACATGAAAAAGCCAATCCAAACAGACCATTAACAGGCTTTCTGACTTGCAGTTGTTGTGGGAAAAAATTGACGGGTTATGAGGTTAAGAAAAAGAGGCTGCACTTTTACAAGTGTCAAGGTTGCGTGGGTGGTAGCATTAATGCTATCACCACGCCCAAATCAAAGGGTATAGGCGCTAACAACTTGTTTGTTGAGCATCTTCAACACTATGAGCTTTCAGAACAGTTTATTGAGGCATTTAAAGAGCAAATGAAGCTTACCTATGAATTACTTTCTGGAGAAGCCAAAGAAGACAATGCCTTGCTTCAAAAGGAACTTGATAAGTGGGAGTCACAATTGAAGACGGTAAAGAAAAATTTTGCGATGGGAATGATAGACGATAGAGAGGTTTATGAGGAGCTAAAGGCTGAGTTTGAAGGCAAAATTTTGGAACTCAAGCAAAAGATGGGAGATACCCCAAATGAGTTATCTAACCTCGATAAATACATTTCTCAATCGGTAATTATTGCAAAAAACATCAGTAAATACTGGTCAAACAGTGGTGTCGAAATGAAAAAGAGACTTCAAGAACTTGTTTTTCCTAAAGGTTTAGTCCTTGACATGAAAAATCGTCAATATCTAACCACAGAAGTAAATTCAGTTTTCGAATTTTCATCAAGAATATCAAGGCTTGTAGAGGGGGGAAAAGAAAACGGTTCAGATAAAAATTCTGAACCGTCATCTGTAGTAGCGGGGACAGGACTCGAACCTGTGGCCTTCGGGTTATGAGCCCGACGAGCTACCAACTGCTCCACCCCGCAATCTCAAATAATTGCCCCCTTTCGTTTGGGGGGTGCAAATATACACTAATTTTGTACAATACAACATTAAGTCAAAAATTTTGGAGAAAAATCATAGAGCAGGTTTCGTGAATATCATCGGAAACCCCAACGCTGGCAAGTCAACCCTGATGAATGCACTGCTGGGTGAAAAGCTCAGCATCGTCACCCCAAAGGCGCAAACCACACGCCACCGCATCATGGGTATCCTCAATGGAGATGACTACCAAATCGTTTATAGCGATACTCCCGGCGTGCTCGACCCAAAGTACAAACTGCACGAGGGAATGATGAAAACGATCGGTACAGCCCTCGTTGACGCGGATCTCATCCTCCTTGTCATCGATGCTTCCGACAAAAACTTGCTCCATGCCGCCACTCTCGAGCGCATTCAAAAAACAGATATTCCTGTTTTTGTGGTGCTCAATAAGTTCGATATCGTTGGTAACGAAGGTTCCAATAAGGCTTTCGATATTTACAAGGAATTGCTGCCAAAGGCACGCATATTCCCTGTTTCAGCTCTCGAAAAAATCTATGTGAAAGAATTGCTCACTGAGATCATCGATATGTTGCCCGAGTCGCCGCCTTATTTTCCTAAAGATGAACTCAGCGATCGCACGCAGCGATTCTTCTGCGCGGAAATCGTGCGCGAAAAAATATTCATGAACTACGAGCGCGAAATACCATACTCGTGCGAAGTGATGATTGAAGAATATATCGATGAACCTGAAATTGCTCGCATCCGCGCACTCATCCTCACTGAGCGCGAATCGCAAAAGCGCATTCTCATTGGTCATCAGGGCGGCAGCCTCAAGCGTGTGGGCACCCAAGCGAGAAAAGACATGGAGTCTTTCATCGGTAAAAAAGTTTTCCTCCAAATGTTTATCAAAGTGGATGAGAACTGGCGAAACGACGTGAATCGACTCAAGAATTTTGGATACTGGGAGTCATGATTCTTTTTCCAAATTGTAAAATTAACCTCGGACTTTTCGTGACCTCCAAACGCGAAGATGGCTTTCATAATATTGAAAGTCTCTTCCTTCCCGTTTCGTGGTGCGATGTATTAGAAGTGCTTATTTGCGATGAAATGGACATCCAATTGGAAGTCATCGGAACGCCCATTGATGGTGATCTCGAAGACAATATCGTCGTAAAAGCCTATCGACTTTTGCAAAAGGATTTTAATCTCAGCGGAGTAAAAGTAAAATTGTGGAAACGCTTGCCTACGGGGGCTGGCCTTGGCGGCGGAAGTGCCAATGGTGCCTTCATGCTCAAGGCAATCAATGAAATTTTTGAATTGAATATTGAAAACAATCAACTCAAGCAGTATGCCGCTCAACTCGGTAGTGATTGTCCTTTTTTCATTGATAATATCCCTGCCTTCGTTTCGGGTAGAGGAGAGGTGATGGAGAGTCTGGATATTGCTTTTCCTTCATTGTATATAGTAATTGTTCACCCCGGAATTCATGTGAGCACACCGAAGGCTTATAGTATGATTACACCTAAGTCGGCTCCAATTGATCTGCATCAAATCAACGAATGGCCCATATCACAATGGCAGTCTTTGGTTACCAATGATTTTGAAACGCCGGTGGGAACAATGTTTCCACGCATTTTGGAGATCAAAAAGACTTTTCAAGAAATGGGGGCGATCTATGCGTCCATGAGTGGTTCAGGTAGCGCCGTTTTTGCATTTTTTGAAAATGAACCGAATGAACGTTCGGTGCGTGAAAAATTGCAGATTTCTACTTCTGTGCCCTTGTATATAGGAAAATTCCCAGCAATAGAAAAATAGCGTTTGGCACCCAAACAGCAAGCGCAGCGGGCAATCCTGCCGTCATGGCACTCACAGCAGCAAAGCGCGAGATGAAGATGAAAATGAAACCAATCACGATGGCTGTGAATAAGTGAAGTCCCACGCCCCCGCGCGATTTCCGCGATGCAATCGAAACGCCAATGAGGGTAAGAATAAAGATGCTAAAGGCACTCGCTGTGCGATTGTATTTTTCAATTTCAAATTGTGGAACTTTTCCGCTACCCGCTTGCTTTTGACGCTCGATGAAGGCATTCAGTTCTGGCCAGTTCATGGTTCCAATTACTTCTGGTCTGAGACCGAAAGTATTCATGTCCATGGGCAGTATGGTATCGATCAATTGCTTGAAATAAACGGTTTCTCTTCCATTCTCATCCCATTTCCGGACTTGCGCATTCGTTATGGTCCAAGTGTTTTTTTCTTCATTGTAATTCGCACCGGCAGCTATCAACTTGAAAGTAAGCCTGCCTTCTTTCCAATTCTCTAATGAGAACTGGGAACCACCTTTATTGGCGGGTACGAATTGATAAAAGTGGGCGATCACGCCTGGTTCAATTTCCCTATGTAAGTTTTTATCATCAATGATGATGGCTTCTTTTAGAAACTCTAATTCAAAATCGAGCTTCTTACTTTGAGAATAAGGAACAATGAAATGTCCGAGTAGAAGCGATATTGCTACTAATAGGGATGCTGCTAAAAAATAAGGACGAAGAAGTCGGCGATAGCTGACGCCTCCGCTTAATATGGCAACGATTTCACTCTTTTGTGCAAGCTTACTCGTAAACCAAATAATGGTAAGAAAGATGATGAATGAGCTGAGTAGATTGCCGAAATAGAGGCACATGTTGAAGTAATACTCTACCACAATTCTCCAAAATGGCGCCTTGGATTTGACGAAGTCGTCAATGTTTTCGCTGATATCAAATACTACCAAAATGATTACAAAGGCACATATCATAAAGAAGAATGTACCTAAGAATTTTTTAATAATATATATATCAAGCTTCTTGATCACAGGCGTTGAGAAAGTCTTGGAACAACTTCATTTTTCCATTGCGCGAATGTACCTTCAATTATCTTTTCTCTCGCTTTTTTTACTAATCTCAGATAAAAATTGAGGTTGTGTATCGTAGCGATTTGTAATCCCAAAAGTTCTTCTGCTGCAAAGAGATGGCGCACATAAGCCTTGGTATAAAAGGAGTCTACGAAGCTTTCGCCTTCTTCATCCAATGGCGAAAAATCATTTTCCCATTTTTTATTGCGCATATTCATGGTGCCTTGCCAAGTGAAGAGTTGGCCGTTGCGAGCATTGCGTGTGGGCATTACACAGTCAAACATATCTACACCCAGAGCGATGCACTCGAGTAGATTCGCTGGTGTTCCAACGCCCATGAGGTATCGCGGACGATCTTTTGGTAGAATAGAACACACCAAATCGGTCATTTCATACATTACTTCATGGGGTTCGCCTACACTTAATCCCCCAATTGCATTGCCTGTAGCACCCTTTGCTGCTATGTATTCCGCGCTTTCTTTGCGCAAGTCGGCGTAACAACTTCCTTGCACGATTGGAAATAAATTCTGATCGTGACCGTAGTGAGGCGTTGTTTCTTCTAATCTCTTGAAACAGCGATCCAACCAGCGATGCGTGATACCCAAAGAATTTTTGGCGTAATCGAAATCGCAAGGGTAAGGAGGACATTCATCAAACGCCATGATGATATCGGCACCAATCGTACGCTGGATATCCATCACATTTTCTGGGGTAAAAACGTGTTTGCTCCCGTCAATGTGTGATTTGAAAGTAACGCCTTCTTCTTTGATTTTTCTGTTTTCAGAAAGGCTATATACTTGATATCCGCCGCTATCTGTCAGTATCGGGCGGTCCCATCCATTGAACTCATGAAGACCGCCTGCCTTATAAAGCGTGTCCATGCCTGGACGTAAATACAAATGATAGGTATTGCCCAGAATGATTTCGGCTTTTACATCATTTTTTAAGTCCTGCTGTGTAATTCCTTTCACTGTTCCTGCCGTTCCAACAGGCATGAAAATCGGAGTTTCAATCACTCCGTGATCCGTGGTAATCTTTCCCGCCCGTGCATTGGAATGTGGGTCGGTGTTTTGCAATTCGAATGTCAAAGCCGCCATAGGGAGCAAAGATAGTATGCTAGTAGGCTAGTAAGATAGTATGCTAGTATGCTAGTATGCTAGTATGATAGTATGCTAGTATGATAGTATGATAGTATGAGAGTGTGCTAGTATGATAGTGTGATAGTGTGAGAGTGTGAGGGGAGGGGTGAGTTTGGGGACAAAAAGTCAGGTGAGTGATTTAGATTGAGACAAAATGTCTGAGAAATGAGTTTGGTATTTTCGTTGACAAGCGAGGGACAAACAACAAAATTTTTAAAGTTATGTATCTTACAAAACATTCAAATTTCAACCGCCCTGCTCATCGCCATTCATTTTTTGATGATGCCTTTGTAAAAGATTTGTTCAATGTTGGTTTTCGTTCGGACGTTGTAGCGACGCCTTCGGCGAACATCAAGGAAACGAAAGATCAGTTTCATATTGAATTGATGGTTCCAGGTTGGAACAAAGAGGATTTCAATATTTCTCTTGAAAAAAACAATCTCGTAATTTCTGCCGAGAAGAAAGAAGAGAAAACAGAGGAAGGAACAAAGTTCACGCGTAGAGAGTGGCGCCAACACAGCTTCAAACGTCGTTTTGAATTGAGCGATGTGATTGACTCCAACAGCATTTCAGCTCAATATACCAACGGCATCTTGACGCTCGCGCTTCCAAAAAAGCATGAAGCACAAGCTGAAGTAGTGAAGAAAATTGAAATCGCGTAGTTCTGGAAATTGGATTTTGGAGTTTAGAATTTGGATCTCGCAATTAAAAAGTCCTGACACTGTCAGGACTTTTTGTTTGAATAAAATTCTGAATTTAGGACTCCTTGTTCTCCGCCAGCCCATGGATGGGCAGGCTATTGAAAATTATTCTGACTTCTGAATTGGCAATACCCAATTCGCAATACTCAATTCGGAATTCAGAATCCCTTGTTCCCCCGTTCCCCTGTTCCCAATTGTTCTCTCATGAAATAGGTTGACAGCTTATTTGTTGAAAAGTCTCTAAATTT
>CAYRZQ010000023.1:0-62314 GCA_964428835.1 uncultured Comamonadaceae bacterium | reverse complement strand
CAATCTCTTCCACATTCACCAAATGACACCCCGGCTCGATGCAACCGTATTCGTCTATGCGACAAATCCAAGAGTCCTCTCGGATGCCTTGGCCTTGGACAAATCGGCGAGCCCAACCTGCTGCCACAAAGCCTCCTTCTTCCAATTCTTGGACATCTCCAAATTGATATGCATGCCCCGTCTGCGAACCATCATTGGGATCATGCTTCCAATAGGTGCGCATCCATAAGCTGTCTAAATTTTGATCTAACTTGATGATATAACCCCGTCTTACCGGCACAGCCCCCGGTACCCACGGAGCAATAGAATAATCAAGAACTCCTGTTCTGCCCCAACCAATATAACCGCCATCTTGTGTTTTATCCAATCCAAACACCAAGGTTCCGTCGATTGAATAACCATACATTTTCTCTTCGATTAGTTCAAATTCTTCATCATTATTTTCGACGCGCATGATACGAAACCACTTCTCGTACCAACTGTCGACGTCTGAGTAACCAATGTTCCAATCACCAGCCACAATTAAATTTCCACTTTCGTCTTCTGTGACAAAAGAAATACCGCTCTCAGCGAAATTACCGTGATTGTATCTCCACAGTTCATTACCTTCATTATCTAATTTAATAAGAAGTTTCCTCAAAAACGAGGGATTGTCACTCCACCTAGCCGCAGTGAGATAAATACTTCCGTCGCTATGCAGGTGAATGGATTGAATTTCATATGAATCGTCATAACTGTGTCTCCACAGCTCTTCTCCATCAGGGGCTATTTTGACAAGTACTGTATTGTCTTGGTCTCCTTCATAAAGTGTGGAAGATTGGGATCGAGACCCATAAGCAAAGATATTTCCCTCTGAGTCGAGTCGAGTTCCATATAAATAAAATAATGAGTCATTTAAATAAGGGATGATGGGATATTCATGAATGACGTTTAAATTATTATCTATAACAAGTACATCGCTCCTTATTGGCAAAACCTCGGAACCCTCCCTCGATATTGCAGAATATATCAAATTATTAGGAGTATTAAACATTTGATTGAGTCCTCTAAATGACCCATTAAAGAATGTATAGTAATCATTATTCTCTCCGTAAATGCTGTGGTTTATTAGCTCACCCGTTTCGAGATTGTGTTTTGTTATCAAAGCTCGCGTTCTCCACAAAACAGTATCGGGGTTATCATCAGGAACTACTTGCCATGAGATTTTTGAGCTCATAAATACAGTATCAGCAATAACTCGTATTCCTTGAGCGTTGCTTCCCCCGATTCCGCCTTGAGGACTAGAAAGCAAATGCTGCCATGTTTGCCCGTAGGTAAAAGATGAAATAGTGCCGAGTAGCACTACAAGTATATTTTTCATACTCTTTATAATTAAATAAACAAGAGATGCGCATGCGCATCTCTTGTTTTGATATTTACAATTTAACTACTTTTAATGAACCAAGCTGTTTATCATCCACAACAAGTTTCAATAAATATACGCCGCTAGACCAATTTTCAAGGTTGATCTCTTTGACACCGTTTTCAGTGAGTAATTCTCGTTTCAAAAGCAAGCCTTGATTGTTCCAATATTCAATATAGCCAATGCCATCAGCATCTTTTGGATATGTGATGAAAGTGTTAGCACTCGCTGGATTAGGATAAGCTTCAAATTCAATCGGAGTAATATTGAATTCTTTCTTGTTACCAGGTTGCATAGATCTGTTATTCAAAGGAATCTCTGGCTCGGCCACAATAGCATTGTAACCATATTTTTCCAATAATGAAAGTGCTAGAGGATAACCACCACTCTTTGGATTGAACGCTATTTCTTCAATCAGAGAAACGGTAGCTGAGTCAATTGTTTCGGTGCTGTCCGGAATAGACCACTCTATACCTTTGAGCGTCGCCCAATCTGTGAGCTCTGGGTTCGTGGTAAGGGACCTGAAAATTTCGGTGCTTCGTGTAGGATTTGTTGAACGGTAGTATTCTACTTGCCATTTTTTCATGTCTTCTGTTTCATATTCTTCTATCAAACTGGCGTATTCGTCTTGCAATTCATTAGGCTCTTGTATTGAGTCAGCCTGACTAATGAGCTGAATAAATGCCAAATGTTTATCTGTTTCACGGGCAGATATCTCCAGCTCTAGTAGTTTTCTGAGGTTCAAAGCTCCTTCTACTTGGGCCTGATAAATAAAGTTCATGAAGAAACCTGAAAGAATCTCAGAGTTTTCTAGGGTAATTAAAACATCTTTTGTCAATGGAGAATTTGCAAGCAACACTTGGGTTAAGTGCCAAGGGTCCATCAAGTCAAGCTTGTATATAAAGGCCTTCATAACTGAATCAGAAAGGGGCGTTTTTTGGAGTAGTAAATCTCTTATAAAGGCGCTTTCTTGAGGGAATGCCGCATGAATATGATTTAGTAAGTATTGACGCTCGTTTTTATCTACGATCACTTGATAATTAAGCTTCGCTGCAGCTACTGCATCTTGCTTTTCTTGTAGCAGCACAAGTCCATTCGAATTGATGGGTGGCACTGGTTCGGTTGGACAAATATTGGTATGGATAGGATTAGTATTGTCCTCAAATTCTCCCGGCACCACCACCTGAATGTGCGGACTGGAGCAGTCGGTGAAGGTGTCTTCAAATGAGTTGGGGATATACCATTCGCTATTGGGGACGAAATAGTCGAAGAACCAAGTGCCGTAACTTCGTATAGGAGAGATGTACATATCGTATTTGTCTGCCGCACAACTTGGGAATTGCTCGCTGAATCTATTGTTGGCTAACCAGTATACATCTGTTACATCTCCTTGGTTATTTCTCCAGTAGGCATGATCACCGAGATATTGATCGAATTGACAAGTGGTGTATGTATTACAGCGCAATTGTAAGCCAATTGAAGCTAAGGGATTTGCGTTATTCCCTTGTACTTCTTGTCCCTTCCACAGATTGGTGTATGTGTTTCTATAACTCAAGTTGTTGTCCACACCGCAGCTCACAAACATGGAGCCTACATTTTGAGCCGACGCGTTAAATTGAGAAGCACTAAATTTATTTCTTTCAAAGCTAAATGCGGTGCAACCAGTCAATATACTCCCTCTAGGTTTGATTGAAGAAATTGCTGCGGTGGTTGGCACGTCGAACTCATTATCATTGATGATTGAACCTACTGCGTCTGTTACCTGCAACCCAATGTTACATTCATCGAAGGCCATTTTAGTGATAGACAAAGTAGAAGTATTTGTAGTCGAATAAACAATTCCTCTTTTCAAACGATAAAATGCCCGTCCTATATTTTCGCTATTAACAAATGGCATGGCAGCGTTGCTAACGTTATCTACGAATATTGAAGAATTTGAACAGTGAATTCCTGTTTGTCTAGAATTCATGTCATACTCATGCCAACCAGCCATATTTACAAAAGAGCAATTTCTGAAACGAACAGTTCCTTTTACGCCTTGCAAATGGACCATTGAACCTAAAGTCTCGCTTGGGTCCTTCAATTTTTGATTGGTAATCCATTTGGAATTTTCAAAAGAGCTATGCTGCATCATTGTGTAGGCCCGGAAAGTAACACCTACTTTGCAATTCAAAAATGTTGCATTAATAGTTCGAATGAGTCCACCCGCATTGTTATTTGTTGTTCCAACCTCGACGCCTCTTATAGCGTGCTCAATTATAGAGTTGTTGATCTGGACTCTTCCTACTCCGGGGGCCAGGGTTTGTGAAATGACTTGATTCAAATTTGGAGTGCTCAATAAGTCTATACCCCGCCACATCAACCCATCACAGGTATAGCTTGTCAGTTTAGAGTTATTTTCTATTCTAAGAAAAGCTCCTGGCGAAACTACAACATCTGAATTTTCTGCAAATCGAATTTCGAGATTGTTGATAGTTAAGCTTCTGCCACCTTGAATAATTAAGTCCCCACTAATATGAATAGGCCCAGGGGAATTATTAAAAGGATTATTGCTAGTAGTCCACGTTTGATTGGAGTTTATTATAATATTCCCCTCGGCGTTATAGTTAGTTTCAAATACGCAGCATTCAGAGGTAGGAATTACTTCATCAATGCGATTATAAACTTGTATTGGGGCAACAATGAAACTTGTAGCTGCGGCCATACCGCTTAATTCACTAATGTAATTGAAATTAGGATCCGTCAGAAGTAATGCCCCCATTAGGTCTGCTTCACTCATGGTCGGAGTGCTTAAAGAAAGCACATTTGGAAAGTACTCAGCTGTCAGCGGATTGTTTGTCCCCTTAATTACATCTATACCACCTTCATGGAAGACATAAATGGACTCAACCCCTTGGTATATATTTCTTCGAAAAACACATCCTTTATTCCACAGATTCTGATTTGCAATGGAGGGGATACTTGGGAGACTCATTTCTTGCGCGCCCTGTGTTGTAGCTATGTGATATTTTAGTCCGTTGGGGCTATAGGTATAAAACATAGATCCATCCGAAGACAATTCAGAGGTTAATGTACCGCCGGCAGAAAGAGTGTTACAGGATATGCTTTGATAATTTGAGGCGCCTAGAATTTGCACGGAAGGCTGGCTCGTAGCACGATAACCGTTAGCAATGATTATAGAGCCATTTGACGTATGCGCTAGCGTTCTATTTTCGTAAAAGTAGATAAAGACATTTGAACCTACATTACACATATTTTGCTGAATTAATTTCAACCCCGTAGAATCCAGTTTCCAATCGAATGATCTTAAAAATTGAGCTGTATTCAATAAATATTCGCCATTTGCATTTTGAATAATTGAAAATTGAATGATTGGATAATTACCAGCAGCCTGTGAGACAAGAGTATTCAAAGTAATAACTACCACTCCTCCACCTATATCCACTCCTCCGCCATTGAAGTTCGTTAAATTAGGCACCTCAGTAAGATCTATGGGATAGGAGGTTTGAGGAATATTCCAATTTACTAGAGCACCTGACTTGTCTGGATCATTAGGAAAGAAAAGATTAGGCAGACTTAAATCTAAAACACTAATAAAAAAATGAGGATTCGGTTGATCAAGTGGAAGTACGTCGCCCATTGGAATGTAATTACCAATAAGATAAAATTTATCACAGTGACTGGGAACCTTGGCGATGGCGAATTTTATCATTTTTTCGGGGTAGCTGTTATACAATCCATTTGGGCTTTGATGATTCTTCACCAATAAATATCCATCCTTATTATATATCTTACCGTCAATCATAAAAAATAATATGTTGCCATTGGAGTCATATTCTACGTGCTCGGTGAGAGTGGGCATGCTTCCATCATATACGAGACCAGCGGGGCCAGAAGGCGTGGGTAGATCAGATACAGTAATATTATAGGAGTCGCTGAGATTAATGACTTTGTTGCCATGCAACCAAAGCTTGCTTTGGGCTGTTACTGTCGCAGTGATGCTCATTATAGCGCACAGTACAGAAAATAATAACTTAACATTTTTTCTTACTTTTGCCCGATAGTTGTAGGGGGGGGGTAAGATAAAATTTTGAATTTTTCTCATAAGAAAAGGTTTTTGGGTTAATGTAAATTGTTGTCTGGCGATGATAATTACCACCTAAAGCCTTTTCTTTCTTTTATAAATATGCTACGCTGACGCGCGTTTCAGGAACATAAAGATGAAAATAAGAAATAGCTCTCGGTGAATTATCAATTCAAGGATATGAAAAAAATAATTCCACAAAAAGAAATAAATAAATTAGAGGACTATTTTAATTACTAATACTCGGATTTGTAAGGAACGACAAGTCAAATTCTGAATTCCGAATTCTGAATCAATCCCTGTTCCCTGTTCTTTCCCTCCTTGTTCTTTTCTAGTATCTAGTCACTAGTCACTAGTATCTAAGTTTATATGCACTTGAAATAATCGAACGGGTCGAGGCAGTCGTTGCACTTGTAGAGGGCTTTGCAGGCGGTGGAGCCGAATTGACTGATCATGGATGTGTTTTTGGAGCCGCAGCGTGGACATTTGATGTCGCGCACTTTACCCATCAAAAGACCTTTGTCGGATGATGTGCCAACGGGTGGCGCAATGCCAGTTTCGCGTAATTTTTCTTTAGCGATGTCGGTCATCCAGTCCGTAGTCCACGCAGGAGATAAGACAGTGTGGACTTCAAAAGAAGGGACTTTTTTTTCTACTAAAATTTCTCGAATATCTTCTTCGATGGTTTTCATCGCGGGGCAACCGCTATAGGTGGGAGTTATTGTAACTTTTACAATATCATCTACCACTTCAACACCGCGCACGATGCCCATTTCCACCACATTGATCACTGGAATCTCTGGATCTTCGACCTCAGCAAGGATGTCCCAAATTTCTTTTTCTGAAAACATAACTTTGAAACAATGATTCGGTCAAAAGGTTGCGCTCTTTACCACTTTGAGTTGGGGTAGGTGCGCTGCATAAATTGCATGTCGGCAAGCATATATCCGAGATGTTCGGTGTGACGACCGATGCGACCACCTTTGTGAAACCAACCATCTTCGGGCACAGTAAGCGTCGCTTCATTCATGATAGAATACATGATATTGCTCCACTCGCTTTTAAGCGCGGCATTATCCACTCCAATGCCTGCGGAAATTGCGGCATTGTCGAGGTCATCATTCAAAAACATTTCACCATGAAATTCCCAAAGCTCATTGAACGAACGTTGGATGCGCGTGTGGCTTTCGGGTGTACCGTCGCCCATACGCTTTACCCAATCGCTACTGTGTTGCCAGTGATATTTTACTTCCTTGATGGATTTTTCTGCAAATGCTTTAAAAAACTCGTGTTTCGAATTACCTAATTCGCGGAGATAGAGATAATACCAAGTCGCAAACATGAACTGGCGTGCAATGGTGTTGGCATAATCACCATTTGGTAATTCTACCAGCAAGAGATTTTTGTACTCAGGCACGTCGCGGAGAAAAGCGATTTTATCTTCATCGCGTCCTTTGCCTTCGACTTCAGCGGCGAACTTGAGCATATTGGTCGCTTGTCCGAGGTAGTCGAGAGCGGTATTGGTGAGGGCAATGTCTTCTTCAAGCACAGGACCGTGTCCGCACCATTCGCTGAGGCGTTGGCCGTAGATGAGAGCATTGTCTCCAATGCGCAGAGCGTATTCGAATATTTGTTCGTTTGTCATCGGTTAGAATCGTTACATGTGACCAATCTCTGGTGGGATGTCGTAGAAGGTGGGGTGGCGATAAATTTTGTCGTTGGCAGGATCGAATAAGATTTCTTTTTCGTCGGGTGAGGAAGCGGTGATTTCGCTGCTTGGCACCACCCAGATGCTCACACCTTCCATGCGGCGCGTGTAGACGTCGCGTGCATTTTCGATTGCCATCTTTGCATCAGCAGCGTGAAGGCTACCCACGTGTTTGTGGGCGAGTCCACTCTTACTTCTGATAAATATTTCCCAAAGGGGCCAGTCTGCTTTATTCATTTTCTTAAACTTGTAAGTCTGTTTAGCAAGCTAAAGTAGTAAGATTGCCACTTGTACAAACTGATTTTTGTTGGTTTATGGAAATACAATTAGAAATAAAGAAAGGTTTTCCCGACCTCTATGAGGAAAATTTAAGAAAATTGATAGAGCAGGAGGCTACAGTGCTGGAAATCAAGGCCGGTGAAATGCTCATGGATATTGGGAATTACATCAAGTTTGTGCCACTGATCGTAAGTGGGATGCTCAAAATCATGCGTGAGGATAAAGATGGCAATGAGCTGTTACTTTATTATGTAAAATCAGGAGAAACTTGCGCGATGTCACTCACATGTTGCATGGGTGATGCACGTAGTAATGTAAGGGCAATTGCGGAGGAGGATACCGTCATCATTGCCGTTCCAGTGCGCTATATGGATCAATGGACGAACCAATATCAAAGCTGGAAGAGTTTTGTGATGCATACATATCAGAAACGATTTGAAGAGTTATTGGCCACAATCGATGGTATTGCGTTTCAGAAATTGGATGATCGTTTGGAGCGTTCACTCAAGCAGCGCAGTGAGGCCGCCGGAGTGAAATTGCTGGCCGTAACTCATCAGGAACTGGCGACAGAGCTCAATTCATCACGAGAAGTTATCAGTCGCATCTTAAAGCAAATGGAAAAACGAAATATGGTGAAACTGGGTCGCAATAGAATTGAACTCCTTTATTAACGAATATTTTCTTTGCAATGTGACTCAGGTTACAAGCAATGGTTCTGCTTAGTGGGATATTTGTAAAAAAAATAACACCATGCAAATTTCTCAACTACTTAAAGAGCCGGGTGCCTTGATCATCGATGTGCGCACACCTGCTGAATTCATGGGAGGTCATGTGAATGGCTCCATCAATATTCCACTAAGTGATGTTCCAAATCGCCTCGATGATTTTCGCAACGATGGAAAACCTGTAGTGCTATGTTGTGCAAGTGGCAATAGAAGCGGACAGGCGACATACTTTCTACAGAATCAAGGCTTCGATAACATCTTCAATGGCGGCAGCTGGTTGGATGTCAATTATTTTATGAGCAATTAAAAAAGAAAAATATGTTTGGATTTATAAAAAAACTAATGGGTGGCAGCGGCGTGGATGTACATGCGTTGATTGCCAACGGAGCCAAAATAATTGATGTGCGCACTCCAGGCGAATTTTCCAGCGGTCATGTGAAAGGTTCGGTAAATATTCCTCTGGATCAGATTTCATCAAAACTCAAGACATTAAAAAAGGATGAAACGTATGTGTTGTGCTGTCGCAGCGGCATGCGCAGTGGCAATGCCACACGTATTATGAATGCGGCCGGATTCACCAAGGCTTACAATGGTGGAAGTTGGATGAACCTCAAAAAATAAAGAAAATGAGAACGAATATTTTAGGACTTTTCGTTGCGATGTTGGGCTTATTGGCTTTTAACTCGTGCGCTGAGGGGCAGCCCTCGAATGGAGAAAATCTAAGTGCAGCTCAGTTCAAAGCGGCTATTGAAAAAGGGAATGTTACCATCCTTGATGTTCGTACGGCTGGAGAAGTGGCTTCGGGCTATATAGAAGGCTCGCAGAATATTGATTGGTATGCCAGCGATTTTAAAGAACGTGCTTCTAAACTTGACAAGACGAAACCTGTTTATATCTATTGTGCAGCAGGTGGACGTTCTTCTAGTGCAATTAGTACGATGAAGGCGCTTGGTTTTAAAGAGGTGTATGATTTGGAAGGAGGAATGGGAGCGTGGCGTAAAGCTGGTTATCCCGTAAAAAAATAAAACTCAAATGGCACAAGAAACGTTTGGAAATATCATCAACGGCGATAAGCCTGTATTAATAGACTTTTACGCCACGTGGTGCGGTCCATGCCAATATCAACTTCCAATAATGGATGAGGTGGCGAGCGCTGTAGGAGATGGAGCGCGGATTTTAAAAATTGATGTGGATCGCAATCAAGCCTTGAGCGCTCAACTCGGAATTAGAGGCGTGCCTACCTTGATGATTTTTAAAAATGGTGAAATCAAATGGAAGGCTAGTGGAGTTAAAGATAAGGATACATTGGTTGCATTGTTAAAAGAACATGGAGCATGAATTATTGGGAGCTATTTACAGAATCTTTTGTGGGCTATGCGCGCTACGTCGGCAAGCAAATCACAGAGCCAACATGGCATAGCTATTTTTGGTGGCTTGTAGGTTTGTCGTTGGCAACTTGGGCGTTGGAATTACTTTTTCCATGGCGCAAGAATCAAAAGGCCATTCGAAAAGATTTTTGGTTGGATGGCTTCTACATGTTCTTTAATTTTTTCATTTTCACAGTCATCGGATATACTGCGCTGAGCAATGTTGTGTCGCAAGCGTTCAATGATTTTTTGGGGTTGTTTGGAATCACCAATACTGTGGCGCTTAATGTGGCTTCGTGGCCGGTGTGGGGACAATTCTTATTGATGTTTGTGATTGTCGATTTTGTGCAATGGAACACACACCGATTGTTGCATCGTGTATCATGGTTGTGGGAATTTCACAAGTTGCATCACAGCGTAGAAGAGATGGGCTTCGCAGCGCATTTGCGTTATCACTGGATGGAGACGATAGTCTACAAGAGCATCCAATACATTCCACTTGCCATGTTGGGTTTTGGAATCGATGATTTTTTCATTATACATATTTTCACGATTGCTATAGGACATTTGAATCATAGCAATTTGAAAATCACCTGGGGGCCCTTCAAGTATATTTTGAATTCACCAACGATGCATATCTGGCATCATGCGGAGGAGCTTCCGAACCATCCGTATGGAGCGAACTTCGGGATTACGTTGAGCATTTGGGATTATATCTTCGGAACTGTTTACATGCCCAAAGACGGGCGTGATATCAAACTGGGGTTTGATGATATAAAGAAATACCCTAAAACTTTTTTGTCTCAGATTTTGTATCCTCTTACAAAAAAGCCTTAGGGCATTTTTATCTGGAAAAAATATTTTTTATCCTGCTTGTTGAGCTTGGAATTGTTCTTTCGCCTTTTGCTTTGCAGCATAGGCTACGGCAGCTTCTCTTACCCACTCGCCATTTTCATAAGCTTTGCGACGAGCTTCTACACGTTGTTTATTGCAAGGGCCATTTCCTTTTACGACTTCATTGAACTCTGTCCAGTCAATTTCGCCGAAATCATAATGGCCGCGGGCTTCATTCCATTTTAAATCTGGATCTGGCACGGTGAGTCCGAGGTATTCTATTTGCGGAATAGACATATCTACAAACTTCTGACGAAGTTCATCATTGCTATGGCGCTTGATTTTCCAAGCCATATTTTGTGATGAGTGCGCACTTTCTTTATCGCTAGGTCCAAACATCATAAGTGAAGGCCACCACCAGCGGTTGAGTGCATCCTGAGCCATTTTCTTTTGTGCCTCAGTTCCCTTTGCTAGTGAAATCATAATTTCATAGCCTTGACGTTGGTGGAAACTTTCTTCTTTGCAAATGCGAATCATCGCTCTGCTGTATGGACCGTAAGACGTGCGCTGAAGAGAAACCTGATTCACAATAGCTGCGCCATCTACCAACCAGCCAATGGCTCCGATATCGGCCCACGAAAGGGTAGGATAGTTGAAAATGCTTGAGTATTTTGCCTTACCTGAGTGCAATTCCTCAATCAACTGATCCCTATTCACGCCGAGCGTTTCTGCTGCGCTATAGAGATAAAGACCGTGGCCCGCCTCGTCTTGAACTTTTGCAAGCAATATTGTTTTTCTGCGCAACGATGGGGCGCGTGTAATCCAATTACCTTCTGGAAGCATACCCACAATTTCGCTGTGTGCATGTTGTGCTATTTGACGAATGAGTGTCTTACGATAGCCTTCCGGCATCCAATCTTTCGCCTCTACTTTGTTCTCTGCATCTACGTATTGCTGGAATTTTTCCAGTAATAAGGTATTTTCCATGTCAACTATTTTGCTATTTCGACAACAAGATTAATAAAACAAATGTTCAACATCACTATAATTGAGGTGATTTGTGTCATGGAAACCCAGAATTAGGGTTGCCTGATATACATTTGCTTTGAAAACAAACTTATGCGACCAAAGTTTCACGAACTAAAAGTAAAAGACATTCGCCGCGAAACCGTTGACTGTGTTTCGGTGGCTTTTGATATACCGGTAGAACTTCAAGAGAACTACCAATTCAAGGCGGGACAATACCTCACGCTTAGAGAGACGATCAATGGCGAGGACATTCGACGCTCTTATTCCATATGCAGCGGAGTGAATGATGGAGAGCTTCGCGTCGCTATAAAAAATGTGGACGGCGGTGTTTTTAGCACTTGGGCGAATGAGCATTTGAAGGTTGGAGATCTGATGCAAGTGATGACGCCCATGGGTGCATTTACTCCAGAGTTGAATACTGGAAAAAAGAAGAGATATTTTCTTGTTGCAGCGGGCAGCGGAATTACTCCGGTGCTTTCCATAGCCAAGACAGTTTTAACAACTGAGCCACAAAGCGAGGTTACATTGCTTTACGGCAATCGCTGGTTCAATACTATTATTTTTAGAGATGAATTGGAAGATATGAAAGACCGATTCCTCGGGCGTTTCAGAGTCTTTCATGTGTTGAGTGGTGAACCGAATGAAATTCAGCTTTTCCACGGTCGTATTGATGGCGAGCGTTGTGAGGGATTCGGAAAACACTTTGTGGATTTGACCGCTATTGACGAAGCTTTCATTTGTGGTCCAGAACCGATGATTCGTTCGGTTTCTGAATACCTCAAATCATTGGGCCTTGATCAGGATAAAATTCATTTTGAATTGTTCGCTTCACCAGGTCAAATCAAACCAAAAGAGGAGACGGTAAAAGCAGTGCATGTAAATACTGATCAGATATGTAAAGTTTCTGTGGTATATGATGGACAGCAAGTGGACTTTGATATGCCTATGAATGGTATGCCTGTGTTGGATGCAGCGCAGCGCCACGGACTGGACATTCCGTTCTCGTGCAAAGGAGGAATGTGTTGCACATGCAGAGCCCACGTCGATGAAGGAAGTGTAGAGATGACTGTTAACTATGCGCTTGAGCCTGGTGAGGTTGAAAATGGATTTGTATTGACATGTCAAGCGAAGCCAACTTCTGAGCGTGTGGTCATTAATTTTGACGTTCAGTAAAATCAGGCAAACTCGCTGAGCTCAAGCCATCGAAGGGATTTGGTGTCGAGTTCTTCTACGACTTTGCCTAGCTCTTCTGTGACTTTTAAAAGTTGAGTGTGATCGGCGAGGCTCTGTTCGAGTTTTGCTTCTAGGAGCTTTTTCTTTTCTTCGAGGAGTGGGATTTCTTTTTCTAATTGATCAAATTCAAATTTTTCCTTGAAGGTCAATTTGACTTTCGTTTTGGCTGTAGACTCTGCTACTGGTTGAGGTAAAGCTTGCTGCTCTTGCTTGATTTGTTTATCAGCTTTCTCCATTTCATCCATTGTTTGTCTGAATTTGGAGTAGCTTCCGATGATATCTTTCACATTTCCATGGCCGTCGAGTACGAAGACGTGGTCAACGAGTTTATCAAGAAAATAGCGATCGTGACTTACGATGACCAAACAACCTGGGAAGTGTTGGAGGTATTCTTCGAGCGCGCTGAGGGTAAAAACGTCGAGGTCGTTGGTAGGCTCATCGAGAATCATGAAGTTTGGATTCTTCATGAGAAGAAGGAGCAACTGCAAGCGTTTTTTTTCACCACCACTCAGCTTTTCAATATAGTTGAAATGCATGTGTTTTGGGAAGAGAAAACGCTCGAGCATTTGCGCGGCTGTGATTGTCTTTCCTTTTTTCAATGGGATAAAATCAGCAACCTCGCGCACCGCTTCGATTACACGCTGACCATCTTTTAACTTTATTCCCGTTTGACTGTAATAGCCGTAAACAACGGTTTCGCCAATGACAACTTTTCCACCATCGGGTTCGAGCTGTTGGGTGAGAAGGTTGAGGAAAGTACTTTTTCCCGTTCCGTTGCGCCCCACCAAGCCGACCTTTTCACCTGTTTTAAAGACATAGTCAAAACCGTTGAGCACTTGTGTTTCACCAAATGCTTTTTTCACTTTATGTAATTCAACGATTTTACTTCCGAGGCGGCTGATATTTATTTCCAATTCTAGAGAATCCGGATCGGTATTTTTTCTAACGCGCTCTTTCAACTCCTCAAAGCTATCCATGCGGGATTTGCTTTTTGTGGTGCGGGCTTTAGGCATTTTGCGAGCCCATTCCAATTCTCTTTTGAAAAGATTCATGGCCTTTTCGCGAGAGCTTTCTTCGAGAGCTTCACGCTCTGCTTTTTTCTCCAGGTAATAGGAGAAATTTCCTTTGTAACGATAGATGCTTTTATTTTCTAATTCTAAAATTTCATCTGTGATATTTTCTAAGAAGTAACGATCGTGGGTAATCATAAAGATCGTCATATTGGAGCGATTGAGAAATTCTTCGAGCCATTCGATCATATCGAGATCGAGGTGGTTGGTGGGCTCGTCGAGGAATACGAGGTCTGGCTCTTCGATGAGCACTTTAGCCAATGCGATGCGGCGCTTTTGTCCTCCGGAAAGATTTTTAACAACGCGCTCTAGGTCATGGATTTCAAGACCACCGAGTACTTGACGTGCTTTCGCTTCATAATCCCAGGCACCTGTTTGATCCATTAAGTCGTGTGCTTGCTGCAAGTCGCCTTCGTTGAGCAATGCTTTCTCATAGGCGGCGATTGCCTTGGTCATAGGGTTCTTGGCATTGAATACATTTTCGAGGATAGTCAATTCATCGTCGAGGCCATGTTCTTGAGCGAGAAAACCGATACGCACTTCGCGATTGAAAGCGATGATACCACCGTCGGGAGTGTCTTGTCCGACAAGGATTTTAAACAAAGTGGATTTGCCAGCACCGTTTCGTGCAACAAGGGCGATTTTTTGACCTTTTTCTATTCCGAAATTGAGATCTTGAAATAATAACTGCTCGCCAAATGATTTGGAAACGTTTTCGACTGACAAATAATTCATAGGTTGCAAAGATAGCATCACATTTCATCCGATATTGCCAACTGTTTTTAGAAAAGAAAGATGGAAACCTTGACTTGGCACCTAAAAAAATGGGAAGAGCTTACAGCCACAGAGCTCTACGGCATTCTGCAACTTCGTGTTGATGTATTTGTGGTTGAGCAAACTTGTCCTTATCCTGAGTTGGATGGCAAAGATTTGAAATGTTCACACCTATGGGTGAGTGATTCTCTGGGTCGAGTGCAAGCATGCAGCCGCTTGGTGCCGCCTGGAGTAAGTTATACAGATCCATCGATTGGTAGATTGGCAAGTTCCCTTGTGATGCGTCGCGAAGGTTTGGGCAGAGAGGTGATGAAGAGGTCAATTGAGCAGCAGCAAGAGAGCTATCCTGGATTAGATATTCGAATCAGCGCGCAGAGCTATCTGCAAAAGTTCTATGAATCTTTTGGATTTGAAGTAGAAGGGGAGGAGTATTTGGAGGACGACATTCCGCATAAAGAAATGGTTTTAAAATATTCTCTTTAATTTGTAGTATGACAAAAACAATCGAAACGAAACTGCACAACCTCGAGGAGGCCAAGCAACAAGCTCTTCAATACTTCGAGGGGTTGAGCACTGAACAAATGAATAGTGCGCCAGTGGGGGAGTGGAGTATGGTTCAAGTCATTGAACACATTTTGATGAGTGAAGGGGGAACTTTAGGATATATGATGAAAAAATCTTCGAGTGGATTTGATGCGTTGGATAAAGTGGGAGATCAAGAACGTCTGGCGGAAAGCATGTTGGTAAAGCGACTCGATTCGGGCGAACGGTACAAGGCACCCGCCGTACTTCCTGATCCACAAGGAGGATCGACATTGGAAGATTTGAGCGCTAAATGGGGCAAGCTCAGGACACAATTGAATGCTTTTATTTCTACAGTTCCGGAAGAGTATTATGATCGATTGATATTTAAGCAACCAGCAGCGGGAATGATCACGCTGGATGGCACGCTTGATTTTTTAAATTCTCATTTGAGGCATCATTTCCCACAGCTTGAGAGATTGCGCTCACAGTTTTAAATGATCTGGAGAAAATTCATATCACCTACAAACTGGCATTACAATTTTTGTTTGCTTATTGCCTTTTTATTGCCCTTACACAAGCGATATGTGCCGGGTATCATTGGCCTGTATTTTTTGTATTCTATTTTCTATAGTATTAAAAATAGGTTTTTCAATAGAAAGGTTGATTTGCAAGTTTTGATTTTTCCAGTGTCTCTTTATGCCCTTATGGCTGCTGGATTTTGGTTTACAAGTGATGTAGAAGTAGCAAGCAAGGAGCTGGAGTACAAAGCCAGCATGATTGTTTTTCCACTTCTAATGTTGCTGACGCCGATTTTTACAAAAGAAGAAGTTCGGAAAATGATACGAGCCTTTGTGGGTGGATGTTTTTTGTTTGCGCTGATTGCGTTGATATACGGAGCTTACAGAGCCTACATATTTGATTCAAGGGAGTATCTTACATATAGCAATTTGGGTATTTATTTTCACCCAACATATATGGCCTTGTATCAGAGCTTAGCTTTGTTTTGGTTGGTTAGCCAGGGAGTAAAACGCGCTTATTTTTTTGGCTCATTTGCTTTTCATTTGACGGTCACATTTTTCATCATTCTGTTTATTGTTATGCTCGCGAGCAAGGCAGGAATTTTATCAGCAGTGATTGCGATGATTTGGGAGATATGGGTAGTTTTCAGACGCAAGTGGAATATGCGGAGGGGTTTATACTGGTCCATTTCAAGTATCGTATTGATTATTGGATTAACATCTGCCTTGCCTTTGACTTCTCAGCGTATCGATCAATCGGTTTCGGACATCACAACTGGTGAAGCTAGTACTACTCAAGATCAAGCGGTGAAGCAAGAAGCGCGAAGTAGTACAGAGTTGCGTCGTGTTACATGGACTTCTTCAGTTGCAGTGATGATAGAACAACCTGGAGGTGTTGGTATAGGTAATGCGGGAATTTTTTTGAGAGAAAAGTATGCAACGAAGGGTGAGAGCTATGCCCTGGAAAAGAATTTGAATTCACATAATCAGTTCCTTCAAGTGGGGGTAGAAATGGGATGGGCTGGATTGATTGTTTTTGCTATTTTTTGCCTTGTTGTTTTGATAAAAGCTTCTCGTTCGGGGAGTATATTTTATATGGCTTTTATAGGCTTATGTTTATTAAATTTTCTGTTCGAGTCTTTTTTGGAGGTTCAGGCCGGGGTGGTGTTTTTTTACTTCTTTCTGACTGTTTTGAATAACAGTGCCTTAACACGGGATTCAGAGTGTTGATTTCAAGCGAATTAACAGCTTTTTCACAGAGGTAGATTGGATGAGGTAAAAGTGTACCTTTGCGCCACCAAAACGGATCACAAGGATGTCACAAATAGAATTGCTATTGCCCAAGATGGGCGAGAGTGTGGCTGAAGCCACCATCATTAAATGGGTAAAGAAAGAGGGGGATGCTGTGAAGGCGGATGAGCCTATCATCGAAATTGCAACAGACAAGGTAGATAGTGAAGTGCCTTCTCCAGAGGATGGTGTATTGTTGAAGTGTTTGGTGAAAGAAGGTGATGTGGTACAAGTGGGTCAACCTATTGCTCTGATCGGCGTCGGTGCCTCAACAACGGTCCAAACTGCACCACCTACTCTTACTCTTACTCCTACTCCTACTGTTGCTCCTGCTGCTGCTGCTGCTCATGTGGAAGCCGCGGCAATGGCGAATCCCATCGCTGGTGAAGTTTTGAAAAATGGCCCAAGTGGTAAATTCTATTCACCATTGGTACGCAACATAGCCAAGGCAGAGGGTGTAAGTATGTCTGAATTAGAGACTATAGCTGGAAGTGGCCAAGGTGGTCGCGTGACCAAAGGAGATATTCTTGATTTTGTTGCCAAAAAACAAAACGGCACACTTCCTACTCCTACTCATATTCCTACTCCTACTCCTACTCCTACTCCTACTTCCTTCGACACAGCTCAGGACAAGCCTACTCATATTCCTACTCCTACTCCTTCCACTGCCCCGTCAGCTCCAAAACCAGCTCACAAACCAGCGGTGTTTGTAGGTGCGAATGACGAGATTATTGAGATGGACAGAATGCGCAAGTTGATTGCTGATCACATGGTGATGAGTAAGCAGACAAGTCCGCACGTGACGAGCTATGTAGAAGCCGACGTAACGAATATCGTAATGTGGAGAGAGCGCGTGAAGAAGACCTTCGAACAAAAGCACAAAACCAAAATCACGTTTACTCCGCTATTCATCGAAGCAATAGTCAAAGCAATTAAAGATTTCCCGAATATTAATATTTCTGTTGATGGTACCAATATCATCAAGAGAGGTGATATCAATATCGGAATGGCTGCGGCACTTCCGAGTGGTAATTTGATTGTTCCTGTAATTAAGAATGCAGATCAATTAAACTTAGTAGGCCTGGCGAGTAAAGTGAATGACCTTGCCGATAGAGCCCGCGCAAACAAACTTTCTCCAGATGAGATTCAAGGAGGAACTTATACATTGACGAATGTTGGAACATTTGGAAATGTGATGGGTACTCCAATTATCAATCAACCACAAGTAGCGATTATGGCCGTGGGAGCGATTCGTAAGAAGCCAGCTGTGATTGAAACACCATTTGGAGATACTCTAGGTATTCGACATATGATGTTTTTGAGTCATTCTTATGATCACCGAGTTGTAGATGGCGCTTTGGGTGGAAGCTTTGTTCGTCGAGTAGCTGATTACCTTGAAGCATTCGATATCAACCGCGAGATTTAATTTGATTAGATATACTTATATTCGCCTTATATTCCTTAACGTTCAAAATGTAGTTTGATGAAACGCTTTACTTTGTTTTTTCTTTTGTTATCCTTTGTTTGCAATTTGTTTGCAGTGAATCCTCCAAGAGATAGAGGTGACTTTACGGCGATTTTTACAGAGGCCAACAAACTAATGGAAGAGAAGCTATGGTATCAGGCTATAGTTGAATGGAAGAAGGCTTTGGAACTTGATCCAAATAATGGTAATGTTAATTATAAAATTGGCTATTGCCTTTTGCAGACAAGCAATGCCAAGGCAGATGCACTCTCATATTTGGAAGTAGCGGTTGATAAAAAAGTTTCGAAGAACTACGATCCTTTTGATCCTCTTGAGCGTAAGGCTCCGGTAGATGCCTTGTATTATTTGGGAATTGCACAGCATATTAATTATAAGCTTGATGAGTCTATTGCCAGTTTTACGAAGCTCAAAAAGTCATTAAATAAGAAGCACCGTCTCGTTAGTTTGGCCGATCAAGGTTTGGCTTATTGCGAAGAAGCAAAGCGTCAGGTCGCAAATCCAAAGAATTTTGTGATTAGCAATCTAGGTCCAGTAATCAACGGTCCTGACAACGATTTCAGCCCTGTTTTGGCATTAGATGAGAGCTCATTATTTTTCACGAGCCGCAGATTACGTCCAGATTCATCAAACAGCAGAATACTAAATGCTGAGACTGGAGAATTCAGAGATGATATTTACGCTTCATATCGCACAGAAACAGACGAATGGGGAGCTCCCGAATTGCTTAACCTTAACTCAGACGAGCACGATGCAACAATTAGCGTATCTCCTGATGGACAAACATTATTCTTATACCGAGATAGCTTGGGTGATGGAAGAATTTTGTACTCAAAACTAATCGGTGAAATTTGGAGTGACCCTGCAAAACTAGGTTCGGATATCAACTCTGAGTTTTGGGAAACGCACTGTACGGTAACGGCTGATGAGAATACACTTTATTTTGTCTCAGATCGTCCTGGAGGATTGGGAGGTCGAGATATTTATAGATGTGTAAAATTACCAGATGGAACATGGAGTCGAGCGTTGAACGCAGGTCCAACAATTAATACCGCGCTCGATGAGGATTCTCCATTTTTGACTCCAGATGGAAAAGGAATGTACTTCGCATCCCAAGGTCATTCCAGCATGGGTGGCTTCGATTTGTTTTATACAAAATTAGGCGCCGATGGTGAATGGTCTAGGCCTGAAAACATGGGGTATCCGCTTAACTCCGTCGATGACGACGTGTTCTTCCAACCAATGGCCGATGGCCGACGCGCATACTATTCATCAGAAAGGGATGGAGGTTTCGGAAAAAAAGACATCTACTTAGTTGAGCTACCTGAGGAAGGAAATCAAAGTAATCTCGCGGTTCTCAAGGGTTATATCATCGGTGAAGACGGAAAAGATTTACCAGAAGATTTGAAAATTGTTGTCACCAATAATCGCACAGGTGAGGTGATGGAGTATAGACCTCGCAAGCGAGATGGTGGTTATCTGGCTATTTTGAATCCATGTACTTCTTATCACGTTGATTACCTTAAGGGAAAAGAGAAGATTAAACAAGACGATATCAATGTGCCTTGCGAAAGTGCATTTCAAGAATTGGAACGAGAAGTATATTTGATTCCCGTGGCTTTGACTCCTGATAAGCCCAAGGTGCAAGAACCAGTGGTAGAGCTTCCGAAAGTGGAACAGCCGAAGAAAGAAGAACCAAAAAAGGAAGAACCTAAAGTAGTCGAGCCTAAGAAAGAGGAGCCTAAGAAAGTTGATCTGGGTTACGATCCAAAAAATCCTATTAAAACACAGTTTATCGAGGCTTTAGGGTATGCTGAGTTCTCTCGTTACTTCGTTTATGACTCAAAGGATTTTGGAGCTAAAGAAGTGAAGTTCCAACAATTCATTAAAGACGTACAAAAGATTCTTTACGATAAAAGAAAGATCACCATTAGCATTGAAGCAAGCGCTTCAAGAGTGCCTTCTTCTAAGTTCAAAAGCAACGAAGAGCTTGCTGAGTTTAGAGGTAATGCAACAAAAGACATGGTAGCGGGGGAGCTTATTAAATTGGGATATGTAGAAGGAAAAGACTTCCAATTTACAGAGCCTCGCAATCTTGTACAAGGAAAGCAATACGAGAAGGATGCGGTGAAAAACAAGGCACTCTATGAGGAGTTTCAATACATCAAGATTAAAGTAGAAGGATAGAGATATTGTATAAAATACAAAAACCCTCGGAGACTCCCCTCCGAGGGTTTTTTTTGCTACCCTCCACCGAAACGAAGTTCGGTGTGCTACTCTGCTGAAAGGTGAACGCCTTATATCTTGGATTATTTTGATTGGATATAAAAACTTGTTGTTAGGTTTGTAGGATAATTAGAAATGATATGAAGTTGAACCTGAAAAAGCCTTTGGCATTCTTTGATTTAGAGACCACAGGAACGGATGTAGCGAAAGATAGAATTGTTGAGATTGCTGTGGTTAAAATGATGCCTGATGGTCAGGTACACACCCTTCCCGTGAAGGAAGGAGCAGAAAATAGAATGCTTGTAAATCCTGGAGTTCCAATTCCTCTTGAGGCTTCTATGGTTCACGGCATTTATGATGCTGATGTCGCTGGGAAACCACAATTTCATCATGTTGCAAAAGATTTATTCATCTTTCTTCATGATTGTGATTTGGGAGGTTTCAATTCTAACAAGTTTGATATTCCATTATTGGCAGAAGAGTTTTTGAGGGCGGGTATAGATTTTTCGCTGGAAGGGCGCAATTTGGTGGATGTCCAGGTAATCTTTCATTTGATGGAGCCGCGTTCATTGAAAGCGGCGTATAAGTTTTATTGCGGAAAGCAATTGGAAGGAGCACACGAGGCGCTCGCTGATGCAAAAGCCACAAGAGAGGTTTTTGAAGCAATGATAGAGCGCTACCAAGGTGTGGAGATTGAAGATAAAAACGGAACACGATACGCTCCCGTTGTAAATGATATGGAGAAGATCCACTCATTGAGCGAGCGCCGTAAAAAGGCCGATTTAGCTGGACATATAGTGTATAATGATGCTAATGAAATAGTTTTCAATTTTGGAAAATACCGTGGTGAGAAAGTAGTGGAAATTTTACAACGGGATCCTGGCTATTACAGTTGGATGCAGAATGCAGATTTTCCCTTGTACACCAAAAAAGTCCTAACAGATATACGCAATGGCGCGCTGAAATGACGAAGCAGCACATTACAGTTTTAGTTTCCAATGACCTTGAGTTTGACCAGCGGGTCCGTAAGGTTTGCGACACCTTGCAAACTCTAGGTTATGATATCACTCTTGTTGGAAGAAAACTATCGACTAGCAGAGACTTCGCGAGGCCTTATGAAATAAAACGCTTTCGTCTTTGGTTTTCTAAAGGAGCTCTGTTCTATGCGCACCTCAATCTTCGATTGTTTTTTTATCTCATTAGTAAAAAAACAGACATCATCTTAGCGAATGATCTCGATACTTTGATGCCAGCTTTTTTGATTTCCAAATTGAGAGGAAAGAAACTCGTTTACGATAGTCATGAGTATTTTACTGAGGCGGAAGGGTTAACAGGGCGAAGGTTTCAGAAATCAGTTTGGGAAAGAATTGAAGGATGGATTTTTCCTAAACTGAAAAATGTCTATACGGTTAATGAGAGTATTGCAAATATCTATCAAGATAAATACCGAGTGAAGGTTCGGATTGTACGAAACATCCCAGAGTTGAGAAATTTTGAGAAGGTAAAAAACCGAATAGACATTCGGTTGCCTTCTGACAAGTTCGTAATGATCTTGCAAGGTGCTTATATAGATCCTGACAGAGGTGGGCGAGAGGCAGTGGAGAGCCTCGAGTTTTTAGAAGATGTGCTCTTAATCATAATTGGATCCGGAAGAGAAATGCCGCTTTTGAAAGAAATGGCCCGACAACCAAGGTATAAAGATAAACTTATCATTTTGGACAAAATGCCTTTTACCGAGTTAATGCAATATACGATGAATGCGGATTTGGGGCTTACACTCGATAAGCCGCTTCATCTGAATTACAAATACTCTCTTCCAAACAAACTTTTTGATTATATCCACGCGGGTATCCCAGTCTTGGCTTCGAATCTTCCGGAGCTCAATCGTATTATCACAGAATATAAAGTTGGCTTTTTAATCGACGATACTACTCCTGAGAAGATTGCTTCTAAAGTGAATGAGATAAGGAGTTCAAATCAACTTAATGAAGCGAAAGCTGCTTGTGTAAAGGCGAGAACAATTTTGAATTGGCAAAATGAAGAATTAGTGCTAAAAGAAATTTTTAGCAACATACTTTAAGCGCACCCAAAAAATATTGAGGATATATAAAGAAAGCGGTAAACGCTTTTTTTTAATTTCCAACTCTTCACGGTACAGAGCAAATTCAAATCGCTTTGACAGCCCTTGTGCCTCACAGACGGCCACTACTTCGTTCAATCGAGCGCTGGAAAACGAGTTGATGAACAGAAACAAATGGAAGTCATAATCACCGAGCACTTTGTATGTTGGGTTGAATAATGCTTTCTTGAAAATTTCCTTTTTGTAAAAACATCCTTGTTGATGCAGTGTGTTTTTCCAATAGATGTTATTACTCCATTGAGAAAAATGTCTATCCGGAACTAGGCGATTGCTTTTATTGATGTATTGTACGTCTCCGTAAATGACGTCTGGTGCCACTTTTTGAAGTTCGGCAACCGATTGGAGCACATTTTCATTTGCAAGTACATCATCAGACCCAATGATATAGATGTACAGTCCAGATGCATTTAGAATCCCTTTGTTTACGGCATCATAAACGCCATTATCGGGTTCGCTGAAAGTAATGGCTTTCGGGATTTTTGATTGAACGATATTTATAGTTTCATCAGAAGAGCCGCCGTCAACAACAATGACCTCGTAGTCTTGCAATTTTTGTTTTAGAATAGAATCTAGAGTTTGGCCAATTGTGGACGCTGCGTTGTAGCACGGGATAATGATGGAAAACAGCGGGCCATTCATTTTCTTTAGGTAAATGAATGAGCATTTGTTTCAGTAACTACACCATCCTCGCATACGAGAATTCGACTGCTGAACTTTTGCATTGTTCCATAGTCGTGCGAGGCCATCAAGACTGCCGTTCCGGCGTGGCTAATTGCGAGGAGGAGATTTAGGATTTCAAGACTGGTTTGAGGGTCAAGATTGCCAGTAGGCTCATCGGCCAGAATGAGATGCGGTGTGTTGAGAAGTGCGCGAGCAATAGCAACACGCTGTTGTTCACCGCCGCTGAGTTCGTGTGGCATTTTATGGCTTTTACCTTCGAGCTGTACGAGATCTAGCACGCTCTGCATACGACTTTGCATGGCTTTTCTATCGGTCCAGCCCGTGGCACGCAATACAAACTCCAGGTTATCTTCTACGTTTCTATCAGTGAGGAGCTCAAAATCCTGAAATACGATTCCAAGTTTTCTTCTCAAAAATGGAATCTGATTTTTTTTCAGTGATTGCAATTCATAACCGCAACAATACCCATTGCCTGAAGAAATAGGCAACTCCCCATAAAGTGATTTTAGTAAAGTACTTTTGCCACTTCCAGTTTTTCCTATTAAATAAATGAAATCGCCACTGTAAACTTCAAGGTTTACATCTTTCAATACCTCATTATCCTTTTGACGAATACTGACGTTTTCCAATTTTATGACGAGTTCAGTAGCTGACATATTTTTATTTTTAACGAATATGGACAAATATATTGAGTTCTTGCATGTGCTAATTGAAGTAGAACTTTCCAAATACTAAGTCTCTTCTCAACGAGGTGATACTTGTGCTGTAGGGATTGCCTTCTTCTCGGTCTTGCAAGTTATTCAAGCCGAAGCTATATCCAATTTCTATTCGAGCCTTAGTTTTCTTTGCTTTCAATGGTATTGAAACCGCTATGTCACTGGCTAGCCCAAAACCCTTAAGAGGAGGCTGTACACTTTCGAAAGCCGCAAAAGGGAGCGCCAAACGTGGACCTGCGACAAGCGAAATGTTTTTGAATTTTTGAAATTGATAGATGAAGTGAAAAGGAAACTCTACGGTAAATGGAAGTACATAACCTTCTTCTTTATCTGCACGTTGCACATCAAAGAGTACATGGCCATATATAATTGACAATTCAATGGAAGGTCTCAGGGTGAGATTCTTTTTTTTGACTTCATAATAGAATCCGGCTGTAATGCCGCCTCTATTGCCAGGACTTGAGGATAATACTCTGCTTGTATTAGGAATAAATTGAGATTGACTTTCTAGCCTGATGAGGGCATGGCTGTATCCCATTGTAACACCTAATCCATTAAATCTCGATTTCTTGATACTCGTGCTATCATCTTGAGTCATTGCCAAAGAAGATATGAGCAAAAGCATCATTGTGGTAAACCATTTCATACACACAAAATTAAAAGGCCTGAGCTTTTTCTTTCGCGAAAAGCTCAGGCCTTTTTTATAAGTTATAAAGACTCAAAGTTGATTAGTTCACTTTGAAAATGGAATCATCAAGTTTTGGGTTAATGATTACAGAATCAAGGATGATGTCAATGTTTTGTCCTTGAGCGGCAGTCTTCATGGTGCCTGGGAATTTGATTCCACCGAAGTCTTTGTAGTCAACGATAATCACTTCCTCAATGACCGTTTCCCCTTCTACACTTGTTGCACTCACAGACTTCATTTTGAGACCAGTTTTTACGTTGTAATAGTCGGTGCTTACGTCGCCAGCGGCGTCTTTCACTTCCAGTACATAAACATCTTCACCGTTGAGAACATCCATTCCCTTTAGAGTAGTTTGCACTTTATCTTCTGCGTAGTAAAGCTCAGAGAATAATTTGATTTGGTCTTTCACAGCTTTGATTTCATCAGGTCCCATTTCTTTGGATTGTCCCATTTGAGACATGGTACCTTTTTCTCCATCATACACTTGCTTCATTAGCTCCATACCATTCATGTTCATGGTCATCGCCATTTTAGAAAGGTCTTTTACTTTGAGGTTCATATCAAGCCCCATTGGTCCCATCATCATTTTTGCTTTTTGTTCAAATGATTTGAGACTGTTGAGTTTGTCTTTTCCTCCCAAGGCGTTGAGGTAATTGTCAATTACCGTTTGAGCAGTCACGCCGGCCGGGGCAGGCTTCAACTCTACAAATGGACTTCCATCCGGGTTGTACATATCCACCTTTCCAGATGCAGCAAAAACTTTTAATTTATCAGCTACCTCTTTGTTACCTACCACAGTAATATTCGCATTGCTTGGCTTGATGATTTTTTGAGCAAGCGCCTGAATGTCTGCAGGAGTTACTGCATTCAACTTCTGTAAGTAAGTTTCATAGTAATCTTTTGGTAGACCGTACTTTTCGATATTAAAGGCGAAGTTGGCAATCGTCTGAGGGCTTTCCAATGAGCGCGCAAAACTTCCTGTCATGATATTTTTCACTACACTCAAAGTACTGTCTGGTACAGGCACTTTTACCATTTGCTCCATTTCGTATAGGAATTGAACAATCGCGCTATCGGTTACCTCATTTCGCACACTTGCTCCTGCGCTAAATGTTCCCACCAAATCATCAGGAGAAATAGATGAATATGCACCATAAGTGTAAGCTTTGTCCTCACGAAGATTTTGCATCAAACGTGCTTGAAAACCGCTTCCACCGAGGATGTTATTCAATACGCTTGCTGTGATTGCTTCTTGCGTTCCAGGCTTGAGGTCTATCGGATAGGTTACATCAATCACGCTTTGTACCGCTCCAGGAACTGCCACAAAGCCAACAACATTACCCTTTGGAGCAGTTGGAGTCTTGTACTTGTTGCCTGGTACGTTACCCTTTGCCCAAGAGCCAAAGTATTTGTTTGCTTGCGTTTTTGCTTCTTCTACTGTAATGTCTCCAACTACAACGAGATAAGCTACGTTTGGCTTGAAGAAAGTATTATAGTAACCTACCAAGTCTTCGCGTGTGATTTTTTCTACGCTTTCTTCGGTCGGAATCTCTCCGTAAGGGTGAGTTTTCCCATAATTAAGGGCACTTACAAGATTGCTACTAATTGCATTGGGATCCGTCTTATTACTAGCCAGTCCTGAAAGAGTTTGCTTGCGTGTCTTTTCGATTTGATCTTCTGGAAATGTTGGGTTGAGAAGCACGTCCGACATGATTGCCAAGAAAGATTCAGAGTGTTTTTTCAAGCAGTTTCCAAAAACTCCAGAGGAGAAGGTTGACAAATTTGCTCCAAGGAAATCAACTTGCTCATCGATTTGTGCCTTGGTACGTGATTTTGTTCCTGCGGAGATAAGTGAACCAGCCATTTGTACATAGCCAGCCTTATCGCCTTCGAGTATTGGGTCGATATCAAGATTGATACTGTAGCTAACTCGTGGTAATTTGTGATTTTCAACAACGATCATTTTCATGCCGTTGTCGAGTGTGATCAATTGGTATTGTCCAATTTGAATTTTTGGTGCAGCGGCAGGAGCAGGAACTTTAGATCGATCGAGCTGCGCTGTTGGTGTACATGCACCCAGAGCAATCGCAATTGCGAAGATGAATATGATATATTTTTTCATGGTAAATTTCATTTTAAAAAAGATTATTCAGCTGACATTTTTGGGTCGTTGAGGAAGTACATCACAACTCTGTTTTCTGGGATGTAATACTTCTGTGCAGCTTTTTGAATATCCTCTCTGGTTACAGCGAGATAACGCTGAATCTCAGTATTAATAAGATTGGCATTGCCATAATACATGTGGTAATTGGCGAGACTTTCAGCAATACCTGCAACAGTTGAATTTGCTTGAACGAAATTTGATTCGATTTGATTTCTCAACTTTTGAAATTCATTTTCACTGATGAGTTCTTTTTTTACTTTTTCAATTTCTTCAAGCATTGCATCTTCGACTTGTTTTGGTTCCACACCCATATTTGCCAAGCTAAATGCAAGTGTCAAACCTGGATCTTCTGTGTTATATGTGAATGCGCTGGAGAAAAGAGCGAGCTGTTTTTCTTCAACTAAAGCGCGGTTGAGACGTGAGCTTTCGCCTTGTGCTAGAATTTGATTGAGCATGTCAACTGCATAGAATTCCGTTGTTCCTTGAGCAGGGATATGATATGCCATTACAATCATTGGAAGCTGATCCTTACCCATAATGGTGTCGCGCACTTCGCCTTTATTGATAGGTTCTTTCACAGTAGGGCGAGGAATTTCTTTTGTACCTCTTGGAATGCTTTCAAAGTACTTTTTAACTAGCGCTTTGGTTTCCTCAATATTGATATCGCCGGCGATAGAAAGCACCGCGTTATTCGGAACATAAAATGTCTTATAGAAATCAATAAAGTCTTGTTCTTGAGCTGCGTTGAGGTCTTCCATGCTACCAATAGGTGCCCAACTGTATGGGTGAACATCGAATGCAGCGTCGAGTGTAGCACCGAATAGATTACCATAAGGTTGGTTGTCGATGCGCTGACGCTTTTCTTCTTTTACAACCTCGCGCTGTGTTTCTATTCCAATAGTTTCCACTTTAGCGTGGAGAAGGCGCTCGCTTTCAAGCCAAAGGCCTAGTTCGAGTTGGTTGCTTGGTAATAGTTCATAGTAGAAAGTGCGGTCTTGAGAAGTGTTGGCGTTGAGCGCTCCTCCCGCATTCTCTACAAATTTTGAATATTGGCCACGACCTATATTCTGAGAACCTTCAAATAAGAGGTGCTCGAAGAAGTGAGCCATGCCTGTTCTACCAGTGGTTTCATTTTTGGAACCAACATGGTACATTATTGTAACAGCAACGATGGGCGTGGAATGATCTTCATGCAGAATTACATGCAAGCCATTCTTCAAATCAAATTCTTCGAATTTGATATTCTGCGCACTTACCGTTGCTGATGAAAGCAATGCGAGAGCAGCGAGTAGAAATGGGATTTTTTTCATTGAATAAAAAATTGAGTTTTGGTAGGCGAAAATAGCGAAAGCTGTGAAATGAATTAATAACATCATATAAATGGTAGAATAGCAAGGACGAGCGGTTTTTTTCCCGCTTTGTGTCATATTTGCAGCACCAAACGACCACAACAAACATGGATACTTTTGAAATAAGCCCAGATCATCATTTAACCATTTATGATGTAAAGGATATCATATATCATCATCGTAAACTTATTCTTTCAGAAAATGCTAAGTCAAAGATTTTGCGTTGTCGCCAGTTTTTAGATGATTATCAGGCTCAATCAGAGTCTCCGGTTTATGGAATCAATACGGGTTTTGGCTCACTTTACAATACTGTTATAAACCCGGAGGATCTCGAGAAATTGCAGGAAAACCTCCTCATGTCTCATGCATGTGGCATGGGTGAAGAGGTGGATGCTGATGTGGTGAAAATGATGATTCTATTAAAAATCCAAGGTTTGAGCTACGGACATAGCGGTGTCCAACTTGAAACAGTAGAGCGCTTGGTTGAATTTTTTAATCACGATATTATCCCTGTGGTTTATACGCAAGGCTCGTTGGGCGCCAGTGGTGATTTGGCGCCGCTCAGTCACCTTTGTCTTCCTCTTTTTGGGATGGGTGAGGTAACTTACAAAAGCGAGCGCTATGCTACTTCTGACTTATTAAAAAAGCTCGGTTGGAGTCCAATTAAATTAAAAAGTAAGGAAGGTCTGGCGTTGATAAATGGTACTCAGTTTATGAATGCGTTTGCCTGTTACATATTAATTCACTCTGATGAATTGTTTAGAGGTGCTGAAAAGATAGCATCAATGTCGCTGGATGCATTTGATGGAAGGCCTGAGCCTTTTGAAGATATTCTCCACAGTGTTCGGAGTCATAAAGGTCAGCGAGAAGTAGCGGGCAGAATGCGCCTTCATCTAGAGGGCAGCGAATTGATATTAAGGAAAAAGGAACACGTTCAAGACCCTTATAGCTTCAGATGCATTCCTCAAGTACACGGCGCGTCTTGGGACCAATGGGAGCATGTAAGAAAAACGGTAGAAACAGAAATGAATTCTGTCACCGACAATCCAATTATTTTCCCTGAAGAAAATAGAATTATTAGTGGCGGTCATTTTCATGGTCAACCGTTGGCAATTGCATTAGATTTAATTGCCATTGCAATGGCTGAAATTGCAAGCATCAGTGAGCGTCGTACATACAAACTTATAAATGGATTGCGAGGTCTTCCAGCGTTTTTAGTCTCAAATCCTGGGTTGAATAGTGGTTATATGATTCCTCAATACACAGCAGCAAGTATCGTTTCTCAAAATAAGCAACTTTGCTCACCTGCAAGCATTGATACCATTGATAGTAGCAACGGCCAGGAAGATCATGTGTCCATGGGCGCTAACGCAGCAACAAAAGCATTTCGTGTTCTGAATAATCTTCGCCGAGTTTTATCCATCGAATTGCTTAATGCCGCTCAGGCGTTGGAGTTCAGAAGGCCCTTGAAAAGTTCGCCGACTGTCGAAGCATTGCATAGCCAACTGCGCATGCACATTGCTAAAACAGAAAACGACCGCTATTTTAGCGATGATCTCCGCAAAGTAGAATCCATCTTACAGAAATTAATTTAATTACCGAACGTTCATTCGGTAAGTATATTCTTTTCCTTCGGAAATTACTCGTACAAGGTAGTTGCCTTGCTCAATGGATTGAATATCGAGTTGATTCTTGGAAGAGGTGGTAATCTCATGCAAAACCAAACGTCCGGTCAAATCCATGATTTGTACAATGCTATTGGGCGCTACATTCTCAACTACTACTAATTCACTAGCAGGGTTTGGATAAATTTTGGGACTTGAAGTGGAGTATTCATTTAAATTCAAAAAGAAGAAGCTCACTTCATTCGAAACTTCACAACCATTGGCGTCAGTTACCGTAACATCATGATTTTCGTCGTAAGGAATTGTTGCAGTGGAGGTGTTGTCTCCAGTGGTCCAAGCATAGCTGTAGGGTTCGGTTCCACCTGATACAGGTATGCTAATCTCGACTCCATTTGCTGTGGTTTGAATGAGTTGAAAATTGCCAATGACGAGCTGCTCTGGTTGAGTGATAGTGTATGATGATGAAATTGTACAGTTGTTTTCATCAGTGATAACAACTACATAATTACCTGGACAAAGATTGGTTCTTTCTTGTCCAGAAACACCATCAGCCCAAGCGAATGTTGCTACTCCTTGCGCACCCTCTACACCTAATGTAATTTCTCCATTACAACCATCAAAACAATCAATGTTTTGTAAGTCTGCAATGATCTCGAAGCCGTCAATGGCTGGGACGTCAACTTCTATACTTGCGCTACAATTATTAGCGTCAATAAACTCATAGTTGTAAACGCCTGGGCTAGAGATGACTTCTTCCGTATATGTTTGGCTAAATGGCCCCGTGCCGCCAGAAACAGTGAATGTTATTAGGCCAGTTTGACCAGTACATGATATGGGTTGTGTTATGTAGTTGACCAAGATCGGGTCGGGTTCTTGAATTTGTATTTGAACTAATTCAGTGCAGGAGTTGGAATCTGAAATGAGTGATTCGAATTCACCGGCTGGCGCCTCAAAAAAGCCTATTCCAGTATAAAATCCACTTCCACCTGAAGCGCTAATTGTAATTTGAGCGAGCCCGCCGTTGCAGCTTATGGGAACAACGGAGGTTTCAACCTCCACGGGCAGCGGTTCCAAAATCTCAAATGAAAATTCCTTAGAGTATCCGACATTATCAGTAACGGTTAGTGTATAGTTTCCTGATGAGAGAGAGCTTCGATTGAGATCAAAATCTCCATCGGCCCATTCCCAGCTGTACGGAGGCACACCGCCTGTTATAACCGGATTTATTTGTCCATCATTTGCGGCTGCACATGAGATATCCTCAACATTTCCGTTTACCTCTATATCTGCTGGACTTGTGATGCTGAAACTGTATTGGCTAGAGCAATTTGACGCGTCGCCTATTGTAAGTGTGTAGTCTCCCGCGGGAAGCTGTGATAAATTTCCCTGTGGAGATAGAGTGGTGGTATACGGCGGATTGCCTCCTGTAATCTCTGTTATGTTTAATGAACCGGTACCCCCAAAGAATGACGCATCGTTTACGTTGAATTCGGCTTGTATTACGTCAGGTTCTTGAATATTAAAGGAAAGATTTTGCACTTGGCCCAGGTTATCTGTGATTGTAACGGAGTAACTTCCTGAGCTAAGGTTGCTGCGATCTTCTTGGATACTTCCGTCATTCCATAAGAAGGTGTACGGTGCGTTGCCCGAATTTATATTAAGTGAAATAGAGCCATTTGAACTTCCTGAGCAAGTTGGGTTCGTTGAGGAGCTTGTCACAACGAGTTGCTGAGCTTCTGGTATTGTGATATTGGTAGAACCACTATTATCAAGACTGGTTCCGCTGTTTCCATTCACAGCATTACCCGCAGCAAACATTCTCACACTTCCTGTTCCTGCGGCTGGAGCAGTCCACCGGAAGTTAAATTGATTATTGGGAAGCACTCCATTATGTTCGACGTATGTTCTTCCCGCAACAGATCCAACGGTAACAGTCTTCTGTTTAACATTGCTTGCAAGGTTGGTGTAGCCTGCTAATGGAGAGTTTCCAGGGGTGGTGAGACATGTCAATTGAAAACCATAGCCTACGGGATTGCCGCTACTATTTTGAACAGTGACCCGCACATCATAAGTAGTTCCGGGAACGTAAGCTGTGACAGGAGTGGTGGTACCTATTTGAAACAACTGAATAGATAGGCTAACCGTACCAAAGGCTCCACCATTATGGCAATTGCCACAAACTTGGCTTTCGCCAGGAGCACCTGTATTACCTGCGTTTGCTACTGTGGCGCGGCCATTCGACGAAGAGGTAGCTACGAAGTAGATACTTGAACAAACGAATAGGAGAAGGAATAGAGAGTTTCTTTTCATGGTTGCTAAGGTTGCTTTATTATAAAGACCCCTGCAACTTACGAAAGGTTCGTTATGGTTTCTATTTTCCTGATCCTTTTAGCACAATTAAAATAGTATATGCTAGGATTTTAAAGTCCATTGCCAGAGACATATTCTCGATATAGAGAATGTCAAATTTGAGTCTTTGAATCATCTGGTCCACATTTTCAGCGTAGCCATATTTAACCTGTCCCCAACTTGTTATGCCAGGTCTCACGCGGTGCAGGTGACGATAATGCGGGGCTCTCTCCATTATTTTTTCTATGAAATAAGCTCTTTCTGGGCGTGGACCCACAAGAGACATATCACCGATAAGTACGTTCCAGAATTGAGGAATCTCATCAAGTCTTGTCTTGCGCAAAAAACGTCCTGTCGAGGTCACACGGGTATCTTTACTGGAACTTAATTGCGGACCATTTTTTTCAGCATCCACCACCATGGTTCTGAATTTATAGATCATAAATGGTTTGCCGTGTTTTCCAATTCTTTGTTGTGAAAAGAAAATAGGTCCTTTTGAGCCTGTTTTTATAAGTATTGCTAGAATCAAAAAAAGTGGGCTTAATAGAACCAAACTGATGATGGAAGCAAAGATGTCTATAAGACGTTTGATGCTGAATTGCCAAGCGGGCATGATTTCAGAATTCACTCGTATCAGAGGAATGCCATAAATACTGCTTGTTTGCACGGAGCCACTCACGATATCATACATGTCTGGAATCACGTTTACATTGACATCGAGATCTTCTAACAGACTGATAATTGTCTCGAGATCGTCGTGGTCAGAGCTTTCAACAGCGATTATAACTTCTTCAACTTCGTATTGCTTAATGAGCTCTGGTAGCTGATGATATTTACCCAATAGTGGCACATGTTGGGCCATGAGGTTGTCAACCCCATTCACTCTAACAAATCCAATGAATCGAAATCCGGGTGACTTTTTCATGGTCATGATTTCGTTGTACAAACTAAGCGCTTGTTCATTGCCGCCAACCATGATGGTGTTAAATCCAATTTTTCTCGACTGAATAAGGGAAACCGTACGGGAGGTTAATATCAAACGGAAGAGAAGCGTAAGACCGAAATGCGCGGAGAAAAGAAATAGTAAACTTTTATAGTACCTGCTGTAATGTCCTAGTTCGTCGTCAAGAAGGAGGGAAAAGAAAATGACGAGCACCCCGAAGATAGAAATGACAAAGACTTGTGTGAATTCTTTGATTCGGTATCTTCTAAAAATATTGTGATAATGGCCCGCCATGGTGTGTATTACAATCCAGAAGAGCGGAACCATAACGAGACCTAGCCAATAGTTGTCGTCAAATCTTACTTCTATGGAATAGCCAAAGAACTCTGATTCCAGAACTTTTTTTCTATAGATGAATAGTAGCGTCCAAGCTATAGCAGATGCCATTAAGTCTGCGAAGACATATTTGAGTACTTGGAGCTTTTTACTCATACAGAGAGGCGATAGCGATAGATTAGAAATGAATGAGTTTAATATTGTCGAGGTACAAGTCTATTTGACTACCTGGTGTATCCGGAATGGCTTCGAAGTAAACTTCAAAGTGTGACGCTGTTGCATTATCCTTTACAATTACTCCCAGGTCGATGTATATCTTATTCCATACTGGATTGGTACTTCCTGAGGTTGTTGGATTTATCACAACGGCAAGATTTCTTCTATCCACCGTTCCTTCTCGTGAAATGAGTCCAACGGCGAATTTGTTGTTGCAGCTGTAGTTGATCTCCAGAAAAGAGACAACACCACTTTCTAGGTCAAGATTTTCATCGTCTTTGAAAGTGAGTATAGACTGCCCGGCGGGAAGTCGGAAATATCCGCATCGCTCTCCCTCAAAGACATTGGCTTCATTGTCCTCAATGAGGAGTTCACCTTGATTAGAACTTAGAGGAATAAGGGAAGGAGTATTTATATCCCAATCCTTTTGATTGATATAAAGTCCTTCAAAGTATCTGAATTCTGGACGAATAGTATCTGTTTTAAGCGGTTGAAGGTCTCTTGTGATTCGATAGCCTTGTGCAAACGGGTATGATATCCTTGTGGAGCTCAATCCATTATTTTTTATTCCTGGAAAAAATGATAAACGGGTATTTCCGAGGTCTAAAACAGGAATTTGAGCTGGGACGTCAAATATTCCGATAACCTGGTCATTGGCATATGCCCACACTTCGGTAAATTTCTGATTGCTCGTGCCTTCACCTGGACTAGTGTTAAATGAGAATTCATCTACATAAATGAAAGCTGGCTCTGGCTCATCAGGATTGATGAAGTTGCAAGAAGCAAGTATCAGAAGACAGAACAAGTAGAATATCTTGAACTTCATAGAGCAGCTTGGTTGGAAAGGCCGCGAAAATAGCCAATCAATGGAATTTTCGCGCTTTGTTAACGCCGTTTTTCAAGATTATTGTGTCCCGATTTGAAAAAAACTTTGAGACTATTGGGTTTTTACACAGCTGTCTTTTCACTCATCTGTTTGAAGAAGAGACGCTTGCTTCATCTTATCCAAAATCATAAGGGCAACTTCGAGAGCTCTTGTACCTTGTTCTAATGTTACCTCTAATGGAGCTATTCCATTGATAGCATTGGCAAAAGAGGCCAATTCATCCTTTATGGCATTGTTGGTTTCAATGGTAGGTTTGTCGAAAAGGATTTCTTTTTTTCCTTTTTCCCCTAAATCAATCGTAACGGCAAAAGGATCTGGTTCTCCAGTTACCTCTTTCATTCTAACGATTTCAGATTCTTTTGCGAGAAAATCGACCGAAATGTATGCATCGCGTTGAAAGAATCTGGACTTTCTCATTGATTTTAGAGATATACGGCTTGCTGTGAGGTTGGCTACACAACCATTGTCGAGTTCAAGTCGAGCATTGGCTATATCGGGTGTGTCGCTTAAAACCGCAACTCCGCTTGCCGATACTTTCCTCACGTTTGCTTTGGTAACTGCAAGCACGATGTCTATATCGTGAATCATTAGGTCCAGCACTACAGAAACATCCGTGCCTCTCGGGTTGAATTGTGCGAGGCGATGAGTCTCGATAAATTTAGGTTGAGTTAGATGTTCACGCACAGCTGTGAAAGCAGGATTGAAGCGCTCCACATGTCCTACCTGGGCTTTTATACCAGCTTCATTGGCTAGTTTAATAAGAGCTTTAGCCTCGTCGAGGGTATGAGTAACGGGTTTTTCTATAAAGATATGCTTGAATTTCCTGATGGCTGCCGCTGCGCAGTCAAAGTGATAAATCGTGGGAGTGACAATATCCACCACATCGACCGAGTCCAAAAGTGACTCAACGCTATGAAATGGCATCAGTTCAAATTGCGCTGCTGCTTCTTTGGCTTTTTGAATGTCGGGATCAAAAAAGCCAACAAGTTCGTATTGATCACTGAGTTCGCGAATACACTTCATGTGAATCTTTCCCAGGTGTCCAGCTCCTAATACTCCGATTTTTAACTTCATTATCTCATGTCTTTATCCCTGCAAATGTTGTAAGAAGGATTGTTTACAATGAATGGTTGATTTTTACTTTTCAACATTATAAAGATAATGACGCAATGGTCTAGTTTTGAATCCATCTTATGGAGGATAATTACAGACACAAAGGATTGAGGAAGAAGCTCCTGGAGGAGTTAGCCGTCAAAGGTATTAATGATAAAAATGTGCTGGAGGCGATGAATCGCGTTCCCAGACATTTTTTTCTATCTAGTGCTTTTTTGGAATATGCATACGAAAATAAGGCCTTTCAAATAGGCGCTGGTCAGACAATTTCCGCTCCTTTTACCGTGGCTTTTCAGTCCCAGTTATTGCAGGTTGAAAAAGGAATGAAAGTCCTTGAGATAGGAACAGGCTCCGGTTATCAAACGGCTGTATTGTGCGAGCTGGGTGCCAAGGTATTTTCAATTGAGAGACAAAAACTCTTGCACGACAACGCCAAGCTCATTTTGCATAAAATGAACTACCGCGTGAATCTCGTTTATGGCGATGGCTATAAAGGCATGCCTTCTTTTGCACCATTTGACAGAATTCTCATCACTTGCGCAGTGCCAGTGATTCCTGATGAACTTTTGATGCAAATGAAATCAGATGGACGCCTTGTTATGCCTTTTGGTGAAGGAAGGGAACAAGAAATGATGGTGGTAAGAGAATCTCCTTCAGGAGAGTTTGAGTCAGAAGTACATGGCAAATTCTCCTTCGTTCCCATGCTCGAAAAGCGCAATTCGCAGCGATAGTTTTGTGTACAAGGCGTGAATAAATTTCTTTTTTTTGGCTGACATCAACCCTGCATAAAGTCATGATATCCGATACTTTTGATGGTGATGATGAAGTTTTTCACTTATTGCTTAATGCTTTCTCTCTTCTCAGGGATTCGGGCACTGCACGCACAGGAGAACCCTCCTGCAGAAGTGAATTTTCATTATTATGAAAAAGCAAAAGAAGGACAAATCAACTCTGTGGTTGAGCTCACCTGCGCCTCTTTAGCTCTCTATATCGATCGCAATCTTGAGGTCATTGGAAATAAAGTGACTTGGAGTAAGTCCGATAAGCTTGTACTAAAAGACCTAAACACACTTGTCATTTCATCGTTTAAATATTATCAATACAAATCTCTTACTCCTTTTAAAGGTTTTTCAAATGAGGTGCTCTCGCAGATTGAAAAGGTGAGTGCTCTGGATTTCGGAACGTCCAGTGAGTTTGATTCGCGCTGGACAGAACAAGAAATCATCAAGAGGAGATACATTTTTTTCAAGAAGGAGATCGATTATCTTCTTTTAATTATCCAAACAGAGTTAGGTGTTTTTTCATCACAAAACTTGCTTACTCTCGAGAAAGTAGAAAAAGTAGAAATCGACACATCAAAATTTGAATTTGATCCTAATGCTTTTCTAAATCCTACAGATATCGAATTATCGGACGCCACGATTCAACTGCTTGGTCAAAAAGATGAGTCTAAAATAGAAGCTGGAACCAATTCTAACAGCGATTTTGAAGAGTTACGCGAGATGATGTTGGAGAATAATTCTAAACTCAGTCAATTAGAGCAGCAGATGAATGCAATGAGGATTGACCAATTGGAGTGGATGGATCAGCAGAACAAAGAACGTGATCAAATGCTTCAGTCGCAAATAAACGATCTCAAGGAAATGGTTATAGAGTTAGTTCGCTCTGGCGGTAATGAATCAGTTGCGACTACCGAAGCTCTCGGAGGAAACATAACTGTCAAATCATCTGGTGCCATTGATAATTTACCTCCATACATCGATATATATTTTGAAAAATCAAGTACGAGATTGAGTGTTGAATCTCAACTTGTGTTGTCTGAGGTAGTCGATATGACGGTGAGAATGCCCCAAGCAAAAATTCTTATTACCGGAATGGCGGATAAATCTGGAGACGAAACACGTAACTTAATTTTGTCTCAGGAAAGAGCCGTTCAAGTGAAGAATTTTTTCGTAAGAAGTGGACTGGATACTGAACGATTCGTGATTAGATATACGGGCTCGAGTAAGTCGAACGACGTTTCATCCAGTGATAGAAAAGTGCGTCTAGAATTTATTATTCAATAGTTATGAAAATTATTTGTATTGGAAGGAATTATGCGGAACATGCAAAGGAATTGGGAAATGCGGTTCCCACGGAACCAGTTTTTTTCTGCAAGCCCGACTCCGCAATTTTACCGAGAAGCAATCCTTTGTTTATTCCGCCATTTACAAATGATCTTCATTATGAGGTGGAGTTGATCATTAAGATTGACCGTTTGGGAAAGAATATAGAAGAGCAATTCGCGAATCGCTATTATTTGAGCATTGGCCTGGGTATCGACTTTACAGCCCGAGATGTGCAGGAAGAACAGAAAAAGAAGGGATTGCCTTGGGAAAAAGCAAAGGCTTTCGACGGCAGCGCAGTGGTCGGCAAAGACTTTATTTCGTTGGATGAAATGGACCGAACGAATATTCGGTTTTCACTAAAAAAGAATGGAGAAGTTGTTCAAAGCGGTAGTAGCACAGATATGATTTTTAATTTTGATAAAATCATAGCTCACGTCTCACAGTACATGACATTGAAAATTGGTGATTTAATTTTCACTGGAACGCCAAGCGGGGTAGGACCAGTAGCTATCAACGATGTCTTGGAAGGTTATTTGGGTGAGAAGAGAATGTTCAAGGTCAATATCAAGTAGTCTTACTATTCATGACCCGCGTTTGGGTTCGAATCGACTCTTTGTGAAGCTGTTCAAGATATTTCATTGTGAACTCTTCAGAGAGGTTGAGTTCTTTTGCCCATTCGCTGCGGGTTTTCATAATCTCTTTCCAGCGGTCCACTTGTAGGATGGTAATGTTTTTTTCCTTCTTGTATTCACCGATGGCTTCTGCAATTTTCATTCTTTGCGCCAGTAGTTCAATAATTTTTTCATCGATGCCATCAATTTTTTTTCTCAATGAAAGTAGGTCGTCATCGACAATATCTTTTGGTGGAGTATTATTTCTAATGGCAAGTTCGTGAATAATCTCAGCGAGTCTTTCAGGTGTAACTTGTTGTTTTGCGTCGCTCCATGCTTCATCTGGGGTGATATGGCTTTCTAGCATGAGGCCAGCCATACCTAGGTCCATTGCTTTTTGAGCAACCGATAAGAGCAAGTCTCTGCGGCCGGATATATGGCTTGGGTCGCAGATTATTGGGATTTCTGGATGCAGTGTTTTAAGAGCAATAGGGATTTCCCACATTGGTTTGTTTCGGTAAACGGATTCACCGAGAAATGAAAAGCCACGGTGAATTGCGGCAATTTTTTTTATACCAACATTATTGATTCTCTCAATGGCGCCTATCCAAAGTTGCACATCGGGATTGATGGGGTTTTTGACCATTACTGGAATATCCACTCCTTTGAGCGCATCCGCAATTTCTTGGACACTAAAAGGATTCACTGTGGTGCGTGCGCCAATCCAAAGCACATCTACTTCATGTTTTAGGGCGAGCTCCACGTGTTGGGCTGTGGCGACTTCTATTGTTGTGAGTATGCCTGTTTGGTCTTTTGCTTTTTTCAACCAGGTAAGTCCAATTTCGCCGACGCCTTCAAACGAATTGGGGCGTGTTCTAGGCTTCCAAATACCCGCGCGGAGCAAGTGTACTAGGTTTGTTTTTTTGAGCCTTAATGCCGTCTGAATGACCTGTTCTTCGGTTTCTGCGCTGCATGGACCGCTTATGAGAAAAGGTTGTTGTGTCGCAGGCCACCAAGATTCTAGTGGTGCGATATCTAATTTTATTTCTTGCTTCACTTTCAATTCCACAATGATATAACAAAAGGGGAGGAGGATAGTTGCGAGAGGTACATAAAAAAAAGGCCAGCAAGCTGACCTTTAATGATCACTACCTGTGATCGGAGGCGAGTGCCCTGGACTGGACTCGAACCAGCACATCTTGCGAAATACGCCCCTCAAACGTACGTGTCTACCAATTTCACCACCAGGGCAAATTTTGTAGGCTATGAAGAACGTAGGGCAGATACCTGCCCTACTTCTTCTACTCTTTCGTGATCCCGCTGGGACTCGAACCCAGGACCCATACATTAAAAGTGTATTGCTCTACCAGCTGAGCTACGAGATCTACTTTTGCTTTTTTGCGGGCGCAAATATAGGGTGGATTATTCTTTTTGCACCTACTATTTTACTTTTTTTTAAAATATCAATAAAATCAAGCCTTTCAGAGCTAAGAAATTATTGGGCATCTTTCAAAAGGATACTTTTCGGTGAGCATTTTTCTGTAGGTGATGAGTGTGCGGTATTTTTCAGCCTCCAGATTTTCGATCACCTTGAGCATTTTTGGATTGAAATCTCCAATCCAAGTAATGATCGTTTCCTTGTAGCGATTCATCGTAACAATGTGCTTTTCACAGTATTTAATCATTGCTGATTCCACGCCTCGCCCATGATATGCTTTATCTACGCCAAAAACGAGCCCAACCATAGTGGTCCTTTTTCCGAAATAGCGATAGAATAAGAACTTAAGCTTTCCCAAGAGATTTAGATTTCCATTAATGTGTTGGAAGATTTCGTTGAGCTCTGGAATATTCACGTAAAATCCAATGGGCTGGTTGTCGTAGTAAGCGAATAGAACAATATCACGATCAAGTATGGGCTTCATACTCTTCATTATTGCATTGGCTTGCCGAAGTTCCATTTTTTTGAATCCACTGATTCCAGCCCAAGCATTGTTATAGACTGTGAGAAAATTCTCAGCCACTTTTTCCAGTGAAAGGCCTCGGATATTGGAAACTTTAAATAAAGGGTCGCCTATAATATTGGTTTGCTTTTTCAAAAAGACTTCTTGAATGGGTACGTGCATATCTCTCTTATAGCACCATTGTTCGAAGTAAGTTTGAAAACCAAAGTTTTCGAAAAGAGCTTTGTAGTAGGGGGGATTGTAGTTCATACGATAACTACTCATGTCCGAGAAATTTTGAGTGAGTAGACCCCAAAATGCATCTCGTTCGCCGAAATTGATAGGTCCGTCCACGGCTTCGCAGCCTTCATTTTTAAGCCATTCTACGGCTGTTTGGAAAAGTAAATTCGCTGCCACTTGGTCATCGACGCACTCAAAAAATCCAAGACCACCGACCTTGAATTTTTGTCCAGAGGAGAGTTTAGGGAAGTGGAAGGCCGCAATTCGACCAATTACGCGATTGCCATTATCTTTTAAAATCCAGCGTATCGCCTCTCCGTCTTTATAATGTTTATTGATATTTCGATCAAACACCTTTTCTATGTCCTGATGTAAATGAGGAATCCAGTTGGGATCGCTTTTATAGATATCAAAGGGCATATTAAGCCAGGATTGAATATCTGAATTTTGCAGGACTTCAGTTATTTTCATAGATTAGCTTTGAGGTCGCGAAAATAGTCAAATGGTTTTTTTTGAAACCAATACAACTAGTTCGCCTATTTTTGCATCTGTTGTTTAATTGAAACCAAATCATAAGTTATTCGAATGAAGTACATTCTAAGTTTATTTGTAGCCGTTTTTAGCTTAGCCATTAACGCTCAAGTTGTTGAGGTTGATAATGAAAGAGATTATCAGATCGCAAAAGAATCTGGTGTTATCCCTGTTATGAAAACAACGAGGCCGTCGGAAAAGATACAATTCGAACCTGGCAAGCTGGATATGTCGAAAGTAAAACAAGGTTCCTCTCGAATGGGGGGCGGCGGTCAAGACGAATGCGACTGTATCAAGCCCGTTGATGAAACCTACTCTATTGCTCCGATGTCTCTGGGATCAAGTCCAGGAGAGGCGCCGGAGTACCGAAGCGATGACAGTCATACCCCAGAAATAGAATTACCTTTCACCTTTTGTTTGTACGGTGCTCAGTACAATTCATGTTGGATTAATAACAACGGTAATGTCACTTTTAATGAAGGTAACAGTGGGTTCACAGCGAGCGGTTTCCCAGATGATGCTCTGGTGATGGTTGCTCCATTTTGGGCAGACGTAGACACAAGAAATGAAGAGAGTGGTTTGGTTTATTACAAGGTGACTGATCACTATATGATCGTTTACTGGGATGCAGTTGGATATTTTAGCAGCCAAGCTGATAAGGTAAATTCATTTCAACTTATTATTTCTGACGGTACTGACCCAATTATTCCAAATGGTGGTAATGTTTCCATTTGTTATGGTGATATGCAGTGGACTACAGGCTCAGCAAATAGTGGTGTAAATGGGTTCGGCGGAACACCTGCGACAGTTGGTGCAAACAAGGGAGATGGATTTAACTATTTTCAAGCAGGGCGTTTCTCTGTTGATAGCAATATATATGACGGGCCGGTTGGAAATGATGATGGGATAAATTGGCTTGATAATTTGATCTTTGCTTTTGATGCTTGCACCACCATTGATACAGGAAACCTTATTCCATTATCTCCGCTTCTTACAGCGTGCAACTTGGTTTACTTATGTGCGGGTAATGAAATTACGGTCACGTTCTTGGGGCCGGAGCCGGAACAGGTGCTCAATATCAACTGGCAGTTGGCAAACGTTGATGCTCCTTTTGTATTCACGTTGAATCCGCCGCAGGCGGGGGTGTCAACGCTCGATATTGCCGCTCCGCTAGATATTCCACCGGGCAATTATGATATTACCATCACGGCCAGTGATAATGGTGTCCCGGCGCAACAAGTGACTGTATTTTATACTTTGGTCGTGATTGAAACAGCTGGTGCAATAGATATTTTGGGCAACAACACTATATGCAATGGTGAATCAACTCAGCTCTCGATTATTCCAGGTTATACCAACATTGAATGGAGCACGGGTTCAGGCGGAAATTCGATCACAGTTGATCAACCAGGTACTTACTCAGTAGAGGCAGTTTTAGGGGGGTGCGAAACTTCAGGAAGTATCGAAGTGACGGCTCCTGCAACAGCGATTCCAGTAATTCAAGGTGATAACTCCATTTGTGCAGGCACTCAGACTACGCTCACCACGGCACAAGAATTTGTGAGTTATCAGTGGAGCAATGGAAGCACAGAAAGTTCTACTGTGACCGGTGTTGGTTCTATTTCTTTGACTACTACAGATGCTAACGGATGTGTTGGAACAGGTAATTTCGTGGTTTCACAAATAGTAAATCCAGATGTAATTCCAAGCTTCCTAGTCTGCGATTCCTTCGAGGCTTCTGTAACAGGAAATGATGTTCCCGGCTCTTGGAGCTTGGCTTCAGGAACTGGATTAGATATCATCGACATCAATGAGACCGATACTGATATCATAGCTGAGGTTTATGGTGAGTACACAATTGTATTTACACATGCAGAATGTAATACTACTGATGAATTAACAGTTACCTTCCTACCAACACCAGAGGCTAATTTGCCAAATGTAGTTGAAGTGTGTTTTGGTGAAACAGCTTCCATTCAACCTATCAGCGGTAATTTCCAATACATTGAGAGTTTTGTTTGGGAGAATGATCTTTCTACAGACTACATCTATAATTTCTCTACTCCCAATACATTCAGTGATTCATTGATATTTTTCAGTTATGAAAATGATTGTGCTTCACTGTCAGACACGGTTCGTGTGAGACAGGTGCTCTGTAATATTTTTATTCCAAACGTATTCACTCCTAATGGCGACGGTTCAAATAATGCGTTGTCATTTGGTGGAATCACACAATACTCTGGCAACACGTTGCAAGTGTTCAACAGATGGGGAGATATGATATTTGAAAGCGCAAACTATCAGAACAATTGGATACCATCTGAAAATGAAGTTCAAGATGGTGTTTACTTCTTTATTCTTGGTATTAATAGGCCTGTTGGAATGGAATATATAACAGGAGAAATAACGATAATGAGGTGACGTTAGATCACCATTCAAAAAGACCCGATAGAAATATCGGGTTTTTTTATGTCTTATACCGAACTTGCGCCCATGGATTCGAGCTTAGAATTAGGAAAAGTCGCTGAGTTGCTTCGCATAGAGCAACGAGAGGATCAGGCTATTCATGAATTATATCTTAAAAGAAAAAGCATAAAAGATCGCAAGGAAGCCGGCTTGTGCTGGTTTCCATTAAAGATTAATGAAACTGGTTTTGGCTTAGGTGCTTACCCATTTATTGTGGTGGAAAGGCCAGTAGATCGCCATCGTCATCAGTTTCAACCTGGTGCTCCTGTTTCATTATTTAGCGCTCAGGAAGGCAATGAGGACGAGAGTATCTTCGGAGTGGTAGGGTACGTTGATGAATCTCGGATGAAGATTACATTCCATCTTGATGAGCTTCCCGATTGGGTAGATGAGGGAAGAATTGGCGTGAATTTGCTCTTCGACTCTAAGTCTTATGATGAAATGTTTAAAGCTTTGAGCGAGGTAATCAATTGCGAGAAGGGTAGACTTAAGGAGCTAAGAGATATTATTTTGGGAAATAAAAAGCCTGAATTTCAAAACCGAATGAACGTTCATTCGGTAGTCTTAAACCCGAGTCAGAATGAGGCATTGAATGATATTCTAAATGCTGAAGATGTAGCCTTGGTGCATGGTCCTCCCGGTACGGGAAAAACTACAACTCTTGTGCAGTCAATTTTGGAGATTGTAAAAGAGGGCAAGAAGATAATGGTAACCGCTGCTAGCAACGCGGCAGTGGATCATCTCACGAGAAGTCTAGCATCGAAAGGCGTGAATGTAGTTCGTATTGGAAATCTTGCAAAGATTGATGAGGATAACTCGGCTCGTACGATGGACGTCTTACTTTCTGCTGATAGAGATTTCAAAAAAATAAAGGAGTTAAAAAAGCGTGCCGTTGAGCTACGCAAGATGGGTGGGAAATACAAAAGAAGTTTTGGTAGAGAAGAAGCAGAGCAACGGAAACTACTATTTCAAGAGGCGAAGAATATCAATAAAGAGGCGCGTGAATTGGAGCAATATATTGTGGATAAGATCATCGACAATGCTCAGGTGATTGCTTGTACTTTGATAGGCTCAACCAATGAGTATATTCGAAATAGGAGATTTGACGTGGTGTTCATTGATGAAGCTGGTCAGGCGTTGGAGCCCGCATGCTGGGTTCCAATTTTACGAGCAGAAAAAGTGGTGATGGCAGGAGATCCCTTTCAATTGCCACCGACGGTAAAAAGTATGGAAGCTGAAAGGGCTGGCTTATCAAAAACGCTTTTAGAAAAGGGAATCGAACGGCATGAACGTGTATCGCTTTTGAAAACACAGTACAGAATGCATAAAGATATTATGGCCTTTTCGAATGATAAATTCTATCGCAATCAGTTAGAGGCACACTCTTCAGTTGCAGATGGATTGTTGGAGGGACATAGCATGGCCGCTGAGTTTATTGACACTGCGGGTTGTGGATATAATGAGCAAGAAGGCGAGGACGGGGAGTCGCGAGCAAATCCGGAGGAAGCACAATTGATTAGACGATACGTGGAGCGTGAGTTGAGCGGAATTTCAGAGTTTAATAGCATTGCCGTCATTTCGCCCTATCGCGCACAAATAGATCTTTTAGATGAACTATTTGCAACTGACAATCGTGTAGTAGTGAATACAATCGATTCTTTTCAAGGACAAGAAAGGGAGGTCGTTCTAATTAGTCTTGTTAGGAGTAATGACAATGGTGAAATTGGTTTTTTAAAGGATTATCGCAGGTTGAATGTTGCTCTTACACGTGCAAAAAAGAAGCTTGTGGTCTTTGGTGATAGTGCAACGCTAGCTTCGGATAAATTTTATGCTGACTTTATAACCTTTATGGAGAGCAAGACAGCTTACCGCACAGCTTGGGAGTATTTTGAGTGATTTATTATATTTGAGTCATGATTAAGAAGTTTTTTATTTTATCTCTTCTTGTGTTGGCGTTAGGTTGCGCCAAGGATGATGAAGATAGTTCGCCCACAACTCCTACGCCCACTCCAGAAGTAGGACCTAAGTTGATTTTTAAATTTCGTTTCGACGAAAATCAAGTTCGCCTCAATAATCTGGGCAATCCATCAACAGTTCCAGCAGGACATGCAGCGCAATCGCCGGATTTTCATAAAATCAGTGCGCATTACATTGAAATGACAAACGGACCGTTGGTTCCTTTGGGTGGCGGTGAAATTTTATATACTGCTCCTGAGACCAGTCAAGGTGGAGCTATGGCTATTGATTTTAGTCAAGCAATCGTGGTGGGGGAGAATGAGGTTTTTATTGAAATTCCATTGTCACAAGTTGCACCAGATACTTATGAATGGATGCGCGTTTCCTTGGCTTATCAAAACTATGACATCGACTTTCGTTTCGAAGATTGGAACTTGACCGGGCGACTGGCAAGTTTTGTAGGATACAATACTTACATTGGTTCATACCTCGTGAATACCCAAAGTATCAATGTGAATGATGACAAACTACAAGGTTATTGGGGAATGGAGGTGATTACACCCTTTTCAACCCAGACCTTCCAAGGACAAAGTCCCCAAGGTGCTACTACTGTGCCTAATCCATTGGCCTCTACAAGTCCTATTCCTGCGGGTTCTTGCGTGGTGACAGGAAGCTTTGGACAGCCATTGGTCATAACAGGAAATGAAACGGAAGATATTGTAGTGACGCTATCACTTTCTACCAATCAGAGTTTTGAATGGATAGATTCCAATGCGAATGGAGTCTTTGAACCAGCTATTGAACAAGTAGTAGATATGGGTCTTCGTGGGTTGATTCCGATTGTAGAGTAAATCTACAGTTCATCGTCTCCTTGTCCTGGCCTTATCACTTTTACGCGTGCTCCAAAGAGCGAGTTTGCGATGCTGATTATAAGTGAAAGCCAGAAAGCGGGCCAGAAGCCACTTACCATAAAGTGATTATTGGGAATAAGTTCGCTTGCTATTAGAATAATGCAAGCGTTGATTACCAAAAGAAAAATTCCGAAGGTTAGAATAGTAGCAGGAATAGTGAGAAGCACCAAAATTGGTTTTAAGAAAACATTGAGAATTGCCAGTATAACTGCTGTCACGAGGGCGATCCACGGCGCGCTGAATGACACACCATCAATCCACCAATCCCCAATAATTAGGGCAAGGGCGGTCACCATCATTTGAAGAATTGCTCTATGGGTTTTTTCGTTCATGAGGCGAAATTAAGGTTTTTATTAGGCCGCTTTTGAATGTTAACAGTTATTCTATTCGACTTTATTCAGGAATATGTGACTTGTGTAAAAAGAGGGATAATTTATTTTGTGTACAGCAAAAAAGCGGGGGTATTTTTGTAAAAAAAAGACCATGAAATTCTTTATCGACACAGCAAATCTCGAACAAATAAAGGAAGCCCACGCTCTGGGAGTTTTAGACGGAGTTACCACTAACCCTAGTTTGATGGCGAAAGAAGGTATTAGCGGAAAAGCTAAGGTAAACCAGCACTATATAGATATTTGCAACATTGTGGGCGAGGGAGATGTTTCTGCTGAAGTTATCTCTACAGATTTTGAAGGAATGGTAAAGGAAGGAGAGGAACTGGCTGCACTGCACGAGAATATCGTGGTTAAAATACCAATGATCAAGGATGGTGTTAAAGCTTTGAAATACTTTTCTGACAAAGGCATTCGCACCAATTGCACCCTTGTGTTTTCAGCGGGCCAAGCTCTGTTGGCTGCCAAAGCGGGTGCATCTTATGTATCACCTTTCATCGGTCGCTTGGACGATATTTCTGTGGACGGTTTGGAGTTGATTGAGCAAATACGCTTGATTTATGACAATTACGGATACGATACTGAAATCTTAGCTGCCTCTGTTCGTCATCCAATGCATATTATAAAGTGCGCTGAGATTGGTGCGGATGTGATGACAGGCCCATTAAGTGCTATTATGGCGCTTCTCAAGCATCCATTGACAGATGCAGGGCTCGCACAGTTTTTAGCAGACCATAAAAAAGCAGCAGAAGCTGCAAAGTAAGCATGCGCGTTGAGCTTTTTCCAGATAATATTGACGACCGCAAGATAGATCAAGCGGTAAAAATTCTCCGAAGCGGTGGGGTAGTGATTTACCCCACCGATACGGTGTACACCCTTGGTTGTGCCCTGAGTTCAAACAAAGGTTTGGAGCGTGTGGCAAAGCTTAAAAATATTAAGGTCGAAAAGGCAAAGTTTTCAATCGTCTGTTCTGATCTGTCTCATATGACAGATTATAGCATGCCCGTTTCCAATCCCGTTTTCAAATTAATGAAGACGCTTCTTCCTGGGCCATACACGTTTATCTTGGAGGGAAACCGGAATATTCCGAGAATTTTTGAAAGTAATAGGAAGTCAATTGGAATTCGCGTTCCAAATCATCCCATAGCCACAAGATTGGTGGAGGCCTTGGGTGAGCCATTGATTTCGACCTCAATTCATGACGAAGATGAGTTGCTCGAGTACAGCACTGATGCCGAGCGTATCGACGAAAAATGGGGAGATCGCGTAGATATGGTAATTGATGGCGGCCCTTGTGGTTTTTTGGCCTCAACCATCATCGATTGCACAAAAGGCGGAATCGAGATTATTCGAGAAGGTAAAGGCGCAGCCGAGGCCCGCGCGCTCATTGCGTGATAAACAATTCAACGTTCGCAAGTTTCACAAAGCGTTGTTTAACAATATTCGACGTCATTTTTCTTTGTTCTCGGTAAATTCTGTCCGAGAATGAAAGCAAGAATATTAGTAGTTAGTATAATCAGCATCCTCCTTACGCTTCAGGCGCAAGCGCAGGAACCTATCGCTTTGTTTGATAAGACCGCTGTTTATAAGGAGGCCATCCATCTGTACGACCATGAAAAGTACAGTGCCTCAATGAAAAAGTTTGAGGAGTATATAGGTCTAGAACAAGATCCAAAAAATGCTCTGCGCATTAATGCAGAATATTATAAGGGTATTTGCGCACTTTACTTGTTGCAGCCCGATGCCGAATATCAGTTGATTCGCTTTGTGCGAGAGCACCCGGATTCTCCGTGGAAACATCATGTTTATTTTGAGCTAGCCACTTTTAATTACCAAAGGAAAAGCTACAAAAAGGCATTGGAATGGTTTCAGGAAGTAGATCAAGATATGCTCTCGAATGATGAGAAGATTGAGTTTTTTTATAAGAGAGGTCATTCTTTATTCGAAGAGGGTGATTTGAAAAGTGCAAGACAAGACTTTTTGGAGGTCAAACAAGTCGAATCGCAATACAAACAGCCAGCGCTTTACTATTATTCGCATATAGCATACGATCAAAAAGACTATGAGACGGCTTTGGTTGGATTTAAACAATTAGAATCTGACCCCAACTTTAGTCCTATCGTTCCCTATTACATTTCTCAAATTTATTACAAGCAGAAAAAATATGATGAGCTGCTTGCTTACGCTCCTTCTGTTCTTCAATCTGCGACTGAAAAATCGACGAAGCGCGTTCCGGAAATAGCGAGACTCATTGGTGATGCTTACTTCATCAAAGAGAAATATGCAGAGGCACTCCCTTATCTGCTACAATTTCACAATGGTGTAGAAAAATCAGAAATTACAAGAGAAGATTATTATCAGTTGGGCTATACCTACTATCGTACTCAAGATTATGAGAATGCGATAAAGGCATTCGGTGGTTGCGATGGGGAGCGCGATGAACTATATCAACTGGCTACTTACAATATGGCCGATTGCTATTTGAAGCTCAACAATAAGGAGTTTGCGAGAAATACTTTTAGCGAAGCTGCTTCTATGGAGTTCAATAGAGATATTCAAGAAGACGCCTTATTCAATTACTCCAAGCTGGCTTTTGAGTTGTCATATAATCCCTTCCATGAGGCGATCACAGCATTTGAAGATTATCTCAATAAATACCCAAATAGTCCTAGACGCGACGAAGCCTATGAGTTTTTGCTTAATGTTTATATGAAGACACGCAATTACGAGCGCGCCCTGGCATCATTGGACAAAATTCAGAATAAAGACAACCGCGTAAAAGAGGCGTATCAGATTGTAGCTTATAATAGAGGAGTAGAGCTTTTTCAGGCTGAGGACTTCGATCGATCTTCTTCATTCTTTGATAAAGTAAATACCTACCCAATGAATCCTTTGCTCACTTCGGAGGCAAAGTTTTGGAAGGCAGAGATTTCATATAGAAAAAGAGATTATAGCGAAGCCATCAAACGCTATAATGCTTTTTTAAATGACCAAGGTGCTATTCAAAGTGAATACTATGGATTAGCGAATTATGGAATTGGATATTCCTATTTTAAGCTTGGCAACGAAGAGTCAAACTTTGAAACAATGAAAGGTCTATATGCGAACGCAAATACGGGCTTTAGAAAGTTTGCTGATGGAAATGGTGTAAAAGAGAGACGAAAATTATTTGATGCTTATTTGAGAATTGGAGATTGCTTTTATGTAAACAAGAGTTATCAGCAAGCCATTCAGTATTATGATAAGGTGAGTGACAATAACGAAGGCAACAAGGATTATGCGATGTTTCAAAAAGCCATGTGTTACGGCTTCGATGGTCAGCCAGACAAGAAGGCTTGGGTAATTAAAAATATGTTGGCGGAAATTCCTGATTCAAAATTCAAAGTAGATGGAAAATATGAATTAGCAAAGACATATTTGGCTCAAAATAGGCTCGACGAAGCAGCTACTTACTACAATGACATTTTACAAAATCATTCCACATCGGCCTATTACAAAAAGGCGTTAGCCGATATGTGTAGTTATTATGTGAAAAAGAACAATGTGGCAAAAGTTAAAGAGACGTGGAATACGCTCTATACGCAGTTTCCGAATGATCCAATCTTGGTTGATGCTGTAGCAGCTGTAAGAAGTACCTTGATAGAAGACACCGAGTTTCAGGAGCAAATTAGAAATCTGCGAATTGTAAATATTAAAGCCGAAGATATCGAGTCTGATGTTTACAAGAAAGCCTCCGACGCAGCTTATGATGGCAATTGTGATTTGGCAATTGAAAAATTAGGTAATTATCTAAGACAATTCCAGCCTGCATTATTCGGTGTCGAAGCTAATTATCTTTTGGCTACCTGCTATTTTGAAAAAGGCAATCAAGACGCAGCGCTCAACTCATACAATTTTGTGATTTCTCAACCTTATAGTGACTATACTGAAGAGAGTTTAAAGGTGGCGGCTACGATTAACTTCAACAGAAAAAATTATGATGTAGCAGCCGATCATTACGCTGACTTGGAAACAATGGCTGTTATAAAAATCAATGTACTCGAGGCTCAAATCGGTCTAATGCGTTGCTATTATTTTTTAAATAGAAAGTCAGAAGCAAAGCAATATGCAGATAAAGTATTAGTAAATCCGAGTACACCTGATGATATTCGATTCACCGCCCATTTGTGGCGCGGCCGCATTCGAATGGAAGAAATGGACGACGCTGGCGCAACAGCGGACTTTAAGGAAGTGATAAAGCGCGGTGGAGTGAACGCTGCCGAATCGAAATATCATATTGCGTTTATGCACTATCGCGCTGGCAACTTTGCGAAGGCTGAAACGGAGATTGGAGAACATATCGAAAAATACTCCTCGTTTACCGAATGGAAGTACAAGGCTATTTTGTTGCTGGCAGACGTTTACATCGGCAAGAAAGAGTATTTCCAGGCCCGAGCACTTCTAAATGGTGTAGTAGAAAAGGTAGAAGAACAATGGGTTAAAGATGAAGCTCAAGCTAAGCTTACTCAATTAGACCAAATAGAAAGTGGAAATAGCGGAGGTAGCAATAGAAGTAGCGAGATAGAAATAGACTTAGTACCAAACAACGAATAAGAAATGAAGAAGAATACGATAAAATATTTTATTGCACTCAGTTTCCTATTCGTGAGTGTAGCTTTGATTGCACAAACAAGAGACAGTGTGATCAACATGGAGTCACAATTTGAAGGTGAGCGTCGCTTGTTTCTGAGGGATGCGAATAAGTTGAGCACTGTTCCATTAATAAAGGAACAGGTTATTGACATGACCACTATTCGTTATTCTACTTTGCCCACACGCAAAACAGTGACAATAGAGCCAAAGCCGATATTGGCAGCTAAGATCAATGTGGAGGAAAAATTACCGAGGCTTTATAGAGGATATATCAGGGCTGGTTTTGGTACATTCGAGACCGTTCCTGTTGACTTTTATTTTATGGACGGGCGCTCTAAGAAAGGTACCTACGGAATTCATTATAAACTACTGAGAAGCTCAGGGCTTTCTCTTGGTGATGGAGACAGTATTCCCGACCGTTTTAGTGACAATCGACTCGAGATATGGGGTAGAAGATTTTTGAATAAACATATACTCGAGGGTAATGTGAATTGGGAACGAAATGTTAGCCATTGGTATGGCTTTGATAATCGCCAATTCACAAGTGAAGACCTTTTTATGGATAGCTTACGACAACGTCTCAATACATTCGGTGGAAGGTTGAGTTATGCGACGTTTGAGAGAGATAGTTCTGAGCTAAACTACAAGTTTGATTTAGCTGTTCGAAATACAAAGGATCTGTTTGACGGTAGTGAAACCAATTTTGATTGGGTGGCAACAGCCAGTCAATTAATCAATACTGAGCTCATATCTGGAGAGGTTGGGATTAACTACAATACGTTTTCATTTATAGGTCCAAATATTGGCCGATTTGGCGTACCAATAATGGATGAGGAAGACATAAAGGCCAGGTCTTGGGATAATGCTGTGATACGAATTATTCCTACTGTTCAGACAATTTGGAAAGATCTGCGAGCTAAAGTTGGTGCGGGTTTGTATTTTGAGGGACGTGGAGATACACCAGCACACTTGTATCCACTGGCAGAATTAAGTTATAGCATGTTTAAAGGACTAATTGTACCTTATGCAGGTGTTCGCGGAAGCGTTGAACCTACCACGTATTTGGGGCTGTATCGAGAAAATCCATTTATTCAGACATTTCCGGATTTGAGAAACCGCAACAACAAACTGGAGTTGTATGGTGGAATTGGTGGCGCCGTGTCAAAGACAGTTTCTTTTAGTGCTGGCGTGAATTATAACTCCTGGGAGAACTTCGCATACTTTGTGAATGATAGTCTCTATTTAAGCGATAGCACGAACATACTTTATCGCAGTGTAGGAAACCGTTTTACAATTATTTACGACAATCTCCGCGCTTTGAATATCCATGGTGAGATGGCTATATATAGTGGTGAAAAATGGAAGGCTAATATTCGAGGCGATTGGTTTAACTACACCTTGGGCAATGAGGTACACGCTTGGCACCAACCAAATTTGAAGTTTACTGCCAGCGGACAGTATAAACTACGTGACAAGTTTACCGTTGGACTAGATATATTCTACATCGGTTCTCGTTGGGCCAAATCATTGGTTCCTGTCGAAGGTGTTGAGGCTCAATCGGATGGCTCGTATCATTTCAAGTTAGATGGCTTCACGGATGCTAATATCAATGTGGAGTATAAGTACAATAAGCGCCTTTCTGCATGGGTTCAGTTCAACAATACCTTGGCGCTCAGGTATCAGCGCTGGAGTGGTTATGATGTACAACGTTTCTTAGCCATGATGGGGGCCACTTACGCCTTCTAAAGTGTTGATGAATTGTTAACAATACTGAGCGATAAAAACTGAGCTGAAATATCAATAATATCAAGGGTTTTCACTATTTTTGCAATAGAAAAAAAAGGCTGTTTTTTCAGCCTTTTTTGTTGCGTATAAACAAGTATCTAATTAACCAGTATTAATAATTCAGAACTCCTTATGAGTGAAGAAACAAAAGCTCCAGCGGTAGCTCAATATACCGCCGACAATATTCAGAGTCTTGAGGGTATGGAGCACGTTAGAATGCGCCCAGCCATGTACATCGGTGATATCGGAACAAGAGGTCTTCATCACTTGGTTTACGAAGTAGTCGATAATAGTATTGATGAAGCCTTAGCGGGCTATTGTGATACGATTAGAGTAACTATCAACGAAGGAAACTCTATTACAGTTGAGGACAACGGAAGAGGTATCCCCGTCGACATGCACAAAAAAGAAGGCGTTTCCGCACTTCAAGTAGTAATGACAAAAATTGGTGCCGGAGGGAAATTCGATAAAGGTTCATATAAAGTTTCAGGTGGACTCCATGGTGTGGGTGTTTCTTGTGTGAATGCACTTTCAACTCACCTAAAGGCGGAAGTTCATCGCGATGGAAAAATCTATGTGCAAGAGTATTCTATCGGAAAGCCATTATTTCCAGTTAAGGAAATCGGTACAACTGATAAAAGAGGTACCACTGTTACCTTTCAGCCGGATGCGTCGATTTTTGATGTTACTGAATACAATCGCGAGACGCTCGCGAGTCGCTTGCGTGAGTTGTCTTTCTTGAACAAAGGAATCACATTGACGCTCGTTGACAAACGTGAATTGGATGAAAACGGTAATGCGAAGGAAGAAGTCTTTTTATCCAAAGAAGGCTTAAAAGAGTTTGTGCGTTATGTTGATGAAAATCGACAGCCGATGATTCAAAAAATCATCCACATGGAGCGCACCGATGGAGAGATTCCAGTGGAAGTTGCAATGACTTATAACGACTCATTCAACGAGAACATCCATTCATACGTTAATAATATCAATACGCACGAAGGAGGAACGCATCTTCAAGGATTTAGAAGAGGTCTAACTGCCACATTGAAAAATTATGCAGAGAAATCTGGTCTTTTGGAGAAGCTCAAGATTGAGATAAGTGGCGATGACTTCAGAGAAGGTCTGACTGCTGTGGTATCCGTGAAGGTAGCTGAGCCTCAATTTGAAGGACAAACCAAAACCAAGTTAGGAAATAAGGAAGCCGTAGCTCCTGTGAGTCAGGTGGTGAGTGAAATGCTCGAAGCTTATCTGGAAGAAAATCCTAACGACGCACGTGCAATCGTAAACAAGGTTATCGTTGCTGCACAGGCGAGAATTGCAGCTCGCAAGGCTCGTGAGATGGTGCAAAGAAAGGGTGTAGGTTCAGGCGGAAGTTTGCCAGGCAAACTAGCTGACTGTTCAGAGAAGGATCCGCATAAAAGTGAGTTGTTCCTTGTAGAGGGTGACTCCGCTGGTGGTACGGCAAAGCAAGGTCGTGATAGAGTTTTTCAAGCTATTCTTCCATTGAGAGGTAAAATTCTTAATGTTGAAAAAGCAATGCAGCATAAGATTCTTGAAAACGAAGAGATTAAGAATATTTATACTGCTCTTGGGGTTTATATTGGAACCGAAGAAGATAGTAAGGCATTGAACGTGGCCAAGCTTCGTTATCACAAGATCGTTATCATGTGTGATGCCGACGTTGATGGATCTCACATCGAGACACTTATTTTGACCTTCTTCTTCCGTCACATGAAAGAGTTGATTGAGCGCGGTCACATCTATATCGCGACACCACCACTTTATTTGGTGAAGAAAGGAAATAAGCAAGAGTATGCATGGAATGAAGAGCAGCGCGATCGTTTGATTCAAGAGCTAAAGGGTGCAGGTAATGAATCAAGTGTAAACGTTCAACGCTATAAGGGTCTTGGAGAGATGAACGCTGAGCAGCTCTGGGAAACGACACTTAATCCAGAAAAGCGTACGCTTCGACGTGTAACGATTGAAAACGCAGCAGAATGTGATCACATTTTCAGCATGTTGATGGGGGATGATGTTCCACCGCGCAGAGCGTTCATTGAGGCGAATGCTAAGTATGCAAAGATCGATGCGTAAGTAAAAGATAAAGCAGATAAAAAAACTCAGTCTTCGGACTGAGTTTTTTTTTACCTCAAAAAAAAAGCTGCTCGGTTAGGAGCAGCTTTTTCGGTTAAGGTTAATTAAGTCTTAGTTGCGCACAACCAAACGCTGAGAAACAGCAGTTTTGTTTGTACGAACAGTTACCATATACATTCCATCGCTAAGGTTATCGATAGGAAGTGTAATGTTATTTAAACCAGTGTTACGCGCTGGGAATAATTCATTGAATACGATTCTTCCGCTAAGGTCGCTAACTGAGATTGTTACGTCTTGACTTTCGATAAGGCTGAACTCTACTTGTGTTGAGTTGGCTGTTGGGTTTGGATAAAGCATAAAGCTCTGCTGGTCAGCATTAATATCATCAACAGAAAGTACTGCGTTAACTTGAATATCGTCAATGTAGAAGTTATTTGGATAAGAACCGGTTACGAAAGTTATTCTAAACATTGCGTTTTCGTTGAACAAGTTGTTTGGAATAACGTAAGAGATTGTTTTCCAATCTGCTTGTCCGGTTGGAGTATATGAAGTAGTATAGCTTCCTCCGCTCACGAGAGCCGTGCCAGTAACTCGTGGATTGTTTCCAACCACACCAATTGGTGTTCTTTGGCTCCAGCTTAAACCGCAGTCGTCAGAAGACTCTAACACAAAATAGTCAGTAATATTCACGATAGCTGCAGCGGCAGTAGCGTAAGAGTACTTAAATGTAATTGTTTCTTGAACATTCTGTGCTTGTCCGTTGATAGAAGAAAAATCGAAAGGAGGGAAGTACAATTGATCAACGTCCAAGTCTCCATTATCGATTAGACTTGGGTCCATATCAAATGCGTTGAGGTATGCACATCCAAGATCGTTGAATCCAGTTACATCTGTCCATTGGAAGAATGAAGAGTTGTTGTCAAGGTTTCTAACGATGTAATTATCATTGAAGATTTGTTCATTGCTGAATGACTCTTGAACTAGACCTGATTGGTAGTTTGGAGTACCAGAAACATAAAGCAAAGTTTTAGTTACAGTCATTGAACCGAATTGATTTGAAGACGTGTAAGTAACAGTCTTCCATCCTGGTGTGTTAAAAGTAACAAGAGGATTTGCAAGAGTTGAAGTACCAGCTTCGCCAAAGTCCCAGAAGTGACTTGTTGGAGTTGAGAACTGAGTGTAGTCATAGAATCTAACTGGTGTTCCTACGCAGGTAAGAACTCTTTCTGGATAGAAATCTGTAACTGGAGCACAACCAAGAACAGAGTTGTTAATTACACCAGTGAATTCGAGATTCTGTTGAGTATAAAGAGTGCTTCTACCCGCAAGTGGTAAAGCCAAAGCAGCTCTCATACGATCAACTTGGCCTTGAGTAAACATGAATGTACAGCTAGAGTAGTCCATGAAGTTGTTGATGTTTTCAACTTGACCGTACGTTCCGCTTATTACAACGTTATCAATTTCTAGGGTACCTGTTTCATTTTGAGCATCCCAACCGTAGATTCTTAGTGTAATAGTTCCTTCGCGAACATTAGCATAGTTTGGTATGTCGAGATTAATTCGAAGACCAACCACGTCATTCGCTAAAACTTCATCCACGATATTAAATGTATTGCTTGATACAGTTACAAAAGGATTTGATGATACTGATGCACCTAGGTTAGAAGCGAAGTTATTATGGCTTCCTCTAACAGAGACTTTTTGTGGGCCTGAACCATTTCTGCGAATATTGAATCTCAATTCAGTCAACGTCATACCTGTAGCCATATCGGTTGAAATTTGAAACTCATAATATTTTTGCAAATCGATTGTAGCGCTTTGAGACCAACCAGAGAATGCAAATCTTCCTGGACTAGCAGAATTTGGCGACAAACCAATAGCTTTAGCTGGAGCTAAAGTCAATCTATTTTCAACAGTGGCTGGCCTAGGAGTTGGGTCAATGGTGCCTGAGGTTAAAGTCACATCATTGAAGTTGTAAATAAAGTCAGCATTGAGAATATTGCTGTTACAGCTAAATGGATCGTCTGGGCAACCAAAACGACCGGCAGTAACAGGAGTATCTTCTACGTTATCATCACCACAGCCGATACCTGGATCGTTTGTGTCACCCCAAGTGTGAGCGAGGTTGAGCCAGTGACCTATTTCGTGAGTTAGTACATTGTCTCCTCCTGGGCTGCTTGTTCCTATGCTTCCTACATAATTATGTTCCATAATTACTCCGTCTCGAAGCGCTGCGATACCTCCTGAAACAGCACTAGGATAGTACGAATAACCAGCAAGACCAGGATCACCAGCCAAGGTATTCACTACCCAAATATTTAGGTATCGATCTCTTGGCCAAGGGTTCAATTTAGAACCGTCATTTGCCGAGAATGTCTCGGTAGAAGCTATGCGGTCGATACCGTTGGTGCAATTGCCTTCAAAATCTTTTTGAGCAAGACGAAACTCAACTCTCGTATCACCCATGAATTGTCTGAAATAATTGATGACGTTTATGGTATCCTCGTTAAGAAGTCTATAGTCTTCGTTCAGAATGCGCATTTGGTCAAAAATCTGTTCGTCAGAGATATTCTCAGGACCCCAGTTGTGAATAATATGAAAAACCACAGGGATTATGAGAACGTCTTCGCCATTTCTATTTTCGCGATTAGCCGCTATAAACTCACGAATTTGGCGGTTATAGTCCGCAGCACGTTGTTCAAACTCTGGATCTGTGTTTCGCAAATGATGATGCATGTGATCCGCACCACAAATATGTGGTTGTTGCGCATTAGAAACTAATGCTGATGAAAGTGCAAATAGGAGAATAAAGATTTTTTTCATTGTACAGGCTACATTTTGGGAGTCAAATATAGTTAATATGACCTTAAGATAATACGCTCTTAATACAAAGCATTCTTTGATTCTATAAGGCCAATTTTACGTCATTTTTTGAGTCTATAACTTTGATAAACAGTAAGTAGTGTCAATTGCGTTGTCACTTTCTGCAATCTTAGAGTAGTAAAAAATGGTCAAAAAGTGTTGAATCAGATGAATTCTCGACCCTTCACATCGAGCACGCGGGTGTACTTTTTAAGACTTCTAAGGGTAATAAATATGATAAAAGCTATTATCAAAGCGTACATCCAGAAGGGAGTAATCAGGTCTTTTGGGGTGGTAAAGCCAAAATGAATGTAATTTTTCAGGATATCGAGTAGCGCGAAGGAGAGGAAAATCGCGAAGAATCCATTGTATTCTCTTTTAAGCACATTCTTGAGGCTAAAATTCCAACCAGCACTTTCCCATTTGCTGAACGAAGGCCAGAACGCAGGAGTTTTTGCAGCCCACTGCAAGTATGTGTTCCCAAACTTGTTACGCAAGAAGAATTCTTCTGCAAACATGATTCTTTCATAATATACCCAAAACAGAAGGCTACACACAACTGTAAACCACCAATTCCCTACATAAATGATAATACCGAGCCACATAAAGAAATTTCCAAGGTATAGAGGATGTCTTACGGTGCTGTAAATACCTTTAGTATTAAGTGTTTCCGCCACCTGACCTTCTTTGGTGTTTCGCCCGCTTGTTCCTTTCGGAGTGAAGCCAACGGTAATGGCTCTGATGATTTGACCAAAAAATGAAACGGCTAGACAGCCCCAAGCCCAAGTAGTGTCAAATACGCGCATGTCTTCATCAAGCTCAAATACAATAACAGCTGAAGCAAGAACGTATAAAACAAGAGGTAAATAACTTCTCCATCTGAAAAGCCAGTTTCCGCTTTTATCAAATTCTTCGATGAGTGCCATAGAATGATTTTAGGCCACAAAGAAACAACATCCTTAACAAATTCAAATTAGATTTTCTTTTATGGCCTTGCTTACAGCTTCACCTAAAGAGTGAACGTGAAGTTTTTCGTAGATTTTTCGAATGTGAGAGTTAACAGTATGAAATGAGATACTTTCTTTTTCAGCAATCATTTTATAACTCAGGCCATCCACAAGGAGGCTTAGAATATTTTTTTCTCTTTCTGTTAAAGCGTAATCTGTGGTTGGTGCATTTGATTCTTGAAAGAACTTCAAGAGTTTATTTGCTATGGACGGAGTCATTGGAGCGCCTCCATCTCGAGCCTCTCGGATGGCTTCAATAATTTTTTCTGGAGCCGTTTTCTTGAGTAGATAACCGCTTGCGCCATTTTTTAATGATTGAAAAACCTTTTCGTCGTCTTCAAACACTGTTTGCATGATAACGATTGTCAAAGGCCTTATTTGCTTGATGATTTTGGTAGCTTCTATCCCATTGACTTCCGGCATATCAATATCCATCAAAACCACATCCGGTTAGAGTTCTTTTATTTTTTGATCAATTAATATGCACGATTCGAAAGCCCCGACAAAATCGAAGTCATCATGCATGCGAATAAGGTATTCGAGACTTTCTCGTCTGTCTTTATTATCGTCAAATACGGCAATTTTGATGCTCATGGATTGAAATATTGTACAAATGAACAACTAAAACTTATGAATATCACTCACTAATTTTTGTCAAATCCAATTCCACTGAAAGTGCGCACCCTTTTCCTGGCGAAGTGTTAATGTGCAGGACTCCATTAATTGCTGCAATTCGTCTCTTCATATTGCCAATGCCATTTCCCGATTTGATTTGATTGGAGTCGAAACCAATTCCATCATCACTAATTAGGAGAAGCAATTTATTCTTTAGAATTTTCATTTCAATTTGAATGTTTCGCGCTTTGCTATACTTGATAATATTATTTATCGATTCTTTGAATGTTAGATAAATATTTCTTCTTGCGAAAGTTGAAATGCGAAGGGTATCAATGTCGGAGTGTATTCGATAGCTTACTTTGATATTTGTTGCGGAAAGTAATTCAGACAGATGTGTTTTCATTCGGAGCACAAGATTTTCTCCTTGATCATTTTTAGGATTTATCACCCAAATAATGTCACTCATTTTCTCCATCATTTCGGAGCTACTTTGATTAATTTTTTCAATGAGTTTTTTACTTTCTTCTGGTTTCTGATGAAATTGAAAAATTGCTGCGTCGCTGTAGATACGAATACTTGATAGGGAGGCGCCGATATCGTCATGGAGGTCAGATGCGATGCGATTGCGCTCGGTGTAAATGGCTTCTAATTTATCTTTCAAGGCTGCCATTTCTTTGTTTTTTTGTTCTTCCTGGAGCTCTTGAATGATGGTGAGTTCGCGAATACGCTGCCTTTGTTTTCTAATTTTGAAAAGTATAAAAAAGGTAATCGAAATTGCAAGTACTAAGCTTACTAAAAGCCATTGCGTTTTTTTTCTTAGAGCAATTTCAGCTTCTTGATTTTTTGTGGTTTCTTTTAGAATTTCTAAGTTCTGTTTCTTATTGAAATATTCAGTTAGTAAGAATGAACGTTGCTCAAGTTGTTTTTGAGTTTGATCATTTTTTAAATTGTATAAATCATGGAAAAGTTGACTAGCCAGTGAGGTCTCTTTGGATTGGAAACAGACATCAATAGCTTTTTCTAAAAAAGTAATTCTGGATAAATCAGTATTGAGACTGTCTTTTCCTAGTTCAAGCCCGAGCTGAAGCCATTCGAGCGCTTTTTCTTTACTTTCATTTTTCAAAGCGCAGGTCATGAGACTCGCGACAATGGTTTGAGTAACGTCTTTGTGCTGAGAGTTTTTTATGAGGTTGAGTCCGGTCTTGAAATTTTTTAACGCTTCTGGAAAGTTGTTAAGTTGAACATAAGCCTCACCTATATTCCAGTATGCAAGCGCAATTCCGCGGATTCTATTTTTTGTCTTGACTTCAGGAATAGCCTGAGTGGTATAGTAAATGCACGAATCAGGCATTCCCAGTTTTAGGTAACATTCACCAAGGTTTATTTGAGCATGGTAGCGAAATGACAAATATCCTAGCTGGTGGTTGAAGGGAATTAGTGTTATTGCTTGTTTGAAATTAGAAACAGCAGCTTTGATGTCGCCTATATTCATCAGCATTAGTCCTACCAAGTTTTTGGATGAGCCAAGAAGAGTATCGTTTTTTAGTTGAATGGCAATACTTTCTGATTGAAGTGCGCTGGTCAATCCAATATCAAAGAGGGCGGTATAATACATGATTTCGGACTCAAACGAGTGCAGATAATATTGATCGCTGAGATCGATTTGAGTTGAATCTTGATAGAAACCTTTTGAAAGGGTTGCTAGGGCCTTATCGTATCTGCTCGCGTCCATGTGGCCATATGCTTCTTCGATAATTTCTTGGACTTGCGGGCTTGCATTTTTTGGTACAATGATCTCGGTTTGCGAAAAACAGAAGAGTGTCCTTATGAATAGAACAGACAAGAGGAGAGTATGATATAAGAACGACTTCATAGTGATATAAAAGAAAGGGTTTTTTCCTTAGAAAAAACCCTTTCACTAAAATATTTTATGAATTCAAGTGTCGTTACAAAAATCGTCAGCATTCCGACGATTGCAATCACTAATTTTTGCTACATCGCTTTGAGATTTCCAATTCCACCATCAATATGAAGAATTTGACCGGTGATCCAGGAGGCATCGTCGCTTAATAAAAAGGCCGCCATAGCCGCCAGGTCGCGTGGTGTTCCAACCCTACCCAAAGGATGACGTTTGTTGCCCGCTTCGATTTTTTCTGGCGTTGAGAGAAGTTTTTCTGCGAGGGGTGTTTGTGTGAGCGAAGGTGCGATGGCGTTGACTCTTATAGTTGGCGCCCACTCCGCCGCTAAACTTCTTGTTAAACCCTCAATTGCTCCTTTAGCCATACCGATAGAAGCATGGAATGCCATGCCCGTTTGAACTGCAACAGTACTAAAAAGTACAACGGAAGGGCTAGCAGATTTTTTTAGGAGAGGATATACTTCTCTTAAGACACGAGCTGCTCCCAATGCAT
>CAYRZQ010000022.1:0-63984 GCA_964428835.1 uncultured Comamonadaceae bacterium | reverse complement strand
TTGCATTTATTCGTCGTTCCATCGTTCGACCCCTACGGGGTCGGGGATGGGGGCGTATTTTCTGGGGGCTATAGACATGTGACCCCTAACGGGGTCCGCAGCACTAGACAAAATCGGAAACCTCGGTTTCCAATTCTCAATTCTCAATTCTGAATTCTCAATTCTGAATTCGGAATTCAGAATTCGGAATTCAGAATCTCTTGTTCTCGTTCTTGTTCTCTTTCTATTTCCCGTAGAAATACGATTTCTTCTCGTGGATGTCGTCGTAGGTGACGATGGTTTTGTTTTTGTGAAATTCAAAATAACTGAGGAGGCCGAAGTCACCGCCGCACATGGCGGTATGCGCCAACAATGTGGCGGCAAAGGTCATTGCCCAATTTGTATTTGCGAAAACAAATGCAATGATGAAGGAGATGGTAATGACGGTGAATGGCGCCAGTGCGACAATGGTGAATTGTTTTTTATTCGCAACGAACTTATGTGCCAGTGCCATGAAGTAGAATTTTTTCCAATTCACATCATACGATGTATGCTGCGCTCCTTGAGATTTATAAGCTAATACATGGATATATTCATGAATGGGAATGAGTAGGAAAGAGATTGCCATACCGTAGGAGAAATGAGCGAATCTGTTCGCAAAACTATACTCGGGGTCATCATGGCCGTAGGTGAACATAAATCCCACAAGACCTAAGAAGAAGACATTACAGAAATAATAGAACACGACATAGCGTGTTTTTTCTTTCATGTACTTCTGAATAAACGGCAGCAAGTCTTTATGCTCCAATTCATCAAAAAGGACGAAGCCGTTTTCTTCTAAATTTTCGGTTTGCAAAAGCATTTCCCAATCCTATTTCCTATCCCCTTTTCCCTATCTCCTATTTCGACAGGTAAAGGTTTCTTTCGTTATAAATCTGTCTGAAGAATGGATCGCGGAGGTCTTTGATGAAGCGGATGGCTTCACCGGTACTCTTCATCTCTGGACCTAACTCTTTATTTACTTCAGGGAATTTCTCATAACTGAATACAGGAATCTTTATCGCGTAACCGTTGCGCTTTGGCTCGAAATTGAAGTCTTTCACTTTCTTTTCACCCAACATCACTTTGGTAGCATAATTCACATACGGTTCATCATATGCTTTCGCAATGAATGGCACGGTGCGGCTTGCACGCGGATTCGCTTCGATGATATATACAGTGTCGTTCTTAATTGCAAACTGGATATTTATCAATCCCACTGTTCCAAGAGCAACGGCGATAGCTCTTGTATGTTCTTCGATTTGCGTCAATACGAAGTCGCCGAGGTTGTAAGGTGGCAATACGGCGTACGAATCACCACTATGGATACCTGCGGGTTCGATATGCTGCATTATTCCGATGATATAAACATCCTTGCCGTCACAGATAGCGTCAGCTTCCGCTTCAATGGCACCTTCCAAGAAGTGATCGAGCAAGATTTGATTGTCGGGCATGTCGCGGAGTATGTTCACCACATGCTGTTCCAACTCTTGTTCGTTGATTACGATCTTCATCTTCTGTCCGCCAAGTACATAACTCGGACGCACCAACAATGGGAACCCTAAATCGCGTGACAATTCTATCGCTTGCTCAGCACTTTCTACCACTCCAAACTTTGGATAAGGAATATTCATATCCTTCAAAAGATTGGAGAAGCGGCCACGATCTTCTGCAAGGTCGAGGCTGTCATAACTGGTGCCGATGATTTTAATTCCAAACTTCTGCAACTTGGCAGCGAGTTTTAACGCTGTCTGTCCACCAAGCTGTACGATAACACCTTCGGGCTTTTCGTGCTTGATGATGTCGTAGATATGTTCCCAAAAAACTGGCTCGAAATAGAGCTTGTCTGCTGTATCAAAATCTGTCGAAACCGTTTCAGGATTGCAATTGATCATGATGGTTTCATAACCACACTCTTTGGCGGCCAATACACCATGCACGCAACTGTAATCGAACTCAATGCCTTGTCCGATGCGGTTGGGGCCGCTCCCGAGTACTACGATTTTCTTTTTATCCGAAACGACACTTTCGTTTTCAAACTCGAACGTGCTATAGTAATAAGGTGTTTTTGCTTCGAACTCAGCCGCACAGGTATCCACGAGTTTGTATACACGGTTGATGCCATGTTCCGTTCGCTTTGCATGCACTTCACTTTCAAGGCAGCGTAAGAGATGAGCAATTTGTCTGTCTGCGTATCCCTTTTGCTTTGCTTCGAAGAAAAGGTCTCGTGGTAAAGTGTCTAGGGTAAACTTTTCTATTTTTCTTTCAAGCTGAATGAGCTCTTCGATTTGTTTCAAAAACCAAAAGTCGATGCGCGTTTTCTCTTGTATGGTTTTAAAAGGAATACCGAGTTTGATTGCATCATAAATATGGAAGAGGCGATTCCAGCTTGGGTGTTCGAGTGATTTGAGAATTTGATCTTGATCGCGCAACTCTTTTCCATCCGCTCCCAATCCATTGCGGTTGATCTCGAGCGATTGACAAGCCTTTTGCAGTGCTTCCTGGAAGCTGCGACCAATTCCCATCACTTCGCCCACGGACTTCATTTGCAAACCTATTTCGCGGTTGCTGCCTGGGAATTTATCGAAGTTCCAGCGTGGTATTTTTACAATCACATAGTCCAAAGTTGGCTCGAAGAAAGCAGAAGTGGACTTAGTGATTTGATTTTGTAATTCGTCGAGGTTGTAACCGATTGCAAGTTTAGACGCAATTTTCGCGATAGGATATCCTGTAGCCTTAGACGCAAGGGCAGAAGAACGCGATACGCGCGGATTGATTTCAATTGCAATGATATCTTCTTTCTCATCGGGACTTACTGCGAACTGAACGTTGCAACCGCCGGCAAAATTACCGATGGCGCGCATCATCTTGATGGCCATGTCGCGCATGCGTTGGTATGTCGTGTCGCTGAGGGTCATTGCTGGCGCCACAGTGATGGAGTCACCTGTATGGATGCCGATGGGGTCGAAGTTCTCGATGCTACAGATGATGGTGACATTGTCGTTTTTGTCACGGAGTAGTTCGAGCTCAAATTCTTTCCAACCCATGAGTGCCTTATCAATCATCACCTCGTGAATAGGAGAGAGGTGAAGGCCACGTGTGAGCAGACGATCGAAGTCGCCTTGGTTGTATACCAGCGCTGCACCGCTACCACCGAGGGTGTAAGAAGGACGGATGCAAAGTGGAAACCCAAATTTTTGTGCGATTTCTTTTCCCTCAAGGAAACTCTTCGCCGTGAGCTGTGGAGCCATGGGGACATCGATGCGCCCCATGAGTTCGCGGAAGGCTTCACGATTTTCAGTGATTTCGATCGCTTGAATGTCTACACCAACCATGCGTACGCCGTATTCTTCCCACAATCCCATTTCCTGACATTGAATGGCGAGGTTGAGAGCCGTTTGCCCACCCATTGTTGGCAAAACCGCGTCTATGTTATGGTTTTGAAGTATCTTTTCGATAGAAGCCGGTTCGAGTGGAAGAAGGTAAACATTGTCGGCTACTACCTTGTCGGTCATGATAGTAGCGGGGTTGCTATTGATGAGAGTTACCTCTATACCTTCTTCTCTTAGGGATCTTGCGGCTTGGGAGCCTGAGTAATCAAATTCACATGCTTGTCCGATTACAATAGGTCCTGAACCGATGATGAGGACCGAGCGAATACTTTTGTCTCTTGGCATTTTTTTTTTATCCGCCGGGAATAGTGGTCTTTTACTATCCGGCAGAGCATGAAACTCTCTGAAATCGGGCGCGAAAATATGAAAATCCCACCTCAATTCGATAGACATGTGGAAAACAGATGAAAACTTGGAAAGGAACTGGTTATTTCCTAATCAAATTCAATTGATGGGCCTTATTTACAAGCCCAGCAAGGTTTTTAACGCCGAGCTTGGAGTAGAGATTGGTCTTATGGATTTCAACGGTTTTCTTTGATATCCAAAGCTTTTTTGAATGACTCAATTGCTTCGGTGTTGTTTCGCTGATAACTGAAAACGTGTCCTTGCACGTTATAGAATTTCGCTTTATTTTTTGAAGAATATTTTTCATTCAGTTGAATGCCTTGTTTTGCAAGGTTGATAGCGCCTTCAAAATTCCCCTTCTTCAAGTTGAATGTAGCTTGTTTAAGGAGATATAAATCTGCACTTTGATAGGTATTTGCAGAATTACGCACCAGCGACAGCGCCGAGTCGATGTGTATATTCGGAGTTGGCGATGTTAGGGCTCGTTGAAAAATCCCCACGATTTTGAGTGAGTCTTTTGTGATTGGGAGAGAATTTTTGTCTGATTTAACCTTCTCCCCATTGCAACCACATAATATGATGAGAAAGGAAAATAGTGGTACGATAATTCAATGGCGGTTTTTCATATTACAAAGAAAAGGAGTTCGCCGCTCCACGCCAGCCCATGTGTGGGCAGGCTTTTAAAAATAATTCGCAATTCGCAATTCTGAATTCTGAATTCCGAATTATTCTCGTTCTTGTTCTTGTTCTTGTTCTTGTTCTCGTTCCTTCACCTCACAATCCCACGGTTAATCTCTCGAAAGTGACCATTGTCAGATGGGGCGACTTGGGCCACTAGGGATGCGCGGTCTTGATCTTTGTCGTGGATGAGTTCATACATCTCTGTTCCAGTAAGAATAGGCAAGGGATTATTCTCACTATGATAGGGAGCAAGCCAATGTGCACGCGGTAAAATGACCCATTGCGGGGTATCTCCTTTGAAAATCGACAAGTCGTTTCGATGAACGTACCAACCTGAGTTGTGCTTCTTAAAAGCGAGATGGGGCGCTGGATAAGCTCCAAGTTGGTTGTACGGAAAAAAAAGATAACCTTTGAGTAGCACGGCGCTGGGTATTCGTTTGATTCCGTAGGAGCGCATGACGGCGCGTCCTTCTGCGGTGCGCAAGAGGCCAGTCTGCGCGTGAAACTTTTGCATCTTCAACGCCAGGCGGTCTTGATGATTTGGACCCCACCACTCATTCCAATCGGCACTGGGCGAATGGGCGTAGTAATATTTACAGGCAATTTCGAGATGATAGGTTTCTTCTGACCAATTATCTCTAATGATAAAGTCAATTTCACCTAAAGTCCGTTCCTGCTGCTTTACCTGAATGTTTGATAAAAGGAGTTGAAAGTCAGGATGGTGTGTAAACCAATACTTCATCAATGCTTCGAAACGTTTGCCCACGAGCTCTATGTGTTCATTGGCGAGGTAGGACATAAGAGCAGTTGGATCTTCATCCTGCTGATAAATCCATTCCAGGTGGCGCGTGAAGCGATCTTCCACCCATTGATTATCAATTAGATTGAGGCCAGACTTTTTGTTAGGGTCGTCTAACATAGGGGTCGAACCAATCACCCACGCGAGATCGCGAACGGCAGGATGGCGAAAATGCGGGGTTTTATTCAACATTATTCTAACATTGCATTTGCGAAGAAACGAAATCCTACATTTGTCGCATGAGATTGGTAGCAAATATTCCCCACCCCAAGGTCAAAATATCCATCATGTCTTACATGGACAAATGGTTGATTGAGATCGAAGGCGGGCAATACAAACAGACATATAAGATTAGTCACGAAAGCGTGCCTTCGGTAGAGGATGTGAAAAAACTCATTACTCCCGAATTACTGGAGGGCACTATGTCGCGATTTAATGGAATGCACACGGATTTTGGAACAGCTTATAATGCTTTAAAGAAATAGATTATGATTCAAAAAATTTTCATCGGACTAAATGTTTTGCTCCTGGGAGCTGTAATTTATTTATTCATCAATAAGTCATCTTCTGCTGAGGTGCCAGCACCGGCGCTTCCTGAAAACAGCGCCTTCAACAGTGCTGAGGGTGCTAAGGCTCCAGTGATGGCGTATATCAATGGCGATTCACTCAATGCTCGATATAAATTTATATCAGAACGCACCAAATCTTTAGAACAAAAATATAGAGCAGCGGATGAGCGTGTACGCAAAGAAATGCAGAAGCGTCAAGCGGAAGCGCAAGAGTTGATGCAGTATGCACAGAGCAAGCAACTGCCCGATGATGAAGCGCGTGTGATTGAAGAGCGAATGGCTCGACTTCAAATGGAGATGGAGGATATTCAAGCGAAGGAGTCGGAAGGTGTGATGAAGAAAGAGTCAGAAATGCAAAAGGAATTATTGGCGAAAGTTCAGGAGTTTTTAAAAACTTACACCAAAGAAAAAGGTATTGACTATGTGGTGAACTATCAGGAAGGAACACAGTTTATTTTATATGGAAATAATGCGTACGATATCACCACTGATGTGATCAATAGACTCAACGCATTGTATGATGAGGAAAAGAAAAATGAGCAGAAATAAGTTGTGCAAATGATTTTAGCGGAGCAAAAGAAAAAGGAGAATATTGCGGAGTATGTGCTTTTCATCTGGCAGATGGAGGATTTGGTGCGTGCCATGTATTTTGATGCGGACGCTATTGGTGAGTTTGTAAAATCTTTCACTCCTAATGAAGAGGCTTTTCAAAATGAATTGAATTGGTTTAAGGATTTAATCAAGCGCATGCGCAGCGAGCGAGTGGAACATCGCGGTCATATTTCAGAAGTACATGAATTGGTATTTGAATTAAATTATCTGCATAATACTCTCCTCAATCTTGTAAAGGACAAATCTTATATTCAAGCTTATAATGCTGCCAAGCCCAATATTGAGGATTACCTCAAACGTTCGGATGGTAAGTCAACGAATGACATCGAAACCTGCCTCACTGCGTTGTATGGATTGATGGTGTTGCGTTTGAAGAAGGAACCAATCTCTGATGAAACATCAAATGCTATTCAAACTTTTAGTGTTTTGATCGCTCGCTTAGCACATCACTATCGCTTAATGAAACAAGGCGAAGCGAATTTTGCCTTGAATTGATTGGGTTAATATCTTGTTAAAGTCGAGGGCTTTGGTTTGAATTTTTTCACCTTCGTATCATAGTTCATTTCGGTTTGAAAAAAGTTTCACAAGGTAAATGCAGTTGTTTGCTCCACTTAATTGTGGCGCTTGCTGTTGTATTTAATCTTGTCAATCCCACAGCATCTTTAGGGAATTTTCAGATCTCTAGTCTTTTTGGACTACCAGAGTCTCCGACTGAGGAAGACCATTCTCATGATACCGCCCCATTTGCACGAGATATTCAGTTTGTTGTTGAAGAAGAGATAGATGAAGAGTTTGATGAGTTTGACGACGATGACAACGACACTTTGTTGAGCAGAGTCGCGCTTTTTACAAATTCAAAGGTCTTTTGTTCTGCACGTTATAACAGTCATTCTCTTTTCGGGAATGGGCGTCTATTCATACTTTATTGTTCTCTAAAAATAGATTTTTAAGTATTCTAGTTTTCTGCACTTTTTAGAATTTACTTAAAAATCATTACATGACTTTACCAGCTTATCAAGTATTTGATGAGGCCGCGGTGCTTCATCACATTAAGCATTATTTACCAAGTCAAGCACCTTTAAAGGATTTTATACACCACAATACGCTTCATGCTTTTCAGGATTTGAAATTTCATGAAGCGATGAGATTGGCTTCAATGAATTTTGGTTTTCGAACCTATGAAAATCCATCATTCTACCAGGAAGCTTTTCAAATTGGAAGAATCCGAGAAAATGTTCTCCAACAAATAATTGAGAAACGTTTCCCAGGAGAGAGTGCTCATGAGGTAAAGAATGAACTCCTTACCATGAGCAATCTGACATGGCGGGGAAACATTGGTCTCTATCGCCAACAGTGGACTGAACATTTTGGGGTGAACATGGATAAGGAAGTTCACCCGCTCCTTTTTAGATTAGTAGGACTTTATCTCGATCAAGGAATTAGTTCATGGAGTGTAGAAGTTAAACCAGACGGTCTTCTGAATTGGTTGAAGTCTATTGAAGAAAATTCCTTTTTTAGCTTTTTCAGAACAAAGAAAATCCGCAGTCTTTTCTTAGAGGGCCGTTGTTCTGTCGTGGGCTTGCTCTCCTTGCTCGTGGCAGATCAACGCGACTTCGAGCGGTATCTTTTTGATCAGCAATTTGCGCATCCAGGTTGGTCCGGTATGGTAGCGGTAGTTGAAGACACTGGTGGCGGATTAATTCAGAAGCGAGCTATTTCCCTTTCTGATTTGATTGTTCTTGAGCTATTACTCGAACTTGATGTGCTTGAACGAAGGGGGATAAAAGATACTTTACCAAGCTCAGGTATTTCGAAGCCTTTTCCTGATTTTAGTTTGAAATCTAATGATTTCAATCTTCTTTCGACATGGCATGAGGCCTATGAGTGGTCTTATTATCATAATATTGTTGAGGCATTATCCAACAATAACTCAAAAAAATCGGGAAGAAATAAACCTTCATTTCAGGCTGTTTTTTGCATTGACGATCGCGAGTGCTCCATGCGGAGGTATATAGAGACTTTAGACTCTGAGGCTTTAACTTATGGAACCGCAGGATTTTTTGGTTTGGATTTTTATTTCCAGTCAGAACATAGCTTGCACGCAACCAAGGTCTGTCCAGCCCCAGTTAGTCCATCGGTACTCGTTAGAGAACATGAGTCGCGAAGTCATCATAGGAAAGTAGCTACTTTTAACAAACACAGTCATGGTGCAATCGCAGGATGGTTTCTAAGCCAATCAGTAGGTATCTGGTCAGGCTTTAAGTTGGCCAAGAATATCTTCTTTCCGGCTCCGAGTGCAAAGATGGTTTCCTCCTTTCATCATATAGATCCCAAAGGGCGTTTGGAGTATTTGAGGACAGCAGATTATAAAGGTGCGCAGATTCAAAAGGGTTTCTCTGTTGATGAGCTGGCGCAGAAACTGGTAAATATGTTGCGTTCCATAGGAATGACTTCAAATTTTTCGGATGTGGTATATATCATTGGTCACGGCGCGAGCAGTGTCAACAACACCCATTATGCGGGTTACGATTGTGGAGCATGCAGCGGCCGTCCTGGAAGCGCAAACGCTCGTGTAGCTGCGAGTGCTCTCAACCGAAAAGATGTCCGAGCTGTTCTCGCGAAAGAGGGGATTGCAATCCCTGAAGAAACATCCTTTGTGGCTGCTCTGCACGATACGACTCGTGACGAAATCATGTATTATGATTTGAATCTCTTATCGAATATCAATAGAATTAATCATGAAAGTCATGATCGCATTATTCACGAGGCATTAGAGAAGAACGCGTCGGAACGTTCAAGGAAATTTGAATTGATCAATTCGGAACTCAATGCTCAGCAACTGCACGAAAGTGTAAAGAGACGATCCGTTTCATTATTTGAACCTAGGCCAGAGTGGAACCATGCTACCAATGCTTTTTGCATGGTGGGCCGTAGAGATCTTTCACGTGGTGTCAATTTGGACCGCCGTTCTTTTTTGCAGTCGTATGATTTTACTCTAGACAATGACGGTAATATTTTGCTCGGAATATTGCGAGCTGTGTCACCTGTTTGTGGTGGAATCAATTTAGAATACTACTTCTCCAGACTCGATCAAGACAAACTTGGAGCAGGTTCGAAGCTGCCACATAATGTGGTGGGTTTGATTGGAGTTTCCAATGGTGTCGACGGCGATTTGCGAACGGGCCTCCCAGCGCAAATGCTGAACATCCACGAGCCTTTGAGACTCATGGTTGTTATTGAGCAGAATAAAGATCTTGTGAAGGATGTCCTTTCCAGAGATCTCAAAGTGAAGCAGTGGTATGATCAGGAGTGGATCCATCTTATTGTGATCGACCCCAATGACAGAAAGTGCTATCGCTTTGATAATGGTGATTTTGTGATTTATTCTTCAATCTAATTTTTCTAATTGATTTTATAACTATGGACTTTCATAATCTATTATGGCCACTTATTGCGTTGCCTTTGATCGGAGCTGCTGCGATGAGTGTTGTCAATGATAAAAAAGAATGGTCTATCGCCAGCATTGGGATATGGATTTCAGCGATTCATTTTCTTTTGTCTTTGGGGATCATTCTGACATGGGGTTTTCAAGGATTTCATTCTCTTAATATTTCAGAATGGGTAATCTACGGAGCAAATAACTATGAATTTGTCATTGACTTTTATTTTAATACCATCACCGCCGTTTACTTATTTATGGGATCAGCGTTGACGCACCTAGTGCTTCGCTATAGCAGGACCTACATGCATTTGGAACATGGATTCAAGCGCTTTTTCATCACCATCATGTTCTTTGCGGCTGCATTTAATTTGACAATTCTTGCGGGTAATTTTGAAACGCTATTTGTTGGATGGGAGATGCTGGGAATCTCCTCTTTCTTATTGATTGCATTTTACAGAAACAGACTGCTTCCTGTACGAAATGCTGTAAGAGTATTTTCGATCTATCGGATTGCTGATATCGGAATCATTCTGGTAATGTGGTCAAGTCATCATCTGTGGCACGAGAATATCACATTCTCAATTCTGGAGAATGCTTCATTAGTTCAGTCACATTTGACTGAGCATCCTGCCGTTTCTTTGATCATTGCTCTTGGATTGGTTTTGGCAGCCGCAGCAAAGTCTGCGCAGTTTCCTTTTAGCTCATGGCTCCCGAGAGCAATGGAAGGTCCAACCCCTTCGAGTGCTATTTTTTATGGAGCATTATCTGTGCATCTCGGGGTATTTCTTTTGCTTCGGACACAAGAGTTTTGGCATCATCTGGCTACTGCTAAAATAGTCATAGCTGCCATAGGTCTTTTCACTGCCTTTATTGGTTTTCACTCTGCCCGAGTACAAAGTACGATCAAGGCTCAAATAGCTTACGCTTCTGTAACGCAAATTGGTTTGATGTTCGTGGAACTTGCACTTGGCTTGGATTTCTTGGTGCTAATTCATTTTGTTGGAAATGCTTTCCTTAGAATGTATCAACTTTTGATTTCACCAAGCATTGTGGCTTATCAGATTAGAGATCAACATTACAACGAACCAACAAGACCACGTTCATTGGCGTTTTTATTCCCATCGAAACTGGTCAATAGCATTTTTGTCTTAGCCATAAAAGAATGGAATTTGGATCGTATTCTAAATGAATTCCTCTTTGGATTCTTTAAAAAGTTAGGTAGATCAACACATGTAAGTTCGATAAAAGCTATTCTGTTTGTTTTGCTTCCCTTATATGTACTGTTGGTGGTAATTTTTTTAAAGTGGCCAAGCTTACTTTTTGATTATAGAGATTTGCTGGCAATTGTATTGGCATTTGTCGCATTACTTCTGGTCTTACGAGCGTTCGTCGAAAGAAAAAATCCAATACTTGCCTTTGCTTTAATCGTCTTTAATCACTTTTGGATGGTAATCAGCGTTTCGCTGAATGACCATTTTGATTGGTCGCACACAACACTATTTATCAGTGGTATCTTGATATTTGGTGCACTTGGACTTTTGGTGCTCTGGATTGTGAAGCAAAAGGTGCATTTGAATTTTGATTTAGTAACGTATCACGGATACCATGGAATCAGCATTGTGTGGGCTTTTTTGTTCTTCCTGTCAGTGCTTGGTATAATGGGCTTTCCCATTTCGCCCACATTCATTGGTGAGGATTTGATTTTTAGTCACATTCATAGTGACCAGATTCTATTGGCCGTTATCAACTCCATTGTTTTTGTTTTTTCAGGAATAACATTAATCCGTATTTATTCACGACTTTTTTTGGGAACTACAACCATTACTCACTCATTAAATTAAATAAAATGACAACAAAAAATATATTGCCAAAAACAGGCATTCAAGGATTGAAAGAAAATTGGAAATCTGATGTAATGTCGGGATTTCTTGTTTTTTTAATAGCACTTCCCCTTTGCTTGGGGATAAGCATGGCGAGCGGCTTCCCTCCGGTATCAGGAATTTTCACGGCTGCAATTGGTGGTTTAATAGTGAGCTTCTTCGGTGGGTCCAACCTAACCATAAAAGGGCCCGCAGCGGGATTAATTGTTATTGCATTAGGAGCTGTTCAGGAATTGGGAAATGGTGATGCATTAAAAGGTTATCAGCTTGCCTTGGCTTGTATCGTTGTTGCGGGTGTTCTACAAATTATCTTTGGCTTATTAAGATCCGGCGTTCTTTCAGATTTTTTTCCTTCTGCTGCTGTGCACGGTATGCTCGCAGCTATCGGAATCATTATAGCCACTAAACAGATTTTCACTTTAGTGGGTGTGAAGGCACAGTCCACGGAAACACTGGAGCTGATGTCTGAAATACCTTCTGCGTTTTCACATTACAATCCGGAAATTCTAATCATCGGTATGGTTAGCTTGATTGTATTATTCGGCTTACCATTTATTAAGAATAAATACGTCAAAATGATACCTGCACCGCTAGTCGTGATTCTTTTGGCGATACCGATGGGAATTTTCTTTGATTTAGAACATGAGCACAGTTATCTTTTTCTTGATCATCATGAATACACCGTTGGTCCCCGTTTTTTAGTCACCTTACCGGATAACCTATTTTCTGCCATCACGTTTCCAGATTTTAGCCAAGTCTTTTCTGGCACGGGCATAAAATACATCATCATGTTTGCGCTGGTGGGCAGTCTTGAATCACTTCTTAGCAGTAAAGCGATTGACGGCTTAGATCCTTACCATCGTAAATCCAATATGAATCGCGATTTGATTGGAGTTGGTGTCGGAAATACTATCGCCGGTTTGATCGGCGGACTGCCTATGATTTCTGAAATAGTTCGAAGTTCTGCGAATATCAACAACGGAGCAAAGACATGGTGGTCAAATGTTTTTCATGGTTTATTTCTATTGGTTTTTGTTGCATTTTTTCCTTTTGTGCTTCATAAAATTCCACTTGCAGCTCTGGCAGCAATGCTCATCTATACGGGGTTCCGATTGGCTTCACCCAAAGAATTCTACAATACCTATGCAGTTGGTAAGGAACAGCTTCTGATTTTTATTACCACCATTATAGTGACGCTAGCTACTGATTTATTGATTGGAATTGCTGCTGGAATTATCCTCAAGATGATTATTCACTTGATGAATGGATTACCCCTCAAGGTAATCTTCAAACCTCTATTTACAATATCTGAAATAGATGGAAAAATTGTAGTTGATGTGTTTCATTCAGCGGTTTTTTCAAACTATATCAAGTTGAAGTCTGCTCTGGATAACCTTCCCAGAAATAGTCATGTTGTGATTGATTTTCACAATTCATACTTAATTGACCATACAGTTCTTGAAAGTTTGGCTCACTATAAATCTGATTATGAAAGAGAGGGTGGATTATTTGATTTGGTGGGATTAGAGGATATGAAGCGATTGGGTAAACATGAATACGCCGCGCGCAAGAAGTCAAAGGAGCAGAAGGCCATTATTAAAGGCACAGTGCTATGAGAAAATTAATTCTGATTTTATTACCATCATTATTGGGTTTACAACTCTTTGCACAGGAAATTATTCAAGGTGATATGAACGTTTGGTTTTTGTTACAAGATCGCGTTACGCTCAATCAAAAATGGAGTATAACTAATGAACTCCATTTACGGAATAACAATTATTTTCATACGGCATCACAGTTTCTTGAGCGTCCTTCAATTGACTATCATTTTGGTAATGATCTTGAAGGTTCGTTGGGTTATTCCTTTATTCGTTCAACCCCCGTGCTCGGTAATACCCAAGTTTTTTACAGAAATGAAAATAATATTTGGGCTCAAATCTTCCATACTTCTAAGGTTGGAAGATTCAGATTTCAACATCGCCTGAGACAGGAGTTTAGATGGGTGAATCATGTGGAGCAAAGCAGTGAGTCTTTTGTGATTTCGGGTAACGACTTTCTAAAGAGATTTCGATATCGCTTTATAGCCCTAATTGATTTAGCGTCGCTTGCTGGTCATACTTTATTTCTTAATTTTTTTGATGAAGTCTGGATAAATCAAGATGCCAATCTGGGATTCACAAACTTCAATAGGAATTGGCTCTATTGCGGCATAGGATACAAGTTAAGGGATGATGAGATTATTCAATTGGGATTTATGAATCAGCGTGATCGTCTGATATCCGGGGACTTCAGCCGAACACCGATTGTTCAGGCTTCATTTACTCGAAATTTTAAGCTGCGAAAAGGGTGAAATAATGGTGATGGAAGAAGGGAACCTCCTCTTTTGATTATTACATGTTGTGCTAATTCGATGTGATTAGGTGAATAAGCGCAGGCAAGCCATGTGATATTAAAAGATAAAGGGGGTTCTTTTTCTTTCAATCTTTCTACTCCATCTTCTTCAGTTTCCTCAGCACCACCAGCGCCAACATCGTCGCTGCGATGGCAAGGTATCCTACATAATTGTAATTCTCAAGAGGACTATGCTCATCTGCTTGGTAGATGATCATGCCAGCAATGGCTGCGGAACTTCCGGATGCAATGGACTGTGCAGCACTGTTGAGACTCATGAAACCAGCCCGATTCTTTGGATCAACTACTGCGGTGATGATTGTATTTGCTGGAATCATTCTTCCACTGATGACTGTAAAGAATAAACCCGCATTGGCCAGCACTACCCATAATCCAATTTTGGGAAGGTTGGTTGCAACAAGAATAGGAATGATCGAAATGAAAGCGAAGATGGTAAAAATGCGAAAACGGCCAAATTTGTCCACGGCTTTACCTACCAGCATTCCAGAAGCTACAGTACAAATTCCACCAATGAGATAAATGTATTTTACATCATTCTGCTGAAGTCCAACATTGTTGATATTGTAGGGCGTTAAGAAACTAATGACAGTGAATTGTCCAAGCACGAGTAGCATCGTAAATACTAAAGCACTGCGTTGTTGAGGTGTAGAAAAAACGGCCTTAATAGTGTCCAATCTGTTATATGCTCCTGTTCGATTGAGCATATGCGCATTCATTGGAGGAATGGCTCGGAATGCAATTATCCAAATCGGAAGACTTAGTGCACTCACGAAGTAGAATGGTACATGCCAATTGTTTTTGAAAAAGTCGACAAGTGTCAATGTTAGTGGCATCCCCAATATAGATGCTAATGAAAAAGCAAGAGTAATGGTACCCATCGCTCTGCCGCGGCGCTCAAGCGGTATTACATCTCCAACAATACTCATCACCAATCCACCTAACAATCCTCCTGTGAGGCCTGTTAGAATTCTTGTACCTATAAATAATATGTAGTTCAAATGCGGATCGGAGGTATTGGGCACAATCGCACTGCTCATAGTGCCAATCATAAAGCCCAGATAGGCGAAGATAAGGGCGCGTTTTCTGTCAATATTATCCAGATAAAAAACGCCTGCGAAAGCAGTGGCGCCAGCAGCGAGGCCGTATGAACTTACCAACCAACCGTATTGTGAAGGTGTAATTTGCAGCTGCTTTTGAAGAATGTCTCCCATGGGCATCATGATCATAAAATCCACGATGTTGGTGAACTGGATTGCAGCTAGAATAAATAAGAGCAGCCGCTCGTTGATGGCTGTTTTCATGTGTGATGATAGCCCAGTGGGGCGAGTTTTTTTAATGTCACTTCTTTATAGGGATTGCGAACGGGAAAGGTTTCGGGTTCCACATATTTGAAGATGATATTTAGTAATACATTAGAGAGTTTGCCTGGATGACGAATGCAACATTTTAATGCTACTGGAAAAGCCCCAACGGTGCTTTTTATCTCGCCTGCGGTGCGACCAAATGTAATTTTGGAAGCGCGCAATTTTATACCCAAAGCGATGTAATCATAGAGCATGCGTGAATACAACGCATACTGCTGATTGTATTGATAGTCGATACCCACAAGGAACGCTTCAAGTTGGTGAGGCGCATTGAATGCTATGGAAAAACCAATGATTTTATCTTCTAAAAAATAGGCTCTGAAAATGAATTTCTCACCCATTTCTTTTTTCATTCTACAGAGTAATGCGCAATTGAGATGTCCTATTTTGAAATCTGCCCTATCATGAACAGTGTCGTATAGCTGCTGAATGCGATCACGATGTTGGTCGATTTCTTTGTCACTGAGTTCAACAACTTTTAATTCCTCACTTCTGCTGAAAGCTGCATTGGCTTTGGTTCTGAATTTCGAATTAAGCGATTGAAGGTAATCCTCAAATGAATTCCATTCCTGAAGCAGAGGCATTTCCATATTGGCATCTACATCAAAACTTCTAAAGCCACATTCGTCGAGTGCATAGGCAGCGTCGAATGATGGTTCATAAAAGTCTTTGATAAGCATTGCAGCAATGGGCTGTTCTTTTTTGTCTTCTAATGAAACGATTTCAGTCAGCGCTTCGCATAAGCCGTTCATAGCGCGCTGAACCGGTATTTCGGGTAAAAAAGAAAAACCATGTTCTCCGGTCGCGAATGCCGTGCCGCATAACAGTAGAAAGGAGCGATCATCAGGAAGGAATTTTCTTCCAAGGGCTTCAGCTATTTTTCCCGAACCTAATCTCTCGTGAAGTCCATCTGCCTCAAGTTTGGCAATTTGAAATACTGCAATACCGACAGGCGTTTTGGAGTCGAAAAATTGGCAAAAGAAAAACTTGACGTCCGTATTCATTGGATCGCTCAGCGCCTTTAATTGGCCGTAATCCAGGAAAATACTTTCTTTATGATTTAGCGCATTCCAACTTTCTTTAGAAATGGCATCGATGGAAGTGTGAATACTAAAATTCAATGTATTACGCCACCGCACGGGAACAACGTTCACCGTTTTGCGCAGGGCTGATCGAAAGGATCGTAGCGTAGTACAATTCATAAGGGACATAGCAAAGGTAAAACTTATTCCTAAGCAGAAATGTTTTATTGGTTGTATTAGCTTTTTTTAATCTTGAGTTGCTCCTATTCTTGGCGCTTGGCGCCGTCAGTCTTCTTCGAGATAGTTTAAATCTTTGCCAAAGGTCTCCGGCAAACTTGCTAATGATATGAATGCCAGCGCTAAAATGATAAGTCCCATGATGAGGGCGGCGGTGATGTCGTTGGATTGGGCTTCAAGCCATTTATAGGTAAGAGTAACAGGAATCACTGCACCGCGAACGAAATTGGGCGCAGTGGTCGTGACCGTAGCTCTGATATTGGTGCCAAATTGTTCGGCAGCCATGCTCACAAAAAGTGCCCAATAACCTGTCGCTGTGCCAATTAAGAAACATAAAAAGTAAAAAAGCGAAGAGGAGATACCTGTGAGGAATAAATAGGCGAACACCAAGAGAAGTGTGGCGACGAGATAACCGTTAATGACCTTTTTTCTACTCTTGAAAAACTGACTGAGCCACCCGCTAAGAAGATCACCGAAACTCAATCCTATAAAGCTATACATTATGGAGAAACCAATATTAATGCTCTCTCCAGAAATTGCATTGGTAATGGCAAATTTTTCAGAGAATTTAATTAGAATACCCACGCAATACCACACAGGCATACCAATCAGGATGCAGGCAATGTACTTTTTTAGTCTTTTTTTATTGGTAAAAAGAATGGTGAAATTGCCCTTGGAGACATTGCTTGCTTTTACTTTTTCAAACATGGTACTTTCAAATGTGCCCATGCGCAAAGCGAGGAGCAGCAATCCGAGTGCACCTCCAATCAGATAAGACATTTGCCAATTGGCAAAGCCCATCCATTGCAAGTCAACTTTGCTGATAAGTGCTGCGGCAACAGCTCCAAGTGCTCCCATGGTTACCACGATCATGGTGCCATAACCGCGCTTTTCGCGATGCATTACTTCGCTCACCAGTGTGATAGCCGCTCCCAGTTCGCCCGCGAGTCCAAAGCCCGCGATGAATCTAATAATCGCGTATTGCGTAAGATCAAGAACAAAGGCGTTTAAGATGTTTGCGACACTGTACATGATAATGGAACCAAAGAGAACACTTTTGCGTCCCATTTTATCCCCCATAATGCCCCAGAATATGCCGCCGGCAAGCATTCCGCCAAGTTGCCAAAGCAACAAAATGTAGTCGTATCGATCAATGACCGCTTGATCGGTGATGCCGATTCCACGAAGACTGGATTTAGAAATGATGTTAAAAAGCTGGAGGTCGTAAACGTCCACAAAATATCCAATTGCCGCTACCAGTACGGTAAGCCAAACGCCTTTCTTGTTTTGGTCCATAGGAATAGATTCGAAACGAAAATAAACAAACTATCGGAATTCTGATTTTTAGTATATTCGTACAAACACTTTGCAGCGTGGAGAGCTTTCCTAAAAGAATCGTTTTTTTTGACGGAGTTTGCGGACTTTGTAACAAGACCGTAGATTTTTTAATCCGCACCGACCGTGGGCACAAATTGCGTTTTGCGCCTCTCCAAGGTTATACAGCCAAACGTCTTTTGACAAAGATTCAAGTGGAAAATCTTGATACGGTTGTCTATTATAGAGACGGAAAGTATTTGGTGAGTTCCACCGCTGTGTTGCGTCTATTGCTTGATGTAGGCGGGCTTTGGAAAATCCTCAGTATTTTTCTTATTCTTCCGGCCTTTGTGAGAAATGCTGTTTACTATTTCATTGCAAAGCGTCGCTACGGCTGGTTTGGAAAGAGTGATAGCTGCCGCATCCCTACTGCTGACGAAAAACATTTGTTTCTTGATTAGCAGCCCTTACATTTGATGCAAATCTGCACGGTATGTTAGAGGTCCCCAGTTGGCTCAATTTCTTTTTCATCGCCATCACACTCGTTACTTATTTGTTTATTGTTGGCTCATTAATTTTTGGTAATGACCGCGTTCGCAAACGCATGCATGCCATTGCCCTGTTAATGCTCGCTTGGGTTATTTTTCAAAGTACCTTGTCGCTTAATCGTTGGTACATGGATCGCGAGGCGATGCCGCCGCATTTGGCATTTCCAGTAGCAACGGTATTAGTGATCTTGAGCTTATTATTGTTTACAGGAAGGGGGAAAAGATTTATTTCTGGTTTGTCGCTACAAACATTGACATGGCTTCATGTGATCAGAATTCCCGTTGAAATAGCCTTGTATTGGCTTGCGTTCTATAAACAAGTGCCTTGGAGCATGACGTTCTACGGCCATAATTTTGATATCATCTTTGGGATAACGGCTCCTATCATGGCTTATGGACATTTTCAAAAAGGATGGTTCAGTATGAAAGTTCTGAAAATCTGGAATATTCTGGGATTGATTAGTCTTCTGATAATTGTAGTCACCGCATTTGGTGCGGCTCCGAGTCCTATACAGGCCTGGGACTTTGAACGTCCCAATTATGCCGTGACGCACTTTCCGTTCTCGTGGCTCCCAAGCTTTATTGTTCCAGCAGTTTTGTTTTCACATTTGGTAGTACTAGCAAGAAAGAGCGATTAATGTTTGGTAATATTAATATTTAAGAAAAATGAGTTTATTGAAAAAAATGAAAATGATTTTTTTAAATGAAAAATTCATTTTCATTTTGTATTTGCTATTATCTCTGTTCGCTACTATTCAATCAAGCCGTGGAAAAAAAGAATTCAGTGGACAAGAGAAGGTTTACACACATTACAACAACTACGTCATTTTCTCCAAATCATTCGATCATTTAAAAGAGGGTAAAGAACTTTACGTCGCATATCCCGACGAGTATTGGGATTTGTACAAATACACACCAACTTTCTCTGTCTTCTTCGGTCTATTCAATTTGTTTCCCGAAAAAATTGGACTGTTCTTTTGGAATCTTTTTAATGCACTTATTGTACTGCTCGCAATACGATTCCTACCGAGATTGAGTAATCTTGAGAAAGGTGTGTTGATGCTTATTCTTGCTGTAGAACTAATGACAAGTATCCAGAACGAACAATCCAATGGAATGGTCGCTGGATTGCTGGCATTGGCTCTTGGCCTTGCAGAGCGTAATAAACTAATTTGGGCAACATTCGTTGTGGTATGCAGCGCTTACGTTAAACTTTTCGGTGTTGTGGGCTTTGCTATTTTTCTACTCTATCCAAATAAAGTCAAAGTGGCTTTATATAGCGCAATGTGGACTGTGATTTTGTTTTTCTTGCCACTTCTATACACAGACTTTCAAGGTCTTCTTGACTACTATAAGGCTTATGGGGTAATGTTAAAGCAAGATTTTGACGACTCTTATGGTTTGTCAGTCATGGGTTGGTTGCACTCTTGGTTTCAACTAGTATTTAACAAAAATACGATTGTCTTGATTGGCGTTGTTGTTTTTCTTATCCCACTATATAAGTTTAAACTTTATACCAACGAAAAATTTAAACTGCTCTTATTGGCTTCGATTTTAATTTGGATAGTAATCTTTAATCACAAAGCAGAGTCGCCTACATTTATCATTGCTATGCTCGGAGTAGGGATTTGGTTTTTGATCAGTCCCAAAAATCGGCTTAATTGGTCTCTATTTTTATTTGCGATTTTATTTACCTCGCTTTCACCTACCGACTTATTCCCGAAAAGTGTGAGAATGGATTTTGTAAAGCCTTATGTAATGAAGGCTGTCCCATGCATTTTTATTTGGTTTAAGATTATCTATGATATGATTCAAATGAAATCAGACGAAATAAAAAAGGTGAATGAAGCTGTTTAGTTCATTCACCTTTTTTAATTGAAAAGAATGAAATCTTTTATTGGTCTTTCTTTCGCAATTCGAAAAATATACTTCCAATAACTAAGAGTAAGAGAAGGACAGAACCAGCAAGCGAGTATGTGCTTCCTTGGTTGAAGGTAGCTGGTTCAAACTTCCACTCAATCGTATGCTCACCCGCTGGTACATTCACACCTCTCAAGATATAATTTGCTCGAAACGCTTGAGTCTCCGCGCCGTCTATGTAGCACTTCCAACCAGCAGGATAATAGATTTCACTGAAAATGATACAGCTCTCAGCACTATTCTTTGATTGATATTTCAAAGCGTTAGTTTTGTATTCTACAAGGTTTACTTCAGCTGTGCTGTCCGACACAGCAGTGGCTTTTGCGATGCCAGCGAATTCATTATGTACAACAGCTTTTCTCTTTGTATCAATGTCCTTCAGTTTTGAAATTTCTTCGTTGGCGCTCGCCGCGGGGACTATCTCGTCTACAAACCAAGCCTCACCGTTTCTAAATGGATTCACAATAGGAGGAGCTTCAGGATTATAAACTATATACTTTGTATTAAGCATGTTCAATATCGATAGTTCGCCAAGAATACTCACGTCGGCAGCTGTCTTCAAACTATCCATCATCAATTGCATCTCTGGTTGAATATGAAACTCTATCATCTCTTGATAGCGCTTCAACTTCGCGCCGTGATAACCTCCAAGGCTTTTGTGAAAATAACTGGTTCTTGCTTCATTGAATGGATTGCCCAATGATAGCACACGATAATCACTGTTTAGATTTAGTGCTCCAAAATCTGCAATGAGTGCGAGTTTTTCTTTGTCACGAATGCCTTGATACAAATGGCTTTCATTCATTTTAGCTAAAAGAGTTTTTGACTCATCAATGATATTGGATACCATTGGTTTTTCATTTTCTAAAATGAAAAGATCTGCTTGCGAAGGCTCGTGGGGCAGCGCTTTCTCATCTGCTTTTTGATAATTAGCATAGTTACCTTTCACCTTGTCTGTATTCAAATAACGCTGGCAAACGGTCATTTGATCAACGAGTACGATGACTGCAAGCGCCCCTATTACAGCATGATGAGGGATCTTTTTGAACATAGATACTACCACTAGAACTCCACAAACAAGGAATATCAAGAAGGTGCGTCCTGCATCAGCTTTGAATATTTCAGTTCGGATATCCATCAGTGCTGTTTTGTACTCATCGTACATTGCTATTTGCTTAGGATCTTGCAGTTGTGATTCCAGTTCGCTAAATTGTTCGGTTTCCCCTTGACTTAAGAATGGGCCTGTGATTGAAGGGCTTGCTAGCAGTATCAATCCAATCAGGGCAACACCACCTACACTTCCCATCCATACTTTTTTATTCCCAATGAGCCCTTCTTGTTTGAAGACTTTATCCAAAAATATTACAGCCATTGCGGGCGCCATCACTTGAATGATTACCAGTATCATCTTCGAATCCCTGAACTTGTTGTACATCGGGAAATTATTGATGAAAAAGTCATTAATACCCCCTGCATCTTTGGAGGCTAGCCCAATGGCGATAAAGGTTAGCACCAGGAAGGGCCATTTAATTACATCTTTCACCAATATCAATCCAAGGATGAATAAAAACATAATGGCCGCTCCGAAATAGAAGGCACCTCCTGTAAAGCGTTGTTCGCCCCAATATCTATTGCTCTGCCCAATGTCTTCTCTAAATTGACGTGGTACTTTTTGAAGCAATTCTTTGTCACTACCTATGGCAGCAGACTGCCCGCCTTTGGCGTTGGGTATTAATAGCGACCACGCTTCACCTTTACCGAAATTGTATTCAAGAATATAATTCGTCTCAAGCCCTTTAACCGCGGTTTGGTCTTTTTCTTTACCATCAGGTTCGATGGTGAGTTCTGTTTTACCTCGCGTAGTGTACTTGCTGTATTCGTATGTGGTGAGCAGATTGCTCATATTTGGAAGTATTGCAATTCCGGCAGCAATGATGAGCGCTCCCGCGGCCTTTACTACGTATCCAAATTGTTTTTCTATTAATAACCTGATTCCTTCAGCTACAGCAACCGCACCCAAAAGAAGCGCGAGATAGTAAGTCATTTGAAGGTGGTTAGCAGCCACATTGAGGGAAAAGAACAAAGCGAAAACGGCGCTTCCCAAAATCCATTTACCACGGGTGGCTAACAAAAGACCTCCAAGTGTTGGCGCCATGTAAGCAATGGCATTTACCTTCGAAACGTGTCCTGCTCCAAGATATAAAATGTTGATGGTAGCAAACCCAAAACCTATTCCGCCAAGAATTCCTAACCATGGATTGAGGCGCAAACACAGTGTGAAGATGTAAAAGCCTAACATCGCCATGAATAATATTCCTACGGGCACAGGCATGTATAATTTCAAAGCCTGATCAATATGCCTCATCCAATTGTTTTCGTGAATTACCGAAATCTGATAGGCGGGCATTCCACCAAACATGGAATTGGTCCATAGCGGCTCTTCACCATTCATCAATCGATAATCGGCAATTTCTTTTGACATCCCTACGTGTTCATTGATATCGCCTTGGCGCAAGCTATACCCATCAAATACAGGAGAGAAATAGGTACAGGCAAGTATTAAAAAAATTGCAACCGCAACTACATGCGGAAGTGCTTTCAAAAGAATTGATTTCATAGGGTTGGTTTAGTCTTTTATTTCAACGTAATCGACATATTCTCCATCGATTTCGCGTTTGTCTTTTTTCTTAGTGCTCTCCACTTTTACGTCGCCCTCAGGACGAGGAGGCTGTTGTGAGCGATAGAAATTATCTGCCTGATTGCGCATCTTCTCTTCGGCCTTTTTTACTACAATAGGCAATGCGATTCTAGCTATCAATCGAATAATAAAGCTGATTAAAATAATATAGAATATTATTCTAATAACTCCTGTAAATGACGCTTCTTGGATCATGCTACAAATCTAATGAATCATTCTGCGGTGGTTGTCTCTTTTGCACCTGTTAATTCTTTGAAAATATCTTCTAGGCGTTGCTCTTTTTTACTCATCGTTAATACTGCAATCTGCTGCTGCAAAGCCATTTCAGCGACATCTTTGCGTATATCCTCTGATGTATTGGTAGAGATAGTCCACATATTTTTACCATCATCTTGTACATCGGCTACTCCTTTGATTTTCAAAAGAGACGAACGGCTTATTACCCCACTAAATTCCACTTGCAATTCATAGCCGCCTCTTTGAATGCCGCTTCTAAGCTCCGAGGTAGGCTTGTCGGCCACAATATTTCCTTTGTTAATAATGATGGTTCGATTACAAATGGCTTCTACTTCTTGCATAATGTGGGTAGATAGCATTACCGTTTTTTCCCGCCCTATTTCTTTAATCAAAGCGCGAATTTCTACGAGCTGATTGGGGTCAAGACCACTTGTAGGCTCATCAAGAATGAGCACTTTCGGATTATGAATCATTGCTTGCGCTAGACCCACACGTTGTCTATACCCTTTTGAAAGCGCCTCGATTTTCTTATGCGATTCGGGTCCCAGTCCAACTTGCTCAATCATCTCCGCCACTCTTTTATTCAAATTGGGGATTTTATAAATCTCGCCGATAAAGGACAGATATTCCTTCACATACATATCGAGATAGAGTGGATTGTGTTCCGGCAAGTAACCTATCTGACGGCGCACTTCGATGCTGTTTTTCATTACATCAAGCCCACAGACGCTAACGCTGCCTTCCGTCGGAGGAATATAGCATGTGATGATTTTCATCATAGTGCTTTTGCCCGCTCCATTGGGGCCAAGAAATCCTACCACATCGCTGCCAGGTATATCGAAGCTCACACCATTCAGCGCGCGCTGCTGTCCGTAAACCTTGGCAACTTTATTCACTTGAATCGACATTTCATTCTCCCTTTTCGACAAAAGTATAAAATGTGAAGCCGCCAATGAGATATCGTTTGTACATTCGTGTCGTAATGGAATCAATTATGACTGAAAATGGTGATAAAATCTATGATTTGACCGCACTCATTGATATGTATAGCGGCAACATGGACAATGTGAAAGGCACTTTGGTCATTTTTATTGACCAGATGAGGAAAGATGTGACTATGCTAAAGCAAAAATTTAGTGAAAAGGATTTCCTCTCAGTAAAAGCTTTCGCACACCGAATGAAGCCTAATCTCAAGCTTTTTGGAATGAATGAAATGCACCTTCTGGTGCTCGATATCGAGCAAGCTGCGCTGCAAGCTGATGGTAGTGCGCTTGAAGCCCAGTTGCCCCGCCTTTATTCCCTCGCCGAAACTGCCTGCAGCCGCATGCAGAAAGAGGTGATAGATGCGGCATAGAGATTATTCTTGTCATTTATTCCCGCTCAGCGACAAGGTTTTCCCGTTCGGTAGCTTAACGTAGAAAACTATTACTTTCCTTTTTTAGCTTTGAGTAATTCATCACTGTGCTAAGAAGTTTGTCCATATTGTGTGTTACTCTATTATCGGCTGTTCAGCTTGCTGCTCAATGTCCCGATGATAATTTCTATATCGGTGATCTCACTCCCTCTTGTCCTGGCTCAATTTCTACAACTTGTATCTTCGGTGGAGAATACGTAACGGTCTTCGTAATTGAGGGGCAACAGTATACTTTTTCTACTTGTGGACTTGATGAGTTCGACACGGAGCTTACTATACTGGATGATCTTGGGGCAACTGTAATTGGATATAATGATGATTTTTGTGGCGATCAATCAACAGTAACATGGGTAGCAACTTATACTGGAAATGTCTTGGTTTTGGTGGACGAACATGGATGTGACGACAGGGATGAATGTGCTAATTTAACGGTGACATGCGGCGATAATGGCGGGGGAGGTCCTTCAGGAGATGGCTGTAATACTGATGTCATTCTTTGTCAAAATAGCGCTGGTCCTTTCAATTTTGGTCTAGGGGGGCCTCCCGTGGGTTCTTGTCAAGATTTTTTGTCCAACTCACAATACACCTATATTTTGGTGAATATAACCACAGATGGTCCTCTGAATCTCCTTATTGAAGGAGACGCGACATCTGGATTTCTGGATGTTTCAATATGGAATATTCCAGACGGCGTGCCGCCTTGCGATGCAATTCAGGTTATTGATAATGAAATTGGGTGCAACTATGCCAGTGCTTTTAGTGGTTGCAACCAGTTTGGAAATTTCTTTCCGTGTGCTTCAAGCGTGCCTTCACCGAACGTTTATTCGGGTCAAACCATTATGATTGTTGTCGAGGACTGGCAAAACGGGCCTTCAAACTCTTTCAATCTTTTCTTAGGTCCGCCTCCAAATGCACAGTCTGGACCGCCAGATCCAACAATTCTCACCGTAGGTCCGTACTGCATCTCTTCCAATGCTGTTCAACTTACGGCCACAGATGCGGGCGGAACGTGGAGTGGGGTAGCAACAACCGCAAATGGACTATTTGACCCATCGCAGGCCGGCTTAGGAACACACACTGTAAACTATACTATTGGACAAGCGCCTTGCACCGCTACCAGCGTGGGGGAGGTCACAGTGATTGAGAGTCCGATGGCTTCGTTTTCTATCATTGACAACGCTATTTGTATCGGTGAATCCGTAATTATTGAATTTGAAGGAACCCCAAATAGTACAGTTATTTTTACAGTAAATAATTCTCAATCATTCTCTGTTTTACTCGATGCGAATGGCGTCGCTTCTTTTACTCTCCCAGATCTTTCGGCTGATGCGTCCATCGATTTGATTGAAGTGAGCGTGCCTGGTACACCTCCTTGTATAACATTACTTCCTGATCCTGCCCTTTCAGTATCCGTAAGCCCACTAATTGTTACCTCTCCAATTGGTCATCAGTAAGTGAATTGCTCGTCATGCATTCGCCATCCCATCCGAAGTGCTACATTTGCGCCATGACCAGAAGATTAGCGATTCTTGCCTCAGGAGGCGGCTCCAATGCCAACAATATCCTCGACTATTTTCAAAATTCAGAAAATGTTGAAATTGCATGTATCGGCTGCAATAAAGAGGGCGCAGGTGCTTTCGATGTAGCCAATAAATGGCATATTCCAGCTTTCCTTCTCACACGTGAAAACTTTCTTGAGTCAGAAGATTTTCTGGAATACCTCGAGGCTCAAGAAGTAGATTTCATCGTACTAGCAGGCTTTTTATGGAAGGTGCCAGCTAGTTTGATTGAGCGCTTCCCCAACGCTATCGTCAATATTCATCCCGCTTTACTTCCTAAATATGGTGGCAAAGGAATGTACGGTCATCATGTACACGAGGCTGTATTTGCAAATAAGGAAAAAGAATCGGGTATCACGATACACTACGTAAACGAACATTACGACGAGGGAAAGGTCATTTTTCAAAAGGCAGTTGCAATAGAACCTACTGATGGTCCCGCTGAAATAGAGCAGAAGGTGAGAAAACTTGAAATCGAATATTTTCCTCAAATCATCGCCTCGATTCTCTAAGTTTGCACCATGATCAACGGTGCAGAAATTCTTTCATGTTTTTTCATTCTATTTGCCGTAATTGATATCATCGGGTCGATTCCAATTATCCTCGATATCAAGCGCAAAGTGGGCAATATTCAGCCGTGGACAACTACCACGGTTTCGTTGATTTTAATGTTGATTTTCCTCGTCGCTGGTGAGCGTTTCCTTGGCTTCTTTGGAGTGGATGTCTATTCCTTCGCGGTGGCAGGTTCTTTCATTTTGTTTTTCATCGCTTTAGAAATGATTTTAGGGATAAAATTATTCAAGCAAAAGGAGGGCGGTGAAAAAGCCGCTTCCATTGTCCCGCTTGCATTCCCAGTCATTGCTGGTGCAGGTACGTTTTCCACACTCATCTCACTTCGCGCAGAATATCAGATGATTAATATCGCAATTGCAGTGATTCTCAATATGCCGATCATTTTTGCAGTGCTCAAACTCACTAATCGTATTGAGCGCTTTCTTGGTGTAGGTGGGATCGCGATTCTCGAAAAAGTATTCGGAATCATCATTTTGGCAATCGCTGTTAAATTATTCTCTAAAAATCTTCCCAGTCTTCTCGGATGAGCGCCGCCCCCGAAATTATCGTCTATACTGACGGTGCAGCCAAGGGCAATCCCGGCCCAGGCGGCTATGGCGTGGTATTAATGTCAGGCAAGCATTACAAAGAAATGTCGCAAGGCTTTAGGCTCACCACCAACAATCGGATGGAGTTGATGAGTGTTTGCGTGGCCCTTGAGGCATTAAAGACTCCTGGCTGCAACGTTACGGTATATAGCGATTCGCGCTATGTCGTAGATGCCGTAGAGAAAAACTGGATAGGAGGGTGGGTAAAACGAAATTGGAAAAATGTTAAAAATCCTGATTTGTGGTCACGTTATCTAAGAATAGCTTCCAAACACCAGGTAAAGTTTATCTGGGTGAGGGGACACAATGGTAATTTTTATAACGAAAAATGCGATGAACTGGCTGTTGCAGCTAGCAATGGCAGGTCTTTACTCATCGATGAGTGGTACGAAAATTATGGGGCGGATCAACAAACACTGATATGATGGTGTTTGATGATTTATAGAATACATTTGCGTCGCATTTTAATAGAAACTTGCAATAACAAAATACATGCGTACAGATCTTTATCAAGGACACGACTACTACCTTATGGATGAGTTGTTGACCGAAGAACACAAATTGGTTCGCGACACAGCTCGTGCCTGGGTGAAAAAAGAAGTGTCACCTATCATCGAACAAGCATGGGAGAAAGGCGAATTCCCACGCCACCTGCTCAAAGGGTTAGCAGAAATCGGAGGATTCGGACCTTACATTCCAGCCGAATACGGCGGTGCTGGTCTCGATCAAATCTCTTATGGTATCATCATGCAAGAATTGGAGCGCTGCGATAGCGGTCTCCGTTCTACATCTTCAGTGCAGAGCTCATTGGTGATGTATCCTATTTGGAAATATGGTACCGAAGAACAACGTCAAAAATATTTACCAAAATTGGCCAGCGGCGAATGGATCGGTTGCTTCGGTCTTACCGAGCCTGATCACGGTTCTAACCCTGGTGGAATGACCACCAACTTCAAAGATGCCGGTGACCACTACATCTTGAACGGTGCGAAAATGTGGATTTCAAATGCACCGTTTGCACAGATTGCTGTGGTTTGGGCGAAGAATGAAGAAGGTCGCATTCACGGTCTCATCGTGGAGCGCGGTATGGAAGGCTTCACCACACCAACCATGCATGGCAAGTGGAGTTTGCGTGCAAGCGATACTGGTGAATTGGTATTCAATAATGTAAAAGTTCCTAAGTCTAACCTACTTCCAGGTCGCAGCGGTTTGGGTGCACCACTCAGCTGTTTGGACAGTGCTCGCTATGGCATTGCTTGGGGAGCTATCGGTGCAGCTTTGGATTGTTATGATGTAGCATTGCGTTACAGCAAAGAGCGTCAGCAATTCGGCAAACCGATTGGAGCATTCCAGTTGCAACAGAAGAAACTCGCTGAGATGATTACAGAAATCACCAAGGCACAATTGCTCACCTTGCGTGTAGGACAACTCCGCAACGAAGGCAAGGCGACATCAGCGCAAATTTCTATGGCGAAGAGAAACAACGTGAACATGGCGATTGAAATCGCTCGCGAATCACGTCAGATTCTTGGTGGAATGGGTATTACCAATGAGTATCCAATCATGCGCCACATGTGCAATCTTGAATCGGTGATCACATACGAGGGAACACACGATGTTCACTTGTTGATTACAGGTATGGACATTACTGGATTCGACGCATTTAAATAATAGAGTTTAATTCGAAATTAAAAAAGGCCATTCGCAAGAATGGCTTTTTGTTTTTATTGCTTTCAACGATACATTTACCTTTGAATTCGCTTCCATAAGTAAATCGTTGGTGGATAAAGTGTCAAGAATATGATAAAGTATATTTTAATTCTTAGCGCCTTGTATGGGGCACCTCTCAACTTCAACGATGATGATTGTCACGAACATTTTACAATTTATCTAGTACGACACGCGGAAAAAAATCTTTCTTCGACTAATTCATCTGACCCTGAACTTACTCCATGCGGCGAGCAGAGGGCAGAGGGCCTCAAAGTCTTCTTTAGTTCTATTGAAATTGAAAAGGTTTATAGCACAACTGCCTTAAGAGCTAAAAGCACAGCACAACCCACAGCTACTTCCAAAGGTGTTGAAGTCGTTGAATATAATTCTGACAATTTAGAAGACTTTGCAAAACAACTTTTGCAAAAGAAGGAGAATGCCCTTGTAGTAGGACACAACCACACTACCGCAGTTTTGGCTGGCTTGTTGGTTGGTCAAAATCTAGGTGATATTCCATTAGATGAGTACGATCGAATATATCAGGTTGCTTTTGTAAGAAAAAAAGGTCATTTGTGCCTCTTTCGCTCTCCATTTCAGTGTATTGAAGTAAAATAATTTTTCTTCTTTTTTTCTATTAATTAAGAATGTTAGTTACCTTTATGTTAGGATAACATTAAGCTCATCTCGCCCGAATTGAAATTTGCGCTCGTTGGATTGGGTGTTTGATCATATAATATCCTAGAAACCAAAATGACAAACCTTAACCCTTCCAATTATGAAAGGTCTTTATCTCTCTATTCTTTTTGTTATCTCTTCAATCTTCTTTTGTTCAGGTCAGGTTGTTCCAATCACCAATTACTCAGTGAATGCTGCCGGACAGGTGCAATTGTCGATTCAAGGTAACTCCAGTAAGTATTATTTACTCACTGTTCAACACTCACCTACGTTTCAGTGGGTCATGTCGATGACAATGGGCGTCGATGGAACGATGATTATTACCGAACCTGGAGGGGCTTATTCAGTAGAAAATTATACAGTCACGGCTTATGACATTGCAAATCCTGGCGACTGGGATGGTGATGGACTGAATGATATTGAAGAATATAACAATATGCCCACAGACGCGCCTTTAAATGATGCTTTTGCCGTAGATTTTATAGATGGTTCCACGAGCATACCAGATGCAGAGACCTTCATGGCTCTCGCTGCCGTGAATGATGTTCCTTGGGCACCCTTTCTGGACGGACAGCTCTACGTGAAGTTTGGAATATTGGATCGCGATACACCCAATCCAAAAGTTTATTTTATAAATAGTAATACGCACACCATACATGCTGGCTTTTTCAGTGCCATTGGCGCAAGTGTTATGGGTGACGATGGTTCAGGCGAAATTGTTTTTAACCCAAACACCATTTCTCCTAACGGAGTTATTGGGTCTTATTCCTTCAATTTCTCTTTTGGAAATGCTTTCGACTTTACCGCCGTTCAAAGAACCTATGAGTTATTGTTGGCTAATATGCCTTTCATAACTAATAATATGAACTACTTCATTGGTCAAAACGATGAAAGCGATCACCTCAATAATTATGCGGCTGATTTTGTCGGTTCAAGGATTAATGTAGAATTGGAGTCAGACGTATTTGCCGATATCAATTACATTCCTCTGCACCGTGCTGAAGGTTATGGATTTTTTAGGCAAATGAACGTGGGTGAAACTCCTGGGTCGAGAGATATTGTTCTCTATGATCAATTGCCCAATTCACTGCCAAGAGTAGGCGGTATAATCACTTCGGTTGTACAGACACCACTATCACACGTGAATTTGCGAGCTATTCAGGATAATGTGCCCAATGCCTATATAGCGAATCCGCTCTCCATCGATTCTATCTCCAGTCTATTGGGTAACTATGTCCATTATATTGTAGAAAATGAAACGTTTCAATTTCACGAGGCCACACTTGAAGAAGTAAATGCTTGGTACGAAGCACTGAGGCCGACAGAACCGCAAATACCGCAGCGAGATCTGAGTATTACCGAGATTACCCCACTTAGTGAAATAGATTTTAATATGGCTACTGCCTTTGGAGCCAAGTGTTCTAATGTCGCTACCATGGGCACTTTCGGATTTCCAGAGGGAACTATTCCTGATGGTTTTGGGATTCCATTTCATTTCTATCATGAGTTCATGCTCTATAATGGTTTCTACCAAGAAGCAGAACTTATGATTAATAATCCAGCATTCATCAATGATATTAATTTTAGAATTAATCGTCTAAGCATCTTCAGAGAAAGCATAAGAGATGCTCCTATGCCAGCTTGGATGATGCAGGAGTTGCAAGAAATGCATGATGCTTTCCCTGAGGGAACCAATGTGCGATGCAGATCAAGTACCAATAATGAAGACTTGCCAGGATTCAGTGGTGCCGGTCTATACACTTCGAAGACACATCGTATTGATGAAGGTCATATTTCAAAAACCATCAAACAAGTGTTTGCCAGCATGTGGACTTTCAGGGCATTCGAAGAAAGAGATTTTTCTCGTGTCGACCACTTCATGGCTGCAATGGGTGTGCTTTGTCACCCCAATTATGATGACGAAGAATCAAATGGAGTAGGGGTGGGGATTGATCCAATCTACGGTACACAGGGTACATTCTATCTGAATACTCAAGTTGGAGAGTCGCTCGTGACTAACCCAGACCCAAATGCTGTTCCCGAAGAAATTTTATTGTATCAAAATCCTCAAAACGGAAATGGATATCTCGTTTTGAATTTGTCAAGCCTAACGCCTCCTGGTCAATTGGTAATGGATCAAATTTATCTCGACCAGTTGAGAGAATATCTAACGGTTATCAATGAGGAGTTTGCAATTCTCTATGGTGTTGAAGGAGCAGAAGGCTTTGGAATGGATATAGAATATAAAGTGGACGCAGATGGCCAATTGGTTATCAAACAAGCAAGACCGTGGGTATCATTCTGGGCTGATATAGAAGGTGATTATGATTTGGGTGTAGAAACTCTTGTTGCACCAGAATCATCGTCAAGCTTGGGTAGTGAATTAATAACTGTGAATATTTCAAATAATGGTTTGAATGCCTTGAGCGATTTCGATTTGACACTTTATGTCGATGATGTTTTTGTTGAAACCTTGACAATCGATGAATCCATTGAACCATTCACCGATGGACAATTCCAATTCACGGTACCTCAGGATTTTTCTGCCGTAGGTTCTTATGATATCAAGTGCATTGTTTCACACGAATTAGATCAATACGCCAACAATGACACCCTCGAAACAACAATTACCAAAACATATTTGTTGGATGGTGGAATAAGCATGGGAGAGATCAATGTGCTTTGTGGCGGTGATGCGGAAGCCAGTTTCCGATTAAATAACTATGGCGATACACCGATTACAAGCGTTCAGTTTGAAGTTCAAATTGATGGTGTTAGTGTAGGTTTTTCCAACACACTAATCAATATCCCTTCTCAATCATTTGGTAGTGTTTTCCTTGGGTTGACGGGAGTTGTGATTGATGAAAATAGTGAAATAACTATAAGTTTATTGGGTATCAACAATCAGACGGATCAAAATCCTACTAATGATGATATCGCGGCAATACTCAATACGAATTCAAACTATGATATCATTACGCTCGTTATTAATGCCGACGATTATCCACAAGAAACTTCTTGGAATGTTTATGATATCACCGAAGATAGATTAATAGATGCTGGATATCTAGATTGGAACACCACTGTATTCTCTCAAGATTTTTGTGTTAGCTACGAGTCGTGCATTCGAGTGACTTTATTTGATTCATTTTCCGACGGTATTTGCTGCGCATTTGGTGAAGGAAACTTCCTCGTTTTAGATGCAGAAGGCACAATCATCGCAAGTAATAATGGTGATTTTGGAAGTGTAGGAACCGAATTGGTATGCCTTGGAGATTTGGAATGTGACATCAATGCAGATATAGAAATTGGCCATTCACAAAATAATAATGGTAGCATCCAGATTACTGTAAATAGTGGCGTAGGCCCATATCAATATAGTATTAATGGAGGTGCTTTTTATTCGAACACAGGAACCTTTAACGGCCTTGCTCCAGGAATCTATGATATCGTAATTCAAAGTGGTATCGCAGGTTGTTTTTATGAAACCACTGTAGAGGTGAATGCATGTACGTTTAATAGCGTGGATTTTGACATTACTGACGCGAGTTCATCTCTCATGGCGAATGGGTCCATTGTTATTAATCCTACATCTGGAACACCGCCATATTCTTATAGTATCGATGGAGGGGTTACATTCACTTCTAATAATACCTTCTTGAATCTGCCTTTCGGTAATTATAATATTGTAGTACTCGATGCTGATGGATTCTGCGAGTTTATCAATATGGCGCCTGTCACCAATAATGGTATCAACAGCACCGAAGATGGTGCGAACAGGTTGGAAAATATTCGCATGTATCCCAATCCAGCCTCTGATCAAGTGGTGATTGAATTTGATTCAGCAACTTCGATATCTGACGAGATGAACATTACCATTTTCGACAATCTAGGAAGAGCGATTCAAATGAATAGATTCGTCAATCAGAATGGTGGAAGGATTATTCTTCAAATAGACACTTTTGCACCGGGAAATTATTTTGTTAAGTGTTCAAGTGATACGATTGATAAGACATTCAAGCTAATAAAGACGGAATAATTTCTACTGCACTTCGCATTAAAAAGGCCATTCGCAAGAATGGCCTTTTTGTATTTTGTACAATAAGTTATTTCTTTTTCCACTTCACCACAATTTCTGGCTGGATTTTGAGAAGCTCGTTTACAAATTCCTCCTTGTGCTGAGGGGAGATGAGCACACTTCCCGAGCGACCGTAGCGTATATCGAGGCGATCGAGCGAAGCCGCAGGCGAACTTAGTGGATTGTTCGTTTCGCGAATCTCCCTGATTTCTTTGATGGAGACTTTCATTTTATATAAAAAACCAAAACGAATCTCGAGCGTTTCCCCTTCGATTTTGTAAGTGGTATCATAAAAAAGATATGCGATGATACACATCAAACCAATAGGAATCGCAAGTGCAGGAATAGCGCCGGCTTTATTAATCATTAACGCAGATACAACTCCCAATACTATGAATATCGGGATCGCTAATTCGTAACCTATTTTTGAACGATACAGCATGGTAATAGGGTAATAGGGTAATAGGGTAATAGGGTAATAGGGTAATAGGGTAATAGGGTAAGTTGAGGGGTGAAGATAAGAAAAAAGTCGCGACCTCACATGTAGCTTATTTTGTAACTTCATACAACTCATGAGTTTTGCTTTTTAGTTCAATAGATCTACAGCCAAACCTGTAGTGAATAATTCGCACATCTGTGTGAATGGGTGAAAAGAAACTTTACCTAATTGGAGGCTGCAATGGTGCTGGTAAAACCACTGCTTCTTTTACGATTTTGCCTGATAAATGATTAAATGGTATATCAACTGTATTAAATCAGGAGAAATTTAACATCCTAAAAAAGCATCATTACAAATGATTGAAACCCAAATTGAAGAGAAAATTAAGATTTTAAAAGGGCTTGAAAAAGTATACGAAAGACTCCTAGAATTTAAGAAAGTTAAAAATAGTGAGTTGGTGGTTTTGCGTGATAATAAAGTAGTAAGAATAAAGCCATAGCTGAAATTTACGTGCGATTCGTGAAGCTATGTCACATTTAAACAAAGAAAGACAACCTTAGAAAGGATTTTCAGGTGACTAGTTTGTTACTGGCTAATGAAGTTTAGAGAATTCGGCTACCTTTAGATTATGAAAACTCAGTTTGCTTGCCTTCTAAGTTTGTTAGTAATTCTAACAAATTCAAGTTGTCTGTTTTATAAAGGAGTGGATTCTATCAATGCTCCTATTGTTAATACATGGCTGTATGCTAACGGACAAGTCAAAGCTCGCGAGACTTACACTTTGAACAATGGATTTTTCGACGCTCACACAGAGTTGTACCAGGTTAGTGGTGAGAAATATGCAGAATTCTGGAATGATGGCGTGAATAATTATGAGTACGGTTTTGAATACGATAAGAGTGGGAAAAAAAAGCGGAAGTGCGAGCTGTTTCGAAATCCACTCATGTACAATTACCCTATTCTCATTCATACATTATACGATAAAGAAGGTGCTGTGCTTTGCAGGGACACATCAGATCTTTCAAATTGGACACTACGTTATTCAACCGTGAATTCAAAGGGTGAGTTGGTCCGATATGAAACTACTTCTTTTTATCGTCGAAAAGTTGATTGTTATTTTAGAACGGACCTCTATTCCACAGCTCTTGAAGAGTCTAAGAAACTTACTGAACCATTGGCCTCCGAAAAAAGGATAATAAGCAGTTTTCTTACAGACTATCTATTTCCAGATTATGTTAGTGAACAATCCAAAATTTGTGCTTTTGATAATGATGAAAGTGACTTGCCTTTATTTTCAAGTACGCATTTAAACCAAAACGATATTAGCGGTTTGACGACAAGAAGTGTATATGACCTTGACAAAAGACTAATTCGTAAAACCTATGGAGCGGCTTATCCGTCAAGGATGAGTTATGATGTTTATAATTACTATAAGGACGGTTTATTGGACTATCAAAAGGTCAAGGTTTTGAAACCAGTGCAACAAGGCAATAAGGAGTCATATGAAGTTGTTGATTCCTTTTTCGTCGCAACAACCTGCTATCCCCTTTGGCATGTCGACTTACCATATTCGGAAGAACCATACTTGTTTAAAAGAACAAAGGAAATTGCTGAATTTGGTTACATACCAATTTCATATATCAAGTATGATTACAGAGTGCTCCCAAAACTTGATACGAAAGTAGATTTGGATAGCGTACTTACATCCTTCATGGCTTTACCAGGATACCCCGATGGCAAATGGGTTTGGCTGTTCAATAACTCATCTAGAAATTTTCGTTGCAATGAAAGGGGAGTTGATTTCTATTTTCATTTCCAGCAATATTTTGACCCATATTGCGTCCAGGACGTAGCAATGTGTATGGTTGAATATAAGAAAGGCCTGCCCGACGGAGTTTTTGAGATCTATTATCCCTTTGAAAGGAATGAGAGTAATGGCGAGTCTGACGGTTATGGTCTTTATTCATTAACTGAAGTATTCCCAAACCTTTCGTCTCTTTCAAATAGGATTGTTGATTATGCTGGCCATGCCAGTGTAATTCCTAGCCGGCCAATTCAATTTTATTCAGTAATGAAAAGGGGAAATTTCAGAAATGGGACTTTACACGGAAAAATGGAAGTTTTTGAACCTTTGCATGGAAACCTGATTTCTAGGGGAAATTATAACAATGGCCTGCTTGAAACCAGTGAATCTTTCTTTAGAAACCTTAAAGGTGACAGTTTACTTGCTTATGAAAGATTCGTTCTTCTTGACAAAGATGAAATAGTAACAAAAAGAATAATGCACGTGATAGAACCCGAGTCAGGAATGTCTGGAGAAATCCACCTGCACATACGCGATAAAGGCAGCTCTCGGCAGCTCAACGAGTTTTATTACAACTCTGAACGAATAAAGGATTATGATGAGTGGTCTGTTGGTAATGAGATTAGATATACGGCTTCTGAAAATATTCATTGGTTAATCAGCAAGAAAATTGTGGAATATATTCTTTGGAATAAAACTGATGAGTTTTTTTCTAAAGTTTTATTAGCAGAGGGAGAGGTTAGCTTAGATCTTGATATACGCGATAACTTTGTTAATGTGCGATTAAAGGATCTGTATAATAAACCATTTTTCGAAAAGCAATATTCTCTGCAAGAGTGCCTAGGAATTCGATGATCTGGATTTGATTGATAAAATCTCTCCTATTCCTATTTCCTATCCCTACTCCTACTCCTACTCCTACTCCTACTCCTACTCCTACCTCCTATCCCTCAACGCAGGAAACTTCTCCCGGAATGACCTCAGCTCGGATAAATCAAGTTGAGTTTGAATTATCCCTTCTTCATTATCATTTAAAGTGGCGATTGCTTCGCCCTTGAAATTGTTGACCGCACTCGAACCGTTATGTGCGATGGCACTTGCATCATCCCCGACGCGATTCACACCGATTACATAAGCCTGATTTTCTATCGCGCGCGCCATGAGCAGTGTATTCCACGGATGGATGCGCACGCTGGGCCAATTGGCCATGTAAATCAATAAATCGTATGCATATTCGTCATCGATGATTTCATTGCGTGCGTGTTCAGGAAAACGCAAATCATAACAGACTAACGGTTTTATTTTCCATCCCTTCCATTCAATAATTATGCTGCCTTGACCTGCTGTGTAGTGCTCACTTTCCTGCCCTATGCTGAAGAGATAGTTTTTATCATAATAAAAGTGATGTCCTTCTGGAAAGACTACCAAACAACGGTTGTAGAATTTACCTCCATCTTCGCACGAAATAGATCCCATCACCACGGCATTGAATGCTTTTGCATGCGCTCGCATCCATTGCAGGGTGGTCATTTCATCATGATAACGTTCGGCCATGCGCTCAGGCGCCATGCTGAATCCGGTGGTAAACATTTCTGGTAAAACAATCAAATCAGATGATGTCACTCCTTCAAGAAGTTCGTCCAAGGCAGAAAGATTGCTTGCGGGTTGTTCCCATGCTATATCAAATTGAACTGCCGTTACATGCAAAGTATGTGTCATATCAATAGGGTACATAAATGCCACCACCGAATCGGTAATACATTTCGTAGGATCTATATAAGTCGAAAAGCAATAAAATGATCACGATGACCAATCCTGCAACACGTTTGGAATTGTCTTTTAAGGCAAATGCAAGATTTATAGATAGCCCTCCAGTAATCAATGCTTGCAGAATTAAAACAATCATATACGATTTGCCATAAGCGGGTACAAATTCAAGGTAGGGACCAAAGCGCCAAAACAACATAGTAAATAACATCCAGCCGAGCAAAATAATGATTGCATTGTCGGCTTTGCGATGGTCTCCATCTTGAATTTGCATCTGGGCGTCGAGTACTTCAGGGGTATAATCGCCATAGGCGCTGTCCTTTTCTTCGGAAGGCGCTAATAACAGAGCTAAGAGCCAAATCACACCAATAAACGGAATGAGGCCCACCAACAGCATAAAGCCACTTCTTCCAGAGTCGTGCAACCTGCGCACTGCAATCGCTAGAGAAGGAATGAGGATAACAAGGGAATAAAGCAAATAAGTTAATCCAATCGGAATTCTAAAGATGATAAAGTCAATAATGGCTGCTATAATGGTAAAAAGAACATTGAATAATACAAACATCCAATATTCTGTTCTCGATGATCTGCCATGAAAATCAGCATAACGGTTAAAAGCATCAATAAAATATCGCATAAGTTTTTGTTTGCGACGAAGATATGCTTTTAACGTTTACTGGCGCTGAGTCGTTAATTTAATTTCTTTATGGTCAACTTTTAAAATTCAACTTTGAACTCAACTCTGCGGTTTTGTGCTCGCCCAGCTGGAGTTCCGTTGTCTGCCACAGGAGCGGTTGATCCAAAGCCTTTTACTGCTACAATTCTGTCTTGAGGTACTCCCTTTTCCAAAAGATATTTTTCTACAGCATTGGCTCTTCGCTGAGATAAATCAAGATTTTTAGCAGCATCACCCTGATTGTCAGTATGACCAAAGATGTCTAATTTATAAGTTGGATTTTCAAACATCACTTTCACAACTTGATCGAGGATAGGGAAGGAGCTTTTCTTGATGATATCCTTTCCAGTTTCAAATTGAATGCCTGTCAAGGCTTTTGAAAACAATTGTTTCACCTCTTCCTTTACCTCTGGACAACCTTTGTTGGCAACCACGCCCGCCACGTTAGGACACGCGTCGTCTCCGTCTTTGATACCATCTCCATCAGTATCGGGGCAGCCTTTGAAATTAGCAAGACCTTTTGCGTTTGGACAATCATCATTCTTATCGGCTATACCGTCTCCATCAGAGTCAGGACAGCCATTCATTGATGCGAGCCCTTTCAAATTTGGACACTCGTCGTCTCTATCGGTGATGCCATCGTTGTCCATATCAGGGCAACCTTTTAGACTGCTTACACCGGCCGCGTTAGGACAATTGTCTTCTGCATCTACAATGCCATCGCCGTCTGTATCTGGACAGCCATTAAATGCTTCCAAACCTTTTTCATTGATACATGCGTCCATGTAATCCGCAACACCATCCATATCGGTATCGATAGGACAACCCGCAGGATCAACCTTGGCATCTTTGGGTGTGTTGGCGCATTTGTCGATAATGTTTGGTACGCCATCTCCATCGTCGTCTTTTGGATTACCGAGATTCATACCAAGCGTTATTGAGTGCTGAAGCACTTGCTCGTTTGATTTTCCGATTCGAAAATCAACATCATCAGAGTCAACCCAAATGTATCCCAAATTATATGTTAGACCGTAGCGATTATTGAGCTGATATGTTAATCCCGCTCCAGCATTGGCTGTAAATGCGCTTTGGTTATTGATGCGTTGCACTTCTTCGTTTGGAACCTCGGTGAAGTTAATGGCACCAGCTCCTAAATAGACAAAGGGCTTCCAACGGCTATCTTCCTTAAGAATATAACCATTAGCGAATTTATATCTTCCAACAAGCTGAGCTTGTCCCATTCGTCCTCGAAGATTCAGAGCGCTATCAGCAGGAGTAAAATACCCATATCCGCCATAAGAAAACCCAATGTTCAAATCAAAACTGCGATTGAGATAAAATCCAAAATTTACAGTCCCAAAGCCATAGGCCGGTCTTTCAAATCGAAAGAATGCATCACCAAGGTCAGAATAACTTTGGTTAACGCCAATACCAGCGTTAGCCCCAACATTGTAGAATTTGTCCTGTCCCCAAATGGATGGTGAAACGAAAAGAAACACGGAAATAAAAAATAATACTTGGCTTCTCATAGCTCAATGATAAAGGAATTTGACTGCGAATCTACGCGAAACTTTTATACCTAAATGAAAGGATTTGTTTACTAAATGTTAGGTTTTAGTCTAAAAAGGAGATCAAAATACTGAGGCACCCGCTCTTGTTTACGATAGTCAAACGGGATTGTCTTTTCTCCAATCACTGTGAAAACGTCGAAATGATGTGCTTCCAGAAAGGAACACACCTCAATGTAGCTATTGGCGTTGCGGTCGCTTTCAGGCCCCCTTACTTCACACCATATTTGCTGTATTTTTCTTTCTTTTAGGAGTCTTTCGAAACCTTTGATGGCCGCCGCCTCGTTGCCTTCAACATCGATTTTCAGCCAATGTATGATGTCAAGATCTTTGAGGATAATATCACCAGTTGATACCTCAACACTAATATCCCTTGTATAGCCGCTTTCCTCAGGGCCTTTGCTGCTTGATACAAGAGAACTCCCTCCGATGTTTTTATCAGAAATATGAAAGGTGAAGTGACCTGGTGTGTCTGAAAGTGCTAAAGGATGTACAATTCCGAAACTAGATTCGTTTTCTTTTAAAAATGAATAGAGCTCAGGGAATGGCTCAAAGGCAAAGACTCGAGCTCCTTTCTTTTTCGCTAAAATGCTATAACCACCGAGATTTGCGCCCACATCTACAAAAACGTCATTGGGCTTGAGATTCTTTACTAATAATTTTCCCAGCTCCGAATTAGTAAAGTCTCTAATAAAATTGTAAGGTGCGTAATAGTAAATTTGGGCGATAGGGTGTTTTTCTAAATTTAATTTTTTCGAATAAAATTCAATATTTCTTGGTTTTCCAGAAATGAAATTTCCGAATTGACAAATTAATTTATTTTTCCTGCCGCTGACATTCACCGTAAAAGGAAGCAGAGATAATATCCTAGCAAAAATCGTCATGATTTTATCTGATTCAATATTTCGGTGGCGCGTTCCAGTGTACTGTCATCTTTTGCAAAGCAAACTCTGAGAACTTTTTCATCTGTGCCTTTCGGATAAAAAACAGAACATGGAATTGTGGTGATTTTATATCTCTTAGTCCAATCAATTGCTACTTCTACATCACTTCGATCAGTAATGTTTTTATAGTTTAATAATTGAAAGTAAGTGCCCGAGCTTGGTAGGATTTCAAAACTGGAATCTTTTAATTGAGAATTAAATTTGTCTCGTTTTTCTTGATAAAAATCGGGAATATTCAAATATTTATTCTCATCTTCAAGATAATCTGCTAAGGCATATTGAATGGGTGTATTGCAACTAAAAACATTGTATTGATGCACTTTTTTAAATTCATGCATGAGCTTTTCATCACCAATGATATACCCCATTTTCCAACCAGTTAGATGAAATGTCTTACCAAAAGAAAATACTGCTAAGGAACGATTGCGTAGTTCTGGATATCTCAATACACTTTGGTGCTGTCTATTGTCAAAAAGAATGTGTTCGTACACTTCATCCGATAATACGATACAATCGGTATTATTGGTGATTTGAATTAATTCTTTGATGTCAGATTCATCAATGGAAGCGCCAGTTGGATTATGCGGGTGATTGAGAATGATCATCGCCGTTCGCTCACTCATGTTCTCTCGCACCTCTTGCCAAGGTATTTGGTAGTCGGGGTATCGCAGCTCAATCCACACAGGCTTAGCTCCGATTAATTCGATTGCCGGAGCGTAACAATCATAAGCTGGTGCAAATAGAATTACTTCGTCACCTGGATGCACAAAGGCTTGTATGGCGGTAAATATTGCTTGGGTGGCGCCAGAAGTAATCGTAATTTCTGAAGCAGGATTGAATTCTTTTTTATACGATCGCTCAATTTTGATGGCTAAGGCATTCCTCAATTCTGGTATGCCAGGCATAGGCGCGTATTGGTTCTTCCCTGCGTCAATGTACTTCTTAACGAGGTCACCCCAGATGGAATCCACATCAAATGAAGGGAAACCTTGCCCGAGATTAAGCGAACCATGCTCAACGGCAAGGGCCGACATGGTTGTGAATATAGTTGTGCCTACATGAGGCAATTTGGAGGATCTCACTTTTTAAATTTCTTCTCGTATCGTTCAATGCACTCTTCGATGATGCGCAAAGCGGCGTTGGCTGGTAAAAACTCATCGACAATGACTGTTTTTTTACTAAGCGTTTTATACTCAGAAAAAAAATGCTTCATTTCCAGTTTATAGTTTTCTGGCAACTCTTCAATGCTATTGATGTGACTAACACTCATATCTCCTTGTGCAACAGCGATAATCTTTTCGTCTTTTTCGCCATTGTCAATCATTTCCATATACCCGATCACTTTGGTTTTAACCAAACAAAGTGGTTGAATCGGAATTTGGGAAAGTACAAGGATGTCAAGTGGATCACCATCTTCGCCAAGGGTTTGTGGAATAAAACCATAGTTGATGGGGTAGTGGAAGGCCGCGAAAACGACGCGGTCAAGCTTTAGCAGCCCACTTTTTTTATCTACTTCGTATTTAGCCTTGGAACCTTGAGAAATTTCCACTATTCCTTTTACCAATGCCTCACTCTTATCGAAGTCATTTTCTACTTCATGCCACGGGTGTAGTATCATGCTCCAAATATAAGTGCGAAACTCCTTGAAAAGTCTTAGTATTTCGATGGAATTTGAGGGTACAATTTCGCTGTCGTCGAGTATATTTGCGACCATAAAATTGTATTTCAATGAATTTGAACTCCGCCTTGGCTCCAGCAACCTTGGAACAAGCTCAAGATATGGGTCTTAGAGCTGACGAATTTGATAAAATTGCAGAAATCCTTGGTCGCACACCGAATTTCACAGAAATGTGCGTCTATTCTGTAATGTGGTCTGAACACTGTTCTTACAAAAATTCGATCAAATGGCTCAAGACGCTTCCTAAAGATGGCCCACACATGCTGGTGAAAGCTGGCGAAGAAAACGCTGGCTTGGTTGACATAGGCGACGGCTTGGGTTGTGCATTTAAAATTGAATCTCACAATCACCCTAGTGCTTTGGAACCATATCAGGGCGCGGCTACAGGAGTGGGTGGAATCAACCGTGATATTTTCACTATGGGTGCCCGACCTATTGCCCAACTCAATTCATTGAGATTTGGTAAACTGGACAATAAGCGCACGAAGTGGTTAATGGCCGGAGTTGTCAAAGGAATCGGTGATTACGGAAATGCATTCGGTATCCCAACTGTTGGGGGTGAGGTTCATTTTGATGAATCGTACCAGGCAAATCCTTTGGTAAATGCGATGTCAGTGGGTCTTGTGCGCACTGGTGAGATTATTTCGTCGAAGGCTAAAGGCGTTGGAAATCCCGTATACATCGTAGGTTCTGCCACTGGTAAAGATGGAATAAAAGGTGCTTCATTCGCATCAAAAGATATTACTGAAGAGTCTGCTAAAGACCTTCCAAGTGTTCAGGTTGGAGATCCATTCCAAGAGAAATTACTCCTCGAAGCGACACTAGAACTAGCAAAAACAGACGCCATTGCAGGCATGCAGGATATGGGTGCGGCAGGAATCACTTGTTCCACTTCTGAAATGAGCGCCGGTGGCAACGTCGGAATGGACATTCATCTCGACCGCGTCCCTACACGTCAGGAAGGAATGTTACCTTTTGAAATTCTACTTTCTGAATCGCAAGAGAGAATGCTCATAGTGGTTAAAAAAGGACAAGAGTCGGTTGTAGAGAGCATTTTCGAAAAATGGGATTTACACGCTGTACAGATTGGTGAAGTTACTGACAGCACGCAGGTGCGATATTTCATGGATGGCACCTTGGTCGGAGATATTCCAGCAAAGAGCCTCGTGCTTGGCGGCGGCGCACCTGTGTATGAAAGAGAATACAAAGAACCAGCCTACTACAAAGAGGCGAAGAAGTTTAATATTTCTCAAATAAAAGAACCTAAAGACCTCGTCGTGATTGCTCGTCAGCTGGTGGCACATCATAACATCTGTTCTAAAAAATGGATTTATGAGCAATATGATTCAATGGTAGGTACCGTAAACATGAGTACCAATAAGCCAAGCGACGCGGCTATTGTGAATATAAAAGAAACCAATAAGGCACTCGCACTCACAGTTGATTGCAACGGACGCTATGTCAACGCCGACCCAGAAATCGGTACAATGATCGCAGTATCCGAGGCCGCAAGGAATATCGTTTGTAGCGGCGGCGAACCCTCTGCAATTACCAATTGCCTCAATTTTGGAAATCCATATAACCCTGAAGTTTATTGGCAGTTCGTTGGCGCAATCAAAGGAATGTCAGCGGCTTGCAAGAAATTCCAAACTCCAGTAACAGGTGGTAATGTGAGTTTCTACAACCAAACAGTAAACGAAGACGGAAGCGCCAGACCAGTATTCCCAACACCTACCATTGGTATGATTGGAGTACTCAAGGATAAGTCGCTTCAAACAACCTTAGACTTCAAGTATAAAGGAGATTTGATTTACTTGTTGGGTCATAATTATGAAGACATCAATAGCAGTGAATATCTGTATTCTATTCATGGTGTAAAAAATAGCCCTGCGCCACACTTCGACTTAGAAGAAGAATTTAAGTTGCAAGAGTGTATGAAAGGTCTCATTCGCAATAATTACATCAGCGCGGCTCACGATGTGAGCGATGGCGGTCTGTTCGTCACACTCGTTGAAATGGGCTTGCCAAACTCACTGGGTTTTGATATCGTTACCGACAGCGAAATTAGAAGAGATGCCTTCTTATTCGGCGAAGGTCAAAGCCGCGTAGTGGTGACCGTCGTGGAAGACTATGAAGATGAATTCCTTGATTTCGTTGCAGAAAATAATGTTCCAGTAATGTTGTTAGGACACGTTACTAAAGGTCGCGTAACAGTAGATGAAGAAAACTTTGGATTCATCGAAGACATGCGCCATTTATACGAAGAGAGCATTGCAGAAGAAATGATGAAATAATTCAATATGGGATTATTCAAGTTTGCCTGGTCATCAGAAGGCAAAAAAATATTGGTGAAAATTTTTGCCGTTTATATCGTGCTAGCGATAGCCGTTTGGCTATTCCTTGCATGGTACACTGATCACGGTGAACAAATTAGTGTTCCTGATTTAAGTGGTATGTCTCTTGAACAGGCCACTGCTGCTCTCGAAGAACGCGACCTATCTCTTCTGGTGGTGGATAGCATTTATGATAGAAAAGGGAAAAGTGGCATTATTGTCAATCAAGATCCTCGCCCAGACGCCAAAGTGAAAGATGGTCGTCAAATATTCGTTACAGTCTATCGAAAGCTTCCTCCTCAAGAGACTATTAACATCGAAGAGGGTGACTTTGCACAAGTGGCAATCATTAAACTGAAAAATAAAGGAATTGATTACACCGTCAAAGAAGTTCCGAATAATAGTATGGTTGGAGCTGTTTTGAGTATAACCCACAAAGGCAAAAGACTTAAACCAGGTGACAAGATTGGACGAGGCGAGAAGGTATTGTTATCCATTGGAGTGAGCACGCAGACCGATGTACGTATTCCAAACTTGGAGGGAATGTCTTACTCAGGAGCAATGGCTCTTTTAGATAGTCTCAATCTTTTGGGACAGGCCTTTTTTATGTACGACGTGCAATCTTCTGCAGATTCTGCCGTTGGTCGCGTTTGCGAACAAGACCCACCTTTCGATCCGGAAGCACCCGGTGTTTCCCCAGGAAAACTCGTGGACTTCAAGCTTTATAACACTCCATGTACGGAGGAAACACCTTAATGCATTACCATGATTAGACCGCTTCTTACCCTATTTGCACTTTGTATTTCTTTATTCGGTACTTCTCAAATAGTGGAATCGGAACTTGTTTTTGACATTGAAAAAAACAGGCAATATCAGCTAGACCAGCGCAGGCCGGCAGTAGAAAGAGTTGGTGGTACATTATCTCTGCCATTTTTTGATGATTTTTCTCGGTATTCATTACCAACAACAGATCCTAATATTCCAGCGTCATATCAGCGTTGGGAGGATGATCAAGCACGCATCAATAATACTTTTGCGATATCTCCCATCACCATAGGTGTGGCGACGCTTGAAGGCCTCGATAGAACAGGATACCCCTATGATTTCGAAAACGAATTTTCAGAAGGACCTACAGATACCTTAACTTCTCTACCTATCAATCTTTCTGGCTTTACGGAGTTTGATAATGTTTACTTAGTTTTCCATTATCAAGGCGGTGGACTTGGAAATGCACCCGATCCATCCGATGACGATGCTCTTTATCTAGACTTTTTCTCACCCTTTGGTCAAGGTGAATGGTTTGAGCGTTGGTCTGTGCAAGGCTCGAGCATGACAGATTTTGAGCGTGTTTTTATACATATCACCGAGCCAGAGTATTTATTGAATGGCTTTCAATTCAGATTTAGAAGTTTTGGAAGACAATCAGGAAATTATGATATGTGGCACTTGGACTACATATTATTGGATCAGCAAATCAATCCAGAAACATTTGATTATGATGAAGTAGGTATGCAATATCCCATTCAGCGCCTGCTCAATACATTTACGGCTATGCCATGGACACACTATCAAAGTAATCCTATGGGTTTCATGGCAGATAATTTTCTTTTCTACCAACATAATGCGGGGCCTCAGGCAGAAAACATCGCTTCAGGTTGGGAGGTAACGTATGATGGTAGCACTATAAATTTTCCTGATCAGACTTTTAATGTAGCGGGCAATGCGCGTCAGGAAATAGTAACCACGGGAAATCTCAATGGCTATGTCTTTGACCCAACGGTGACCGACACGTGTGCGATTTTTGACTTCTGTGTATATCACAATCCTACTGATGCTTACGCTCAAAATGATACTACTTGTTTTCGTCAAGAATTCACAGATTATTACGCATATGATGATGGTTCTGCCGAAAGAGCCATAGGGCTTACGTCGGCGGGGTGTCTCTTCGCGCTGCGATTCCAGAGTGCGATTACCGATACTATTGTAGGTATTAGAGTACACTGGACTCCCACCGGAAATGACGTAAGCGGTTCCCCATTCTTACTAAGGTTATGGAACGATCAGGGCGGCTTACCAGGAAGTCAAATTATTGAAAACTTCACTTTTCATTATCCCGAATACTACCAGAATGGCTATGACATTTTCACCTATTATCCATTCGATGCACCGACAGAAGTGTCAGGAACATTTTATGTCGGATGGGTGCAGAGCGATCCCTTCCTCTACAATGTAGGTAATGATAAAAATATTGATAACAACACCGGTAAGTTGTTCTTTCAATTGCCTGGAGAGGGATGGGAACAGTCACCTATAACTGGCAGTATCATGATTCGTCCTGTTTTTAAATCAAGGAAAACTGTGGTTAGTTCAATAGCAGAAAACTCATTGTTAAAAACCTGGATTTATCCAAACCCAGCTCAGAACTCAATCATACTCGAAGGCTTAAATGCCAGTAAAGAATATCAAATCGAAATATTCGATATGTCGGGAAAGAAAGTGTGGACCGAGCAAACATTCGGTAGCGGTCGTAATGAGCTTGATGTACAAACCTTGGGAAGAGGTTGTTATATCTTAAATGTGACCGACAACACGGGAGCATCCGTCAATCACAAGTTGATGATTTCAGAATAAGAATGAAGCAGGATGATGTTCAAGAAATAGAGAATGATGACGAACTTTTTGAACATCATCGAATCGTTGCTGATCCTGGGCAAGGGTTGATTCGGCTGGATAAATTTTTAGTTGATAGATTAGAAAAAACATCGCGGACGCGCATTCAAACAGCCTGTGATTCGGGTTTTGTAAGGGCAAATGGCCTTCCTGTTAAAAGCAGCTATAAGGTAAAGCCGAAGGATGTCATAACCATCGAAATGCCTTACCCGGTCCGTGAAATTGAGCTTATACCGGAGAATATCCCCATAGAGATTTTGTATGAAGACGATGATTTGTTGGTACTCAACAAGGCTGCTGGTATCGTCGTACATCCAGGACATGGCAATTACTCAGGAACCCTAGTCAATGCGGTGATGTACCATCTCAAGCAGCAACCGATCAAAACTTCCAAAGAGGAGGCTCGACCAGGGCTCGTTCACCGCCTGGATAAACTCACAACAGGGGTAATGGTAATGGCTAAAACGGATCATGCATTAGCTCATTTGTCAAAACAGTTTTTTGATCGTACCATCAATCGTCGATACGTAGCGCTCGTCTGGGGTGATGTAGAGAAGGATGGGACGATAATCGGAAATACTGGTCGCAGCATTCAGGATAGAAAAGTATTTACTGTTTATCCTGACGGTAGCGCAGGAAAGCATGCGGTCACACATTATAAAGTGTTAGAGCGTTTGGGGTATGTGACTCTTGTAGAATGTAAATTGGAAACAGGCCGCACACACCAGATACGCGTTCACATGAAATACATAGGACATACCTTGTTTGGCGATCCTGAGTATGGTGGTGATAAAGTTTTGAAAGGAACTACTTTCAATAAATACAAACAGTTTGTAGAGAATTGTTTTAAGCTATTACCACGACAAGCTTTACACGCACGCCTTCTCGAATTCACGCATCCTACCACTGGAAAGTGGATGAGTTTTGAAGTTGCGTTGCCCAAAGATATGGAGCAGGTGATGGATAAGTGGCGCAGGTATGCTGGCAACACAGAGGTTCAGTACGACGACGAGGGTGGCCAATAACCCTTTTGTTTTAAAAACTCAACTCCTTCTTTTTTTAAAGTACGATGTCCCAAAGGCAATAGCTCGATGATTACTGGATAGTGATCAATATAAGGCCGTAGAGCTTTTCCATGATGAGGAGGAATGATGGGGTCATGTTTCCCAAATGCAATCACGAGCTTTTTTAACCTAAAATTTTCATTGAATATTTTATCAAATTCAGGCCAGCAAAGGGAAAGGGCAGACCAAACAGTCTTCACTTTCGAAAGTCTATCACGGTTTTCAAGTTGGTATTTTACAAAGTTGACCTTGGTCATAGGCACCAGTTTCAGTTTACCGAATAATGAAACGAGTTTGATGGCATACTGATCATGATCCAATGCAAAATGAAGTAATTTTTTTCCCGCCCAATTCTCATTTCCAAACTTATAGAGCATTGACTTCATAAGCCCATCTGGAGAAAAGAGAGTTGCAGAAATAACCTTTTCGGGCAATAATTCTAACGTAACTAAAGACATCCTGCCTCCTAAGCTATAGCCGCACAAGTGAAACGAATCGACATTCTCTTTTTCGCAAATCTGAAGTATTAAATCTCTCCATTCTTGTTTAGAAATGGGATTGTTTTTCTCTCTTTTTGGGTGAAAAAATGAATCTCCATGACCAGGCACATCCACAGCTATCAGTCGCTGATGTTGTGGAATATGGTCAATAATGAAGCTAAAATCTTCTTTCGGATGACCGAATCCATGAAATCCAATGATGACTTCGTCGCCACTACCGTAAACCCGATAAGCAATTTTTAATGATTTATCGACATTTTCAACAAAGCCATTCATAGCTCCGAAAGTAGTGAATTAATGCGTATTTCCTATAAACTAACCAATGTTGATAACAAGGTGAATTGTTAATAAACTCGGGTTTTTATAGGCCTAAGTTTATGCTCCTAACGAAGACTGATAGAAGCATGGCGAATGGAATGAAGAATTCAGCAGTGAGTAAGAATGGAATGGGATCGAGGGGTGATGTTATTTTTTTTCGATTAGCGGAAGCGACTGATCGAAAAAATTATGAGGCATTACTATCCGAAAATCCTAACATAGAAAAATGTGATTCGTTGATGTCTCAACTTAAGGATTTGGTGAAGCTGGAAAATCCAAGTAGAGTATTGACAGATGAAGAGTACGCTGAGTTAATCAACGGGAAGTTGGGCGGAAGAGATTCGGATGATTATGGGGTTTGGGTATATTATCCTTGGAGAAATCTCATTGTCCACATGTTGGACAAGCAAGAATTCATTCGAGTGCGTACCATTCGAAACGTCTATAAAATTACCCCGGAACAGCTAGAAGTACTATCAAATAAGAGGATAGGAGTGGTGGGATTGAGTGTGGGGCAAGCCGCTGTTTTATCATTGGTGATGGAGCGATTGTGTGGTGAGATAAGAATCGCAGACTTTGACACTTTGGAGCTCAGCAACCTCAATAGAATTCGAACGGGTGTGCTCAATCTAGGGTTGAAGAAAACAGAAATAGTGAGAAGGGAAATCGCCGAAATCGATCCGTTCATGAAAGTCGTGGTGTATGAAGATGGAATCCAAAAGAATAATCTTGAGGCATTCTTGAGTGAGGGTGGAGATCTGGATTTGTTGGTGGAAGAGTGTGATAGCGCGGATGTTAAAATGATGATTCGCCTCGAATGCCGCAAGAAGGGAATACCCGTAGTGATGGAGACCAGCGACAGAGGCTTATTGGATATAGAGAGATTTGATTTGGATAGAAATTATCCAATTCTACATGGTCTCGTGGAGGAGCGATTTTTACAAGACAAACCCCTTACGAAAGAGGAGAAGATGGAATTGTTGTTCCAATGTTTTGATGCATCAAAAGCATCTGAAGGAATGACTAGGTCGATTGCAGAGTTGGGGAAAACAATTACGACGTGGCCGCAACTGGCATCCGACGTGATACTCGGAGGTGCTGTAGTGGCGATGACAACCAGAATGATATTCCTGACTAACAAAATAAAATCGTCGCGCGTATATGTCGATGTCCCGTCAATTATTGGTAAGTAAATACCTAGAAGAAACAAGAAAGGTAGAGCGGCCGGATAAAATACGTATCCGAGCATTTCGCGCTATTGACGACCTGCCTTCTTGTGTAAGATTCCATCAAGGACATACTTTGGTGCTGGAGAGCTACGGCCTAAAGCTGACAACCGCTAACCCCTCTTGGATGGAAGATCCATTCACCTATGTTATCCTCGTCGAATCACTCGATGGCACTCAATCATACGGTGGTTCAAGAATTCAGATTTCTACAAAAGATACTCCTCTTCCCATGGAGGCCGCGATTGGTTATATGGAACCAAGAATATATGATATGGTGGCTGGACTTCGAGAAGAGGGCACAGCTGAAATATGCGGACTTTGGAATAGCTCCGTAGTAGCAGGTATGGGAATCGGTAGCACCTATAGCATTCGTTGCGCTTTCGCTTATGCAGCTAAACTCAATGTTAAATCTATGTTCGCCCTTTGCTCTCCTTACACCTACAGAATGGCGGGAAGTTTTGGATTTCATAGAGTGAAGAGTCTCGGTAAAGACGGAGTACTGCCCTATCCAAGTGAAAAACAAGTGGCCATTGTCACTTTTCAGGACGATGTACAGGCAATGAACGGCGCGAGCGATCTTGAGAGAACTTTTATCTTCAACTTGCGTAATACGCCTACACAAATTACTGAGGAAGATGTCGGTAAATCCACCCCTATTGAAGTTCACTACAATTTGTAGGTTCTTTTGCTTTTATTTATTATTCCCATTTTTTCTGGCTGTTTGGCCGCTGCTATCGAACGCTCAATTAGCAAAGTTTGAAGGTAAAACTATTCTCCTGGAAGAATTCGAGCTTTACACTGGAGCAGAATCGGATATTAAGAAAATAGCAAAATCCAATGAGTTTCAGCCTTTAGACAAAAAGGTTCCCAACCTCGGCGTTAGAAAGGAAAGTACTTTCTTGAGGTTTAGGTTAAAAAACGAGTCTCAAGACTTTTTCCTTAATGGTTTTATAGATAATTCCGCTATCGATGAAGTGGAGTTGTATCAGATTGACAATAGCGTCAAAATGATTGTCTCCTCCGGCGAATCGCACTCTTTTGAAGAAAGAGGGTCAGAACATCCAAATGTCAACTGGCAATTTTTCATTCAACCCGGAAGCACGCAGGAATTCATTTTACGAGTGAAGTCTGGAGAACAACTATTACTCCCAGTCAAAATTGGCCGCGAAAAAAATATCAATGCAGAGCAGTCCACAAAGGAGCTCTTTTATGGAATATACCTGGGCTGTATCCTTGTGATGCTAGTCTACAATCTATTTGTGTTCTTCACTGTTAAGGATCGAGTTTATCTCTATTACGTGGCCTACATTCTTACAGTTGGCCTCACACAATTAGTGTTGAACGGCTATACAAACAAATATCTGTGGCCGAATGGTGTACAGATTTCATTCTTGGCCAGCGTTATCATTCCAGTATTAAGCGGTGTGACTACGGTATTGTTTACAAGAAGATTTATTGATACAAAGCAATACACACCTAAAACAGATAAAGTCCTTTTGTTCTTTCTAGGACTATATGTGGTGGTTATTGTTTTGGCATTTTTTGATATGTTCAACCTTGCTTTCACTATCATTGATATGGCTGCAGCGAGTGCCTTGCTACTTGTCTATTGCGCGGTGGTAGCGGTTAGAAGAGGCAATAGAACAGCTCGATTTTTCTTAGTCGCGTTTGTGATCTTTATAATTGGAGTAACGCTTTTCGCTCTGCGAAACTTGGGAATCATTCCTTTTAGCAATATAAGTAATTACGCTCTTCCAATCGGATCTGCCTTGGAGACTGTGCTGCTTTCTTTTGCACTCGCTGATCGTATCAATCAATTCAAAAAGGAAAAGGATGAGTCGCAGCAGAAAATGATCGCGGTGATGGTGGAAAACCAAAAATTGGTGGAAGAACAAAACGTTCAGTTGGAATTGAAAGTACACGAAAGAACAATGGAACTCGAGAACGCCAATAGCGAACTGAATGGCGCTCTACAAGAATTGAAGTTGGCTCAAAACCAACTGGTAGAGGCAGAAAAACTTGCTTCATTGGGTCAAATGACCGCAGGAATTGCCCATGAAATAAATAATCCAATCAATTTCGTAAGCTCTAATGTTCAACCACTCAAAAGAGATGTCGAAGATGTAATTGACGTGCTCAACGATTATTCAAGAATAGAATCAGCAGACGACTTTACTCAAAAGTTACCCGAGCTGAAAGCTAAAATGAAGAAACTTGACATTCCTTATCTCCGAACTGAAATCACTCAGCTTCTCAGTGGTATCGAAGAAGGCGCTCGACGCACAGCAGAGATAGTCAAAGGTTTGCGCGTATTCTCACGAATGGATCGCGACTCTTTGGTGTCATCAAGTGTCAACGATTGTATTTTGAGTACACTGGTAGTGATGAAATCCATAACTAAAGGCGAGGTAATAATTGAGCGAGATCTCACATCACCTATGCCTGAAATTATGTGCTTTCCAGGAAAGCTCAATCAAGTGTTTATGAATATCGTATCAAATGCAATTGCAGCGACAAAGCATGACGGAAGGCCTTTAGAAGAAAGGAAAATTTGGATTCGAAGTTCAGTTTCAGAAAAGCATATCACCGTTGAAATTGAAGATAATGGTATCGGTATTCCTGAAGATATTCGTGTGAAAATATTTGATCCTTTTTTTACCACGAAAGGCGTTGGGGAAGGTACAGGACTCGGTCTTTCGATCGTGAAAGGTATTATTGACGAACATCAAGGCGAAATACGAGTAACAAGTGAGGTGGGTAAGGGGAGTAAATTCACAATTAATCTACCTAGGTTTCTTGCCTAAATCTTTTTTTGTTACTTTGCGGCGTTATGTCTGATGTAAAAAGAATACTATATCTCGATGATGAGGAAAATAACCTCGTAGCTTTCAAAGCGCTGTTTCGTCGTGAGTATGAAGTTTACACTACAACTTCCCCTCAAGAAGCCGTTCAACTGCTCAACGAATTTCCATTTCAAGTTATTCTATCAGACCAAAAAATGCCAGACATCAGCGGTGTCGAATTTTTTGAGTTGACCATTACTGACTTTCCGGATGCTGTTCGCGTGCTCGTTACAGGATACGCAGATATTGAAGCAGTAATTGATGCCATCAACAAAGGTGGTGTGTACCGATATGTTACAAAGCCTTGGGATGAAAATGATTTGAGAATCTGTATCGAAAATGCATTCGATAAATACTATAGTAGAGTAGAGTTACAAGAAAAAAATCGCGCTCTTCAACAAGCAAACTCAGATCTCGAAAAGTTTATCTATAGCGCCAGCCACGACCTAAGAGCTCCGCTCGTTACAATAAAGGGGATTATTCAAATCGCTAAAATGGACGAGCTCGGCGATAAGGCGGATGGGTATTTTGAAATGATTGAAAAATCTGTGAGCCGATTGGATACTTTCGTTCAGAATATCATTCACTACTATCAAAACTCCAAAGAGGAGTCGCACATTCAACGTGTAGACTTCAATGCATTTATCGATGACCTACTCGGTCAATACAAAATTTACGATGGTGCAGACAGCATTCAATACAAAAAAGATATCGTAACAACGGGTGATTTTTTCGCAGATAATTATCGTTTGAAAATTATTTTAGGAAACCTCATAAGTAATGCAATCAAATTTCAGGATCGACAAAAGCAAGAAAGAGAAGTTGAAATAAGCATTGTCCAAAACTCTGAAAAGGTTGTAATTAGAATGCATGACAACGGAATTGGTTTCAATCCTGTACTTCTTGAATCCACTATCGATATGCTCACTTCTGATACTCATAAAAGTCCAGGTAGTGGAGTAGGTCTTTATCTGGTAAGAGAAGCAGTCAAGAAAATGGGGGGTAAAATTCAATTAACATCAAACCAAGGCGAGCATACTCGCTACATTATAGAAATACCTAACAAGGCATGAGGAAGTTGATCGTTCACTTGATAGATGATAATGACATTGATATCGCAGTGAACTCTAAATTATTGAGCTTGGCAAAGATTGGAGATGAGGTTATGGTCTATAGCTCAGGACCGCAATTCATAGAAAATATATCGAATCATCACCGCCAATTGAATGAAGCTGACAATATCGTTTTGTTGGATATCATGATGCCCGGTATGAATGGCTTTCAAACTATGGAGCTATTTAATTCCCTGGATGCTGAAATGACAACCTCCTTTCACATTTTCATGCTTTCAAGTAGTATCGACAGAAATGATATAAAAAACGCGGAGGCTACTCCGCGTGTTTTACAAGTCTTAGAAAAGCCCCTCGATGTATACCAGCTTCGCCGACTTATCGAAGGGCTTCAATAATTACTTGATATATCTCCAATCCTGATTGTTTTTAATAGCTTTCAAACTGTGATAAATCAGTTTGATTACATTCTCAACATCTTCCTTGTGAACCATCTCTACTGTGGTGTGCATATATCGCAATGGCAATGATATTAAAGCACTGGCTACTCCTGCGTTGCTATAAGCAAATGCATCCGTGTCCGTCCCCGTGCTGCGACTTGCCGCCTGACGCTGAATTGCTATTTTGTTCTTTTCAGCAACATCGATAATGTGTTGTAATAGGTTGTTTTGAACTGCAGGGCCATAGCTCACTACTGGACCTTTACCACAAGCCAAATCACCGTTCATGATCTTGCTCATCATTGGAGTTTGGGAGTCATGACACACGTCGGTGATGATAGCCACATCAGGTTGAATGCGGTGGGCGATCATTTCAGCTCCACGTAAACCGATTTCTTCCTGCACGCTATTGGTGAAATAAACACCAAAAGGCAATTTGTCTTTGTTCTCCTTGAGCATACGAGCTACCTCGGCAATCATAAATCCACCAACACGATTGTCCAAGGCTCGGCCCATATAATAGCGATTGTTGAGAACCGCAAATTCATCATCAAAGGTGACTACGCAACCTACATGAACTCCCATTTTCTCAACTTCTTCTCTATTGGTAGCACCAACTTCTAAGAAGATATTTTTCATGCTAGGAGTTTCTTCTTTTTCAGCCGTGCGCGTGTGAATTGCAGGCCAGCCAAACACGCCTTTCACAATGCCTTTCGGTGTGTGGATATTAACGCGCTTACTTGGAGCAATCATGTGATCGCTTCCTCCATTTCTGCGGAGATAGATGAATCCATCTGGTGTAATGTAGTGTACAAACCAAGCAATTTCGTCTGCGTGCGCTTCTACTACAACCTTGTACTTCGCATCTGGGTTGATTACGCCTACCACAGTGCCATACGTATCTACTATGTGAGTGTCGATATAGGGACGAATGTAGTCAAGCCACAATTGTTGTCCCGGACTTTCAAAACCCGTCGGTGACGCGTTATTGATATAGTTTTCCAAAAATTTCAAGGAGGCAGCATTCAATATGCTGTCGCTTTTTTTCGAAGCCTTTTTGCTTTCGGATTGTTTCTTAGCCATATATGTTTTGTTACTGTTGCTAAATTATACATTTGTCGCATGGACGCAACGAATTTACAACCTGAAATCATCACTACTGCCGACGGTTCACATTCTTTATACGTTTCGGACATCGACGAGACTTATCACAGCCGACACGGCGCTTTGCAAGAGTCGAAATACGTGTTTATTGATCAAGGACTCAAACATGTCAAAAGGGATTGCATAAATCTTCTTGAGGTAGGATTTGGCACAGGCTTAAACGCGTTGCTCACTGCAATCTATGCTCGTGAAAATAATATTAAGATTGTTTATCAAAGTCTGGAAACGCTTCCATTAAAATTGGAACTCATGCAACTCATTGCAGTGGAGAATACCATTGGAGTAGGCAATCGTGATTTATTTCTTTCCCTTCACGATGCAGCATGGAATGAGGAAGTAATCATTGATGAATTTTTCACCTTAAAAAAAATCCAATCGAGCTTGCAAGATTTCGATGCAGGCGACATGCGCTATGATTTAATATACTATGATGCCTTTGGACCCCGCGCCCAACCTGAAATGTGGGAGGCAGCACTTTTTAATAAGATCGCATCATTTACTATTGAAAATGGAGTTTTCGTAACCTACTGCGCCAAAGGTCAAGTTAGAAGAGATTTAATAGCTGCGGGCTTCAATATGTCCCGCCTCCCCGGCCCCCCCGGCAAACGCGAAATGATGCGAGGAAAAAGACAGATTTAGATACTAGTGACTAGTGACTAGATACTAGTGACTAGATACTAGTGACTAGTTTAGCGACCAAGTGACTTGCCTCCCCTTGTTCCCCAAAACCCTTTGTTCCTTCTCCTATCCCAGTCTTTTCATCACACTCGACTCTACTTGTTCAAAGAGTTGATCGGGGGTGAGGGTGCGCCAGCGGAGATCATTCAATTTTCCTCCTAATACAAAATAGCTATCAATATTGGCGCTCTGAAAATCTTCTAATACGTGATCGCGAAAATTTAATAGAGCGATCCAACCATCCTCAGCATTCACTTCTTCAAACCATTCCTCATAATAACAATCATCGCTGCTGTGAAAATTTAAAACATTTTCTCCAATGATAATGAACTTGTAAATCCCATGGTGCATTAGATGTTCGATGATGTCACGCTTTAGCAACATGATGTCATTGTAGAGCAAATCATTCCACTCACCAATCAATTCGATCACTGCGTATCCGTCGTTGTAGTCGGCGAAAATGATTTTCATAAACAGCGTCTGACTTCCAAAACTATCCCACTGAGGATGGATGTAATGATTGTAGATTTTATCAGAAAATTCGAACTCGCTGTATTCTCTCTCGAAAAATGGAGAATACGGGTCTTCACTTGAAATGTAATGACCGCGCCAGTTATAATAGGGTTCTAAATCGTGCATTATTTTTCTTTTGTAAAAAAGTCTATAGCGGCGCGAACACTGCCTTGTTCAAGTAGCAAAACTTGAGCAGCTTCTTCATTCAAGCCTGTAGCTTCCATTATCATTCGTGTGCCGCGATTGACTAATTTTTTGTTGGATAACTGCATATCCACCATTTTGTTTCCTCGTACCCTTCCGAGCTGAATCATAGTAGTGGTGGAAATCATATTCAATATGAGTTTTTGTGCTGTCCCGCTTTTCATTCGAGTGCTTCCCGTTACAAACTCGGGTCCTACTACTGCCACTACTGGGTGATCAGCCTCTGCAATCAATGGCGCTCCTTCGTTGCACGTTATACAGCCTGTGGTAATTCCTTGTTCTCTGCACTTTCGCAAGGCGTGAATCACGTATGGAGTAGTGCCGGATGCTGCAATGCCAACTACCACATCTTTGTTGCTGATTTGGTGTGCCTGAAGGTCTTCCCAGCCCGCGTTGGTGCTGTCTTCGGCATTCTCTACAGGGTAGCGAATGGCTTTGTCACCACCAGCAATGAGACCAATCACAAGCCCATGTTCCACCCCAAAGGTCGGTGGACACTCGGAGGCATCTAAAATTCCTAAGCGGCCACTGGTGCCAGCTCCCATATAAAACAAGCGCCCACCCTCTCGCATTTTACCTACAATGGCTTCTACCAAGGGCTCTATCATTGGCAAGGCCCTTTCAACCGCTATTGGCACGGTTTTATCTTCCGAATTAATACCGCGGAGGAGCTCCGATATCGACTTTTTTTCTAAGTCGTTATAATTACTGGTGCTTTCTGTAGTTGACTTCAAGGGGTCTTATTTTCCGACAAAGTTAGGAGGTTTAAGAAATTCCCTATTTTCGTACTGTATATTATTTTATTATGAATCAAAGATCGAAGCTCTTATTACTTATTCTCACTGTAAATGCATTGTTTTCCTTCGCCCAGACTGACACCACGGACGCAAGTCTTATGGGCCAAGCGGCTATTCCAGTGAAGCTATTTACTGCAAAACATGAGTTCAATGAAAACAATATGCGAGGAGCTATCACTCTATATCGCGAAGTGCTCGCCGTGGACCCATTGAATGCAACGGCCACTTACGGTGTTGCACAATGTTATTACAACTTGAAGAAATACAATCTCGCACTCGAATACCTCAACAAGGCAGTTGAACTAAACGCAGAAGTGAATACTTCAACTAAATTTTTCTACGGACAAATACATCACCGTGTTGGTGAATTGGATAAAGCTGAGGCCTACTACAACGAATTTATTCAGCAAACAAAAGGTAATAGCTATGAGAAAGAGCTAGCGCTAAAACATATTAAGGAGTGTGAATACGCCAAAGTTGCGATGAAAAACCCCGCAAATGTGTCTATTGTAAACTTGGGTACTGATATCAATACTCGTTTTGAAGAATACACACCAAGTATTACGGCGGATGGCTCTAAACTTTATTTTACTTCAAGACGCAGTGACACGAAAGGAGGGGAGATTGATAAAAAAGGAGATTACAAATTCTTCGAAGATATTTATATCAGTATCTATGATGAGGAGAATAAATCTTGGTCGCCTGCCGAACAGCTACCAGGAGCAGTCAACACGGAGACATATGATGCGGTTTTGAGCGTTGTTCCCGACGGCTCTGGACTTTTCGTTTATAAGAACACAGTAACTACTACCGGGGATATTTTCTTCAGCAAATACAATCAAGTGGATAATGAATTTCGTGTTGCAGAGAAAATGCCACGTCCGATCAATACAAGTTATTTTGAATCTTCTATTAGCATGACTGCCGATGGCAAGACAGTTTACTTCATATCAGAAAGACCTGAAGGCATTGGACAGGGAGATATCTATGTTTCAACTCTTAAAGGTAAATCATGGAGTAATCCCAAAAACTTGGGCAAAATCGTAAATACGGATTATGATGAAAAATTTGTTTTCATTCACCCCAATGGAAAAACACTGTATTTCGCGAGCAATGGACATCAAGGCTTGGGAGGCTATGATATCTTTAAAACCGAATTGGTGAATGGTGAATGGAGTGTACCTGTCAACGTGGGATATCCTATCAATACAGTAAATGAAGAATCTACTTTCTCGCTCACCAGTGATAATAAAACTATGTATATCTCCGCAGAATACGGTGATACATTTGGTGAAAGGGATATTTATCAAATTGATGTGTCAAACTACGAACTAATTTCTAAAGGATATGATACAGGTACATTTGGTCAAATCATTTGTACAGTGAAAGACAAGTCTGGAAAAATTGCGAAGGGAGTTTCAGTAATGATCTACGAGCAAGGTTTTGATAAAGTTCTTTTTTCAGAAAAAACCGATAAAGCAGGCCGAATCAAGGCGAGTCTGGCCGGTAATAAGACCTATAGATTGGTAGTGATGGGAGATGATAAGAACTATGAAGAAATTGTCACACTCAACCTTCGTCAGGATTCGGAGACGGTTCAGAATCTAGAGGTGACTATGGATTGATTTATGAAGATTAGTTTTCCGTAATTCAATCCCAGGTTCGTCGGTTCATATTGAAACTTTGCCACGCTAAAGTTTTTATCCTTTAAGTATGAAATTAGTGAATTGGCAGTTTTATGAGGATCTTTGAGATCATGAAATTCCATGGAAAGCACTTTTATCTTTCTTAATGAATCGTCAGAGGTATTGAAAAGAATGTCATACTCAGCACCCTCACAGTCCATTTTTAAGAAATCAATTTTATCTAATTGATACAGCGAGATAAGGCTATCCAAAGTGATAGCCTTTACTTTTTCTGTCGAATTGGATTTTCCTGAAAGCGGATTTTCGAATACTAAGCTATGGTTTGTATCATGGGATAAATGAATATCGATTTCGCCATCAAAAGCGCCCACCGCAGCTCTAATAGTTGTAAAATTCCCTTTCCTGTTGCCGTTTTCGTTCTCGTTCTCGTTCTTGTTCTCGTTCTTGTTCTCGTTCTTGTTCTCGTTCTTGTTCTCGTTCCCGTTCTCGTTCTGTCGAATATTTTGCTCTAGAATTTTGAAGTTACTGCCAACAGGTTCTATGCTAAAAATTTTCGATTCCTTTCCGCTATTTAGAGCTGCAAAGAGGCTGAAATAGCCGCGATGTGCGCCAATATCAATGATGATATTATTTTCATAAAAAGGAAAGTAATCTGCATACTCGCGATTTACGAATATTGCTTCCAGCACAGCCATAGTTGACTGATTCGCTTCATAGTCTATTTGCAGATTATTGACGCGAACAATCTTTTCAAATCTTTTCTTCTTTGTTAAATAGCGAACAAGTCTGTCAAGCATATTGCTTCAAAAGAAATTTTGAGCAATATAGGACTTTAAAAATTTACACCAATATTGACCCAAAGACGAGCAACAAATGGCGTTCCGCTTCCAAAACGCGCTCCATGATGAAGGCGACTTGTTACGTTGGTAGATATGTTAAATGGGTTGGATGTTATTTTTCTATCATCTGCTACCACGTAGCCAAAGGCCAGACCTGAATCAATCGACACATACTTTAAAACGTGAAGATTAAAGCCCCCTCCGAGCATTACGGTACCACTAGATTTTGAAAATTCCACGATGCGTTCCTCAGAAGGTTCAACAAAAGAATAACTAAAAAACGTTTGTTGTCCGGTAAACGACTCGAAAGCGATTCTTCCGATACCGTAAAAACCGGTGCTGATAGACTGGTTTTTCTTTTGGCGATTTGATATGGCATAATGGGGGCCATACACTTTAAATCCAACTCCAAAGAGGCCGCCATTCGCGTTCTCAGCTACATTGCTTGTCTCATTAAAGCCGAGAATTCCGGCTTCGGCAACAAATGCGAATTGCTTTCCGAAGAAGCGTTCATATTCCAAACCAAGAACTCCTTTTATTGGTCCTAAAAATTGAAATCGAAGAGCGTTAGGTAGGTATTTACTTTCGGTAGTTTCTTGTGTAAATGCGCTATTAATTAGCAATACTAACACGGTGAAGGTGATGATTCTTTTCATTGTTTTTTAGTTTAAAAGTTGAAGCCGACACCAAGAGTAAATTCCGCACTAAACTTGGAATCTCTATCCAATACTAGGATTGAGAATGAATCGTCTGAAAGTCTTGTATTCTCGAAGTCCACTGCGTATTGAGACTCATGATTATTCAGTAGCAAATATCCGAAGGAAGTACCAAGATCAATATTTAAGCGCTTCAGGATATGGAAGGTAATCCCACCTCCGAATGAGATGCCCAAATTGGTGTTGGTAAAGTCGTATTTGTTGCCACTATAGAATTCATCAACTGCCACGATGCCTTCGAAGGTTTCGAAATGAATCTTTGACATTGCGTAGCCTCCAATTCGCAGATTCTCTGATGATCCCCTAAATGGTCTTGCGTAATTAAAATTGTAGATTTTAACGCCCGCTGTAGCCAGAATTCCACTATAGTCTATATCACTTTCTGGGCTCGGATTCATACCTATATAACCGATTTCTCCAGTGAGTGCGATAGAATTTCGAATTTGCCTTTCGTATTCTCCAGAGATGACTCCTCGAATCGGTGAGAGAAAGTTGAAACGAAAAGTATTTTTCAAGACGTCACCTTCTTTTAATGGTTGAGTGAGTGTAGCTGTAGAACCAAGATAGTCTTTAGTCCCATTCTCAAATTGAATATATGCCAACTTGCTTTTATCGATTCGGTAGATGGCACCTTCGAGATTTTCAAGTTTTTTATAAGATACCTCGATATCACTAATTTCAATGACGCGGCAAGGTATCTTTAAAGAATCTCTTTTTACAATAAAGTCTTGGGCATTCGCTGAAAAGAATATTGAAAGCACAAAAAGAGCTACAAGTGGATAGGTTTTTTTATTCATGGGTTTAGTTAATGAGTATCAAATATAAAAAAAAAATTATGAAAAAGTGTCAATTTCGAAATTTTCGAATGTTTGTTTTTATAAAAAAAAACCTCCCCGAAGGAAGGTTCTTTTTGTTTTAAGTGTTTAGAACACTATCATCAATTACTCGATGATTATCTTTTGTTGGGTGCTCTGGCCTTTATTATTTGTTATTTTCATTATGTAGATGCCAGTACCAAGAGACAAACCAATTTCGCTATTATTAGAAGTTATATTCATTCTATCAACCAATTTGCCAGAAACTTCAAAGATTTCTATTTGTGCAGCGAGGAAAATTTTACTCATTGCTTTGAGGTTTGATTCTAACAGGGACAAAGCAAAAAAAACACCGACCATTTTTGTCGGTGTTTTCCCCTAGATTCTTATTGATCTATATTTTTTATTGGCCATCCACATTCATCATCAGTGGTGAGTCACCGTCGGTGATGATAATTTTTGCATTAGGTGAATTAGCCAATAGTTTGAAGGCTTCGATTGCATTGAACTTTAAAATGCGATCTGTCAAACCTTCTGCAAGGATTTTTTGAGCATCGCTTTGACCTTGTGCTTCGATGCGACGACGCTCTGCTTCATTTCGAGTCTTTTCGATTTCAAACAAAATTCGTTGAGCATCTTGTTCGGCACTAAGTTTTAACTCAATTGATTTCGATAGGCCCTCAGGAAGTACAATGTTTTTCATTAATACAGCTTGGATATCAAATCCGTTCTTGTTAAGAATTTGAGCCATTCTATTTTTTATCTCTGTTTCAATTAATGAGCGCTCTCCACTGTGAAGATCTTTTGCCATGAATTGTGATGTTATATCTGCGGCGGCTGATCGAAATACAGGAAGAATAAGTGCTTCTTCGTAATTCATTCCAATATTCTCGATGATGCTGAAGGCGCTATCACGTTTAATATTGTAGAGAATCGAAATTTCAGATCGAATCGTAAGACCTTCTTTCGAAGGCAAGTTTGAGACAATTTCGATATTCCGCAAGTTCACTGGTACGCGAACAATTGAGGTAGTGAAAAAATTGAATGCTACTGGTCCAGCGTCATAAACTTTCGGCTTCAGACGACCGAGCTTTCTTTTTACCGCTACTTGACCAGGACGTACTACTGGGCCCGAGCCTGTGGTGGCTCGCGGTGATCATCTCCACCGCCGGCACGTTCGTGG
>CAYRZQ010000021.1:0-64181 GCA_964428835.1 uncultured Comamonadaceae bacterium | reverse complement strand
AAATGCTTTGACAAAGGAAATTCTTTGGACAACTGATTGGAGTCCTAACGGAAAGCACATCGCAATTGGAGGTAATGTTGACTCTTTAAAAATCTACAATAAAGGAAACTTAAAAGTACACAAGTCAATCCCAGTAAAGAATACAATCACACGCATTAAATGGCATCCTGCAAAAAACATTATTGCTGTTACAACTCAAATGTCTGGCGAAAAATCATTTATTCTTAATTTGGAAACAAATGAAAAAATTGAATTAACTGAAATTTCGACTGAAGGGGCAAGAGGAATTGATTGGAATTACACCGGTGATTATTTAGCTATTGCCGATAATGATGGACAAATTTTGATATACGACATCAATGGTATATTAATCAGAAAATTTATCAATGAAAATACTAAAGGTATAACTGCTATTGATTGGCATCCCAAAAAAAATATAATTACAACAGTATCTGACAAAATTCGCTTTTTTGACATAGAAGGAAATTTACTAAAATCAATAAAGCATAGACAGGAAGAAGTATTATTGTTAAGTATTGCTTGGCATAATAAAGGTGACTTTTTTGTAACAGGAGATTACGGCGACGAAAAAGACAAATCATTACTTCAATATTGGAACGAGCAGGGCGAACTTATAAAAACCATTGACATCAGCAAAGGGGAATATAGAAATTTGGATTGGAATAGAAAAGGCGACAGACTTGCATCAGCAAGTGACGCATTAAGAATTTGGGACACGAAAGGAAACCTTATTTCGGAAGGTATTTCTAAAGACTATTTATGGGGAGTTTCGTGGAATGAAAAAGGGAACAGAATTATTACATCAAGTATGGAACAAAGAATAATACTTTGGAATAAAAAAGCGAAAAGAATAAAAACATTAGAATAAAGCGCAGCAGCCAACAACGATTTATCTCAATAGCAGGGCTATTTGAAATTATAACTCTTCTTGCCTATCTTTGGCTGAGGGGCAAGTTTCACTGATCGGTACACCACAGCCCGAAACTGCGCCAAGCCGCCATCGTCGCTCACCATTATTAACTCAAAATAGAAAAGCATGAAACGACACATCATTATTTTAACTATCCTACATATATGTACGATGGGTTACGGACAAACGATAAGCCAATTGGGCATCTGGAATAACAATGCAAACTTTGTAATGAAATACTATCAAAACAAGGTTGTAACAAGTACCACTTCAGGCATACAATTTATTGATGTTTCAAATCCTTCATTGCCCAATCCGACTGCTTCTATAGGAAACCCTGGTAGCTTCCCTATGGCAATAGAAATTGATGGTAATTACGCTTATTTTGGCGGCGGAATGACCGGGTACTTTATGATTGCCGACATAACCAATATTAACTTTCCTGTCCAGGTTGGGATAACAACAAATATTTCTGGTACTGGTTATCAAATAGCAATATCTGGCGATTATGCATACATGGCTACAAATGCAGACACACTTTATTCCATAGACATAACAAATAAAAGCGCACCTGAGGTTATTGGTAAAATTGACTTAGGAAGCTTCCCTGGTGGAATAGCTGTCCAGGACGATATCGTTTATGTTGGTACAACCAGTGGACTTAAAGTTGTTGACGTTAGCACTCCTTCTACCCCCACTATTATAAACAATTTTGGTAGCGGATACTCCAAAATTGCTGCTGACTTTGCAAACCAAAGACTTTTTGTTTCCAAAGGGTCAGGCTTTGATGCAATTAGTATTTCAAACAGTACATCACCAACAGGGTTATATATGGGTATCGGTGGTGGTTCAGGGGGGGATATTTGTTATTGGAACAATTATATTTTTCAAAACGGAATTAGTAATGTAAGTGCATTTCAAGTCGGATCTTCATCTGCCAGTTATATAGGTTCATTTAACTCCACTTTCAATGGACAGATAGTTGGAATAGCAGCAAAAGATTCCATCTTTTTTGTTTCAACAGTTAATAACCTACATGTATTAAAATTGGGTTATCAAGTAACGACAGGAATCAATGAAGAATTTATAGAGAACTTAAATGTTTACCCTAATCCATGTGTTAATGAGGTGACTGTAGAATTCTTCAATACTGGCAATGAATCTAAAATTACGATTACAGATATTTCTGGACGAGAAGTTATGACAACACACTGTCTCGGTAATTTAGCAACCTTGGACATAGCAGATGAAGCACCAGGTATCTATTTTGTTACTATTGAACAGAAAAAACTCAAAGCTCAGAAAATAATAATTAAGGAATAACTGCATGTAACATCACCTATATGCTCGCAAGGGTATTGTGCTTCGTAGGACAGAAAAGTGGTAAATCTAAAGTTCCGTGGTTAAAATCCCTACCTCCGTGTAGCTTAGAAACATTAGCTTTCTATTATAAACACGAGAGAAAAAAAAAGAAAGCAAGAAAGAAACAAAAAAATAATAAATTTGACTAGTGAAATCCGAACAGCCTTCTGAACAGATTAGGAAAAAAATTACAATATGACAAAAAACAAATTAAGATCCGTAGCAATGTTAATGGCAGGACTGCTATGGACGGGCTTAGCACAAGCCCAAGTATCAACAAACGCTAGTGGCGGAGACGCTACGGGTAGCGGAGGAACTGTTGCTTACAGCATCGGACAGCTCGTATACACAACCAATACAGGTAGTAATGGCAGTGCGGCTCAAGGCGTGCAACTTGCCTACGAAATTTTTACAGTTGGTATTAAAGAAACAGAGCTAAATATTTTACTGACTGCATTCCCTAACCCAACTATGGGAGAATTAACTTTACAAATAAGCAATTTCAATAATGAAAAATTGGCGTATCATCTATTAGATATGCAAGGTAAACAATTAAGAAACGGACAAGTAACAGCGCAACAAACACAAATCAACATGAATGGTTTGCCCTCTGCTACTTATTTCATTCAAGTTGTTAATCAAGAGAACAAAAAAGTTCAATCATTTAAAATCATTAAAAACTAGAAAACTATGAAAAAAATAATTTCAATTTTCGTAGCATTTTTAATGACTGCTGCCGTGTTTGCTCAATCACCAAATAAAATGAGCTATCAAGCAGTAATTCGTACTAATTCAAATGACTTAGTAACTAATTCTCCCGTTGGTATGCGAATTAGTATTTTGCAAACGTCGGCATCGGGAACTGCTGTTTATGTTGAAACGCAAACACCAACAACAAATGCCAATGGTCTTGCAAGCATAGAAATTGGTGGGGGAACAGTTGTGTCTGGAGATTTTTCTACGATTGACTGGGCGAGTGGAACTTATTTTGTGAAAACAGAAACGGACCCAACAGGGGGTGAAAATTACACAATATCAGGCACAAGTCAGTTGTTGAGCGTGCCTTATGCACTGTATGCCGCATCAAGTGGTAGCAGCACTCCAGGTCCACAAGGACCCGCTGGACCAGAAGGACCCGCTGGACCCGCAGGACCAGAAGGACCAACGGGAGCAATGGGACCACAGGGTCCACAAGGCCCACAAGGCCCACAAGGTCCACAGGGCCCCACTAGCACAGGCAGTTTTACGCACTATATCGGCGAAGCATTTGGCGGTGGCGTAATTTTTCACTTATGGAAAGATAATGCAGGTGTTGAACATGGGCTAGTTGTGGCACTTACAGATCAAAGTACACTTCAAGTTTGGAGTAACCTTTCATCAACTTTAATAGGTCTACCAGCACAGAGTTCATGGGATGGCCTAAGTAATAGCAATGCTATCGTAGGACAAGGCGGTCATACAAATAGTGCTGCTAAGTTGTGTTTGGATTTAGTTAGTGGCAATGAAAGTGACTGGTATTTACCATCTATTGATGAGTTAAGTCTTCTATGGAACAACCGTTTTAATGTAAATAAATCATTGTCAACAATTGGTGGCGCAACAACTTTGCCACTAGCGGCCTTCTATTGGAGTAGCACGGAGAACTCCAGCGGCAGCGCGTTGGACTTCTCATTTGGCTTTGGTGGTGTCAACGCCAGCAGCAATAAGAACTTCCCAAACTATGTACGTGCAGTTCGAGCTTTTTAACCATTGAACTATTTAACCATTTAATATATACTGCAAAGCGGACGTTTTTTTTTATGGCTTTGTATTGCAACTTACCAGTATTTAAGGATGTGGAAACCTTATTTCAGAAGGTATTTCAAAAGACTATTTATGGGGAGTTTCGTGGAATGAAAAAAGAAACAGAATCATTACATCAAGCATGGAACAAAGAATAACACTTTGGAGTAAAAAAGCAAAGCGAATAAAGACTATTGCATAAAAGGTAGCCACGAAAAGCAGTTTGATAAAATGGCGGGGTTGAAGTGTCCCACACATGCGGGATAGCTTTGTGCTTCTATCAGAGAAGCTCGATGAGAAGAACTATGTCCTGGGCACCTACTACACCGTCATTATTGAGATCATAGATCATGCACGACGACGAAACGCAGCCTATGTTCTGATAAATCAAATTGAGATCATCGGTATCAACGTAACCATCGTTATCAAAATCACCGGATAAATTTTCAATTGGAGGATTGGTGAAATGAGCGAAGGCTGTTTCTTTGAAAACTGGATGATTGGTAGAACCGCAATAGATAAGTCTCCCATTATTCATTCTCTTTAAATCGTATATAGCGTTCAGCCCTGTGCCGCTATTATCGAGTAAAGTGGTGCTTATTACTTGACCACTGGTATTAATCTGATATAAGTTGCTAGAACCATCAGTGTCCGTGCTTGTTGCTCCGTTGATTGAAAGCCAAATACTATTTGCAGTGGTATCGAGATAGAACACCCCCGGAGTGCAAGTGGAACACGATTCAATATTTCCACTCGCCCAAAGCAGAGCACCATTTTCTGAATTGACCGCGGCGATACGAAATCCTTGGTGATAATAAAGCATATAGAGCACGGTTGTATCAGCATTGGGAATAACATCGAAAAAATTCGTAGCAAAAATAGATCTCGACCAAAGAGTGTCGCTGGTCGATGGCTGATAACTGCATACTCGGGCAACGTTGACGGCTTCGAGCGCATAGCCCCCGTAGTAGAAGTGATCTGGATTATTTGTGGTAATCACTTTCTCTACTCGCCCCATGCCCATATTGGGGTTACCATTCACCTGGAAGCTAGAGAAGGATAAATTCGATTTATTTACTCGTCGTATTGCAAAGCCCGATGCCGGGCCATACACTATAAATTGAGAGTCGGTATATAATGCCGACATGGTCGTTTCTGGATTGGAAGTGGGTGCTGTAAAATTCAAAGAGGCGCTGTTCCAACTCGTCCAATTCGATGTGCGGTACAAGATCACGATGCCGCTGCCTGTATTTTCTGCAAGCACGCAGTGGTTGGTACCATCGGTCAACAAATCGTGCACAGCAATTCCCCCACTGGAAACATTTAAATTTCCAGCGAGATAATTAATTTGATTTGCAGACCAATCAAACTCATATAGAACAAAATTTCCATTATTTAAATTCGGAGTATCTCCACCAACTTCTGTTGAATTATAACTTATTCCCGCCATTAAAAAATTACCATTGGGTAAAGCTGCTAGTTTACGAGGAATTAAATTAAGATTTAAGCGCAAGTACTTCTGAGCAATCACATTATTATCCCCATCAAAGATACGAATCAACCCATAGCGGCCTTCCGCAGATGCCACGGCCACCTTATTATCAGGCCCTTCAAGTATTACCCTAGATTGTGAATCCAATTGAAAGGTACCCCCGAATTTTCTCACCAAAAGATGAGAAGTATTTTGAGCGTTTACTTTTACTAATGAAAGTGCAGACTTATACCCACCTGATTTATAAGGCTGATTATAATTTCCGAAAACGAGCAGACCATTACCCACAACAAAAATTTCACTAAAAACAAGCGAATTGGCAACTGGATTACCTGTTGGCTCAAGTAACTGATGGTTGATATAATCCCCTGTAGTCGCATTACATCTTACTACGGCGTGTTTATTGGCGCTAGTAATAACTTCTCCCAGTATGTAGAGATTGTTATTGTTGTCTAATGCAATTCTACGTGCCTCACCGCGTCCATGTATGGAGTCCTGAAGAATGTATATTTTCTGCCAGGCGATTTGTTTCGTGACCATATCAAAACAATCATAGGTGTACACTTCTGGACTACCCTGAGGGCCTGTGGCTGCCCAAGCGACATAAAGTTTGTTGTTCTTTAGCACGTAGTGCATGGCCGCTGTTTGAAACCGCCCTGTATTGATTGATCCTGTCAATAAACCGGTCGATTTATTAATAAAATTAATCCGTTCCTCGTTGTTCGCCGCCACCCGACCAAGAATGGCGATTTCGGAACCTAGGTCAATAATCTCAGACATGTATATCATCCCTGGAATTTCCGTCGCCCAGTTGTTGGTGAGGTTAGTGCCACTTGGTGTTTTTCTATACACCGTATCACCACTGGTATAGTAAACAGAAGAAGATATTCCCACAAGATCGCCAGTAGTGATGGGTTTATTAAAAGTAGCAGTTACTGCACCCGTGCTTTTGGAAATTACAGCAAAGCGCTCGGTTTGTGCCGCCACATAATTTAACAGGATCGAATTCGAATTAAAATCGAAGATGTCGCGGATCTCCGCTACATAGTCAGTGGCAAACTCCGATCTCCAAATAATTGCACCTGTAGTTGGATTTAATTTCAATACTTCCTTCTGGTATCCAAGCGAAACGCGAGTAGTCAGAGCGCCGGCATAGATAGATGTTCCATCATGACAAATCGAGTAAACACTATTTGATCCACTGGTATAATTCGCCGCATCATCAATGGCCATATCCCAAACGGTAATTCCATTCGCTGACATCTTAATTACCGAAGGAGCATTCACTCCTTCATGATTAGTACTCCCCACAAAAAACAAATGATTCGGAACATTAGATAAGTAAACGACTTCTCTATTTTGACCTATAACGGTAGGTGGTTCAATATCAAAAGCATAAGAATAGTCCACCTGTCCAAAACAATATCCCACAAGCAACATTGAGCTCAGTAGCACTAGTGATTTAACAGTCATGTTAAAGGTATTTTAGCAAATGTACAAAAATCCGCCAACCCAAGCTGAGCTCTATTCAAGCTGGATAATAAGCGCACCACGCGTAGGTCAAGACACACCATGCTCCCGTCATGAGCGGCACTTAAGTATTTTTAGCGCTGCAAAAACTCCTATTTCCTATTTCCTATCTCATTTTGCCCCTTGCCCAAAACCAGCAACATTGGATGCAGCATTTTAGCGGTGATGTCGTCTTATAGGAAAAATAAAAACCTATGAAGCGATTAATTTTTATTACTCCGATTTATCTATTGCTCTCCATCACTGTGTTTGGACAACAAAACGACACCATCCGAAAGCCATCCTCATTCTTCCCAAAAGAAAAAGCTCAAGTGCTAGTTGTTGGCACCTTTCACATGGATTATCCCAATCTGGATGTGATGAAAACAACTGATGAAGACAAAATCGATGTCTTAACAGAACCCAAGAAGACAGAATTAACTGAATTGATAAATTACATAAAAAAATTTAAGCCTACCAAAATTGCCATAGAAGCCTTTCCAGAATGGAACGCTACAGAAAAGCTCAATAAATATAAGCAAGGAGCATACAGTAATGAGCGCGATGAACGATTTCAAGTGGCTATGCGACTTGCAACAGAGTTAAACCTGGACACAATCTATAGCATAGATGCAGATTCCTTTGATCCTGAAATAGAGAAACTAGATTCCGCATATTATCAAACACTTATCAAGGATTTTGATTTTGACAGTGACGACCCGTATCTAAAATTCTATAGGGAATTTTACTCCTACAATAACAGGCTGGTATCAAAAATGAACTTGCTCGAATATTTTAAGTATATTAATTCTGAGGAGTATCATAAAATGGATTATGGAGGCTACTTAGTAGGTGATTTCAAACTTGACGGCACAAGAGGCGCAGATATTCTATCCATTTGGTGGTATAACAGAAATCTCAGAATTTTTAGAAACCTTCAAGAAATAACTACGAGTACAGATGATAGAATACTCGTTATTTTTGGCAACGGACACGCTTCAATTTTAAGACAATTAATCCAATGCTCACCCGAGTATGAATATATTGAGTTTGACGCATTAAGGTAATGAAAAATACCTATATTTGTTATCACTACTATGAAAAACATTATATCCATATTCCTCATTTACTGTTGTACCAGCGTTTACGCACAAGTTGAATTTATTGGTTTTGATCGCAGCGTTTGTGCTGAACCAATGAACAACGCTTATACCTACAGTAATTTTAATAGCGGTGGTGGCTCTGGTGCTATCTATGGTTATATTATTTACAAAAATGGAATTGCTGTATTTACTGCAAGCGGGAACATGAGCCAAGGAAAACATTGTAAAGATTTAATTTTTATAAATGATTCTATTGGTTTTTTGGTTTTCTACAGCGGAATTTCCTCCAATCGCGTCTTGAGAACTCAAGATTTTGGGCAAACTTGGACCGATATAGGAGGTGGGGCGCCAAACTATTTTGGATTATACGTGGTCAACTCAACTACAGCCTATTTAGTTACTCAATGGGATATTCCTATGCAATTACGCGTGGCCAGATGTTCCTCTATTCCATCCAACATAAACAGTAATCTCATTTATGATCAGACAATAGATTCAGATATTTTCGAAACTGATACATTGTTGTATTCAGATCTATGCAACCAAGAATCATTAGATTTCAAGGTGCTCAATGGAACTGATACCATCACCTATCACATCAATTTTAATTTAGAATTTATTGGTATAGAAAATGAATTTGATGACTTAAAAACAGAACTATCGGTTTATCCAAATCCATCTAGTGATTTCTTTCAGTTTTCAAATTTATCTGCACCAATAGAGTCTGTAAGTCTTTTTTCTATAAATGGTGTTGCGATTAGGTCTTACGAAAGTGAAAGCATTTTCAATAATCACTTTTCATTAAGTAGCGTCTCAAATGGTTCCTACATCATTCGGGTTGATCACGAAGGTGGCGGTAGAGCTTATACCAGACTAATCGTAAACAACGTACATTAAGATGTACTCGGTGACAAGCCATACGATAACAAGTAAATTCACAACAAACAGAGGTTGAAATGGACAATTTACCTACGGCTACTTCCTTATAAACATTGTAAGCCAAGAGAATAAAACAGTCCAATCGTTCCAAATTATCAAAAAGTAGATTTCAATGAAACATATACTCTCAATAATTGCCAGCCTAATTTTAACTTTAACTGTATTCGCGCAAGCTCCTGAAAAAATGAGCTATCAAGCTGTTGTTAGAGATGCTAGCAATAATTTAGTTAGTTCAGCAGAAGTAGGTATGCAAATATCAATTCTACAAGGTTCGGCAAGCGGATCAGCAGTTTACGTAGAAACTCAAACCCCCACTTCTAATGCTAACGGTTTAGTAAGTATTGAAATTGGTGGAGGCACTGTCGTTTCGGGTAATTTCGCTAATGTTGATTGGGCAAACGGACCTTATTTCATCAAAACTGAAACTGATCCTGCAGGAGGTACAAATTACACCATAACAGGCACAAGCCAGTTGCTAAGTGTACCCTATGCATTATATGCGAAAACATCAGGAAGTTCTATTCCTGGTCCTCAAGGACCACAAGGACCAGCGGGAAATGACGGTGCAACCGGACCACAAGGACCACAAGGCCCACAAGGTCCTGAAGGACCTCAAGGACCGCAAGGCCCACAAGGTCCTGAAGGACCTCAAGGACCGCAAGGACCGCAAGGACCGGCAGGTAGCAGCGGTTTCACTCACTACATTGGAGAAGAATTTGGTGGAGGAGTAATTTTCCATTTATTCATAGATGCACAAGGCATTGAGCATGGCTTGATCGTGGACAAAACTGATTTAAGTACGTCACAGGTTTCCAGTAATGTAGCCTCAAACTTAATTGGTCAATCCGCGCAAAGTATATGGGATGGTTTGAGCAATAGCAATGCTATAGTGGCACAAGCTGGTCATACAAACAGCGCTGCGATTTTATGCTTGAATTCAACTAATGGCGGCCAAAGTGATTGGTATCTACCATCTCTCCAGGAGCTCAATATGCTTTGGAACAACTATTACACTGTAGCGCGTTCTTTAGCGCAAATTTCAGGCGCGGCTCAATTGCAATTGAATAACTACTGGAGTAGTTCGGAATTCGACAACAACAACGCATGGGCATTCACCTTCAGCAATGGCTTTGCCAATGGTAACGCCAAGGGCAGCTTATTTCATGTTCGCGCAGTTCGGGCTTTTTAATACCCCAGGTTGATGGGCTGCATTAGACTTCGCATCTATCCGCAAAAAGATTCAAAAAATAGATGTCTTTTTCACTAGATATATCATTTAAAATCTAATCCCTCCAATAGCGTTCAATTCACCATCATTAAAGAATTGCAACGCCACTTCGCTGCCTTCAATCGACCCTGTACAGGTTACCACATTGCCTAAGTGTAGCACTGGATCCATAATAACTGTGGCGTTGGCACAATTAAAATTTAGATTAATTTGGAATGGAACCAGGCCGACAACTTCTAATTGTCCTTCACTGTTGTACTCACACGTGATTGCTCGATTTTCTAACAATCCATTGATTTGATAGGTGATTTCTCCGAATGTATAATTGCGGAAGGTATAGCCGCAATTTGGGCGATACACCATTTGAACTATTTTGGTTTTTAGGGCATTGTTCTCATTGGGCACTGCTACCGACAAAGTGCAAGGATATATTCCGGGAACTGCACCTACCTGATTAAAGTAAATATCGAACGAACGACTTTGATTGGATGGGATAGTTAGAGTTGCACCGCCGTTAGAAAACGAGGCACCGAGGCCAGAAAAACTGGATATAAAATCCTTTCCAGAAGTACTTTGAACGGCTACAGTATAAGGCAAAGTGCCAGTATGTTCAAATACTAATGAATCTGCTGCGGTATAAGTAAATGGCGTTGGTTCTGGTTCTGATTGTTCGTCCTTTTTGCATGCGCTAATGAAGACAATCATTCCCATAAATATGGAGAGAAAGGAATTCTTGATCATACTGTAAAATTAAGAAAAATCGTCTGAACGCGAAGGCAACGAAAACTATCCATATAATTCAAGAACCCGAGCATCCTATACCATTTCATTTAGGCCTCTCTCCCGATTGAAATTTTTATGTATTATTGAGCTACAGTTCTCCGAATCAATGGCGGCAAAAAGAAAGTCAGCCTGCTAATACGCTGCGAAGGGCGCAAATCAATACTCAGAAAAGACAATGAAAAAAACACATGCAATCTTGATTTTGACGTCACTGACAGCAGTTTTAGGCTTAACAGCATGCAACGTAAATATTAAAGAACCACAATCTCAAGAAATCAATCAAACTGATGACACAGCGCAGGCCGGACAAGTTCATCCGATCATTGAAAATATTTTTTATAATCTTCCCCTTAAAAAATCCCGCTTGGAGCTCCGCGAGGAAATTCTGAATGATAAGAGATTTGTTTTAACAGACACTACTTTCAATAACTTCCCTCCCCCTACTTTCTTCAAAGGCATCACAACAGACAAAGGTCTTATTGAATCTAAACCTGACTCCGTTCAAGTTATGTTGATTTATGGAAATGCTGCTCTCATTACAGAAAAAGGAGGGAAAGAAGACACTACCAAGCATCCCATGATTTTCGAATGTAGATATTTTTTTTCCGATAAAACCGTCGCTGAAATGGAGTATGGTAGAATGCTAAACCTAGTTCAGCCTATTTTCACTGACCCAAGTTCAATTATGGATGATAATTGGGAAGCGCAATTCTCAAAAAGCCAAGAAAATTGTATTGGCAAAATCTTCGATCACTATGATCCATACTATAGATTAGGTATATCAAACATTTCTGTGATGCCCTTAGATAATTCTCAACCTGTTTTTGTGCTGGTTATGGCATTTAGTAAAGAGGATAAGTAAAATATAACGTACACATAAAACAAGATACCCCTGCTAAGAACCCTATCTATATAATTCAAGAACCCGAGCCTCCTGTTCCATTTCATTTAGGCTTCCCTCCCCGATTGATATTTTTGTGTATTATTGAGCTACAGTTCTTCAGAAATGAGGCAGCGAGAGAATAAATACTCCTTTAAGAATGAGGGATGCTATGGGTCAGAACAAATCGGATAATACAGCCATGTATAGATACAAAGAAACTTTTGAGACTTGGAATAATGTTGCCTCATCCTATCAGGATAAGTTCATGTATCTGGACTTGTATAATGACACCAATGATTTTGTTTGCACTTCGATCAATAAACCCTGTTGATTCCATTTCAATGGCTTTTTGCAAATGTCTTTTATACGAGATATATGAAACAAGTACTTGAAAATGTGAGAAAAATGGCTGAAGGCAAAGAACCATTTCTTTACAAATAATTCCCATTCAATTAGACATTATAATATTCGAAGAGCAAGATCAACTTATTCCATGAGAAAAATGTTCTACTTCTCCATGAAAAATATTTTTTATATGCTCCTTGCCTTCACGATTGCATCTTGTACTTCAACGAAGAAAATCAGGACAAGTAATGGCATTTCAGAAATACATTATTTAGATATAAATAATACCAAGCAGTATGTACTTATTAGAGGTAAGGATAAAAACAATCCTGTTCTATTATTCTTACATGGAGGCCCGGGCGCATCTGCAACAGCTTTACTCAGAAAATTTAATAGCGAGTTAGAAAATCATTTTACTGTTGTTTACTGGGATCAACGAAACGCTGGCAAATCCTACAACAAAAAGACACCAAAAGAAGAAATTAAAGTCTCCAAATATGTTGAAGATGTAGATACCTTGGTTTCTTTTCTGAAGAACAAATTCCAAGTGGATAAAATATTTTTAATCGGACACTCGTGGGGTTCCAGACTCGGGTTATATGCCATTCAAAAGAATCCTGAGAATTTTATAGCATACATAGGGATTGGTCAAGAATTAGTCTCGTACGAAGGCGAACTCATCTCTTATCAATATACAATACGGAGAGCAAAGGAAACAAACAATCACAAAGCCATAAAAGAGCTAGAAGAAATAGGAGAGCCACAGTCTGGAGACTATACTAAAATGTACAACAATGGGTTCTGGGGTTTAGTTAAACAAAAAGAATGGCTGCTTAAGCTAGGCGGCGAACGATATGGAAAGACAAATTATACAGATTGGATTTTATCCATTTGGTCTTCGAGGGAATACTCATTCCTTGACTTAATCAAATATGGAAAATCCTCGGGTTTTTCTGCTGGAAATATTATTTACGATCCGGAATTCAACAATATTGATTTTTTCAAACAAATTCCAGAAGTCAAAGTACCGGTATTCTTTATATCAGGAGCTTACGACTATAATACACCGTGGGAGCTAGTGGAGCAATACAGTATAGCCCTTAATGCGCCGTACAAAGAATTCATTAAGTTCGAAAAATCAGGACATAGCCCCGTTTTCGAAGAACCCGAGCGATTTAATAATGAAATTTTGAGAATTCTAAATTTACTCTAGACTCAATAATGAGACTTTAAAAATTTTTCTTTTTACTGGAATATCAAAATTTTTACATTCTTCAATGTGGGACTTTAGCAGTGAGAAAAGTTAGCGGTCGTGTAATGAAAGTTATATCTCCAAAAACTGGCACCACTCCTTCAAATCATTAAGAATAATTTTACCGCAAAGGCGCAGAGATCGCAAAGAGGGCTGTTGTATTAATTAAAATCAAATTTACAGAGCTCGAAACCAGACTCTTTCATCAATCCAAAAAAGCTATCGTTGGTTTATGTGTCGCTAAAAATAAAATATACCTGATCTCAAACAAAAAGCACCGAACATATAATTCATATGCATATATTCGAATAGATTATTCTTTTTTATTTCAACTCTAATCTGAAGATTTGTAAAAAAACTCATGACAGAAAACGAAATAGCAAAAGAAATCCTAAACGCTGCCTTTGAAGTTCACAAAGCTATAGGTCCAGGTCTTCTTGAGAGCGCTTATCAAGAATGTCTTTTTTATGAACTTAACAAAAGAGGACTTGTTGTTGAAAAGGAAAAAAGTCTACCTGTAATTTTCAAAGATGTAAAACTCACAGCGGGCTATAGGATTGATCTCTTAGTGAATCAGCGGGTGATTATTGAATTAAAAAGCGTAGATCAATTAAATAATCTTCACATCGCCCAAGCGCTTACATACCTTAAATTGAGCAATCTCAAACTCGCAATACTAATCAACTTTAATGTCCCTCTCCTAAAGGACGGTATCAAGAGGATTGTAAATAATCTATGACGTTACTTACTTAAAAAAACTCTCTGCGCGACTCTGCGTTCTTTGCGCCATTGCGGTGAAAAAATGAGCGGTCGTGCAATGAAAGTTATATCTCCAAAAACTCGCACCAATCCTTCAAATCTGCAACAAAAATTTCACCGCAAAGCTCCCATAGGGACACAGCGCAAAGCTTCGCAAAGAAGTCCTTTCCATTATTGAAATCACTTTTAAAGCGCTCGTAACTGTATTAAGCGTCAGTGATAAATCTGTAGAACTAGCACTAAACTCCGATTTCAATGATTTTGAAGATGCACTCCAATACTTCACCGCATTGGAGCACAAAATCACAACTTTATTGACAAGAAATTTAAAAGACTACAAAAAGGCAAATATTTCAGTACTTACAGCCGAACAATACTTGAAGTCACGTTGATGTGATACCAAAGAAAATGAACCTTCGCTGTCCAAAACAGAACCATCTCTTAAACATATGTTATTGTGCAGAATGCCTTAATAAACTTATCGTACCATTGAACTGTACTTGTCAAAAAGAGTAGGAAATTCGATAAATAAAGCCACTGAGAAGTCAGGCGCGTCAAGTATGAAATAAAACCCAATACACCTATGTGCCTTAGAATCTATATCAAAATCCTGACTTCCGTTTTCCTTATTTACACTACGCATTTTTGCAATGCGCAAGCAAATAATACAAAGACTAACAATGAAGTAAAATCATCGGAAAATACACAACAAAAAACTCAAGGGTCTCTTGAGCCAATGATCTTTCCCAATTTTACAAATCAAATAGCCGAAACGGTCAGAGTAATGTTCCAAGATTCGAAAAACAATTATTGGTTTGGTACTCATGGCGCCACATTTAAACTTGTGAAGGACTCATTGATTCGTATTGATGAGTTGCAAAGTAAATCAGGTGGGAATGTGGTTGTGCGTGCGATTAGAGAGGACATTAACGGTAAAATATGGTTTGGACATACTAATGGAATCAGTTACTTAGATGGAGAAAAGATAATCTGTTTAGACGAATCGGATGGATTAATCAGTGACGATGTCTGGCATCTTACGCCCGATTCAAAAGGAAATATCTGGGTAGGCACTATTAAAGGAGTCAGCAAATTTGATGGCAAGAGCTTTACTTATATTGAACTGCCAGAAGGTGAAATTGATACAACAGTAGGCGTCTCTAGCACCAAAATGATTCATAATATATTAGAAGACAGTAAAGGACGCATCTGGTTCAGCACAAACTCAGGCATTATTATTAAAGATAATAACGAATTAATACCTATCACTGAAAAGGATGGATTCAAAACAAGTTTTGTAGGTAAGGTAATAGAAAATCAGAAAGGAGAATTTATGATTTGTACGTCAAAAGGACTTTACACTTACAAAGATGGTCTTCTGACTGATATCTCAATCAATCTACTTGAAGAAAGTAAAGGAGTGAGTAATATTACTGAAACACCATACGGAGACATTTGGTTTAATAGCGACAGAAGCATTTATCATTTAAGTGAAAACAAACTTATTGAACATAGAATTTCAGAGGGAAACTATGGACCACTTGCATATCAAATCTACCTCGATAGATCTGGGCGTATTTGGTTTGTGGGTTGGGGCGGTGCTTACCGCTATGAGAATGGCGAAATATTGAATATTACCAAAGATGGACCATGGTAAAATCGCCGAGTACAATAACACAAGACGCTTTGGAAATTTAACGTAAATAATTTAAAAAATGAACCTCCACTACATCCTACTTATAAGCGTCATCACAACCTTAACCTCCTGCAATGGCCAACCCAATGCCCAGGCGGTTAAATCCGCTGTCGAAGCAGAACAAATTCCTGTTGGCGATACCGTGACTCAGTTAAGTAATAACATCATGATCATTCATCAGGATAAAAAAAACAATTATTGGTTTGGAAGTTGGCAAGACGGACTTTACAAATATGATGGGAAGACTCTGATTCATTACACAACGCAGCACGGATTGTACACGAATAGAATCGACGACATACAAGAAGATAAATTCGGTAATCTCTATATTGCCGGCATGAATGAAAATTCTACCATCACGAAATTTGATGGCAAGTCCTTCACTTCTATCATCGCAAGCCCAAGCAAAGACTGGAAACTTGAAACAGACGATGTATGGCTTAAAAATCCCTTTCAAGCCAATCAAAAGGTGTATCGTTTTGATGGAAACAAGCTCTATGAATTGATAATTCCCAAGCCGTCTGGACTCGACATGCCATTCGAAATTTATAGTATTTATCGTGACAAAAAAGGTAATATCTGGTTTGGCACTAATCCCGTCGGTGTGTGCCGCTTTGATGGAGTATCATTTAACTGGATCACTGAAGAAGACGTGACAGAATTCCGCAACGAAGGCGCCAATGGTGTGCGTTCGATCACAGAAGACAAAAACGGAGACTTCTGGTTTAATACCGAAAATCGATACAGCATCTATGATAGTGAAACACTAAAAAGCAGCAAGTTCTATACAAGACATGAAAGCATCGGAAGTTTAGATGGCAAAAACACAAGCGGCTTGAAAGAATTTCTTTCTACCGTGAGAGATAACGAGAATAATTTATGGTTTGTCACCTATCGTAATGGAGTTTGGAAATATGATGGGGAAAAAATCACAAACTTTAGAGTAAAGGATAATTCAAAAGATATAACGTTATTCAGCATTTACAAGGACAACACAGGAAGTCTTTGGCTCGGCACTCACGAGAATGGGGTGTATCGATTTAATGGCGAGAATTTTGAGAAATTTATACTTTAGAAAGGTAAGTGCTTCCTAATACAACCACCAAAGAACCTATGACAATATTCCACTCCACTCGTTTCATTGCACTTCTAGTATTGTTCAATCTAAGGTTTTTGAGCGTTGACGCCCAAGACGAACATTTCATCAACTGGAGCATTCACATCGATGGATTCAATGATGCGGAGGTGACGGCTTGTGTGGTGGATAAAGATGGCAATAGCTACTATACCCTCACCTATACCGCAGATCTTGACATTCAGGGTTTAAAGAAAAAGTTTCCTTATTCGCCCTATATCAGTGGCGCCATTCTAAAAGTTTCACCAGCAGGAAAACCTGAATGGGCACATTCTGTGATGAGCACCAAAGATTGCCGACTGACTGCCGTGGAAGTGGGACCGAGCGGCAATGTCTATATCACCGGCCACGGCGACGGAGTAGTTAAATTCGAATCAAATTCAAAGGCCGGGGAATCGGGTGAACTGATTAATAAAAACAATTATGCAGAACCTTCTGGCATCATCGTCGCCTGCTACAATCCGAAAGGAGAATTGCTTTGGAATAAAAAATTCGGTTCTTCGTGGGCGAGCGGATTGGGTGTCGCCTGTAATTCAAAAGAAGACATTTACATTCCATTTCACCACAATTATGATTTGAAGGATGAAAATGGAAAAGTAATTTCTCCTTTTATTCGAACAAGCATTCACGATTCGAAACAAGGCGTTTTGAAATTGAATAAAAAAGGCGAAGTACTTGGCGTCATTGAATTGTCCTACATCCGCACCTCTTCCTACATCCACCGCTTCGGAGGTAAATTTGACAATGCCGATCACTACATCTTACATGGCACCATGTACGGCAGTTATCAATTCGGAAAACAAGATTCCATCACTTCAGACATTTCAAAAAGTAGCATTGATAGCTATCTCGCTAAGTTCGATCCAGATGGAAAATTAGAGTGGTACCAACACATTGGAGGCCGCAGCACACAATGGATTCGTGACATTGACATTGATAAAAACAACAACATCGTTGCCCTTGTGAGTTATGATAAGGAATGTTTTGTGAGCAAAGGAATGGAGGTGCAGATCAACACCGAGCTCTACGGGAAATACGGAACTGACTTTACATTCTTCAAAATATTTTCTAATGGTGAAATGGACTATCGCTATACCTATGTGCATCCTCGCAATGCTTATAACATACTGCCCATGTATATTGACCTCGCAGCAAATGATATGATCGTGATGACAGGTTCATACAATGACACGTTGCAGATTGAAGATAAAAGCATATATGCTGGATATCACAACCCACTACCGATGCGTATGCATTGGGATAAAACCGAAATAAAATACCTCGCCAAGATGGGAGACTCCGATTATTTCTTTACGCCAACAGCGCAAGACGTGAATGGAAAAAACTTTTGCGGAGCATCGCACTATGCTGGAAAGAAGAATGAATTATTAAATAAAAAAAATAAAATCAAACTCAACAATCGCGACTACGGCCGCGCAGCCGTGATATACGGCGCCACCTTGATCATTGAAGAAAAAGAACCGGAAGTGCTCGCCAATCAAGAAAATCGTGAAAAGGAAAATGTACAAACCATCAAACCCTTGATGGCCTGTTTGAGCGCAGAAGACGAACATACATGGCTACCGATTGTCGATAGCAACGACACAACACTAAACAATACCCAACCAACAGAAATCACAAACGCTGCCGACAGCACAGGTTCTGCCGTACCACTATCACTGGAAGAACCTTGTTATACCAAAACATTGGAAATTGAAGCGAGCGTATTTCCGAATCCTACGCGCGGCGCCTTTACCGTGAGTGTAGGAGGATTATCAGGTGAAAACCTAGAAATTGAAATGTATAGTGAAGGCGGTCAACTACTGTTCACCCATCGCGATCACAGTCCTGATAGTAATTTTTCTTTACAGATGAATTCCGCCTCCCTCGCCGCCGGCGTCTATTACATCCGCATAATAGCCGCCACGCACCAAAAAGTGCTGAGGCTTGTGGTGACGAAGTAGAAACAGAGGGACGGAGAGACGGAGAGACGGAGGGACGGAGCGACGGAGGGACGGAGGGACGGAGCGACGGAGGGACGGAGCGACGCAGCGACAAGCGACAAGCGACTACTGTCTAGTCGTTAGTCGCTAGTCGTTAGTCACTTTACTAGTCACTAGTATCTAGTCGCTTTCTTGGGCGTTCCCCGCTGGCGCGGGGCGGGCTTTCCGCTCCAATCTTTTTCTCGCTTCGCTCAAAAAAGGATTTCCGCTTCAATCCCTAACGCGGAGAAAACAGAAAACCACGAACAAGCTATTACAAGCTAGTCAAACAACTCAAACTTTTAAACACCTAAAAATCTAGTAAAACTTTCTCGAACCCTTCGCCTTCATTAAAAATACAATTAGCTGTGACAAGGTTGATATTTGTACTATCCGAAAAGAACAATCTAACTTGTTTCGTTTTATATCCCTCTAAATTGAACAAAATATCGACAGACTTAGAAACTGGTAACTCTACGCAAAAAAATCCCCCAGAGCACCTCGTGCGCCTTTGTACCGAATCATCAATTATTGAAATATCTACGATCTGTTTTGGATCAAGTTCAATTGTTTTATTTCCAACGAATGCTGAAATACTACCGTAGAATATTCTTTTAGGACCAGTTGAATTATTTTCGTTTTTATCGATTATTTCAGCTAAAAATGTACGGTCTCCCAAAAAGAAATCGGGATAATGAACAGATTGATACATGCCCTCATACTGATAAGTTGCTGGTAGTATATTTTTTTTCCAATGGACTATAGAATCCTCTTCAAAAGAACTGAACAATGTAGTTGCGTTCTCTGAGCTGAAGGCAAAGGTTCGAGTTTGAATCTTCTTACTTTCAAATGAAATAAAATAACTACCCATTAGCCCACATAATAAAACCGAGCTGATCATAAATACTTTTTTCATTTTTGATTTGACGCGCCAATCAATCAGTAGGAATATGACTCCAACAAAACCAGCTATTATAAAAATACCTCCTAGGAATTTTGTGAAAAGGATAATATGTAAAAAGTTGAATGGGGCATCAAATTCAGAATTATAGAAGACCAGAGGAATTATACCACGGTCTAGACTTTCGAATGAATCTTTAGATATCGAAATATCCTTAATTATGCCATTGTATTTGATCTCCATAACAGAACTAGTTGTTCTTCCGGAATTCTTATAATGACTTAAAACTTCATACTCTAGAATCGAATTATCGATGATACTACTGCGATATATAAAAATCCCACCAACGGCGATTAACACAAAAAATAAAAACAGTAATGACAATTGGAACTCTTCTTTGCGAGTATTAATCCTATTTCTCAAAATGAAAGTAGTTTATTATAATTGTTTTTCATATTTAAAAATCTAACTTTATAATCCCTACTTTTTTTTCGAAATTTGCACTTGACCCATTCCGATCTCGGCAGGTATTTATCAAAGTTAATAAGGAATTTTTGCACTGAAACATTGAAATTAAATTACTCATCACAGCAGATACCGAATAAGCAATTTTAATAGGAATAAGAGGAAGTCCCTCCGTCCCACAGTAACTCTGTCCCTCAGTAACTCTGTCCCTCAGTAACTCCGTCGCTCCGTCGCTAGTCGCTAATATCTAGTATCTTAAACGCCCAACACTTCCACTCTGTGCGGGGGAAAGTGGTGGCGGTGATGAGATTTTGAATGGTGATTTCGATGTCTTCGATGCGCCAGACGTCGTCGTTTTCGTCAGAATTATTGGCGATAGAATCTTGTACGGCTTTTTCGCCGATTCGGGAAATAACAACGGAGCTGCAAGGTGGCGACCAACAGCCAAGACCTTGAAAGATGTGATGAATTTTATTCGCCACCTCTACCCCACCCACCGAATCCATCGTGACGAGCGCGGCGACAGGTTTTCCAAAAAACGCGGGCGAATTTTCAAACGCGGTACAAACTTCTGCAAAACGCTGAAGGAGCGAACTGATATTATTCCAATACGTGCCTGATATCACTACGAATCCATCCGCGCTTTCCAAGAGTTCGTACAATTCTTTCGTTGTGCTCTTCGGCGCCGTGAGTGAGTATATCGACACTTCAATCCCTTCATGCTTCTTTGCATACTCCAGCGCCTTCATCGCCAACCGATACCCATCTCCATTTTCCCCTCTAAGAGAACCGTTGATGATGAGGATATTTTTTTCTTTTGCCATCATCCCGCGAAGGTAAAGACTAGAGGTTGGAATTTGAGATTCCCTATCCCCTATTTCCTATCCCCTATTCCTACTCCTTCTCCTACTCCTTCTCCTACTCCTTCTCCCTTTACATGTACCTCGAAAGAAACTTATTATAATCGTGACGTAAGTTGTTGATGAATTTTTCCATGTGCTGGAAGCGCTCGCGCATTACATCATGCTCGGCGAGGGTAGTGTTGGATAAATGAAGTGCTTTCTTTTCAGCATCATTACCCATGTGAATTTCGTGCGTTTTGATATCCTTGATCAAATCCTCGAAATTCCCACGTTGAATGATAAATTGATTTTGATAATGCTCCACATCCGCTTTCACATCATCTCTGGTGTAGCGCTGGGATACCTCTGAAAGGCGATTTTCAAGAATTTGAATCTCTTGAATATAGAACTCACAAGCACGCATCCAATCGCTATGTTCGTTGCTTACGTGAGAAATGTGATAAAGTGTCTGTGTTGCCATGGTTTTATGATTTTATATCACAAACGTCCAAAGAAACACAGACACTAAAGATGACGAGCATCATCGGAGCCTATGAGAGGCGTCAACTTACTTCTGAGCGCCTTCTGAAACGGTCCTGTCGGGGCTTAATGCAGCCTTCTCAATGCGCATTCTGCCTTGATCTAGAGAAATAACGACATCCTTCTCGCCAATCTCCACAATCTTCCCGTGGATTCCGCCAACGGTTACGATTTTATCGCCAACCTGAACATTCTCCTGAAACTTCTTAGCTTCTTTCATTTTCTTCATTTGCGGACGAATCATGAAGAAATACATGATGATAAACATACCACCCATGAGCAAAAGTGGACCAATGCCGCCGCCCTGAGCTTGTAAAATAATTGTATTCATTTGTCTTTAAAAAATTTGCGGTGCAAACATAGGCCTTTGAACGCCTCGATTAGCGGGTTCGCTCCATTTCTATCGGTGATTTCACTTCTTTTTTGGAATCAATCCCTTCTACCTTACCCACCAATTTTAGGTAAACATCCTTCGGAAGTCCATTGGTGTGTACCAATATTGTCTTCGTTATAGCTCCCGGATAACCTTCTGAATTAAACTCCACTCCTATTGTTCCGCTCTCCCCTGGCATTATCGGATCCTTTGGCCAATCTTTTAATGTGGTGCAACCGCAAGACGGCTTTACATCGCCAATCAACAAAGGCGCGCTTCCCGTATTCTTGAAGTTGTACTTATGAACCACTTTCTCTCCAATGGCGATTGTGCCGAAATTGTACTCAATAGAATCGAATGTAATTTCTGGCAAATCTTGTTCGATTGTTCCATTTGCACTTTCAGGAAAATTAATCAAGTCTGCTGTCACTTTGCGCTCCTTTTCCTTGCACGCTGCGAGCGCGAAAAGCGCAAATACAAACACAAATAAAATCTTCTTCATAATGTAAAGATGCAGACTAATTATAGTTGTAGAAAGCTAAATAATTGGAATAATCGCGACTCTATCAGTAGTCGTCTGTTTTGTATGAGCCATCGAAATCATTCTCATCGAAAAATTCGCCGCCCTCACCAAACATATCCTCTTCATCGTCATCACCCTCTGAGCTATTTCCATGAAACTCGTTAAACTCATCTTGGTCAAACTCAGCTCCGAAAAGGTCCATCTCCTTGCTATCTTGGGCTGGGGCATCGCCATAAACCATCGCCACGCGGGGATAAATCGTGCTTGGTAGATCTTTCTTTATTTCAACCAACTCGACATAGAAGATCCACATTCTCAGAAAATCATAAACGTAAAGAATCTTCTCGCTCGGCTGAGTGATCATTTCATTAAGCTTGGTTACAGACATGCTTAAATTCTTCTTGCCTTTTTCGCCACCCATATCCATCAATGGAATTTCCAAGCCTTTACTCCATGTGTCGTCACTCATATAAAAGCTAGCCATTTCACCTGCCTCGAAGTCGAACGCATCTAGGATTGCCGTGTGAAAACTCTCAAATGTAGCGTCCGTCTCAATTTCGATATCACGGAAAACGTCTTCCTCTGTATCGATGATTACTCGGAACTTATAAATGTTAACGTTGGTGAGTTTTTTTGCCATTTTCTCTTTTTGGGGTGACAAAATTAAGGGATTTAAAGCAAAAAGCCCCCCCGCCTTGTGGCGAGGGGGCTTTTTATTTATCTTTTTTGAAAATTATCTACCGGTAATGATCATTCTGTTCGTCATCACTTCACCATCAACAATCATTCTGATAGTGTAAGTACCAGTATTCAAACGCTGAGTATCTACTGGGAACTTGTACAATCTTCCAGCATCTGCAGTACCATTCATGAGGCTGATCACTTCGCGGCCAGTTACATCATAAACGCCGCCGATAACTTGTGCCTCTTCTGGAGTGCTAAACTCAAATGTGAATTGCTCAGAAGCAGGGTTTGGATAAGATTGCATCATCACTACAGGCTCAACCTCAACAGTAACGTGGATGATTTGTGTTGCCACTGTCTCATTACCACAGAAGTCGATAGCTGTCCAAGTACGGATGATATCGTATGGGCAGAAATCATTAGTTTGTGTTTCTGTGAAGAAGATTTCTACATCTGCAGTACAGTTGTCTGTTGCAAACACATCTGTTGGAACAGCAGGTATAGCTGACTCACAAACAATTGTCTCTTCTGCTGGAACATTTTCAATCACTGGGTCCACATTATCTACAATCTGGATAATCTGAATAGCAGTTACAAAGTTTCCACAGTTGTCTGTAGCCTTGTAGGTACGCTGTAAGTTACCGAAGCAACCACCTGAGAATACTAATTCCTCGATCACAGTAACTTCAACATCTGTATCACAGTTGTCAGAAGCTGTGATAGTGTAGTTTTCTACCTCATCACAAGAAACTGAAATCCAAACTGGGAATGGATTGAATGAAGGATTCACTTCGTCAATTACAGATATTACTTGTACCAATTGTGTGCTATTGCCACAAGCATCGGTTGCAGTCCATGTTCTAGTAATAGAGTAAGGACATCCTTCGCCTGTTACTTCGTTGAACACAACGTTGATTGAACCATCACATACATCGAATGCAGTGAATACCGCTGCAGCAGGGATATTCTCACAGCTTACAGTTACATCAGATACTTCACCATTAATTACAGGAGCTTGAGTATCAACAACAGTAATTACCTGTGTTGCCATAGCACCGTTTCCGCAGTCATCATAAACTCTCCATGTGCGAACGATTTCATAACCGCAAGCCAAGTCATTTTGACTTTCTTCGAGAACGATGTCCAAGATCTCTGTGCAATTATCAGTAGCGAAGATGGTTGATGGAACAGCAGGTATTGCAGTACCACACTCAATAGTCACGCTAGCTGGGATATTGAACAATTGTGGGTTAGTTACGTCAGCAACATTAATCAATTGCTGAACGAAAGTTTGATTCTCACAATTATCTGTTGCAGTCCAAGTGCGTACGATAGTAAATCCACAATCAGCTGGGATTGTCAACTCATTGAAGCTAACTTCAATATCATCATCACAGTTGTCAGTGAATTCTACTACTGGAGCAGCAGGTACATCGTCTGTACACTCAATGTTCACATTTTCAGGAGCCTCAACCACTTCTGGTGATTCACCATCAGCTAGAGTAATGATCTGAAGGAATGTAGAAGTATTTCCGCAGATATCAGAAGCTGTATAGGTACGAAGGATACGTCCCTCACAACCACCGCTTACGAGCAAGTCTTCCCAAGTCAAGCTTGGAGCTTCATCGCAATTGTCTGATACTGTTACCAAAGCTTGGTAAGACTGATCGCAGAATCCTACAACTTCGATCTGACCAACGATTACTGGAGCAGTAGTGTCAGTGATAGTGATTTGCTGTACTACCTCAGTGCTGTTTCCACAGTTGTCTGTTGCAGTCCATACACGATTAAGAACGAAGCCACAGTTATTTACATTAGATTCAAATTCATTGAATTCGATATCCAAAACTTCGTCACAAGCATCACCGAAGCTAGGCTCGCTGAATGGTACGTCTTCGTCGCACTCCACAGTGATGTTTTCAGGCTGTGAATTGATGAATGGATTAGTTGTATCAACAAATGTGATGGTTTGAGTAGCGGTAGCTACGTTACCACAATTGTCAGTTGCTGTCCAAGTTCTCACCACTTCAAATCCACACTCAAATTCATTAGTCACACTTGAAACTTGTACACTTGGATTTTCATCACAGTTGTCAGAAGCAGTTACAAATGCTGCAGGAACTGGCTGTGTACATTCCAATGTTTGATTAGCTGGAACGTTTTCAAGTGTTGGAGCAGTTGTATCAATTACGTTGATTGTCTCAGTAACTGATGTTTCGTTACCACAGTTGTCCACCGCAGTGTAAATGCGAGTAATCACATAATTACAACCTTCAGTTTGTGACTCAGATACTGTCACTTCCACGTTTTCATCACAGTTGTCTGTAGCTGTCAAGTTAAGTGGCGCAGGAACTACGTCGCACTCTACTGTTTGATTCGCTACAAGCTGGTCAAATGATGGAGGTGTTGTATCAACAAAATTGAATGTGTAAGTGCGAACGCTAGTATTACCGCAATCATCAATTGCTGTCCAAGTAAATACTTGTGTGTAGCTGTTTTCACAATCACCAGGAATTTCAACGAAGCTTGGGATGATAGTTACATCCTCATCACAGTTGTCAGACGCTGTTGGAGCAATAATGCTTGGCATTACGTTGCACTCAAGTGTTGATACTGCATCTTCACCAGAAAGCTCAGGCGCAGTAGTATCAATTACAGTCAACGTTTGAGAAGCAGTTGCCATGTTTCCACAGTTGTCAGTTACATACCATGTGCGAACGATAGCATAACCGCAATCAAGACCAATTTGCTGCTCATCCAATTGAACATTCAATTCTTCGGTGCAATTGTCTGTAGCAGTAACTACTGGAGTAACGATAATTTCATCACACTCAATAGTAGCATTTTCTGGAACACCAACTAATACTGGATTTTCAGTATCAATCACAGTAAGGATTTGAGATACTGATGCCGCGTTACCGCACTCATCAGTTGCAGTCCATGTACGAGTGATAGTGTAAGGACAACCAGCAGAAGTTACTTCATTATAAGTGATATCTACACCAGAACAGTTGTCTTCAGCTATTGGAGCTACAGGTGCTGGAATAGCATCGCAAAGCACAGTAGCATTTGCTGGAACGTTTTCAAATTCTGGGGCTGTAGTATCAACAACATTGATGCTTTGTGTTACAACTGTTTCGTTGTCACAGTCATCAGTAGCTGTCCATCTGCGTACGATTGTATATCCACATGGTGAAACATTGGTAATTTCCTCGGTAAACTCAACTTCGAGTTCATCGTCACAAACATCACCGAATGTTGGATCAACCAATGGTATCTCATCGCTACATTCAAATGTCAAACCATTAGCTGGGGTTGACTCGATTGAAGGAGCTGTAGTATCAACGATGTTGATTGTCTGAGTAGCAGTAGTAGTATTACCGCAATCATCTGTCACAGACCATGTACGAACCATTACTGATCCACACTCTAGTTCTGTTGTCACAGCTGAAAGTGAAACAACTAAGTTTTCAGAGCAATTATCGTCAGCAGTTACGATAACATTTTCTACCTCTTCTGAACACTCAATTGTAGTGTTAGCAGGTACACCAATCAATTCTGGTGCTTCGTTATCATAAACATAAATTAATTGAGAAGCCGAAGTCTCATTTCCACAAGCATCAACTGCAACCCAAGTGCGTGTAATCACCGTTGGGCAGCTACCCGCCTCTGATTGAGAGAAGGTAACCACTGGTGCTTCATCACAAAGATCTGTAGCTGTTACCACAGCAACAGCTGGGATATTATCACATGCAGCTTGCATTACGTTTGCAGGAACACCTACAAGCGTTGGTTCTGTTGTGTCCTCAACCGTAATCACTTGAATTGCTTCAGAAGCATTACCACAAACATCTGTTGCTGTCCAAGTTCTTACCAACTCATAGATACAGTCATTCACAGGAACGATAGTCTCTTCGAGAGTGATAGTTACGTCTGAACAAACGTCAGTTGCTTCAGGCGTGCCTGGAGCAGGAATTTCAGAACACTCTACAGTGATAGCCTCTGGAACGAAAGTGAACTCAGGAGCCGTTGTATCGGTGATAACAATAGTTTGTGTGAATGACACAGCATTTCCACAGTCATCAATAGCTGTCCACACGCGCTCAATCGTTTCAGAACAATCGGTTACGTTGGCAATTCCACTGATAGCTACAATCTGCAATTCATCATCACAAACATCACCGAAAGTTGGTGCTTGTGTTGGCACTGGAGTACCACATTCAATTTCAATAAGTGCCTCAGGAGCAGTCAAAATGAATGGGTCGGTAGTATCTTCGAAGGTAATGGTCTGGCTACGTGATGTAGTGTTGCCACAATCATCTGTTGCAGTCCAAGTGCGAACTACTTCATATCCACATTCAAAGAAGTTAGTGATCATTGAGAATGATACAGGTACTACTTCGTCGCAGTTATCACTAGCACTTACAAATGCCACAGGAAGTTGTGAGTTACACTCCAAAGTAGTGTTCGCAGGAACACCGCTCAATACAGGAGCCTCCGTATCACGTACAATTATTGTTTGAACGTGTGTAGCAACGTTTCCACAATCATCTGTTGCAGTATAAGTACGAACGATAGTGTATTCGCAACCTTCACCACCTTGCTCTGATACAGTTACTGTTACGTTTTCGTCACAGTTGTCTGTAGCAGTCAATACAGCAGCGGCTGGTATTTCATCACATTCCACTTCAAGATTTTCAGGAAGTGAATCAAACTCTGGTGCAGTTGTATCTACAACAGTGATAACTTGTGAAGCCGACACATCATTTCCACAATTATCTTCTGCACTCCAAGTGCGGATAATCTGGAATGAGCAATTGTCAATAGCTACAGTATCTACTGACAATGCTACTGGCATTAAACCGTCGAAGCAAATGTCATCAGCTGTTACTTGAGCTGGTGCAGGCACTGCATCACATTCTACAGTGATGTTAGCTGGCACATTCACAAGAACAGGAGCAGTAGTATCAATTACTGTAATTGTTTGAGTAAATACCGCTTGGTTACCACAAGCGTCTTCTGCTGTCCAGCTGCGGATTAAAATAAAGCCGCATCCGTCCGCATCGTTGATTTGGGTCTGACCGTTGTAAACAACATCAGCCTCTGAGCATGAGTCACCAGCAGTCAATACAGCAGGTGCTGGTACAGAACCACACTCTACTGTTGTATTTGGAGCAGTAGAAGTGAAGTATGGTGAGGTAGTATCAATTACAGAGATAGTCTGACTTACAGAGGTTTCATTTCCGCATGCATCTACTGCAGTCCAAGTGCGGATTACATTATAGCTACAGCCAAATGGAACTTCTACATCGTTTACTGAAACTTCAAACTCAGAGCACTCATCATCGAAAGTAGGAGCGCTCGTTGGAAGCGCAGATCCACATTCAATAGATACAGGGCCAGGAACGTTAGAAGCTATTGGACCTTCAGTATCATTAATAGTAATAACCTGAGTTGCAGTAGCAATATTTCCGCAATAGTCAGAAACTGACCATGTGCGAATGATTTGATAGCCACAATCAAGAGTAACTTCATTTTCGCTGAACAATACTTCTAACTCTTCAATTGGCGTGCAGTTATCGTCTGCAGTAACTGTTGGTACAGCTGGTATATCACCACACTGAGCATCAACGTTAGCAGGAACACCAATCAATGTTGGATTAGTAGTATCAGTAACAGTCAACATTTGTGTTGCCTGTGCGCTATTACCACATGCATCTGTCGCAGTCCAAGTGCGGAAGATGAAGTATGTGCAGAATCCGCTGGTTGTTACATCATTAACCGTAACAGTAACATCGTCAGAACAAGCATCAGAAACTACTACCTGGTTGATGTTACCTGCTGGAATATTTGAACACTCTACAGTGATATTAGCAGGAACAAAGTCAAACTCAGGTGCATCTGTATCAACTACAGTAATTACTTGTGAAGCTGATACTGAATTTCCGCAAAGGTCTGTTGCTGTCCATGTGCGAGTAATCGTGTAAGGACAACCTGTTCCAATCACTTCATTCATTGTAACAGAAGCAGAAGAACAAACGTCTGTTGCTGTCACTTGAGGAGCAGCAGGAATATTTGCACAGTTAACTGTAGTGTTAGCTGGCACTCCCACTAGTGATGGGTTAGTATTATCAATTACTGTGATAGTACGGGTGAAAGAAGCCACGTTGCCGCAGTCATCAATAGCAGTCCATACTTTCACTTTGTCATAGCTACAAGTTGTAACATTCGTTATAGTAGTTGTTGACGTAACGCTTACGTTTTCATCACATGCATCTCCGAATACCGGAGCAGCAGTTGGTTCAGCATCCTCACAACCAATAGTAATAGATGTAGATGGAGCTTCTACGATGAATGGAGCTACGTTGTCAATCACAGTAACCATTTGTGTGTGAACAGTATTGTTACCGCAATCGTCAGTAGCAACCCACACACGGTTCAATACATACTGACAACCAGCACCAATTTGCATTTCGAAGAATTCTACAGTTACGTTTTCGTCGCAAGCATCAGAAGCAGTAACAACAGGAACTTCAAGATCAGCACCGCATGATACAGTTGTATTTGCTGGGGCATTGTCAAAAGTTGGAGCCGTAGTATCAGTAACCGTAATAGTTTGAGTTGCTGTAGATGAATTACCACAGATATCTGTAGCAGTCCAAGTGCGCACCAACTGGTAAGTACAAGCGCTCACTGGATTCATCATTTCAGTAAGTACTGCTGGAATCAAAGCATCGCTACAGTTGTCTGAAGCAAAGATTTGTGGAGCAGCTGGAATTTGTGAACACTCAGCAGAAGTATTTGCTGGAAAGTTCAAAATTGTTGGAGGTGTATTATCAATAACCTGAATAGTCTGAGTTCTTGAAGCAACATTTCCACACTCATCCTCTACTGTCCATGTGCGAACGATAGAGTAAGCACAAACTGCACCTGTTGGGTCGTTTACAATTTGTTCTGAGAACTCAATCTGACCGAGTTCAGAACAGTTGTCTGTAGCAGTAATGTTTGTTGGAACGTTTGGAATTGTGTTGCAAGAAACGATAACATCAGCTGGAATGTTCTGAAGTGTAGGAGCGATATTATCCAACACTGTAATTACTTGTGTTGCAGTAGCCACATTTTGACAGTCGTCTATTGCTGTCCAAGTACGTGTGATTTGGTAACCACATGCAAGGTCAGTTGTTGACTCACTGAAGGTCACTGGAACGTTTTCATCACAAATATCATCTGCGATAACGTTGGTTGGAACAGCAGGAACTGTTTCACATGTCACCGTTACGTTTGATGGTACATTAAGGATGATTGGATCTGTAGTGTCAATCAAGGTAATGATTTGAACCACTTCAGCTTCATTGCCGCAATCATCAGTAGCAATCCAACGACGGATAATCTTCGAATTACATCCGAATGGTTCTTCATTCTCCGTAAACTCAATATCCAAATCTTCGTCGCAGATATCAGAGAATACTGGCTCTTGGAAAGGCACGATAGATGAACATTCAACTGTGATGTTCTCTGGTGCGTAATCCACTTCTGGATTAGTAGTATCAACAAATGTTATTGTTTGAGAATCTGTGATTGTATTACCGCAATCATCAATTGCTGTCCAAGTGCGTACGAATAAGAAACCGCAATCTTGTGGGATTACTTCGCTTTCCATATCAACGAAAACGTCGTCATCACAGTTGTCAGTAGCAAGTACTTCAACGTTCGGCGCGATTTGACCACATTCCATTTCCATATCTTCAGGAATGTTTACAAACTCTGGATCGATATTGTCCGTTGCGCTATATGTTCTCGTTACAGTAGCCTGGTTACCGCAATCATCGGTAGCGGTCCAAGTGATTGTTCTCACTTGGTTACACTCAAGACCTTGATCGTTTACTGAGAATGTAATTGTTACATTACCATCGCAGTTGTCAGTAGCAGCTACCATCAAGTTATTTGGAGAAGGAAGCTCACCACACAAAGCTGTTCCATTATCTGGAACCATTGTGAATGATGGAGGCACATCGTCATGCGTTGAATACACGCGAGTAGCGGTAGTTACGTTTGCACAGTCATCTTCTGCGCGGAAAGTAAATATGCGCTGACGGTCACAACCTTCACCTTGATCTTCATAAGTAATAGTAACGATTACAGAAGGATCACAATTATCAGAAGCTGTAACATTGAGATCTTCTGGGAATGGAAGAACATCACATGGTACAGTAGTATTATTAGGAAGATTATCAAATGTAGGATCTTCAGTGTCACCTAGAACTGTGATAGTCTGCTGAGCTGTTGCGGTATTTCCGCAGTCATCCATTGCAGTCCAAGTTCTTACGATTTGGTACTGATCATCACATTCGAAATCATCTTGACCTTCGCAGTTATTGATAGAGAAGTTCCAGTCTCCAGGAGAGCTCAAATGAACTCCATTGATATCACCAGAAACAGTGATCCAAGCTGAGAAACCTAAACCATAGCTCTGAAGACTAGCGTTCTCACCCAATTGAGCGCCATACTTATAATCAGCAGGAGCATGTGAGAATGTCAAGTTAATTCCATTCAAACCATCAACTCCAGTTAGGGTGTTTGGTTTTGTAGGATCTAGCTCATAGTATTCCCAATCCAAATACTCATCACCAAGGGTGATAGTAGTACCAGCATCCAGTTTTTCCTGACGGAATCCTGTTGGGCTGTTTGGGTTTGGAATAGACGTCCACTCTTCGAATGAACGCTTGAAGCGATAGTGAGCTACATATTGGAAGCGCTTGTTAGGATCTTGAGCACTCTTTACAAGTCCAGAGAACTTGATAGTTCCATCACTGAACTTCTCAAACTGTCCGCTACCTACTGTAACGAAGTTAGAGTTTGAGAGACCAAGTGCGTTGCGCACAGCGCCGGACAACCAAAGTGTATGGCCAGCATTTGCATCAGCAATGTGGCAAACAGTAGTGTCTGACTCTACCCCAACAAGTGTTTCAGAGAAAACCAATTGTACATCAGTATCGCAAGCATCAGAAACAGTTGGTGTTGCAGAAGCAGGTATTTCACTCTGACACTCTACTGTTACGTTAGCAGGAACGTTAGTGATTACTGGAGCACCAGAATCAATCACTTTCACTACTTGCCAGTAGATATTTTTATTTTCACAGTTATCAGAAACTGTCCATTCTCTTACGTCGAAAGCCAAACAGTTTGGATTCACTTCACAGTTTACCAATGAGTTGTAGCTATCAATGTGCTGCATGTTGTCATTAGCGCCATTGACAGGTAGTCCACCCATAGTACCAGAATATGAAATCCAGAAACCAGCACCGTATGAACCATAATGATCACGAGGACCGATATCCATGAAATGTACGTTACCGTATGGATTACCAGCAGCATTAAGTACGATATTCGAACCTAAGAATGCGCCATATCCATGAATAGTGTATGGTCTGTCAAAATCTACTTCTGCATACAAGCGATTGAAACGTTGAGAGTCGCCAGGGTTATATCCACCGTTCGCTGACCAAGTGTTCCAATCAACCAATTCTTCGAAGAAAATTTCTACAATCCAACCCGAGTTAGGGTCAGAAATATTCACCGCACGACCAATCCATTTTGCAGTACCGTCTTCAAATAGTACCACTCTTCCATCAGCCCAACGGTGGTACTTGTTGTAAGGAGCTGGAGTTCCATGGAACCAAATGTTTGAATTGGTATATGTAGGTCCAAATGCCAATTCACATATTTTCAATGCATCATACTCATCATAGCTCACAGAAACATCAGAACAGTTGTCACTGAATGTTACGTTTGGATATTGCTGACCACAGTTGAGAGTGATTGATGGAGTTAAGTTGTTTGGAGTTGGAGGAGTATTGTCAACTTCACAAGTTTCAGCACATGGCTCAACGCATACATAAGTACCATTCAAATCACCATGTCCGCTGGTTGTACCAGTATAGCTAAACCAATTGCTGATACCGTTAGCATTTGTATTCAACGAATTCGCTCCATCACCCAATTGAAGTCCATAAGCTGGGTTTTGATTGGTCAAATAAAGTGTAGTTCCTGCAAGAGCGCCTTGACCAATAAGCGTGTTTGACAACGTAGTGGACCACTTATAATATGTCCATGTGGTTTCGTCACCTAATTCTGGGCTGTGGGCTTGAAGTCCCATAGCAATCCATTGAGCATAAGTGCTCTTCTGTTCAAACCAAAGACTAACTTCGAACTTTTGGTTTGGATTACTAATGCGCTCGATTGTACCATAGATTCTTGCTGTACCATTTGGATACTTTGCAATCTTCATAGGATTAGAAGCCGAAGATCTAAAGTCTACACCATAATTTGGAATCCAGAAGATACGACCATTAGGAGACTCATAGCCACGAAGGTCACAAATCTCTGGTTCAGCACACTCGTATGTACCGTTCAAGTCACCGTGACCGCTAGTGGTACCAGTATAGCTAAACCAGTTGCTAATACCGTTTGCATTGGTGTTAAGAGCATTTGCTCCATTACCCAATTGCAATCCATATGATGGATCTTGATTGCTCAAATAAAGCGTAGTACCCGCTAGAGAGCCTTGACCAACTAAAGTATTTGGCAATGAAGTAGACCACTTGTAGTAAGTCCATGTTGACTCATCACCAAGATTTGGGCTGTGAGCCTGCAAGCCCATTGCAATCCACTGGGCGTATGTGCTGCGCTGTTCAAACCAAAGACTAACTACAAACTTTTGGTTCGCGTTGCTGATTCTTTCAATTGTACCATAAATATGAGCGGTACCATTGGAAAATTTAGCAATTTGAAGAGGGTTCGATGGTGATGATCTAAAGTCTGTTCCATAGTTTGGAATCCAGAAAATTCGACCATTTGGAGAATCGTAACCTGTAAGTTCACAAACCTCTTCTGCTGTGCAGTTGCCATTAATAGTAATGGTGATGTCATTTGATTCACCATCCCATGAGGTACATCCGCTTCTTCTAGAGCATCTTCTGAATACAGTTGTTTCAGTAAGAGCTCCTGAATCATAAGTTGAACCCGCTGAGTTTGGAAGCTCTTGGAACTGCCAGTTTGTAGAAGCATTCTTATAGATCCACACATATTGAATTGTACCGCTACCACCTGATGGTGCAGTGATGCTCACGAATGGAGCTGGATCATAAGGAGCACAGCCAGCTTGGTCGTATCCAATAGTTCCACCATTGGTGATATTGCTGCAGCAATTGTTTACAGTTATTGTAACAATATTACTTTCTGCATCCCAAGCGCTACAACCTTCTCTGCGTGAGCAGCGACGGAACATCGTAGTTTCTGTAAGAGGACCTGGATTGTAAGAAGCAGCATTAGCGCCTGGAACTTCAGTCCAAACGTTGTTGGTAGAAGCTGCTCTGTAAATCCACATATATTGAATATTACCACTACCACCTGTTGGCCACGCCATGTTTACAATGTTGGCAGGATCAAATGGTGAACAACCTGTTTGATTGCTTCCGATACTTCCGCCATTTGTGGTGTTATTACAAATTGGTGTTGTTGTATATGTAAAGCAAACGCCTGAAGGAACAACAGAGTTAGGCGTGCTTGCTGAACCGTTTCCGAAAGTTGGGTCTTCGAAGTGAACCAATTTGATTTGGTCAATACCATTCGGGAAAGTGAATGGACCGAAGTTATCGAAACGTGTGTTTTGGATAACGTTATCAGCGATGTCTGTTGTATAGCCTGTTTGCCCGACAACAGAACCGTTTTTAAAGAAAACTATCTTCCACTGTTCGTTTGGCTGACTCACTGTAGCGCGAGAGCAATAGCCATCAAACGAAGAAGTGCGAACATTAGAAATGCTCACACTATTGTTTGCTAATTCTGCTGGAAGATTGATTGCGAATGTACCACCGTCTACAAATCTAACTTGTGCATTGATATCACAACCATTCAAAGAAAGCGTTGGTTGCCACTGCCACTGACCTGTACAGTTCAACGCCTCTGGAAGAGTCGGATTGCAATTGGTTACGGTGATTGTAATTTCATTTGACTCACCATCCCAGTTAGAACAACCCGCTCTGCGAGAACAACGTAAATACGTCGTCGTCTCTGTGAGCGATGGCGGATCATAAGTAGCTGATGAAGCTCCTGACACTTGCCAGAAATTATTTCCAGTGCTGCTATTTTTATATAGCCACATGTACTCTATGGTACCCGAACCTCCAGAAGGAGAGGTAACATTGGAAATGGCGCCAGGATTAAATGGAGCACAACCGCTTTGGCTGTTTCCAATGGTTCCGCCATTGGTCACGTTGTTACATGTACTTTCTGAAAAAGTCTCCTCACCTGTACCAGCTGACACAAATTGGTCAACTCCAGAAAACAAGGCTAAGATTACGATTGAAGAAAACACGAAGAATTTCGTGACAGCTGAACTACCCTTAGAAAAGTAGAAATTACTCATCTGTTTAAAGTTTGGTTAAATGTTAGATTTGTAGGTCGTCGAAACTTTTTACACTTTCGACGTACAAATGTAGCACTTCATTGTCCAAAAAACCAAATTAATAGACAGAGAATTGTTCATAAGTTAACCTCAAAAAGAGCTAAACAACTCAAAACCAAACTATTGGAATGGAATATTTTTTTTCTGGTATGGGATGCTTATAATAAGGTATGGACAACCACTTACGCATTTTTCAGCTGAATAATAGCCTCTTCGGGTAAAGGATGAGCAAAAACAAAGTTTCCTGCTACTAATGCATCTGCTCCAGCTTTGACCAATTTAGTCGCATTGTCTCCGGAAACACCACCATCTACCTCTACCAAACAATCAGCATTGTTTTCTGCAATGATTTCTTTTAGGTACTTCAACTTGGAATAAGTTCGCTCAATAAATGACTGGCCTCCAAAGCCAGGGTTCACCGACATCACCAACACAAGATCTAAATCATTGATGACATCTTCCAATAATTGCACAGGAGTATGAGGATTTATAGCAACCCCAGCCTTCATTCCTGCGCTCTTGATAGACTGCAGCGTTCGGTGTAAATGCGTGCAGGCTTCCAAATGCACCGTTAAAAAATCGGCACCTGCGTCTCGAAATGCATTTACATATTTATCTGGCTCAACAATCATGAGGTGCACATCCAAAGGTTTGGTTGCATATTTTTTTATTGCCTTCACCACAGGAAGTCCGAAGCTAATATTGGGAACAAAAACTCCATCCATTACATCTACATGAAACCAATCAGCTTGTGAATTATTGATCATTTCAACATCTCTTTGGAGATTGGCAAAGTCTGCACTTAAAACAGAAGGAGATACGATTGGCATGGAATGTCTATTTTTGAGCAAAAGTAATTAGTCGTTAAATATTATTCTTCATTGATTTGATAACAGTTGGACTCACAGGTGGAATTGGAAGCGGTAAATCTACCGTTGCTAAAGTCTTCGAGCTGCTTGGAGTTCCTGTATTCTACGCAGATATCGTCGCAAAAGATGTTTACAATGATTCTGACATCAAAAACCTACTTGTGGATAAAATCGGTGTTGATATTTATAAGAATGATGTTTTGAATAAAGAAAGAATGCGAACCTTTTTGTTCGAGTCCGAATCCAATAGAAGTTTTATTAATCAACTCATACACCCCCGCGTCGCTGATCGATACAAAATCTGGAAGCAACAGCAACAAGCTCCCTACATCATTCGTGAAGCAGCCATTTTAATCGAAAGTGGAACTTATAAAGACTGCGATCAAATTATAGTTATAGCTGCTCCAACATCAATGCGCATAGAAAGGGTCATGAGGCGCGACAACTTAAATCAAGAAGAGGTTTCAAAAAGAATCAACGCACAAATGAGCGACTTGGAGAGAAGCAAATATGCCCACCACATTTGGAACAACGACAATCATGATGATTTGCTTTTGAAAATCTTGCTTTTTGACAACGCTGTCAGGGCTTGAAATTCCTGACGGCCTTTCCAACACGTGAAGAAAACACATCAATCATCCGATTGACAAGCTCCGCTTCGCTGACAGGCCCTTTTCTTCCGGTGAACTCAGACATCAAACGTTCTCTATCCTTCACATTAACCACGTCTTCTTTGCTTGACACCAACTGCCATTTCCATTCGCCTGGATAAAGCTTGGTGTAATCTCCTTCGAAATCAGACCAGACTACGTTATCTCTATCGGAGTAAGGCACAATTTCGGTCGCGAAGACTTTACCGGTTTCAGCGTCCAAAATCTGAAATTTAAATGATGCATCTACTCCCCTTCCCAGACGATACTCAGTGTATTTTACCTTTTTTGAATTGATTGAGGGACCGAGGTAAGCCTTTCTTTCGAATGATCGTTGTGGTGCTACTTTATGGTCGTAGGTAACCAATTCGCCCGTTATGATGTAACGAGCACCTATTAGCTTGCCTGCTTCGATAACCTTTTCCTCATCAAACGCCGCAGTCATACTCGTCATTTGCTCTCCGATCAATGCCTCCATGTGCTCCCGTTCTACAAGCTCAATGAAAGGACTTTTCAATTGTAAAATCTCTTGCTTAATAGCTCCACTTAGAGCTCTCTCGATGCTGTTATCAACATTCTTCTTTTGTACAGGGACATAGGCAATGGAGAATTTTGCTTTTCGCAAACATTCGTTCATGCGATCCAAGGCATCTTTAAAGCCTGCATCCAATTGCACTACTTCATTAAAGTAGTCGTAGCCTTCTCTCCAATATTGCAGCTCCATCGCTTTCACACCTTTATTGTAGTTGGGATAAATCCTACTCAATAAATCTAGGTATTCCGCTTTCTTGTTGTTGCGATCGATAGACCTTAGCTTTCGAATTAGCTCTTGCGCTTCTTCATAGCGCTCCTCCTTGACGGCTAGCTCGGCTCGATCATATAGTGAATTGACATAATCAGTGCGACATGTAGCTCTTTGAGTTTCTATACCTGCGGGTAAATCAAGCTGGAGTGAAGCGTATTCTTTATGATATTGATAGACCTCATCATAACTGTCTAAGGCTTGGTCAAAATTACCCCTCATACACTCCGTTTGAGCAATTTGATATAGGGCGTTTAAATCACGCTGGGCGATTCGACGCATCCCCACCAAGGCTTCCGCCTTACCAGACTTTTTGTAAATCTCATTGTACTTCTCAAAAGCCTTCACGGTCAGACCACCTTGCTCTAAGGTTGCAGCCTCTTTCATCATGGTGCGAGGACCTGTACAACCCAAAAAGAGCAAACCACCAATAAGAAAAAGAAGTAAAAGTCTTATCATGGGGCGAAGTTAATACTTCGACGCAATCAATATTAAAGCCACTATTTAATTAAAGAAGTAATCTCCGAGCTCATCGGCTCTACCTTCGATGAAAATCCTTTGAGCAGCTTACCGTCAGGACCGATTAAATACTTATGAAAATTCCAAAGAACATTGGAGTCCTCAACACCATTCAGCTCCTTTGAAGTAAGCCAAGTATAAATAGCGTGTTGATTCTTTCCCTTCACATCGATTTTTGTAGAAATAGGAAACTTAACTCCATAGTTGCGTTCGCAAAAGTCTGCAATCTCATCATTGCTACCTGGCTCCTGCCCTAAGAACTGATTGCAAGGGAAACCAATCACAACTAATTTATTTCCAAATTTTTCATACAACTCTTGAAGCCCCTTGTATTGTGGCGTGAAGCCACATTTACTGGCCACATTTACGCAGAGAATATACTTCCCTTTGTAATCTGCCATGTTAATCTTCCCACCTTCCAAACCATCGATTTGGAACTCATAAAAATTCGTTGTTTTCGTATTCATAATTAATTCTGTCTTATCGCCCGAGCGGAAGCGGGCAAACAATGAAAGTACGCCCATCCCTATTGCTAAAAAGATTGATTTCATCCTTAACGTGTTTTTGCTGAAACAAAAAAATTACTAAGAAAGTTCAAATCCAATTAGAAATCTAAAGAAATGATTAGCTTCGCATCTACTACTTATTATGTCTAAAAAATCTTTTGTAAATATTCTATCCAACGCGGGATCGGATATCTCGGCTTCTATTGTTGTTTTTTTGGTGGCGCTTCCATTGTGCCTTGGAGTTGCCGTAGCCTCAGAAGCGCAACCCTTTTCAGGAATTATAGCCGGTATCGTAGGAGGTATTATCGTCGGATTTTTAAGTGGATCACACGTAAGCGTTAGCGGACCAGCAGCTGGTCTCACCGTGATTGTGGCAGGAGCGATCAATGGCAGCCCATCTTACGAGGTTTTCCTTGCAGCAATTGTGGTGGCTGGCTTTATTCAACTTGCTCTGGGCTTTATCAAAGCAGGTATCATTGGAGAATATATTCCTGCCTCGGTAATCAAAGGTATGCTAGCCGCGATAGGGCTTATTTTGATATTAAAACAAGTGCCTCACTTCTTCGGTGACGACGCAGTACCAGAAGGTGATGAGGAGTTCATTCAATCGGATGGCCAAAATACATTCACTGAAATCATCACTGCAATCACAGATCCCACTCCGCTTGCCGCAATTATAGGATTTATTTCAATTGCTATTCTTTTACTTTGGGACATCCCTTATTTCAAGAAAAACAAAATACTGTCTGTCATTCCCGGATCTCTTGTAGTAGTGCTGGTTGGTATAAGCATTAGTGAATGGGTTAATATCAACATGCCTGCACACCGCCTTGCCACCAATCATTTGGTAAACATACCTATTGCCGACAACCTCAAAGAGTTTGGATCTTTCTTTTCCTTTCCCGACTTTTCTCATATTCTAAGTTTGAGCCAGATTAAAATCATTCTCACCTTAGCAATTGTGGCCAGTCTTGAATCCCTATTGAGTATTGAAGCTGCTGATAAAATTGACCCCATGAAGCGATTCACTCCCCCAAATCGTGAGCTGATCGCGCAAGGCGTCGGGAATATTATTTCTGGTGGAATCGGTGGACTTCCTGTTACCGCAGTCATAGTTCGCAGTTCGGCAAATGTGAGCGCAGGTGCCAAGACTAAATTATCGGCAATTTTGCATGGAATATTATTGCTTTTTTGCGTCTATTTCGTGCCCGAATTTCTCAATAAGATTCCACTCAGCTCCCTTGCAGCAATTCTTATACTTGTAGGATATAAACTCACGAAGCCCGCCATTTTCAAAGAGTTTTATGACAAGGGGAAAAACCAAATCATTCCATTCATAGTCACCATAGCAGCAATTTTATTAACCGATTTGCTCATCGGAATTATGATTGGAATAGCAACAGGATTAATCTTCGTCATTAAGTCTAATTTCAAAAACTCCATGACATTTATCGTTGATGATAAGAAATATCTAATCCGATTTAGAGGCAATGCTTCATTCTTGAACAAGCCTAAATTGAAATCAGCACTCGCAACGATACAAAACGGCTCGCTTGTATTTATTGATATTTCGAAAGCAGACTTTGTAGATAGCGACATTAAAGAACTAATACTGGATTTTGAAAAGCAATGCTCATTTAGAAACATTGACGTAAACATATCATTTCCAGAAAAATCAAAAGGATAAAATCAAATGAAAATATACCAACGATTATTATTAGAAAATAAAGCCTGGGCTCAGGAAAAAAAAGAACACGACCCTGAGTATTTCTCTAGATTATCCAAAATTCAAACCCCAGAATTTTTATGGATTGGATGCTCCGATAGTCGTGTGCCTGCAGATCAGATTACAAATACACAGCCTGGTGAAATTTTCGTTCAAAGAAATATTGCTAATCTCGTCGTACACACTGATTTGAACTTATTGAGCGTGCTTCAATATTCCGTTGAGGTTTTGAAGGTTAAGCATATCATCGTCTGCGGCCATTACGGTTGTGGTGGTGTAAAAGCCGCAATGGGGCATCATAGTTTTGGAATCATCAATAAGTGGCTGCGCAACATTAAAGACGTGTACCGCATCCATCAGACCGAACTCGATGCCATTGAAGACGAAGAGAAAAGAGCTGACCGATTGGTAGAACTCAATGTGATAGAACAAGTATGGAATCTAGCTAAGACAACTATTGTCCAAAAGGCCTGGAAAGATGAGCACCGCCCTCATTTGCACGGATGGGTATATGGATTAAATGATGGTATTATCAATCCAATATTTGAGCTTGAGGCCGATACTCCAATCGATCCTATATATCACTACGACAATCTTTAATTTTAAGAGGCTTTAACTAAAGCAAGCAAAGTTTATCATTGTGTGAAGGCATCTATGCCCCTAACTTTGTAAAAAAGTTTTAGTAAAATGATGGCCCTTTATTTAATCGGTATTGCGTTCGCAGCTCTTGGCTGGTTTGTTCAATACCGTCTGAAATCTAAATTTGAAAAGTATAGCAAGTCTACGCTCGGAAGTGGTTTGAGCGGAAAGGAAATTGCAGAGCGTATGCTCTCTGATCACGGGATTTATGATGTTAAAGTAATTAGTGTGGAAGGCACCTTGACAGACCATTACAATCCAGTTAATAAAACTGTTAACCTAAGTCGCGACGTATATCACGGCCGTAGCGCAGCTGCAGCTGCCGTTTCTGCTCACGAAGTGGGTCACGCCGTTCAGCACGCTACTGCCTATGCCTGGCTCAACTTTCGAAGCGCGATTGTTCCAGTAGTGAGCGCAGCAAGCGGTATCATGCCTTGGTTACTCATGGCTGCGATTCTTTTGATGTCGCGTTTCCCTACTTTGCTTCTGTTGGCGATTATCGCTCAGGCAGCTTTAACCCTATTCACTATTGTGACACTTCCCGTTGAATTCGACGCCAGCCGTCGTGCTTTGGTCTGGATTAAAGATCGCAATATCGCTGTGTCATCCGAATATGACGAAGCCAAAGATGCTCTCAAGTGGGCGGCTTTGACTTATGTAGTAGCTGCCCTTGCTGCTATTGCACAACTCCTCTACCTCATCATGCTCTACATGGGCGGACGAAGAAGAGATTGATTTAACCAATAATTTACCTGATATCTTGAGGGCGAAGGTTTACCTTTGCCCTCTTTATTTTATGTCCACTATGACCCGCAATTATAATGCTGCTCTAACCTTTATTTTCATTACGCTACTCATCGATGTCATTGGTATTGGAATTATTATCCCTGTGCTTCCAAAACTGATCGTAGAAGTTGGAGGTGGTGATATGAGTAATGCAGCACTAATGGGTGGATTACTAATTGCTGCGTTTAGCGTGATGCAGTTCATCTTCTCTCCATTCTTGGGCAATCTCAGCGATCACTACGGAAGAAGGCCTATCCTGCTTATTTCACTTTTCGGATTTGGGCTAGATTATATTCTAATGGCTTTTGCTCCTTCTCTCACCTGGCTTTTTGTAGGCCGGATCATTGCGGGCATAATGGGCGCAAGCTTTACCACTGCCAGTGCCTACATTGCAGATATCAGTGCGCCTGAAAAAAGAGCTCAAAACTTTGGTCTCATTGGAGCAGCTTTTGGACTCGGCTTCATCATTGGACCTTTCCTGGGTGGATGGCTCGGTCAGTTTGGAACACGCGTTCCTTTCATTGGTGCCGCAATTCTCACGCTCCTCAATTGGCTCTTTGGCTTTTTTATTCTCCCCGAATCCCTTCCCGCGGAAAAGCGTAGAAAGTTTAATATCACCAAAGTCAACCCGTTTAATGCATTTTCAAGCATAGCTAAATTCCCTGTAATACTTGGACTCGTAGCAAGTTTGATAGTCATTTACATCGCTTCGCATGCCACTCAAAGCACCTGGTCTTTCTTTACTATTGAGCGTTTTCAGTGGAGTGAAAAAGAAGTTGGCTATTCTCTGGCGGTTGTCGGTATCCTGGTGTCGATTGTTCAGGGATTGCTCATTCGTGTCATCAATCCCCGGCTTGGAGCGGAGCGCTCGGTCTATGTGGGAATAATCCTATACGCCATCGGCTTCTTTCTATTCTCCTTTGCCAACGCGGGGTGGATGATGTTTGTATTTCTAATACCCTATTGTCTGGGAGGAATATCTGGACCGGCGCTGCAAGGCATCATGTCTTCACAAGTACCCGACAACCAGCAAGGAGAGTTGCAGGGTGCACTCACAAGTCTGATAAGCATCACAAGTATTATAGGACCACTAATTATGACATCCATATTCGCCTACTTTACAAAGTCAACGGCATTCTTGTACTTTCCGGGTGCTGCTTTCTTTTTAGGCGGAATTTTAACTTTGGTGAGCGGATATCTTGCCTATCGCACCCTCAAAAAACATCGTTAGCATGAACAAAGGACTGTTTCTCGACCGCGATGGTGTCATCAATCATGACCCCGGCGATTACACTTATAGCCTAGAAGAATTTCATATTCTGCCTACTGTAATTGAAGCTCTCAAAATGGCTCAAGACAAAGGCTATATGATTATTCTAATCACCAATCAAGGTGGAATTGCCAAGGGACTTTATGCCGAATCCGAAGTGCACCGCATCCATGATTTTTTTAAAAAAGAATGTGAGAAGTCTGGCGTAAAAATCACCGATATCTTCTTCTCGCCCTACCATAGCGAGTTGAGCAATTCTCTCAGCAGAAAACCTCAAAGCCTCATGATGGAGCGCGCTATACATCGCCATAAAATAGATACCGCAGTGAGCGTCATGATAGGTGATCGCGATAGAGATATTGAGTGTGCTGCAAAAGTTGGGGTGAAGGGCATTAAAATTCCTACAAATTCAGCATTATTAGACTATATTCGGGGCCTGGAATAAGCACATGAGCTACGTCTTTCACAAGGGAGAATATGTAAACGAACATCAGGCTTTTATAGCCAAGGACAACCGTGCGTTTCGCCTGGGAGATGGTTTCTTTGAATCCATGCGCGTAGTCGATGGCAAAGTTCTTTTCCTGGAAAATCACTTCTCCCGAATTACTGATACCATTAAGGCCTATAAAATGATGGCCGCAGAGAACTTTTCTCTCGAACTACTCCGCAATCAAATTCAAGGTCTGCTCTCCCGAAATAATATTACAAAGGGTGGTCGGGTGCGTATCACTTTCTATCGCAAGTCAACCGGATATTATCTTCCGCATAGTGACGACGTAAACTACCTTATTGAGTCGGAGCCGCTGCTGGAAAATGAATTCATATTAAACCCCATCGGTAAGACCGTTGATATTTTTACAGACTTCAAAAAAGATGTAAATAAGCTGAGCATCTTCAAATCCCTCAACGCTCAACTTTACATCATGGCTGCCTTGCACAGCAAGGAGAAAAACCTCGATGATGCACTGATTCAGAATAATAAATTCGCTATCATCGAATCTATCTCAAGCAATCTATTTATCGTTTCAAATGGCGTATTATACACTCCTTCGCTTACTGATGGATGCATCGCCGGCACGATGAGAATGAATATCATCAATATCGCTTTGGATAATAAAATCAAAGTGTACGAATGCACATTGAATCCTCAAAACTTACTGGCTGCTGACGAAATATTCTTGACAAATGCAGTAAAAGGAATTGAATGGGTTGTTGCTTACCGCACGAAGCGCTACTACAATGACATGTCCAAGAAGATGATTCAACTCCTGAACGATTCCGCAAAAAAATATACTGGAGTTAAAGAACTAATTTAAATCCGTGGGTCGATCCATTTGTAAATAGCATCAACGATTAAGTTGATGAATACAAAAGCAAATGAGATAACAATTACTCCACCCATCACCACCGGTAAATCCTGTTTTTCTATTGCTGTGAACATTTCTTGACCGAGTCCTTTCCATCCAAATACAAACTCCACAAATACAGCACCCGCAAGTAATGAAGCAAACCAGCCACTAATGGCGGTAATGACTGGATTGAGCGAGTTACGAAGCGCATGTCGCATAATTATTTGTGTTTCTGATAATCCCTTGGCACGTGCAGTTCGAATAAAATCCATGCTCATCACTTCGAGCAGCGAACTTCTTGTAAGTTGTACAATAACAGCCAACGGACGAACAGCAAGCGTGATAAGCGGCAGTATCAAATTTTGAAGATTAAGATACTCCCCTTTCCAAACATCAACGCTATACAAACTTCCTGTCATATTCAAACCAGTGCCTGGCAAAGACCAGTCAGTAAAGGGTATGGAAATCTGATCTCTCCATAAGACTGCTCCAACCCATGCTACCAATATTGCCACAAAAAAAGAAGGTCCGGCCATACCTAATGCAGAGACGAAAAGTAACATGCGATCAATCCATGTATCCTTTTTAACTGCTGCGATAACTCCGAGAAAAACACCAAAAATCATAGCCAAGAGAATCGATAAAATAGCCAAAACAGCAGTGCCCGGAATTACATCAGCTAAAATTTCTGAAACGTTTCTTTCTGACAAAAAAGATCTTTTGAGATACGGTGCTTTTAAATATATCCCGCAGTCATTGGGCAAAGGAACCACCTTCATTCCACTATACTTCTCGCTGTCATAAAACACTCGTGAATCCTTGTGAAGTGCGTCATGAAAAGAAAGTGGGGAAAGATCATTGAGGTACAAAAAGTATCTCGTGCCCAAAGGCAAGTCCAGATCGAGCTTACGCTGCATGGCCTTTACCACTGATTCTGGGGCATTCTCTCCTACAAGATTTCGAACAGGATCTGCAGGACTTAAATTGAAAAGGAAAAATACCAATGTAACAACGCCCCAGAGAACTAGGGCGCTGTAACCAATTTTCTTTAATATAAATCTCAGCATCAATTACGGCTTAAAGCCATTTGCAGCAGCTTTATCGTAGTCTGGAACATCGCAGCTTGCCCACATATTCACGACCTTACCATTTTCCCAATAAACCAAACCAGGGTTCGCGCGTATCATGGTCTTCAATACTTTTTCGTCGCCCTGCAAAAATGGGAACGCCAATGAGTACTCGTGTCTCAATGGCTCATACTCATCGTAAGAAGCCGTTGTAAATCCATAAAATGCCTTACCGTTCACCTGTGCCTTGTTGGCGAACTCTGCTATCTCCTTTAGATGATCGCGATCGGTTTCTTCAATATTCCACATCACCAACATGAAGACTCCTGGATGCGCGATGATTTCGTCTTTAATTTCATTTCCGTCTGAATCAAGCGCTGTAAAATCTTGAATTTTTGCTTCATACCCATCAGCCACTTTTTTAGTGTAGGTCAAATCTGTCATGATCTTCCAGGTTGTATCCTTCCAAATGTTTTCAGAAAGGTATCGCTCGCTATCGACTTCTTTCGTTTCACCTTTCATATTTTTCAATGTATAGAAAGTAAGAAACTTGGGAGGCTCAAGCCCCAATTCCTCAGCCGACTTCATATTTTCAACTATATCTTGACCAATAGCGTAGGGGCGGTAGTCCTTAAGAGGCAAATGAACATAAGTCCAGTATTGTGTGAAGGCGCAAACAATAGTCACTGCAATTGCCATCAACCACTGCTTTTCACCTGCCAGCTTCTTAACCGCCAAACCAGCGAGAGAAGCAATAACAACAAATACAGCTGGGAAATTCCAATCCAATTTGAGAGCTCCAAACAAAGCAACCAACACAAGAGAAGAAACAATGATGTATGCATCTTCTTTCCATGTATTCAATTTTACTTTATTGAAAAATGCTGCAAAAAAGAATGGCAGTACGAATGGCAACAAGAAAATGTCTTTATAAAAAGACTCCATCGGCGTTAGCTTTATAGCATCGCCAAAACAGCCACAACTGAGCACACATTCAGGGGTATCGATAAAATAAGTGCCATCAACCGCTGTGAAGATTTTCAGTTGCATCGGATCACAATTGGCAGTGTACCACGTGAGCCAAGCAAAAAACAATGTCATAAATAAAAGCAAACTTGACGTCAGTTTTGGCCAAGCTCCCAGCAATGTAGCCACACCAAGTAGCACTTCGCCTACTACGATGAACATAGCGATTGGAATCACGTATGGAAGAAGTTCTGGATAACCCAATGCCTTTACACTGAAATATTCTTCCAGCTTGTAAGAAAAACCAATTACATCATTCACCTTGATTAATCCGGAGACAATGAATAGTGAACCTACGATAATTCTACAGATGGCAATAAATATTTTCATAAGTCTATTTTTGTTTTAGAGAGCACAATTATGATTCAGAGGTTGTTTCGCAAAAAACCTTTTAACCTTCAATTAACTATCTTTAATTTTCTATAACCATTTTAATCAAAGCAAAAACGGAATAGTTAATCATATCGCGATATCCGCTGTCGATTCCTTCCGATACGATTGTCTTTCCTTGATTATCCTCAATTTGTTTTATTCTCAAAAGCTTCATCAAAATCAAGTCTGTGAAAGACGAAACACGCATATCTCTCCAAGCCTCACCATAATCATGATTTTTATCCATCATGAGTTTCTTGGTAATGGCGACTTGTTCGTCGTACAGCTTTATCGCGAGGGTTGGTTCGAGCTCCAAGGGAGCATCTTTGTCCAACTCCATTTGAATAAGTGCCATTACAGAATAGTTGAGAATTCCAATAAATTCGTCTTCTATACCCTCGCCTACCTTAGAAATTCCTTTTTCCTCCAGCGTTCTAATGCGTTGAGCCTTAATAAAAATCTGGTCCGTAAGACTTTTAGTTCGCAAGATTCTCCATGCGGTGCCATAGTCTGTGGTCTTTTTTGAAAAAAGGTCGCGACATAAAGCTATCGCCTGATCATATTGTTGGGAGGTTTGATTCACTGTCGGAATATATTTGTTGCGCAAATTTGCCATAAATCAATCATATTTTGAATAAAAAGTCATTTGTTCCATTCACCATTCGCATTGGCGGAGCGTTGAAACGCTTTGAAAAGCCCGTTATCATGGGAATTATGAATATTACCCCAGACTCTTTTTTTGAGGGCAGCCGCATGGGCGAAGGTTTTATTTTAAAAGCTGCGGAACAGATGTTGCTCGATGGTGCTGAGATCTTGGATATTGGCGGACAGAGCACACGCCCCGGAGCTGAACGGGTTGATGCCGATATCGAGTGGCAGAGAGTAGAAAGTGTTTTTAATCTCTTGAGCAAAGAATTTCCAGAAGCAATACTATCTATTGATACGTTTTATTCTGACGTAGCCAGAAAGGCAATAGACGCAGGCGCCCACATCATAAACGATGTAAGTGCAGGAAGTATTGATGCACAGATGTATCAAACAGTGGCAAATGCGAAGGTTCCTTACATTCTAATGCACATGAAGGGTGATCCCCAAACAATGCAGGAGCAAGCCTCCTATTCTGATGTCGTAGGGGAACTCATTTTATTTTTTTCTGAGGAAATAAAGAAACTGAGAGCTTTAGGGGTTGCTGATATTGTTATTGACCCCGGGTTTGGTTTTGCTAAACTGCAAGAACATAATTTCGAAATATTGAGAAATCTAGCAGAGTTGAAGCTTTTAGATTGCCCGATTCTGGCAGGAATGTCTCGAAAAAAAATGATTCAGCGCGTTACCCAAACTGATGTTGAGAACGCGCTGAACGGTACCATTGCTGCCAATACGATTGCTCTTTTGAATGGTGCATCTCTGCTTCGCGTTCACGATGTGAAGGCTGCGAGCGATGCAAGAGCGATAGTGATGGAATATCTAAAGTGATTAATTACTCCTTCACTTCCACTTTATCATAAGCGGCACAACTTGCGTGACTGTGTGTGGTGCATGATTGCATTACCACTCCTAAAGTCAATAATCCAAGGAATACGATGATCAATCTTTGGAGTACGGCGTGTGCCCATTCATTTTGATGTCTCATTTGTGTATGTATTAAAGTCAGGGTTTGAATTTTATTTTTTAGGTTCAACGAAGATTTCTCTAAAATGTTTCAAAGAGGCTTTGAGTAATACCTATGGGCGCAAAAGCATCCACACGCTTACAAGCGTTACAGACCATAAAAGCATTTTTTTTACTCTGGAAAATGTTAGCGTAATCATTGTGTTGTGGTTTAAATCTCCCTGCATCAAAGGAGGCGGTTCCGTGCAAGTTGTAACTTGTTACGGAACTAGAAATCAATGGTTACGTTTTTTCTAAGGATTGCTTAATTCTTTGCCGCCTGAAGAGTATTCATCAACAAACTGGCAATGGTCATGGGACCAACGCCACCCGGAACGGGCGTTATTGCCGAACACTTCGGTGCCACGGACTCGAAATGTACATCTCCTGCAAGTCTAAACCCTGACTTTTTACTGGTATCAGCAACACGGGTAATTCCTACATCTACAATCACCGCACCCTCTTTGACCATATCTGCGGTGATAAATTCTGGCCGACCTAGCGCGGCAATGATGATATCAGCCTGCAAGGTAAGCTCCTTTAAATTGCGGGTTTTACTATGAGTAATAGTCACTGTGCAATTACCTGGGCTAGCATTGCGCTGCATCAATATGCTCATTGGCAATCCGACAATATTAGACCTCCCGACGACAACGCAATGTTTTCCGGAGGTTTCAATGTTGTATTGTTTCAATAGTTGAAGGATACCATAAGGAGTGGCTGGAAGAAAAGTTGGAAGATTCAATGCCATCTTTCCCACGTTTTGAGGGTGAAACCCATCAACATCCTTTCGAGGATCAATGGCCAGCAATACTTCAGTCTCATTAATATGTGAAGGTAATGGCAACTGAACGATGTATCCGTCAATGTTAGCGTCCGAATTTAGTTGTGCCACAATACCAAGCACTTCTTCCTGACTTATTTCCGCTCCCTTTTGAATTAAGGTGGACTCAAATCCAACTTCATTACATGCCTTCACTTTTGCACCTACATATGTTAAACTTGCACCATTATCACCAATTAGAACCGCAGCCAAGTGGGGGCGTCTCTTGCCTGATTGTACCAAGGCTTCGACTTCTTGTTTGATTCTTGTTTTGATGAGATTCGAGGTCGCGATACCGTCTAAAAGTTGCATAGTGAAAAGCGTATTAATAAGCGACAACAAAGAAAAGGTAGTTTTTTAAAAAATTTCACTTAAAAATAGATGGTGTACAAAAGACACTTACCTATATTTGAAAAAATAACCCTTCCTGTATAATGAGAACATTCTACATTCTTCTTGCAAGTCTGTTGCTATCGACGGGTATGCATGCGCAAATTTTGACCACTGTGCCTGCTTTTCCCACACAAACAGACAACATTCAAATTACTTATAACACCTCGAGTGGCAACGCAGAGCTTGGCGGAACAATTCCTGTCTATGCGCACACTGGTGTAATTACGAATTTAAGCACTGGTCCCAATAATTGGCGCCACATCGTGGGCAATTGGGGAACAGCTGATCCCAACGTGGTGATGACACCTCTTGGCGGTGGTAGCCATAGAATCACCATCAACCCATCCACGTTTTATGATCTCGAGCCCGGTGAGACAATCACTCGACTCATGTTCGTGTTTAGAAATCAATCGGGTACGCTTGTAGGACGCAACGCTGATGGCAGCGACATCTACGTGGACATCTTCGAACCAGGTTTTAATGCCGCCATCACCTCTCCTGGCATATCGAATCAAATTGTAAACGCGAACCAAAACATCAATATCGTTTGCAATGCATCTAGCGCTGCAGATATAACATTGACTCAAAATGGTGAGCAAGTAGCAAGTGCTACTCAACAAACTTCATTATCATATACTTTCAATGAATCTGCCGCTGGAGAGTATCTATTGGAGATGACGGCAGTAAGCGGTGCAGAAAGCATCACCGACCAGATTTTATTGGTAATTGTTCCATCAGTAAACGTGGCTGCAGCGCCTGCCGGAACAATCGACGGTATCAACTATATCAACGACAATACAGTACGACTTCAGTTTTTCGCTCCAAATAAAGATTACATTTTCGTAATCGGTGACTTTAATAACTGGACATTCGATACCGATTATCTAATGAACCGCACACCTGACGGAAGCACTTACTGGATAGAACTCACAGACCTTGACCCCAATCAAGAATATCGCTTTCAATATTACATAGGCGATGAAGGAATGCGTGTTGCTGAAATCTATGCAGAAAAAATATTGAGCCCATGGGATGATCCATGGATTCCGGCTGAAACTTATCCAAACCTAACACCCTATCCTGTTGGACTTACCAATGAGCCTGTATCGGTGTTTAAAATTAACCAACAAGAATTCAATTGGTCGGATCAAGCGTTCGTGCGTCCTCCAAAAGAACGACTTATCGTGTATGAACTATTGTTGAGAGATTTCATCGAAGCAGAAAACTACCAAACACTAACAGACACACTTGATTACATCGAGAGACTTGGAATAAATGCCATTCAATTGATGCCAATCAATGAGTTTGAGGGTAACAATAGCTGGGGCTACAACCCTTCCTTCTATTTTGCTCCTGACAAAATTTACGGTACTCCAGAGTCTCTTAAAGCATTTGTGAATGAGTGTCACAATCGCGGAATAGCAGTCATCTTAGACATTGCCCTAAACCACAGCTTTGGACAAAACCCAATGGTTAGAATGTATTTCAATCCAGATGCTGGACAATTCGGTCAGCCTACGGCCGAAAGCCCTTGGTTTAACCAAACACCTACTCACGACTTCAATGTGGGATACGATTTCAACCACGAACAGCCGCGAGTTAGAGCATTTACAAAGCGTGTGATTCAATATTGGATGGACGAATACCACATCGATGGATATCGCTTTGACCTTTCAAAAGGTTTTACCCAAAACAATACGCTCGGAAACATTGGAGCTTGGAACGCATACGACCAAAGCCGTGTAAACATTTGGACAGACTATTATAACCACATGCAAACGGTGGAGCCGGGTTCTTATGTAATCCTTGAGCACCTTGGCGACAATCCTGAAGAAACTGCCCTAGCTAATATCGGTATGATGCTTTGGGGTAAAATGACAACGCAATACGAAGAAGCAGCAATGGGTTATGCTAGCGACCTCAACTGGGGTAGCTATCAAGCTAGAGGTTGGAACAATCCTCACTTGATTTCTTACGCAGAAAGCCATGATGAAGAGCGCGTGATGTACAAGACTCTTAACTTCGGTAACAGCGCAGGAAGCTACAACACCCAAAACTTTGATATTGCTATCAAGCGCCAAGAATTAGCTCATGCACTTCTAATTCCAGTGCCCGGTCCAAAAATGATTTGGCAATTTGGTGAATTGGGATACGACTTTAGCATCAACTATTGCCCAGGCGACGGCTCAATCAGCCCTAATTGCAGAACTGATAGAAAACCTATCCGTTGGGATTATCAAGACGTGGAAGGCAGACTACGATGCTATAAAGTAGTGAGTGCATTAAACAAATTGAAATTGACCCAGCCGATTTTCTCCACTACCAACTTCAACATGGACACTGGTGGTTTTGGTAAGAGAATTCACCTCAATGGTAGCACTCAGAACGCTGTAATCGTTGGAAATACAAGCGTTAATCAGCTTTCATTTATTCCTGGATTCCAACACACAGGAACTTGGTACGATTACTTTACCGGAGAATCTTTCCAAGTGAATGACCTCAACGCCTCATTCACCTATGCTCCGGGTGAATATCATGTTTACATCGACTATCAACTTCCTGCTCCAGACATTACTGTAGGTGTGGAAGAAGTTCTCAACTTCGCTAAAGAGAGCATGATGGTTTATCCTAATCCATCAAATGGACTCCTGAACATATCTTACAAATTGAGCAGTGCTGGTCGCGTGCAGATTGAAGTAATCGATATGCAAGGAAGAGTCGCTTTCAGAAATGATCTTGGTGTTCAAAATTCTGGAGTTCAAACTGCAAGAATTGAAAACAGATTTGACGCAGGTCAGTATATCGTGCGCGTGATTACGCCTAATGGTATTTTGAATACCACTGCGTTAGTCACCGAGTGATTTAAGTAAGGCAAAGGTCCTCAGACATAAGATTAGTGTACAATGTACACTTTATGAAAAAAAATCTTATGTTTGAGGACTGTTTGCAACCAATAACCAAACGAACCAAATAAAAACCATGAGAATTTTTTACGCATTCACCGCATGCGCTGCCTTTCTAATTGGTAGCATTTCTATGCATGCACAGGCAGTGAAGGGCACTGTCAGAGACGATGCGGGTACCCTTCCTGGGGTGGTAGTTAAAGATGTAGCCAACACCGCAGGAACTTCTACCAACATCGATGGACAATACACACTTAGTTTAAAGCCAGGCAAGCACACATTAGAATTTAAGATGGTGGGCTTTGTGACAGCAAAAAGAGAAATCACTCTTGTGGCAGACCAGATACTGACTTTAGATGTTACGATGGAACCTGAGGACAACGATCTTGATGAGATTGTGGTAGTCGGATATGGCGTTCAGAGAAAGCGTGAAGTAACAGGTTCGATTTCAAAAATCGACGGTAAGGAACTCACGAAACTTCCAGTGCCCAGTTTTGAAGCGGCATTGCAAGGTCAAGCTGCGGGTGTTGCTGTATCTCAAGGAAGCGGAATGGCAGGTAGTGGATCACTCATTCGTGTAAGAGGTATTTCTTCGATTTCAGCAGGTGGCGACCCACTGTATGTAATCGACGGACTTCCTATCGTTCAGGATCCATTTCTGCAAGGGAATAGTGCGGGATTCAACAACAACCCTTTAGCGAACATTAACCCTGCCGATATTGAGTCGATTGAAGTATTGAAAGACGCTGCCGCAACCGGTATCTACGGATCACGCGGAGCGAACGGTGTTATATTGATAACGACAAAAAGAGGTAGCAAAACCAAGAAGGGAGTTCAATTCGACTTCAGCACTCGCTTAGGAATTGGTGTTGCGGCTACCCGTCCGAACATGATGAATACCGAACAATATTTGGCTGTGCGTCAAGAAGCTTGGGAAAATGATGGTGGAACAGGTTATGTATGGTTGCCTGGTGTAAGATATGAGACCGCTTCTGGTAGTGCAGCCAGCGCATCAGCACTTGAAAGACAACAACAATTTGAAAGAGCGAAACTCATCGATACTGATTGGGTTGACCAAACTATTGGTGTCGGCTTCAAACAAACTTACAATTTTGCCGCTACATATAGCAATGATAAATTAAGCCTCTACTCTGGTGTATCTTATGATGACAACGGATCCTTCATGCGTGGTAATTCCTATGAGCGTATCAGCGGTAGAACAAACCTCGATTACACTTTTAGTAAGAAATTAAAGGTAATGACCAACCTTTCTTATTCTGTTGGTCTTAACAATCGCGTAGATGCCGCATGGAGCGGTGGATTGGGATATGCAATGAGCCAAGCGCTTCCATACTATCCTGTTCTAATCGATTCTACTTCGATTGCTCTTTTTGGCAACGTAAACAACCAGGGAATTGGCGGTTATTTCCCAACACCAAATGGAAACAATCCTGTTCAACGCAGAGAGACTTTCGTGTTGAGAACGGATGATAAGAGATTGTTATCTAATGCTACGGTGATTTATTCTCCAATTAAGGACTTGAATATTAAAGCATCTGGATCTTACGAATATTCTGATGTATCAAACAACGAATTCTTCCCAATTATTGATCCAAACCAAGCTTTCACCTCAGCCAATAGAAACTTTGCCTGGACAAATAACTGGAATAGCTCATTGACTGCGGATTACACCAAAGAAATTAGAGAAGGTCATCGCTTGACACTTCTTGCTGGTGCTGAAATCCAGGAGAGCAGAACAACATTTGTAAATTGGAATTATCAGAACGTGACATCAGCTCCATTCACCTCAGGATTTGATGACAACGGTGATTTCGAATTGCGTAAAAGTAGCCCACGCTTACAGCGTTGGACATTCGTATCAACCTTTGCGAGAGCTAACTACTCCATCAAAGACAAATACTTCGTGCAACTCGTAAGCCGTGTGGATGGCAGCAGCCGTTTCGGGGTAAACAACAAATACGGTTACTTCCCAACCGCATCAGCAGGTTGGATTATATCTGAAGAAAAATGGTTCAACAAAACCAAGGCTGTGAATTTCTTAAAGATTCGTTCTGGCTGGGGTATCTCTGGTAACTCAGACATTCCGCCATTGGCGCAGTTTTCTACCTATGACACTACTGGATTCATTTTCTACAATGGCAATCCCATTATTTTCCCAACTCAATTCGGTAACCCTGATCTTTCTTGGGAAAATACAAGAACCGTCGATGTTACTCTTGAAGTTGGCTTGTTGAAAGACCGCTTGAATGTTCAAGTATCATACTACGACAAACTCACCACAAATGCATTGATGGCAGTGAGCATTCCTCAATCTACTGGTTTTGGAACCTATTGGGATAATGCAGCACAAATCCTCAACCGTGGTATTGAGTTGACTGTGACGAGTTACAACATCGTGAGGCCCAATTTCGAATGGAAGACAGACTTCAATATCGCGCGCAACTACAATGAACTTCTCGACATTGGTGATTATACGCCTGACGCTATTAGCGGTGGAACCAACGACTCACGTGTAATCGTGGGCAAACCCATTGGTTCATTCTACCTCATGAAGTTTAGCCACGTAGATCCAGAAACTGGATTGCCTGTTTATCTTGATGCGAATGGAAACGAAACATTTGATTATGATAATTTCCAACGTCAATATGTGGGTGATGGACTTCCTGACGCAGTCGGTGGTATCACCAACTCTTTCCGCTACAAGCAATGGGATATGCAAATTTTGGCAACCTTTAGCTTAGGTGCTAAAATCTTCGATTCATCAGGTAAGCGTCAATTAGGTGTTGTGACAGATTGGAACATGAGAACTGACATTCTTGATCGTTGGAGACAACCTGGTGATGAAGCGACCTTTGCTCGTCTCACCTTGGACGAAACAAACTACGGACTAAACGCCGGTTTCCCATGGTGGAATACCAGTTTGTTCGTGTACGATGCTGATTTCTTGAGAATACGAAACGTCGCTTTGGGTTATACTTTCAAATTGAAGAAAGAAAGCAAGCTTCAAAACTTGCGTGTTGTTGCTAATGCTACCAACCTCTTCACCTTTACTAACTTCCCTGGTCTAGATCCAGAATTGGTGCGTGACTTTGAAAATCCTCAGGACAGAAACATGAGTCCAAACGTGACTTATTTGACTCCTCCGCAAGAGCGCAGCTTCAATATCTCAATCAATGCTAATTTCTAATCTGAACACCGATGAAAAGTAATAAAATATATATCCTGGCATTTCTTCTTATCTTTTCCATGGCGGGCTGCAAGAAATGGATTGAAGTAGACCCTACTGAGCCGCTCGATACCGAGGCCATCAGAAGCGGTGAAGACTTGAGGAAACTTGTAAACTCATGCTATGACGTTCTTGGCAATGTGTTCGATGGCAACATCCAAAACACATCGGAAATGCTCACAGATAATTTAGCTCGTCCTATAACTAATAATGACTTCATTGCGGTTTATGAGCGTGATGTCAACTTCTTTACAGGCTATACCAATGGTTTGTATGCTGATTTGTACCGCGCAATTTATCGCGCCAATACTGCAATTGAAAGCGTTGATTTAGTTTCTGAAATCTCTACTGATGAAAAACAAAAAATCATTGCTGAGTCTCGATTCATAAGAGCTATTTGTCATTATTGGGCGCTAAAGCTCTGGGCTCAACCATGGGGCTACACATCAGATAATAGCCACTTAGGAATTGTAATTCGTGACGAAGCGAGCCCATTCCCGAAAAACAGAAGTACTGTTAGTGAATGTTATCAATTCATCATTAGCGATTTACAATTTGCTTTTGACAACCTTCCTTCGACAAATCCTGGATATGCGGATAGAATGTCCGCGGCTGCCTTGATGACGCAAGTTCTTTTCCAAAAGATGGATTATCAAGGTGCAGTCAACTTCGCTAATGAAGTAATCAATAGTGGCAGATTTACCCTTTTGGATAATCTTGACACCTACCAGTCATTTACCGAAGAGGCATATCTTACGCCTAACACAGAAACTATCTTTGGAATCTTCAGCAGTCAAATTAACGGGTTCTCGGATGTAAGAAATGAAGGGTTCAGAAACAATTACTGGCCAGGTGCTGCGGGTGCTCAATTGAGCTACAGTAATGAGCTTTATAACTTCTTAAATCTAAGTCCAACTGACGCCAGAATCGCAGCTTGGACCAATCTTGAAGGAGGTCAAATCGTATCTAAAAGATTTGGATCGAATGCTACAGAATCGTTCTTCTTCTCCATACCCGTTATTCGTCTCACTCACATTCACCTTATCCGTGCAGAAGCGATTGCTATGGTAAACGGCGATCTTAGCATTGCCATTGAAGACATCAACGCTATTCGTGATAGAGCTTATGGAGTAGGCTTAAATGACCTTCCATCTAGCTCTACGGCCCAACAAATTATTCTTGCTGCACGTGATGAGTTTAGAAAAGAAACTATCAGTGAAGGCTATCGCCTCGATCAAATAAGAAGAATTGGTGCTAGCGGCGAAAATATTATTGTTCGTGGAGCTCCATGGAACTGTCCTGGAATGGCACTTCAATTCCCCAACAGTGAATTTACTGGAGCTAACTTTGTTGGAAATCCAGAAGGAGGTTGTTAATTTTACAATACAAAATCAATGAAAATGAATATAAAAATATCAGTCCTAATCATTTCAGTCATCACACTTTTCAGTGCGTGCAGACCTGATTTAAAAGGAGAATTAGGAACGCCATCCGATAAAGTGGCGGGACTTTCTGGCACCTGGAAAGTTTCAAAATTTTCTCAGGTGGATCTGAATAATCCAATTCAAGAAGAGAGAGATTTGACAGAATTTTATGTTGTTGAGGGACAAGATCTACTCACACTCGCCTTCAGCAGCAGCGACCGCACATATACTGTAACTCCTGGTGCCGGAAGAAACTTCTTTGGTACGGGCGGTACTTGGTCATTTGACAACGACCAAGCTCCAAGTAAATTGATTCTACAAAACGAAACCGAAATCATCGAGCTTCCACTCGGAGCTATGGTGAGAGAATTCGACAACGAACTCGCTATCGATGTACCTCGTTTCTGCGAAGACGGTTCAGGAAATAGAACCAACACTGTTATCTACAAATTCCGTTTCACCCGTCAATAAACCACTCCCATGAAAAAATTATTTAGCATATTCCTATCAATTTTTGCATCGCAGTTGTTGTTTGGTCAAGCGGCCTATGTCCTCCCCTCACCAACAGGCGCTGATGAGCCATTAACTATTTATATCGATGTTTCTCAAACGACATACACTGGTTTGAAAGATCGACTCCTTGCGCATCCTGAGGCCATCAATGATGTGTATATCTGGACATGGCAGCCAGCAGATAATGGTGGCAATGGTGAATGGAATGAAAGCGCATCTGCCAGAAAAATGACACACGTAAGTGGATTGCTTTTCAAATTCGAAATCGTACCTACCACTTTCTACGGAGTTTCTGGACCTCAATTATTCGCCCGCGGTATTTCATGTCTCGCCAAACTTCGCAACGGAAATGACTTTCCAGACATGCCTTTGGAAGCGAAAACAGAAGACTTGAACATTGTAATCATCCCAAAACTTTGCGATGATTTGTATTGCACGTTTCCTGAGATAGGAAATGCTGATGACTTCATTAGCATTACCTACAACAACAATATTGAACTTAATACTAGTCTCCAAAATATTGGTGCTGACGAATGTTATATTCAAATTATTGCAAGAGGAAATACTGCATTCAACGTGTATCCTTATGTACCAAATGCACAGGTAACGAATACACCAGCTCTAAAGATGAAGCCTGTACCAGGGAAACCAGGAGAATTTAGAATTACAATTCTTCCTGAGCAATTCTTTAACGGAATTGTACCTGCTACACAAACCATTCGGGAACTGCGGTATTTTGTGGTCCGACCGGGATTCTTACCCTCGAACCCCAGCATAGAAGTTTATCCGTTCGACTGTGGCGGATAAGAAAAAAGCCTCGAAAATTTCGAGGCTTTTTTTTATCCTTTCTTCATCGACAATAAATTCCACTCGTTGAGCTCCCGCTGATGGATTTGGGTAAGTCCGTGCTTGGCGCCTTCTTCTAATAGATAGGGAATATCTTGGCTATAAAAGCCGCTGAACAAAATCATTCCTCCCGACTTCAAAACCGCTGCATACGCATGCATGTCGCGAAGCAAGATGTTGCGATTGATATTGGCCAAAATCGTATCGTAAACTTTTTTGCCCAACAACTCTGCACCACCTTGATAACAAGTGATGCGCGTAGCTCCATTTCTAATTTTATTCTCCTCTGCATTTTCAAAGGCCCATTCGTCAATGTCGATCGCATCAATATCCGTGGCTCCCAATTTCTCCGCAAGAATCGCCAACACGCCAGTGCCACTGCCCATATCCAACACCGTTTGACCTACAAAGTCCGTCTGAAGCATTTCACTAATCATCAAATGCGTGGTGCTGTGATGACCAGTGCCGAACGACATCTTAGGTTCAATAGTAATCACATGCTCAAACCCACTTCCCTCTTCGTGAAATGGTGCGCGAATAAGACAACGACCATCTACAATTATGGGCTCAAAATTCTTCTCCCACTCCGCATTCCAATTGGTGGCTTCAATGACTTTTATGGTCCATGAAATTTCTTGTTCGTCTATTTCTTCGGTCATCAAATCTTCGAGCGTTTCGTCGCTCCACGAGTCAACAGGGATATAGGCTTTGATGCCTTCGTCCGTTTCGTCAAAACTATCAAAGCCACGGTCTGCAAGCTCAGCCACCAACACTTCACGTGCCGGTAAAAGCGGGCGCAGCGTAAATTCTACTTCTAAATAATTCATGCTTGCCCCGCAGATTTGATGATGGTCATAAAATCATTGGCCTTCAAAGAAGCGCCTCCCACCAATCCGCCATCCACATCCGGACACGCAAATAGTTCTGCACTGTTGGTCGCATTCACAGAACCTCCATAAAGTATGATCACTGCGTCCGCAATCTCTTTTCCATACTTCCCTTCTACCGTAGCGCGAATGAATGCATGCATCTCTTGCGCTTCATCATTGCTCGCTGTAACACCAGTGCCAATCGCCCACACAGGTTCGTAGGCAATAACAACTTTTGCAAATTCTTCTTTTGTCAAATGAAATAATGCATTCTCCACCTGAGACTTCACTGTATCAAAGTGTTTTCCCGCCTTGCGTTCTTCCAATACCTCTCCGCAACAGAAAATAGGTTGTACTTTATTCCTTAAACACGCGTCCACCTTCGATGCCACGATGGCGTCCGTTTCGTGAAAATATTGTCTTCTTTCACTATGTCCGAGGATGCAATATTTTACATTCATTGCCTTCAACATAGCAGGACTTGTTTCGCCCGTGAATGCGCCAAAATCATGGTGTGAGCAATTTTGAGCAGAAAGTGAAAAGCCCAAATCCTCAATCATCTCTATCGTGGCCAAATACAAAGCAGGTGGTGCCACCACTACTTCCACATTCTTGGGAAAACTGCTGCTTTCTTCCTGAAGTTTTACGGCCAATTCCATTGCTTCATCAATGGTCTTATTCATTTTCCAATTGCCTGCTACGATTTTCTTGCGCATAATTCGAATTATTTTATGCGCAAATATAACCTTTCACCTTGTAGCAGCATTCATTGTAATTTAGCAGCGTGTCGACATTACAACCTTTAGAAATATTAAAACGCTATTGGGGTCACTCTGCTTTTAGACCAAAGCAGGAAGACATTGTATTGTCTGTCATCAATGGCAATGACACGCTCGCACTCTTGCCCACGGGAGGCGGCAAATCGGTGTGTTTTCAGGTTCCTGCCCTTGCTTTGCCGGGCATGTGCCTGGTCGTAAGCCCGCTCCTGTCATTGATGCATGATCAAGTGAACAATCTCATCAGCCGCGGTATTCCAGCGGCTGCGATTACTTCAGCATTAAACTTCAAAGAAATCGACAAAACCCTCGACCAGTGCGTCGCAGGGAAAATAAAGTTCCTCTACGTTGCTCCTGAAAGGCTCAAAAACCATCTGTTTCAAGAGCGCTTTAAGCGAATGAACGTCAGCCTCATCGCAGTCGATGAAGCGCATTGCATTTCACAATGGGGCTATGATTTCCGTCCGAGTTACCTGGACATTGCCGCTCTGCGCGACTTTCAACCCAATGTGCCTATCCTTGCCCTCACCGCAAGCGCAACACCTGCGGTGGTAAGCGATATTCAAAACAAGCTTCGCTTCAAATTAGAGAATGTACTGGGAACAAGTTTCGCCCGACCCAACTTGGCTTACGTTGTCATTCAACATGAAAATAAAGAAGAGAAATTATTAGAAATATTAAAAAAAATCAAAGGCACTGCTGTTGTTTACTGCGGTACCAGAGCGCGAACGAAAGAGGTGGCGTTGTATTTAACACAACACAAAATCAGTGCGAGCTTCTACCACGCTGGACTCACCAATGCTGAAAAAGATGCTGTCTTCTCTCGCTGGATGCGCAATGATACACGCGTCATCTGTGCTACCAATGCCTTCGGTATGGGCATCGACAAACCCGATGTGAGAGTAGTGGTGCACATGGACGTCCCTGCCTCACCTGAAGCTTATTTTCAAGAAGCAGGTCGCGCGGGTAGAGATGGTCAAAAAGCCTATGGAATCCTACTTTACAACAGCGGTGATATTCTTTCCCTAAAAGAAAAATTGAAAGCCAAATTCCCTCCGATAGAAACCATTCGCAACGTTTACAACAGTCTCGGGAATCACTTCCAACTGGCCATAGGTGCCGGTTTGGAAACGCAATTTGATTTTAATATTTCTGATTTTGTAAAAAAATTCAACCTCAAGGCTGCGGAAGTTATGTACGCGCTACAATTGCTGGAAAATGGCAACTACATCGCCCTCAGTGATGCTTTGCACTTGCCTTCGCGGTTGAGTATTGCCGTGAGCAAACAAGGCTTATATAGTTATCAAGTCGCCCATCCGCAATTCGATAATTTCATCAAGCAAATCCTAAGGATGTATGGAGGTCTGTTTGACCAATATGTCGCGATTCGCGAACAAGACATCGCCAAACAAATGCGCGCCACCGAAAAACAAGTGGTGGAACAGTTGACATTATTGGATAAACAAGGTGTTTTTGACTATGTACCCAACACTGGAACACCTAAAATCACATACATCTCGAGCAGAGAACATGCTCAGAATGTTCGCCTTTCAAAGGAAGTCTATGAAGACCGCATCAAAGCCGAACAAGAGCGTGTAGACGCCATGATTCGCTACGTGGAGAAAGATCGCTGCCGGAGCATCCAACTGCTGGAATATTTTGGGGAAAAAGACGTGGATGCGTGCGGTATGTGCGATGTATGCCGCGCCCATGCCCGCAAAGGCATGGAAGCCAGTCTCTACGAGCGCATGTGGAATGAGCTCCAAGAATTGCTACTGCATACCACTCCCACTATCGACGAGGTGCCCTCTCTTCTACCAGCCTTTCCAGCAGATGAATTGGCCAAGGTGATCCGTTGGAAACTCGACCACGGCGAACTCGTAATGGATGATCTCTTGAGGATTACACTCGCAGGACTCTCAGATTAAGCCCTTATTCGTAGCTTTGCGAGATGAATTCTTTTATTAAAGTAACCCTAAAACACGGCAAGGATCAAAGCATCCGCAGAAATCACCCTTGGGTGTTCAGCGGTGCCATCCAACGCATTGATGGGAAACCTGAAAATGGTGATATCATCGAAGTAGCCGATATCAAAGGGGAAACACTAGGTTTTGCTCACTACTCAGAGGGTAGTATCGCTGCAAGAATTTTCAGTTTTGGGAAAAATATCGACCTCGAAAATATTTGGGAGAAAAAAATCTCCGATGCTTTCGAACTACGCATGAAACTTGGCCTCACAGGCAATGAGGCCACTACAATCTATCGCTTGGTGCATGGTGAAGGCGATGGCCTTCCAGGATTGATCATCGATATCTATGGCTCCACAGCCGTGATTCAGTGTCATTCTTCAGGTATGTACAAGTTGCGCGCTCGATTTGTAGATGCTTTGAAAAAAGTTTTCGGAGAACATCTTCAAGCGATTTATGACAAGAGCGCCGAGAAGCTCCACCACAAAGACGATGAAGCGCCTGTCAACTCATACCTCTTTGGCGAAGCAGCAGATACCGTTGCTTACGAATATGGTCATGCGTTTAAAATCGACTGGGAACAAGGCCAGAAGACAGGATTCTTTATTGACCAAAGAGAAAACAGAAGACTGCTTCAGGAAATGAGCGCCGGCAAAAAAGTGCTCAATACATTTTGTTATACCGGTGGTTTCTCTGTGTATGCGCTTAAGGGCGGTGCCACACTCGTTCACAGCCTCGATAGCAGCCAAAAGGCATTAGAACTAACAGAAGAAAATATTCGACTCAACAATATCGACCCGAACAAACATTCGGTTATCAAAGCAGATGCTGTCGAATACTTGAAAAATATTGACGTCGATTATGACGTGATTGTGCTCGATCCGCCTGCGTTCGCCAAGCATCTCAGTGCTCGACACAAGGCTGTACAAGGCTATTTGCGCATCAATGAAGCGGCCATGCGTCAGATCAAACCGGGAGGAATTATTTTTACCTTCTCTTGCTCACAAGCGGTCGATAAACAGCTTTTTACAAATACAGTAATCGCCGCAGCAATCGCCGCCAAGCGTGATGTGAAAATTTTACACCAACTGCACCAACCCGCAGACCACCCCATCAGCGCCTTCCATCCTGAAGGGGAGTACTTGAAGGGAGTGGTGGTGCTAGTAGGCTAGTAGGCTAGTAGGCTAGTAGGCTAGTAGGCTAGTAGGCTAGTA